>NZ_CABPVA010000002.1:68409-93246 GCF_902460595.1 Campylobacter concisus
TTTTTATTCTATTATGAGAATAAAAATATTGGCCGTCTGCCAAGACCTTACAGTAAACTCAATTTGAGTTTACTAAATAAGTTATTATCGTACATGCTATAAAAATAATATTTGGACTCTTGTTTTATTAAAATCAAATCGCCCTATAAAGAAATATAAATTTATTCTTAAGAAAATATTTTTTTAAGCCTTGATTGTGTAGAATAGTTGCAACTTTACCAAAATGGCATAAAAATATCATAACAAAAAGATACAAAGCTAAATTTATAGAATAAAATAGCCTTAAATTTTTTGAAAGGATTTTAGATGAAAACTACTTCTTTGGCACTTGCTGGCTTGCTTTTAGCAACAACTCTCTCAGCAAAAGAATTTATCAGTATCGGCACTGGCGGCATGACAGGCACGTACTATCCAATAGGTGGAGCGATCTGCCGTTTGGCAAACAAAAACACTGATGTAAAATGCTCAGTCCAATCAACTGGCGGCTCTGTTTATAACGTAAATAACGTCCTTAAAAAAGAGCTTACATTTGGCTTTGTTCAAAGCGACGTCGTCTATGACAAATTTAATGGCACTGGCAAATTTGACGGAGCAAAAGATGAAAATTTACGCTCAGTAGTAGCTATCTATCCTGAGCTTCTTGCATTTGTCGTGGCAAAAGATAGTGGTCTAACAAGTGATATCCAGTCTTTTGCAGGTAAAAAATACAACGTCGGAAACCCAGGCAGCGGCAACGAAGTGAGTACGCTTGAAGTCTTTAAAGCAAAAGGCTTTGATGTTTCAAAACTAGGATACCGCGGCGTTTTAACAGTTGGCGAATGCCCGCACGCACTAAAAGATAAAAAAATAGACGGATATAGCTTTGTCGTCGGCCACCCAACTGCAAACATCACTGACGCAGCGACATCTTTGCCTATTGATATCCTAAACATAGAAGGCAGCGAGATCGATAACCTTCTTAAAGAAAAACCATACTTTGCAAAAGGTGTGATCCCAAAAGGCTCTTATGATGGCGTCGATCACGATGTAAATACTATCGGTGTAAAGGCTGTTTTGGTAACTAGCAAAGATACAAAAGATGAGGCTGTAAAAGCTGTGATAAAAGCTATTTTAGATAACTTTGATGAGTATAAAACTCTTCACCCAGCGCTAAAATCAGTTAATAAAGAAGATCTTGTCCAAGGTCTTTCAGCTCCGCTTCACCCAGCTGCAGAGGCTGCGTTTAAAGAGGCAGGTATCTTAAAATGATCCATTTCCAGGGGCTTTTGCCTCTGGATAAAATTTAAATATGCAAATTTCTTCTAAATTTATATATTTAAATTTTAAAGGAGAGAGATGAACGAAGTCAAAGACAACGAAGAACAATTTGTCGAAGTAAAGACAAGAGAGATAAATAGCAATTTTTACAACTATTTCATTGCGATTGTATGCTTTTCTTGGTCGGTTTTTCAGCTTTATATAGCGTATTTTCCACTAAATACTAACATTTCACGCTCTATTCACCTAGCTTTTGCGGTTGGGCTTGTATTTTTGCTCTATCCAGTCACTTTTCATAAAAAGGCTCACTCAAGTTTGCCGTTTTACGACCTAGTTTTTTGCGTGGTAGGCGTTGTTGCCGTGCTTTATCCAGCGGTTTATTTTTATGAGCTAGCCGATAGGACAGGGGATTATATCACTCAAGATATCGTAATATCGTTTTTGGCGATCATCGTCTTACTTGAGGCCGGCAGGCGTGTCATGGGACCAGCGCTTCCTATCATTTGTATATTATTTTTGATATATGATCACTTTGGTCCTTATATGCCAGACATCATCGCTCATCAAGGCGCTAGCTTTGAAAAGATCGCAGGGCACATGTTTTTGACGACTGAGGGCGTCTTTGGCGTGCCTATTGGCGTTAGTGTTAGCTTTATCTACCTTTTTGTTCTTTTTGGCTCATTGCTTGAGCGAGCAGGCGCTGGACAATACTTCATAAATTTAGCCTTTTCTCTTCTTGGCAAATATAGAGGCGGCCCAGCTAAGGCTTCAGTCATCGCAAGTGGCCTAACCGGCATGGTTTCAGGCAGCTCAACAGCAAACGTCGTAACCGTTGGCACATTTACCATACCACTTATGAAAAAAGCTGGTCTTTCACGCACAAAAGCTGGAGCTATCGAGGTCGCAGCTGGCGTAAATGGACAGCTCATGCCACCTATCATGGGTGCGGCTGCTTTTATCATCGCTGAGTTTTTGGGTATGACATATACAAATGTTATGATGGCAGCGGTTATCCCAGCATTTGCTTGTTACTTGTCACTATTTTTCATCGTGCATTTAGAGAGCGTCAAGCTTGGGTTAAAGGGCATAAATCAGAGCGAATTTCACTCAAGATTTAAAATTTTTGTTAGCGGTCTTCACTATATAACGCCGATTCTAATTTTGCTTTATACGCTTTTAATCGCAAAAGAGTCAGCCATAGCTGCTGCGTTTAATGCGATTGGATTTTTATTTTTGATAATGATCTTTCAAGAGCCAACTAAAAAGCTAGCTTCAGGCGAAAAAGTAGGGCTAAACGACGTGCTTCTTGGTTTTGAGGATATATTTTGGGCGATGGTCGCAGCTGCAAAGAGCATGACTACAATAGCCATCGCAACTGCGCTTGCTGGCATCATAGTGGGCTCTATCTCGCTTACTGGCCTTGGTCAGGTGCTCTCTGATCTAGTCGAGCTTTTAGCAGGCGATAACATCATGATGATCCTAGTTTTAACAGCTCTTATGTCGCTCATCCTTGGCATGGGTCTTCCAACGACAGCAAACTACATCGTTGTCTCAAGTCTTGTTGCGCCAGTTATCTTGTTTTTGGCGCATAAAAATGGCTTTTTGATCCCTGCCATTGCCGTGCATCTTTTTGTATTTTACTTTGGAATTTTAGCCGATGATACGCCGCCAGTTGGCATCGCAGCCTATGCAGCAGCTGGCATCGCTAAAGCAAATCCAATAACCGTTGGCGTTCAAGGGTTCTTTTACGATCTAAGAACGGCGATCTTGCCATTTGCCTTTTTCTTTAACAATAAACTTATGCTAATTGATAGCATAAACACGAGCGATCCACTTGATTCAAAAGGGATAGTCTGGATGAGCAACCCGCTTGAAATTTTACTTGTCTTTGGCATGGCGATCGTGGGGATGTTTGCCTTTTCAAGCTTGCTTCAAGGCTACTACGTTACAAAGCTTAGGATTTGGGAGAGAGTGCTACTTATCCCAGTTGTGCCTCTAGCACTTGTGCCAAACATCTGCGTGAAATTTGGTCTAATGCCAAACGAATACACAGCCTACATCGTAGCAGCAGCTCTTTATGGCTTTGTCTTTATGACTCAGTGGGGCATAAAAGATAAACCGCTTGATCAAATAAGAGCGATATAACATTAGGCAAGAGCTCTCTTGCCTAAACTTTTAAATTTATTTATTTCTAGTGATTTTGTAAAAAGTGAGAATTTAGGCTTTTAAAGCCTAAAGATCAAAGTTGTTTTGAGCGTTTTAGATCGCCCGCAAACTCGCAAGACATCTTATCATTTAGCTTGCAGCCTTTTTCTAAGAAGGTGTAAGCCTCTTTAAATTTCTTAGCTTCTATTAGTATCGAGCCTATCATACCGCAAGAGTAGCCGTCATTTTGCTCGCAAGCTTTGTTAAAAAGCTCTCTTGCCTTTTGTGGATCGTTATCTAGATAAATTCCACCAGCTGCTGAGCAACCCTCTTTTTCACCACCTTGGCAAGCTTTATTGTAAAACTCTAACGCTTTGTTGCTATCTGGCACGTCAGTTTTGCCAGCCTGGTATATCGCACCTGCTATTACGCATGATCTTGCGTCATTTGCCGCGCAACCTGCTTCAAATTTAGACAAAGCCTCAGTGAAATTTGAGTCAGCATAAGCTTTCAAGCCATCTTCAAAGTCGCCTGCTAGAGCGCAAGCTGCAAGAAGCGAGATAAAAATCATTTTTTTCATCAAATTTTCCTTTTGTAAAGTAATGTGCAATTTTAACATAATTAAATTTACACTTACTTGATGAAAAATAATTATGATTTTAAAATTTGCTCTTGCTCTTTGTAATCAGGCATGATGGCTTCTATAAATTTATAAAAGCTGCTTTGATGATGCGGGTAGAGTAGGTGGGTAAGCTCGTGAAGTACGACGTAGCGTACGGCTGAGAGCGGCTTTTCGATGAGCCTTAGGCTTAAGTTTATATAGCCTTTTTTGTGGTTGCAGCTCCCCCAGCGAGTTTTGCTATTTCGTATGACGATACGATTAACTGGCTTATTGATATGAGGCTGATAGTAGCTTACAAGCTCCAAAAATAGCTCTTTTGCTCTTACTTTTTTAAAGCGCTCAAGCGCCTTTAAATTTGGCGTCATGATAAATTTATCTTCAAAAAATGGCTCTTTTGCGCCCTCATCAAATTTGATCTTATAAATTTGCCCAAGAAATTTCATCTCATCATCTTTTGGCAAATTTAAAAGAGCTTTTTTGTAAGCATTTTCAAGCCAAATTCTATGCGTTTCAAGAAAGCTAAGAACCATCTTTTGCGTGCTGTAAAATGGCATAGAAAGCGTGATCTTAGCATCCTTGCCAACTCTTAGACGCATAGATTTTACATTTGTTTTAAAATTTATTAAAACGCTTAAGCCATAAAAGTCTAAATTTAGGCTCTTTTGCCTCAAACTAGGCGTTTTGACTGCCATTTTCTGCTTCTCCAGCGCCAAGTATTTGCAAGACCTCTTAGCCACTCATCAGCGCAAAATCCTATCCAAACGCCGATGATCCCCCAGCCAAGGTGTATGCCTAAGAAATATCCAAGCGGCAACGAAAGCCCCCACATAAAGATAAGCCCAGTTGCAAGTGGGAATTTCGCATCGCCACTTGCGCGAAGGGCATTTACGATGACGATGTTAAAGGTTCTGCCAGCCTCTAGCACGATCGAGAGCGTAAAGAGTGGCAGCATTATCTTGCGCAAGTTCTCATCTAAATTTAGTGCGTCCATGATCTTATACTTTAAGGCGTAGGCGATCAAAACGACGATGAGCGTGATAGAAATTCCAAGCCACAAGGCTTTAAAGGTTCTGGTGTAAGCCTCGTTAAACTCGCTTGCCCCAACCAAATGTCCCACGATGACCTCGTTTGCCACGCTGATACTTGCGCCACAAAGCAAGATGAGAAGAGTGATCTGAAAGTAGATAGTTTGCACGCTAAGAGTTGCCTCGCCCATGCTCGCGATAAAGCCAAATGCGACCATGTATTGCGCCATCCAGAGTAAATTTTCGCCAGCACTTGGCAAGCCAACTGAGAGTATTTTCTTTAAAATTCCAAACGGCACGACAAGCAGTTTGCTAAGATAAATTTTAACTTTTGCCACGCGTATGAGCATGTAAAGTAGGACAAAAACGCCAATAAGCCTACCTACAAATGTCGAGATAGCAACGCCTTGCAAGCCTAAATTTGGCAGATCAAACCAGCCAAAAAGGGCGATGGCGTTGCCAAAGATGGTGATGATGTTCATCAAAACTGAAGTTAGCATGACCGCGGTTGCTAGGTTATAGACGCGAAGCACCGCAGCTAGCACCATGCCGATGCCGTCAAAGAGTAGGGCAAAGCCAAGGATGTGAAGGTATGAGAAGCTATCGTTTATGAGATCACTTGGCACGTTTAGTAAATTTAAGATGTTGTAGCCAAAGACGTAGATGATGATGGCTGAAAAGATGCCAAAGACCGTATTTGACGTGATGCTTGCGTGTATGACGCTTGAAGCTAGCTCGTTTTGCTTTGCTCCAAGTGCTTGTGCGACGACGACTGAGCAGCCCATGCTTAGGAAGTTAAAAATGGTCATAAAAAGGTCCATCACTTGATTGCCCGCACCCATGGCGCCAACTAGATGCACGCTCACTTTTGTCACCATGTAGGTGTTTATGATAAGCGTTATAAAGTGCAAAAACATATCTAAAAATATAGGGACGACCAGCTTTTTCATAGAAAGATTCATAAATTTCTCCTTTTTTAAATTTTGGGCGATTATAGCCAAATTAGGTTTTAGCTCCCTTTTGATATAATCCAAAAAATTTAAAATTTGAGAGAAAAATGGCATTAATCGACCTAATAGACGTAAGTAAAAAATTTGGCGCAAATGAAATTTTAAACAGTGTAAGTCTTAGTGTAAATGAAAATGAAAAGATAGCGATCATCGGTAAAAACGGCAGCGGCAAGAGCACGCTTATGAAGATCATCTCTGGCGAGGTGGCAGCAGATAGCGGTAGACGTATAGTGCAAAATCTAATAAGCGTCGAGATGCTAGCGCAAAATCCAAATTTTAACGCCACATTTAGCGTAAGAGATGCGCTAAATAACGAGCTAAAAGAGATATTTGACGCGATAAGCGACTATGAAAAAAGTGGCGTCTTGCTAGCAAATGAGCCTGAAAACAAAGAAATTTTAAAAGAGCAAGAGAGATTTTTAAAATTTATAGAGGCAAAAGACGGCTGGAATATCGAGCACAAGATCGAGCGAATTTTGCAAGAATTTAAGCTAAAAGAGTATGAAAACAGACCCATTTGCTCGCTAAGTGGTGGCGAGATCAGGCGTGTGGCACTGGGTGCGCTCATCCTTAAAAAGCCAGATGTGCTGCTGCTTGATGAGCCTACAAACCACCTTGATGTCTATATGGTCAAATTTCTTGAAGATATGCTTAAAGGCTCAAATCAAAGCATAGTTTTTATAAGCCACGATAGGTATTTTATCGATGCGCTCGCTACTAGGTGCGTTGAGGTTGAGGATGCAAGCTTAAAAAATTTCGAGGGCGGATATGCAAACTATCTAACCAAAAAAGAGGAGATTTTAGCAAGCCTTGCAAAGTCGCATGAGACGCTGCTAAAACAGCTAAAGGCCGAAGAAGAGTGGCTAAGGCGCGGCGTAAAAGCTAGGCTAAAGCGAAATGAGGGCAGAAAAGAGCGGGTGCTAGCCATGCGCGAGGAGGCTAAGAAAAACCCAGGCGTGATAAGGCGCGTGAGGCTAGAACTTGAGCGTGCGAGTAAAAATTTCAACCAAACGCAGAGCCAAAACCGCAAAAAAATGCTATTTGAGTTTAAAAATTTAAGTAAAAGCATAGACGGCAAGGTGCTTTTTGAAAAATTTGACGCAAGAATCTTGCAGGGTGAGAGGATCGCCATAGTCGGACGAAACGGCAGTGGCAAGAGCACGCTACTTAAAATTTTGCTAGGACTTGAAAAGCAAAGTAGTGGCGAGATAAAAAGAGGCGAGGTGAGTATCGGCTACTTTGATCAAGCTAGAAATGTCCTTGATGATGATAAGAGCCTTATAGAGACATTTTGCCCAAATGGCGGCGATCACGTGCTGGTTCGTGGGCGAAATATGCATGTCTATGGCTATCTTAAAAATTTCCTCTTTCCAAAGGAATTTCTTGATAAAAAGATAGGCGTTTTAAGTGGCGGCGAGAAAAACCGCGTGGCACTGGCGATGCTTTTTACTAAAACTTACGACGTGCTGGTGCTTGACGAGCCGACAAACGACCTTGATATCGCAACTATCAATATCTTAGAAGACTATCTGCAAAGCTTTGAGGGGGCGATCTTGCTAGTTAGCCACGATAGATATTTTGTCGATAAGATGGCAAATAAGCTCTGGGCGTTTGAGGGGACAAAGATAAATGTCTTGCACGAAGAGTATAGCGTCTATTTGGAGCTTGAAGATGAGATGAAAGAGCTTGATAAATTTGAAAAAGAGCTAGCAAATAGCCAAAATGAAGCCAAACAAAAGAGCAAATCTGGCGCAAAACTAAGCTATAAGCAAACGCAAATTTTAAACACATATCCAGATAAAATTTCAGCCCTTGAAGCAAGAGTAGCTGAGCTAAACGAGGGGCTTAGTGATCCAAAAATTTATCAAGAAGTGGGGCTAACCAAGCTTTATGAAGAGCTTGAAAAGGCAAAAGCTGAGCTTGAAAGCCTAGAAAATGACTATTTTGAAGTTTTAGAGATCGCCGAGGAGCTAGAGTAGCTTGAAAAAGATCGGTAGGATAAGCGCGCTAAATACGAGAGTTGTTAGGCAAAATTCTGTTGTAAGCCTTAGCATTATCGTTGATAAGATGAGATTTAGTGAGACATTTTCACCTAAAATATATAAATATGAAGTAGGCGATCTGGTCCAGATAAAATATAAAAAGGTTGGGTTTTTAAATAAGATAGAGACCATTAGGCTAATCGCAAAAAACAGCGAAGAGTCGGGACTTTTTGCAAGGATTAAAAATTTATTCTTTTTGCTTGTTGCCTTGTATCTTTGTTTTATTTCTTTGTGGGTTATTTATTATGGGATTACGTTGGAATTTAGCATTTATAGGCTTTTTGTTACATTAGCAGCCGCTTGTTTTCTATTTTGGATGGGCAAATCTGCATATATTAGGCTTATGATATTTAGATATTTTATATTTGGATAGGACTTTGAAATTTAAATTTATGAAAGGTTTTTGCGGCTTGATGAGGTCGCTAAATTTGTTTGAAATGGGGCTAAAATGCTAAAAAAACATCCGCTAATCTCAGTAATAATCGCCATTGTTGTGATATTTTTTGCTACCTACTTTTTTGTCTTTGGGTTAGTTTCTGTTTTAGATGACGACATTGGCGATAGTAAAGAGCTAAATAATAGCTATTTTTACGTCAAAGACGACAAGGTCTATGCCATGGTGCCAAGTGGTGGTAAATTTGAGCTAATAGGCGTAAAAGCCAGCAAATTTAGATACATTGACACTGGCAAATACGACAACAGAAACGTTGGCGCAAGCGATAAGGCGGTATATTGCGGTAATCTCGTGATGAGTGGGCTTGATCCAAATGGCGTTAGAGCGCTTGGCAATGGCTATTTTGGTGACGGCAAGATCACATACTTTTGCGATAGCGAAAGCGAGACAAACCTCGAAATATCCGCACTTAAAGAGTTTTGGGATATCTTCTCACATAAAATGTTTAACACTCCAAAAGCGCAAACTCATATCTATAAATTTAGACAGGTTGATAACGCAAATTTAGCAGCGATCTTGGGCTTTGGCTACGCAAGTGACGGCGTGAAGGTCTATCATGAGGGCAAAGAGCTAGAGGGCGCAAATGCCAGCAAAATGCGCTACATCGAGCAGGCATCTGGAAGAAAGAGCATACATTTTACGACTGATGGGGAAAATGTCTATTATGACAGCACAAAGCTAGGGATCAAATTTAGCCCGCAAATGCGTGATATCGGCGAGATATGGCGCATTCACTATCTTTATGAGCCAAATTCTGGCATGGTCTATGCAAACGATCACGAATTTGACCCAAAATTTGCCCCATACGAGCCACTTTTTAACCTAAAAGATGAGCACTCCTATCATGCTCTTTTTCGCGGCAAAGGCGGGATCTATCACTGGGAGCGAAAGTGGCAGTGGTATAACAGCATAGATGAGGGCGAGTTTGTAAGAGACGGAGACGATCCGTTTAAAGGCGAGATAACGCCGCTATATGGCGACGTGGTGATAAGTGATGGCAAGACATATTTTCTAAAAACCTATGAAATTTGGCACAACACAAAAAATAACCACAGCTTAAGCTCGCGCCACACGTGTATCGTAAGGCTTGATACAAAAGAGCAGTGGCGAAAGATAGGGCTTGTAAGAAACGATGGCTACGGAGCGGTTTATGCAAACGGAGATAAGACATATTATTTTGATAACGTCGGCTACGGCTGGCGTTTTAACAGCAGTGTTTATGACATAAACGACCTTGGCGTGGTTGAAATTCTCACTCGTCCTTATGGTCCAAATGTTGAGAATTTAAAACTAGATGAGATAGTAAAAATGGTAGATCAAGGCGCTATGACGCCAGCTGAGGGCGAGGTGGTGATCGATGCGATAAGCGACTTTGATGATTACTCGCAAAAATATGCCTACTGGATATTTCTTGCCATTGCATTTGTGGCCTCGGTGGTTGGCGCTATTTTTAAAAATAAAACGCAAAAAAGCGAGCTTAAAAAAAGGGTGGATGATTATAGATAATGAGAAAAATTGCGACTAAGATCCTTTATCTTTTTGTCATTTTGACACTATTTTTTGTTTTGGCTATGCTTTATCTGTGGCGTGAAGGAGAGTATCAAAGAGGCTTTGCAAACATTGATAGTAGCGAGTTTTACCGCTCGCCTGATGGTAAAATTTACGTTCAAATTTCAGGCAGTGGCAAGTATGAGCTAAAAGGCGTCGATGAGGCTAGTTTTAGGGTCTTAAAGCTAAAACACGCGTATGATTACTCAAACGTGGCGGCTGATAAAAACAGTGTCTATTGCGCTAGAGAAATTTTGCCTGGCCTTGATCCAAAAAGTGCCAAAGTGCTTGGCAATGGCTATCTAAGTGATGGCAAGATAAGCTATTATTGCGCAACTAGAAGCGAGAAAGAGGCGGGATTTAGCGAATTTGGCGCCATTATGAAAAACCTTGTTCACGTTTTTATAAAAAGCTACGATGATAGCCCTTATTTTTACAGGACAAAAAGGGTCGAAAGCACAAATTTAGAGCCTATATTTGACGCTGGCTTTGCAAGAGACGGAGCTACACTTTACTATAAGGGCGAAAAGCTTGATGCAGATCCTAGTGAGCTAAGATATATTACGACAGAAAATGGCGCTCCTAGCGGATATTACACAGATGGCAAAAGCTTGTTTATGGGCTTTTATAGGTTTGATGCAAGATATTCAGATGAGACGCGCCGGATATGCTATGACCCAAAGCACGATATAGAATATCTTTTTGAGCCAAAAAGTGGGGCGGCGTTTGCAAATGAGCGTAAATTTAGCGCTCAAAATATGCCTTATAGCGCCATTTATAGCGTGGATAACGTGCACTCGTTTTGGCCTCTTTTTGCCAGCAAAGATGGGATTTACTTTTGGGATGGCAGTAAAAACGAACAAGCTAAAATTTCAGACTACCAGCTAAAAGGCGAGCTAAAAAGGCTCTTTGCTGACGTTTTTGTAGATGAGAGCTTGGCGTATTTCTTACAGCAAGGCGAAGAGTGGCGGCGCTCAAAGCATGGCAGGCACTTAGAGGCGCAAACGGTCTCTTTATATAAATTTGCCACAAGCTCATCTTGGCGTGAGATAGGGCTAGTAAAAGATGGCGAGTATGGCGCAGTATATGCAAATGGCGATAAGGTCTATTTTTTTAGCAAGATAAAGCCATTTTATGGCATAAAGCATAGCGTTTATGAGGTGGCGGATCCTGGCGTCATAGAAATTTTAACAAGGCCGTCTAAAGAGCTTAGCACAAAAGATATCAGCGATATGATAAAGCGCGGCGAGCTAGTGGAGGCAAGTGGCGAAGAGGTCGCAAGGTCGAGGATAGAGTATGACTCGCCAAAGATCATTTTGTATATCACATTTGGTATCGCTTTTGTCGTCATAGTGCTAACAACTCTTGCAAAACCAAAGAGAGATAAAAGAGACTTGAGATAAATTTCAAAGTAGCTATTTTTGGTGGCTAAAGCTTAAAATTTCATAAAAATTTAAAGAGAAAATTTGACCTATTTACTCTTTTTTGTTATTTTAAAGCGAGACTGAAATTTATAAAAAGGAGAAAAATGTTTAAATTTCAAAGGTCAAAATTTAATAATTCAGTATTTATCCCATCGCTTATTGTCATATTTTTAATAGCGGCATTTGCAGCGATATTTCCAAATTTCTCAAATGAGTTTTTTAAGGGTATGCAAAACTACATCGCAGCCAAATTTGGCTGGTTTTATATCCTAGTCGTTGCCGTCATACTGCTAAGCGTCATCATTCTTGGCTTTAGTAAGCTTGGCGAGATCAAACTAGGAGCTGATCACGTAAAGCCAGAGCACAAAAATATCTCGTGGTTTTC
The DNA here is from genome assembly GCF_902460595.1 of Campylobacter concisus. Taxonomy (GTDB): domain Bacteria; phylum Campylobacterota; class Campylobacteria; order Campylobacterales; family Campylobacteraceae; genus Campylobacter_A; species Campylobacter_A concisus_BL. The sequence continues at coordinate 80,322 of NZ_CABPVA010000002.1, forward strand.
TATGCTTTTTGCCGCTGGCATGGGCATAGGTCTAGTGTTTTTTGGTGTGGCCGAGCCGCTCATGCACTATCTAAACCCACCAGTTGGCGACGCGCAAACTATCGCAGCGCAAAAGCTTGCGTTGAATATCACATTTTTTCACTGGGGCATGGGCGCATGGTCGGTCTATGCTATCGTAGCGCTAATCCTCGCCTTTTTCTCATATAGGCACGGCTTGCCACTCACGCTTAGATCGGCATTTTATCCGATCATCGGAGATAAAATTTATGGCAAGATAGGTAGCGCCATCGATACATTTGCCGTTGTGGCGACCCTTTTTGGCGTGGCGACATCGCTAGGATACGGCGTACTTCAGGTAAATGCTGGCCTTACGCACGTTTTTGGCCTGCCGACTATGCATATCACGCTTCTAATAGTGCTTTGTTTTGCAGCTACCATCTCAGCGGCAAGCGGCGTTGATAAGGGGATTAAAATTTTATCAAACTCAAATATCGCGCTAGCTATATGTTTTATGTTTTTGATACTATTTTTAGGTGATACGACGCAACTTCTAAAGTCATTTGTGCAAAACAGCGGCGACTACGTCTCTACGCTCATCTCAAACACTTTTAACCTCTACGCCTACGAGAGGCAAAACGAGAGCTGGCTTGGCGGCTGGACGCTGCTATACTGGGCTTGGTGGCTATCTTGGTCGCCGTTTGTGGGGCTTTTTATAGCTAAAATTTCAAAAGGCAGAACGATCAGAGAATTTGTGATCGGCGTGCTTCTCGTGCCAACTGGCTTTACCTTTGCTTGGATGAGCTTTTTTGGTAACTCAGCGATTGCGCTTGTGCAAGGCGGCTTTAGCGAGCTAGCGACCACGGTAAATTCAGACTCAGCCTCAGCACTTTTTATGTTTTTGGAGAAATTTAGTTTCTCAGGCGTGCTAAGCGTGATCGCAGTCTTTATGATCGTCATATTTTTCGTAACTTCTGCAGACTCTGCGGCGATCGTGATGAATATGCTTTGCTCAAATGGCAAGGACGATACACCAGTTTGGCAAAAGGTTTTTTGGGGCGTTACAGTGGGCGTCGTGGCGGCATTTTTGATGCTAGCAGGCGGTCTTGGCTCACTTCAAGCACTTACGATCACGACAGCACTGCCATTTTCCATAGTGTTACTTGGCGCCATTTACGGGCTATTTAAGGCGTTACGTGTGGATCTAACCAAAAAAGAGACAAATAACTTTAGCAACATGCCCATTAGCGATCTTTCAAAGCCTTGGTAAGAGCGCCTAAGTGCGATCATCACGCTGCCAGGCAAGAAAGATGGCAAGAAATTTTTAAACGAAGTCGTGCTAAAAGCTTTTAATGAGCTAAAAGAGGAATTTGCTAAAAACGGCCTTGAAGCAAAGGTCACAATTGGTGAAAATTTTGTAAATTTAAATGTCGGACTTGGCGACGAGATGGACTTTAGATATGGCGTCTATCTCACCAAGAGCCATAGTCCAGACTACACCAGAGAGCTTGACGGCGACGATCTTTACTACAGGGCTGAAGTCTATCTAAAAGAGGGCGGTCAGGACTACGACGTGCTTGGCTGGAGCGAAGCTACGCTGATAAATGACGTCATCGAGCAATACCGCAAACACATGCAGTTTTTACACGTCGTTAGAGAGTAAATTTGAGTGAAATTTGCCTGGAATTTTAAAATTTCTGGGCAAATTTATAAATTTGACTGAACTTTTTGCAAATTTTAAAATCTTATTCACTCGCCTTAGCAGACTACTAAATTTAGACTGCACTTCGTTTAGCACTAAATTTAGAGCCGAAATTACTCGTTCATGAAATTTTAAAATTTTAAACAAACCGCATGCAGTGCAAAGCGCTGGAGCATGCACCTTGAACGTGCGATGGGATTGTGGGATCTAAAGGGAGATAAGGGGACGGCTTCGTAATTTAAGTCCCCTTGTCTCCCTTTTAAATAAAAGAAATCTATAAATTTAATCAAGCTATCTTTTCAAATTTTAAAATCCCATTCACTCGCAAGAATTGACTACTAAAATTTGGCTTCGCTAACCACTTAGCTCAAATTTTAGAGCCGAAATTACTCGTTCATGGAATTTTAAAATTTGCTAGCTAACTGTTACTAAAAAATTATAAAACCACCATAATTTTTTATATAATCCCTCTTTTACAAAGGTGTAGTAACTTTACAAAAAGGAGGCAAATGAGCGAGAAAAATCCAGTTTCAAATTTCATCTCAGCCGATGATGAAATGCTTTCTTTTTTGTCAAATTTGGGTCAAAAATGGCACAAAAGCAATGATGTAGTAAATTTTATAGAGCGAAATTTTATCTTTGTCGGTTCAAAACCGCTTTTGCAAAATTTAAAAGATTATAAAACGGCTGATTGTGAAAATTTTGCTGATATTAAAAATTTTCTAAGCTCATATCCAAGTATCCAAAGCAAAATTTTAAGCAGCGAGATAGGCTACGTCGGTGATGGTCTGACAAGCACAGAGCTTAAATTTGCACCTGATTATTTTTATGATTTTTTAAAATTTATAGTTGAAAATATCGCGCAACATCACTATTTTTGCAGCCCAAAAGATGGTTGGATCTTGCTCATTGCGATGGAGGGGTATGTGGAATTTGGTGTTTTATATTAATAGAGTTAAATTTACCCTGCAAAGACAAAAAATCGGCATATAAAAGTCCTAAAATTTATCAAAAAAGCCAAATTTACACGCAAGTATCGCCTGCCGCTAGCAAAATTTAATCAATTTTTTTATATAATCCCTATTTTTCACAAAGGTAGATAGATGGATAGAAGATCGTGGAGTTCAAGACTTACATACATTTTAGCTGTTGCAGGGGCTACGGTCGGCTTTGGCGCGACGTGGCGGTTTCCTTACTTGGTCGGTCAAAACGGCGGCGGGGCCTATGTTCTCGTGTTTTGCATAGCGATGATAGTCATTGGCATTCCTATGATTTTGGTTGAAAACGCCATCGGCAGGCGACTAAAGTGCAACGCCGTTGATGCATTTGGCGGCACGATAAGTGGCAAAAAGATCAGCAAAAAGTGGCAGATAGTGGGCTGGATGGGGCTTGTTGGCGCATTTGGCATCATGGCTTATTATATGGTTATCGGAGGCTGGGTTTTAAACTATATCGCTCAAATTTCATTTGGCCTGCTTGATCTCTCGCACATCGTGAGCTTTGAGCAAACTAGCGCATTTTACGAGCAAAATATCGTTAGCAACCCGCTTGCCATAAGCTTTGCAACCCTTGTTTTTGTTCTGGTTAATTACGCTATCTTGGTGCAAGGCGCAGTTGGCGGCATCGAACGCTCAGCAAAATATCTAATGCCGCTTCTTTTTATCCTAATGCTCGTCATGATCGCTAAAAACATCACTCTTGATGGCGCGATGGAGGGTGTGAAATTTTATCTAACGCCTGATTTTTCAAAGATAAATTTAAAGCTTTTTGTCGAGGTTTTGGGACAGGTTTTCTTTGCACTCTCACTTGGATTTGGCGTGATGATAACGCTCTCAAGCTTTGTTAAAAAGGACGAAGGCTTAGTTAAAATTTCTATCATCACTGGCATCTTAAACACCGTCATAGCCGTGCTTGCTGGCTTTATGATATTTCCGTCACTCTTTAGCTACGGCGTCTCACCAGATAGCGGTCCTAGTCTAGTTTTTAAGTCGCTTCCGATCGTCTTTTCGCACATGCCGTTTGGCGGATTTTTCGCGGTGGCGTTTTTCGCGCTTCTTATGATCGCTGCACTTACGACGTCGTTACCGATATATGAAGTGATCATTACTACGCTGCAAGAGAAATTTAAGATAAAGCGTAAAAAAGCGATATTTTTAGTGCTTAGCGTTATTTTCGTGCTAGGTAACTTACCCTCACTTATGGCTACAAATTTACTAAGTCACGTCACAGTTTTTGGTAAAAATATCTTTGACGCATACGACGCGATAAGTGCGACGATATTTTTCGTGCTAACCTCACTTGGATGCGCGATATTTGTCGGCTGGGTGCTAAAAGATGAAGCAAAAAAAGAGATCTTGCAAGGCAGTGAAAAGTATGCAAAACTTATAAACATTTGGTTTTTCTATATCAAATTTATCGTTCCTTTCATCATCTTGGTGCTCTTTGTCAGCAGCTTTTACGACAACTTTTTGAAGTGAAATATGCGTGAGCTTGTAAATTTTGATAGTGGTGAGCGCTTAATTTTGCGCATGCAGGACAAAATTTTAATTAGCGAGAGTATCAAAAACGGTAAAACTAGGCAGACGCAAAAGGAGTTTGCTAGCATAGATGAAGCGAAAAAAGCCTGCGTCAAAAAAGAGTGGGAGAGCCTAAAAAAGGGCTTTGTCCTGCAAGATAGCGAAGCAAAAGCCGGCAAAGCATGCTTACACGTTTATATCGGTGGTGGATACACAGGAGCGCTTTCGTTTGCCAGCTTAAGAGATGAAATTTACGTTTATAAAAGTGGCGGTCAAAAAGATGGTGGCAAGCCTAGCGATATTTTGGTGAGGCTTGATCGAAGTGGTGCTATAAAAGAGCAGATCGCCTTGCCAAAGCCACTTGCGTGGGACGCCCAGTGCGTAGGTGAAAATTTACTCTTAGACCTTGATCATGAAATTTACATTTTTGAGCCAAAAGAGGCTAAATTACGCCAAATTTCAGCCGAGCAAAATCTCAAGCGAAATAACGAGATAGCAAGCTTTATCTGTGCTTCAAACGGCGTGGCTATTTTTGGTATGTTTGGGCAGATTTTTACTTTTTATGAGGGTAAAATTTCAAAGATCGGCGAGTATAAATGCAGCGAAAAAAGCTACGCACCGATACTTTGTGCGGCTCTTAGTGCGGATGCTAGCATGCTTGCGCTTTGCACCAAAGAGAACGAACTGCAAATTTTAAACGCAAAAAATGGCGAAATTTTAAGCGAGCTAAGAGCCGAATTTGGCGCGCTTGATAAAATTTGCTTTTTGGACGAAAAGACACTTTTAGTTAGAAAGTATCTTGAAAACAAGCTATTTTGCCTTGATATAAAGAGCGCAAAAGTGACAAAGCAGCCTTGGATAAAGGACGAGTATTTAAGAGCGAGCGAGTTTTGCATTGACGGCGCAGCTGGCAAGCTTGTGGTGATAGATCAAAGCAGAGCCTACGTCACCAATCTACAAAGTGGCGATGTGATGGCGGAATTTACGCTAGATCATGTCGTAAAGAGCTGCAAGGCTAAATTTATAGATGGCAAGCTCGCAGTTAGAACGGACTATGGTTGCTTTAGTCTTTATGAAATTTAAGGGAGAATATGTTTTATACACTTTTATTTATCTATATTTTTTATGTGATTATTAAGCTTTTTTTGGCGAATTTACAGATCAGCTTTGTAAGGGCGCAGGCCAAAAAAGAGCCTGTTGTGCTTGAAGAGAGCGAATACAAAAACGCCGCAGTTGCCGCCGTGACAAATCAAAAATTTGAAATTTTTAGCCTCATCTACCATGCCGTTATCTTCTTTGCGTGGATAAGCTTTGGGCTAAAAATGCTCTCAAACGCTTGCTTGAAAGATGGCACTACGTTTGAAAATATCCTTTTTGTGATGAGCTTTTTGCTGATCTCGTCGCTGCTTGATCTGCCGCTAAATATCTACGAGAGCTTTGTAAAAGACAAAAAACTAGGCTTTTCAAATATGAGCGCAAAGATATTTTTTATTGATACTATAAAGTCGCTAGCTCTTATGCTAGTTTTTGGCTCGGCTTTCGTTTGGCTCGTGCTTTTATGTATAAATTTTCTTGTGGATTTTTGGTGGTTTTGGGCATTTTTGCTAAGTTTTGGCATCGCTTTAATTATAAATTTGATATACCCAACGCTCATCGCGCCTATCTTTAACAAGATGTCGCCGCTTGAAGATGGCGAGCTAAAGGGCAAGATAGAGGGCTTACTTAAAAAATGCGGCTTTAAAAGTAGTGGCGTTTTTACGATAGACGCTAGTAAGCGCGACAACCGCTTAAACGCCTATTTTGGCGGGCTTGGAGCGACAAAGCGAGTGGTGCTTTTTGACACGCTGATAAAAAAGCTAAGCACCGAGGAGATCGTAGCGGTTTTGGGGCATGAGCTTGGGCACTTTAAGCATAAAGATATCCTAAAAATGATAGTGCTAAGTGCGGTCATGCTATTTTGTCTATTTTTTATCTTTGGAAACGTTGGCGCAAGCGCATACGAGGCGATAGGACTAGGGCAAAATGGCGCTAGTATCATCATCTTTTTGGTGCTTTTCTCGCCTATTTTTAGCTTTCTTTTCTCGCCGATCATCTCTCATTTTAGCCGCAAAAATGAATTTGGCGCAGATAGATTTTCAAAAGAAATTTCAAACAAAACCGACATGATAAACGCCCTAACCAAGCTTGGCAGCGAAAACAAAGCATTTCCAAAGTCGCACTGGCTTTACTCATTTGTCTATCACTCGCACCCAAGCCTTTTTGAGCGGATAAATGAGCTAGAAAATGAGAGTTGAAGAGGCTCTAAAAGAGGCAAATTTAAGGCTAAAGCCACTTTGTGAAAACCCAAGCAGGGTGGCTAAAATTTTGCTCATGAGCTACCTTGATGTGAGCGTTGAGTGGATATTTTTAAACCAAAAGAGCGAATTTGACGATGTCGGCTACTTTGATCTTGTAAAGCGCTTTGAAAGCTACGAACCGCTTGAGTACATTACCGGCAAGGCTGGCTTTTATGGGCTGGAGTTTGAGGCAGAAAGTGGCGTTTTGATACCGCGCCCTGAGACTGAAATTTTAGTTGATAAAGTGCTAGAGATAGCAAGCAACTACAAAGCGCCAAAGATCGCTGAGATCGGTACTGGCAGCGGGATAATAAGCGTCATGCTAGCCCTTAAAACAAACGCTAAAATAGTAGCCACCGATATAAACGAAAAAGCTCTAAAACTAGCTAAAAAAAATGCGCTCAAATTTAATGTAAGCGAGAAGATCGACTTTGTAAAGTGCTCTTACATAGATGAAATTTCAGGCGATATCGACATCTTGGTCTCAAACCCGCCATATATCGCGCGAGACTATAAGCTTGATAAATTTGTGATAAACGAACCGCATGAGGCGCTATTTGGCGGCGAGGTCGGAGATGAAATTTTAAAAAATATCATCCTTATTGCTAGAAATCGCAGCATAAAAAATATCGCCTGCGAGATGGGCTATGATCAAAGAGCGAGCATGGAGATGGCGCTAAAATTTAATGACTATGAAAGCGCTTTTTACAAGGACTTAGCAGGCTTTGACAGGGGCTTTTGCGCAAGTTTAAAACTATAAAGGAGAGAGGTTGAGAAGTATCTATTTTTTACTATTAGCAGCAGTGATCGGCACTGAGCTAACGCTTGGAATTTTGGTCGCGCCAGTCATATTTTTCCCACAAAGCATCATAGGCGAGGGCGTACTCACGCATTTTATGAGCGGACAGATGATGACAAAGATATTTTTAAAATTTAACTATGTTTTGCTATTTGTAAGCGCATTTGTAGCAGTTAGTGAGCTCTTTGATCTAAGAAAAAAGCTTGCATTTTCACTAAAATTTAGCACGTTTATGCTCTCGTTTTTAAACTTAGCCCTAGCGCTAAGCTTTGTCTTTATCTTTACGCCTTTTATCGTGCAAGCTCAAAGCCTAGGTGCCGATGCAACGCAGACAGCGGAGTTTGCCAAGATGCATAGCGCAAGCGAATATGTGATGAAAGTGATGCTTGTTTTACAGCTCATTTTGTTTTTTGTGAAATTTAAGATCAGCCAAGATGAACGCCAAGCCTGATATCCAAATCTTAACAAATTTCCTCGCCGAATACACGACAGCTATGGTGAGCGCTGGCACATACACTGCGCGCGTAGAAAAGTGCGTCGACCGCATAGCTAATCACTACGGCTACGATGTTAGCGTGACCATTTTTGTGAAGTATTTTACCATTAGTGTGATGGACTCGCAGGACAACTCCTTGCGCCGAACTTATGTGAGAAAGATCCCGATGGGGCAGGTGAGTTTTAACAGAATTTCCGAGCTATCATCGCTTAGCTGGCAAATTTTAGATGAGAGTTTGAGCTTGTATGAAGCTAAAGAGAGCTTTGATAGCGTGATGAGTGTCAGTGCAAATAAATTTGCTAGCTCGCTTATCTTGATAAGCCTTGCAAATGCGGCATTTTGCAGACTTTTTGGAGGCGATGCTGGCTCAGTTGTTTGTATATTTTTTGCAACGCTTGTTGGCTACACTCTTAAATTTGCCCTTGCGAAAATGGGCGTAAATTTAAAAATTCAATACGTCCTGACATCCTTTATCGTCTCATTTATCGCCTATCTTGGCGTATCTTACGGGCTTACGCACACAAGCGACGTGGCGATAGGCTCGTCTGTGCTCTTTATGATGCCTGGCGTTTTTCTCATAAATTCAGTCTTTGACATCCTAAACGACAACACCCTTGTTGGCATCAGTAGAGCCATAAGCACGGGTATCCTCATACTTTGCATGGCTGTTGGCGTCTATATCACGCTAACGCTTAGCAGCGCGGAGATATTAAATGTTTGAGCTTTTTTGTGAAACGCTTGTAGATGCTGGCTTTGCTGCGGTGGCTGGACTTGGCTTTGCCTATGCTAGCTCGCCTCCAAAAAGAACTCTCATCTTTTGCGCTTTGCTCGCTGCATTTGCGCATGCTAGCCGCTTTTGGATCATGCAGATGGGATTTTTTAACATCAGTGTCGCAACGCTCATCGTCTCTTTTATGAGCGGAATTTTAGGCATGCTCTTTGCCAAACGGCTAAAGGTGCCAGCTGAGATCATCGCATTTCCAGCGCTTTTGCCTATGGTGCCAGGAGTTTTTGCGTATAAAGGGATTTTGGCACTATTTTCATTTTTAAATGAGACAAGTATCGCTAAGAAAAATGAGTATTTGATCATATTTTTTGATAATGCTATCACGACTACGACGGTCTCGCTAGCGCTTGGTGTGGGCGTTTCGGTGGTGCTTATCTTGTTTTATGATCAGTCGCTTACGATAACTAGAGGCGCCAAGTGCGATCTGGCGACGAAAAAGGAAGATAAAAACGTATATATAAAGGTAAAATAAAATTTGCAAAGTGTACCACCAAGTGAAAAAGAATATGTAAAAGGATATGTATGAAAAATATACTTTCTTTAAATTTTGAAGAAGCTAGATTATTTTTATTAAAGCATGAAAGCTACGTAAATATTGATTTGCCACCATATATTAAATTTGATAATTTGTTTGATCAAATTTCAAAGATTCTAGGTCGGAAAAATTTTATGAGTATTAAAAACAGCAATCCGGATAGTTTTGAAGATGTAAACTACAAATTATTTCATAATAAAAATGGCAAATATGATTGGCGGAGATTCGAATTAATTCATCCTTTTCTTTATGTTTCGCTTGTTAATGAAATAACAAAATACGACAATTGGGAACTAATCAGAAAAAGATTTAAAAAAATAGAATCTAGAAGCGTTGTTGAATGTATGAGTTTGCCTGTAGTTTCTGAGTCAAACGAATCAGATAAGGCTGAGCAAATCTCAAACTGGTGGGGGCAGATAGAACAAAAATCTATAATTTTAAGTTTGGATTATAGCTATATTTACCATACAGATATCGTAGATTGTTATGGCTCGATTTACACACATTCTATTCCTTGGGCGTTACACTCTAAAAAAGTATCAAAACATAAAAGAAGAGATAAAGATTTCAAGAAAGATTATATTGGTGGCATGATCGATTTTCATATACAAAGTATGTCAAATGGGCAAACCAATGGAATACCGCAAGGTAGTGTTTTGATGGATCTTATTGCAGAGATTGTATTGTCTTATGCTGATTTGTGTTTAAGTGCCAAATTAAAACACATTGATAAAAAAGATTTTTATATTTTAAGATATAGAGATGATTATAGAATTTTTGTTAATAGCCCACAAATCGCAGATGAGATAATTAAAATGCTTACAGAAGTTTTAATTGATTTAGGGTTAAAATTAAATTCAAGTAAAACAACTTTTTCTAACAACGTTATTCAAAGTTCAATAAAACCAGATAAGTTAGATTGGCTAGTTGTTGATAAAGATTTAAAAACAATACAAAAACGTCTTTTGCTGATCCATCAATTTGCACTTAAAAACCCAAATTCTGGAACTTTAGTAAAAGAGCTGCAAGCAATTTCAAAAAAAATAAGAAAGAAAAAGGATAAAATCAAAAATAAAGAAAACATAGAGGTTTTAATAAGTATTGTGGTTGATATTGCTCTTTTAAATTCAAGAACTTATTCTATATCAATGGCAATACTAAGTATACTATTTGGATTGATTGATGAAAAATTGATTGAGTTGATGGTTGGTAAAATTGTAAATAAATTTAATAATATCCCAAATACTGGATATATGCAAATATGGCTACAGAGGGCAATTATAAAATTACAAATTACACAAAAAGATTTGTGCGAACCATTATGTAAACTAGTCGGCGGTGAGTCTATAAAATTATGGAATAATGAATGGCTATATCCTAATAATATAAGAATTTTAGAAAATAGAAGCAATATTATCAATCAAGATGTCTTAAATGCTCTTGATGCCGAAATACAAGACGATGAAGTGCTTCTTTTTAGGGAACAGTCACTATGAAATAATGAAAAAATAGCTGGATTTTAAATTTAAAGGAAATACCGTGAAAATACGAATCTACTACGAAGACACCGATGCAGGCGGCATTGTTTATCATACAAACTATATTAAATATTGCGAGCGAGCCAGAAGCGAGGCGTTTTTTGAGGCTGGGCTAAATTTCACAAAAGAGGGCGGATACTTTGTTGTTTCAGCTCTTGAGGCTAAATTTCTCGCTTCAGCCGTGCTTGGCGACGAGGTTTTTGTAAGGACAAAGCTCATAGAGCTTAAAAAAGCAAGCCTTGTTTTAGAGCAAGAAATTTATAAATTTGAAGAAAAAGATGCCGAAAAAGTGCTCTTTAAAGCGACTATCACGCTAGCTTTTATGAAAGAGGGCAAGCTAGCAAAGATAGATGAGAGCATGAAAACTTTTATAAATGAGGTTAAATTTTAGCAAGCAAAACTGCTAAATCCCGCTTGTGCTGTTTTGCTCCTGCGAATTTACCTCATTAAAGTGATCGCTTTTTGTATCATAAATTTTCACATCATATAAAACTTGCGAGCCCTCAACCCTCTCAGCAAAAATTTTGCTGGCACTTTTGTTTATGAAATTTGTATAGATATACTCCACTCCCAAGGCACTTGAGTAGCCTATCTGTGAGTATCTAAAATCAACTCCAAAAAGATATCCAAGCCCTAAAAAACTCTCATCAAGTAAATTTAGCGAATTTGCCACAAAGAGGTTTTGTCTATCTCTTTGTGTGATGGCACTAAAGATATTTGGCAAGAAATTTATCTGTGTGCTTAAAAGCGCGTAAGGCTTTATCTCAAAGCCTCTCATCTGCGTTGCTACAAGAGAAGCTTTGACGATTGGGATGTTTAAAAAGACGCTTGCGTTATCAAATTTAGACTTTTTGCTCAAAGTATCGTTTAAATTTATATCTTTGCCAGTGATCGAGCTTTCGTAGTAGTCGCTACTTTGCATGCGTACATATTCATTTAGCTTTTGTGCTAGCGCGCTGCCATCGTCAAAGGCGACTATTTTTTCGTTAGCAAAAGCGAGCAGGGCTGAAATTTGCGCTTTGTAATCAACTCCGCCAAAGATCAAATTTGGCTTTGGAGCTGTCACAAAAGAGCTATGAACGCTAGGGATGTAGATGAGTTCGTTTGGCAGGATGAGAGAATTTACTATGTTTGCGCCATTTTGAGTAAGGACCGCTACGAAGTAGATAAAGCCCTCGTTTCTAGCGTTTTGAAGCGCATTTTGAAGGCTAGGCAAACTCTCGTCGCTGCTATTTATAAATTTCACTTCGACATTTGCTTCTTGCTTTAAAATGTATGTTAAAACCGCGCTTGATACGACATTTGCGTATGATTTTATAACCTTTTGAGGGATGATGACTGCTATCTTATCACTTGCAGCTAGTTTTAAAACCATCTCTCCACCAAGCGAAGCGTAAAGGTCTAAAAGTGCCTTATCATCTATCTTTGCTGGCTCAAATCTCGTCATAAAGCTAGCTAACATATCGCTCTTAATAAGCTCATTTAGGCAAGAGCTATCACAAAATTCTGGCTCTAAATTTATGTAAGTGATCTTTGCTGGCGGTATGCTTGAGAGGCTTTGATTTTTAGTGATGTTGCTTTCAAATTTTGCCTCAGCGGTCTCGTCTTGCATCTCGCTTAAGGCTTCATTTTGTGCTGCAAAAAGGCTTACAAATATAACTAAAAAAAGAAAAATTCTTTTCATATCACTCCCTTGATTTTTTTCAAATCATCTATAAAATTTTCTTCAAAACTTGGATTTTTGCTGATCCACTCTGGTGAAAAAGTTGGCATTATAAACCTATCATCATCTTTTAAAATGCTCCCTCTTATGCTTGAAAATCCGCCCTTTGAGAGCAAATTCGGATAAAGATGCATGAAAGCTTCCTCTCCTAAAGTGATGATAATTTTTGGCTTAATAAGTCTTATCTCTTCTAAAAGATATGGCCTACAAAGCTCAAACGAGCTCTTTAACGCTGGATTTTTCGCGTCACTATTTGAAATTTCACAGCGCAAAAGCAAGCTTATATAAACACTATCTTTTTCTAAATTTAAGCCATTATTTATAGCATTTTCTAAAATTTTGCCGCTTGTGCCTTCAAAATAATCATCTTTTTTGCAAAGCGATACAAACATTATCTTGCTATTTTTATCGCCAAAGCCAGTAAAAACGCACTTTGAGCTATTTCTTAAAAAGCAAAGAGAGCACTTTTTTATCTCACTATTTAGCTCGTCTATGC
>NZ_CABPVA010000002.1:93382-146199 GCF_902460595.1 Campylobacter concisus
AAGTAATTTTTCTAAGAGATCTTTATTTTTATGAAATTTCATTTTTGGATTATAACTTGATTTACTTAAAGTTTAAATTATAGTTTTTTCGGGCTGATTTATTCAAAGGAATTTAAGTATTGCTTTGATAAAATCCCACTTTTTATATTAACTTTAAGGATAGAAATGAAAAGGACTTATCAACCTCATAAAACCCCTAAAAAACGCACTCATGGCTTTCGTTTAAGAATGAAAACTAAAAATGGCCGCAAGGTTATCAATGCTAGACGTGCTAAAGGTAGAAAAAGATTGGCTGCTTAGCTGGTTTTGAGTCACTAAGTGACTCGAGAGAATTTTCTCAGGTTTATAAAGAGGCCAGCAAATGGCACTGCGACGCTTGCGTAGTTTTTTATAAACCTACAATTGAAAAAAAATTAGCAGTTGTTGCTAGCAAAAAAGTGGGAAAAGCAGTAGTTAGAAATAGAGCAAAGAGACTTTTAAGAGCTGCTTTTTTTTCTATTTCTAATGAGCTAAAAGATGGCACTTACATTATGGTCGCAAAAAATGGAATTACAGAAATTTCATTTGACAAAATTTGTAAAAATTTGAGCTGGTCTACAAAAAAAATGGGATGTCTAAAATGAAAAAATTTGCGATTAAATTTATCGCTTTTTATCAAAAATATATTTCCATACTTCTGCCAAAAAGCTGTCGCTACTATCCGACTTGCTCACAATACGCCATTTGGGAATTTCAAACAAATAGCTTTTTCTCTGCTTTTTTTGCAACATTTATGCGAATTTTAAGATGCAATCAACTTTTCAAAGGCGGTATCAACTACCCAATCATCCGCAAAAAATTTAACTCATGTTTTATATTTCAAAAAAGCGATACCAAAAATGTAAATTTCTGGTTTATCCCTTGCCAAAATAGTAAATTTTATGTCGTAAAAGTATTAGATAAATTAAAGGAAAAAAATTAAATGGAACAGATGTCTATGCAAAAAAGACTGCTTCTTGCAGCACTTTTGTCTATCGTATTTTTTATAGTATATGACTTTTTTATGCCAAAAAGAGCTCCACTAGAGCAAAACCAGACAACGATCTCTCAAACAATGGATCAAAGCAAAGCCCCAGCCTCTGCTAACGATACTCCAAAATCAAATGAAAATTTAGCTTCAAACGAGATAATCGCTACTATCAAAGGTCAAAGCTACGAAGCAAAGATAGATAAGCTGGGCAGGATTGCGAAGTTTTATCTCACCGAAGATAAGTACAAAACAGAAGATGGCAACAAAATCGAGCTTGTTTCACAAAATCCATTACCACTTGAGCTTAGATTTAACGATAGTACTTTAAATGCTGATGCTTTTAAGGTTGCATATAGCAGTGACGCTAGCGAGGTAGATGCTAGCAGCGAGCCTAAAACCATAAAACTCATTCAAAATTTAGATGGCGTTACAGTCACAAAAAATATCAAATTTTATCCAAATGGTCGCTATGAAGTTGAAGTAAATTTAAGTAAAAGTGTTGATTATTTCATCACTCCTGGCTTTAGGCCAAACATCGCGATAGATAGCTACACAGTTCATGGTGTCATGCTTAGAAATACAGACGATAGCCTAAATATCATAGAAGATGGCGATGCAAAAGAGGTTAAAAACTATGCAAACACAACTATAGCAGCTGCATCTGATAGATACTACACAGCGCTATTTTACTCATTTGATAAACCATTTGAAGCTATTGTAGATAAAGATGCAAATAACAATCCTATCGTCTTTGTAAAGGCAAATGATAGCTTAAAACTAGGCGCTTACATCGGACCAAAAGAGCATAAAATTTTAAGCTCGATGGACGAGAGACTAAATGACGTTATCGAGTATGGTTGGTTTACATTTATAGCAAAGCCGATGTTTGCATTCTTAAATTTCTTACATAACTACATCGGTAACTGGGGCTGGGCGATAGTCGTGCTAACGCTTGTTATAAGGATAGTTTTATTCCCACTTACATATAAGGGTATGCTATCGATGAATAAGCTAAAAGAGCTTGCTCCAAAGGTAAAAGAGATCCAAACAAAATATAAAGACGATAAGCAAAAGATGCAAGTTCATATGATGGAGCTATACAAAAAACATGGCGCAAACCCGATGGGTGGCTGCTTGCCGATCTTGCTTCAAATTCCGGTATTTTTTGCGATCTACCGTGTTTTACTAAATGCGATCGAGCTAAAAGGCGCTCCTTGGATACTTTGGATACACGATCTTTCAGTGATGGATCCATACTTTGTGCTACCTATCTTAATGGGTTTAACGATGTTTTTACAACAAAAACTTACACCAACGACATTTACTGATCCTATGCAAGAAAAGGTTATGAAATTCTTGCCTTTGATCTTCACATTTTTCTTTGTGACATTCCCAGCAGGTCTTACGCTTTACTGGTTTGTAAATAACGTTTGTTCGGTCGTTCAACAAGTCTTTGTAAATAAACTTTTTGAAAAACATAAAAAAGCTGCGGAGGTAAAGGCTTAATGAAAATAGAAGCAAATACTCTCCAAGAGGCATTTCAAAAGGCAGCCGAGCAGCTTAACTGTTCGGTCACTGAGCTTGATATAAAGGTCTTGCAACACCCAAGTGGCGGAATTTTTGGATTTTTTAAAAAGACAGCGATCATTGAGGCAAATTTAGAAAATCAGCCAAAACCACAGCACAAACCAAAAAATGATAGAAATTTTGCTAAAAAAAGCGATGAAAACGAGCCTGCAAAAGAAGAGAAAAAGCAGAGCAAAAAACACGATCATAATGATAAAAAGCGAAATCCTAAAAAGCATAAAGATGAGAAAAATGAGGCTAAGCCTGAGCAAAAAGAGCATAAAAATGAAAAGCCAAATTTAAGTGAGAAAAACTCAGCTCTTGCAAAAGATGCCTTTGCTGAAAAGGGCGAAAAAGAGGCTGAAGAGCCAGGATATGTTATAAAAAGGCTTGATGAGCCAAAAGAGCAAAAAGAGACTAAAGTGGCAAAAGAGCCACAAGCTAGCAAAAGTACTCCTAAAAATATCCTAGATACTTCAATCATCGAAAATTTCAACCATACAGATGAAGAGAGTGCACCTCAAGCTTTGCCAAAAGAGAAAAAAGAGAAGGTTGTGATCGAATTTGATAAAATTTTGCCTGAGATAAAAGAGGGCATGACACGTCTCTTTAAAGCAAGCTGCTTTGAGATAGATAAGGTAGAGGTTAGTAAATTTAACGATGAGACCGTGCTTATCGAGCTAGACGGAGCTGATGCGGCGCTACTTATCGGCAAAGAGGGTTATAGATATAAAGCGATATCTTATATGCTTTACAACTGGCTAAATTCAAAATACAACCTTGCTATCCGCCTAGAGATCGCGCAGTTTTTACAAAATCAAGAAGCTATGATGGATCAATATCTAAATGGTGTGATCGAGCGCGTGCAAAATAGCGGTAGAGCCCAAACAAAGCCACTTGATGGGGTTTTAGTTAAGATCGCGCTTGAGAAACTTCGCGAGAAATTTCCAGATAAATATGTCGGCATAAAAAGCGGCAATGACGGCAAATTTGTCGTCGTAAATGACTTTTTCAAAAAATGAGTGAAACTATCGTAGCCCTTGCCACAGCTTATGGCATCGGCTCAGTTTCTATCGTAAGGCTTAGCGGCAAGGACGCCCTGGCCACCTCTTTAAAACTCCTTAAACTTTCAAATTTAGAGCCAAGATACGCAAAACTAGCCAAAATTTACTCCATTGATGATGAAATTTTAGACGAGGGCATAGTTATATATTTTAAAGCCCCAGCAAGCTTTACTGGAGAGGATATCGTCGAGTTTCAAACTCATGGCGGCGTTATGGTGAGCGAGAGAATTTTAAATGAGCTAATAAGAGCTGGTGCAAGGCCGGCAATGCCTGGCGAGTTTAGTAAGCGGGCATTTTTAAATGGCAAGATGGATCTAGCAAAAGCCGAGGCGATGCAAGGGCTCATCACTTCAAAAAGCGAGATCGCTGCTAAAATTTTAACCCGCCAAATGCAAGGTGATCTTAGTAAATTTGTAGGCGAGATCAGGGGTGAAGTGGTCAAAACTCTTGCCTTTGTTGAGACTATGATCGACTACGCTGATGATGATCTGCCTGCAAATTTGCTAGAGCAGACTAAGCAGATGCTTTTAAAAAATAGCGAGAAGCTAGAGCGCATAGCCACTCTTAGCGAGCAAAGAAGAGGGCTCATAGATGGCTTTAAGATCGCCATCGTCGGCAAGCCAAATGTTGGTAAAAGCTCCATTTTAAACTCATTTTTGGCATATGAAAGAGCGATCGTTAGTGACGAAGCGGGCACGACTAGGGATAGGATAGAAGAAAATTTCAAGATCGGCTCGCATCTAGTTCGCATAATAGACACCGCAGGCATCAGAAAAGATGCCGGAAAGATCGAGCAAATCGGCATAAACTACTCGATCTTAGCCATAAACGAGGCTGATATCATCCTAGCTGTCTTTGACGGCTCATCTTTAAGCGACGAGCAAGATAAAGAGATAATAAAGCTCGTTTCTAACTCAAACAAAAAAGCCTTTTTTATCCTAAACAAAAGCGATCTTGCGTTTAAATTTGACTTAAATTTGGACGGTGCTATCAAAATTTCAGCAAAAACCGATACGAGCGTAGTTTTAAAAGAGCTTGAAAGCTATCTCAAGACGCAAGATACTGACGAGATCATGCTAAGCTCAAACCGCCAAATTTTAAGTTGTAAAGAGGCGAGCGAGGCTTTAAAAAGAGCATTTTTAAGGCTAAGTGAAGAGGAGCTAGAAATTTTTGCTTATGAGCTAAATACCGCGATAAAGGCACTTGCAAGTATCACAAAGCCATTTGAGAGAAGTGAAATTTTAGACGAGATGTTTAGTCATTTTTGTTTAGGAAAATGATACTTTTTTTGGTTAAAATTTGCGCTTTTTAAAGGAGAGAATATGAAAATTTTACTTATAAATGGTGGCAAAAAATTTGGCCATTCAGATGGCAGGCTCAATCAAACACTTCACGATCTCGCGTGTGAAAAACTAGCGAAAATGGGTCACGAGGTAAAGCAAACCGTGATAGATCAAGGCTATGATATCGAGGCTGAAGTTGAGAAATTTCTCTGGATGGATGCGGTAGTTTGGCAGATGCCAGCTTGGTGGATGGGCGAGCCTTGGATAGTGAAAAAATATATCGACGAGGTTTTTACCGCAGGTCATGGCAAGCTTTATACTAGTGATGGCAGGCACAGGGTAGATCCTGCGAAAAACTACGGCAAAGGCGGCTTGCTAAATGGCAAGAATTTTATGCTAAGCCTTACTTGGAATGCCCCAGCCGAGGCATTTAGTGATCCAAATGAGTTTTTTGAGGCGCGCGGTGTTGATGGAGTTTATTTTCATTTTAGAAAGGCAAATGAATTTATGGGCTTAAAGTCGCTTCCGCACTTTATCTGCTGCGATGTTATCAAGATGCCAGACGTGCCAAGATACCTAAAAGAGTATGAGGCGCATCTTGAAAAAGTTTTCAAAGCGTAAAAACAAATTTCTGCCGCTCTCTAGTCATTTGCGCTAGAGGGCATTTAAATTTATATCTATCTTGTGTGGGGAAAATGAGGACAAAATTTCTATTTTTAGCTGCTGTTATATTATTTGCAGGGTGCGCTGGCAAGCAAATTTTAGCGCCAAGCGAAAAGTCAAATTTACTCTACCTTGAAAATAACGAAACCTTACATGAGATGAGATTTTATAAGCTTCAAAACGGCCTAGATGACTTTAATAAATTTGCAAACATTGTCGGCAAGGCTGAGATCAAAGCAGCCAGCGTAAATGCAGAATTTAGCGCACTTGGCGAGCTAATGTAAAGTGGCGACGCAAATAAAACGATGATCGTTAAAAACCTAGACACCAGCAAGGACGCTGTACTATCAAATTCTAACGATATAGATGAGCTAATAAATGCAAAAAATATCAAATTTTATGAAATTTCAAATGGCGCTATAAAGAGCGTGGTTTATAGCACAAAGAGCATGCCAGTTTGCGAGGCATTTGTAAGCGGCAAAGAGGCGATAAAAGTAAAAAGCGTGACAAATCACCCTTTGAAAAATGGCTTTTTTGCAGTGATCTTAAGCTCAGATATATCTAATGATCAAGGCTTTTTTCTAAGAGAGACGAGGTATTATTTCAACCTTTCAAGCGAAGATGAAGAGAAGATAAAAGCTGAGACGCTAACGCAAAATTTTTACAAAACATTTATCGAAAGTGACCTCGTGAGACAAGGTGAAATTCTCTCAAATGTGCTTTGTTTTAGTAAATTTCAAAAGGCTTTTTAGTAACTTTTTATAAGCAAGGTTGTAAAATAGCTTAAAATTCTTAAAAGGTTACATCAATGGATAAAGCTACCATACAAGCACATAAAATCAGCGATGAAGAGTATGAAGAGATCTTAAAAATCCTAGGCCGTGAGCCAAATTTACTAGAGCTTGGCATATTTTCAGCGATGTGGAGCGAACACTGCAGCTACAAATCAAGCAAAAAATACCTAAACGGCTTTCCGACAAAGGCACCTTGGGTCATTCAAGGACCTGGCGAAAATGCTGGCGTCATCGACGTTGGCGATGGGGTTGCCGC
The DNA here is from genome assembly GCF_902460595.1 of Campylobacter concisus. Classification (GTDB taxonomy): domain Bacteria; phylum Campylobacterota; class Campylobacteria; order Campylobacterales; family Campylobacteraceae; genus Campylobacter_A; species Campylobacter_A concisus_BL. The sequence continues at coordinate 100,018 of NZ_CABPVA010000002.1, forward strand.
TGTGTTTAAGATGGAGAGCCACAACCACCCAAGCTTTATCGAGCCGTTTCAGGGCGCTGCAACTGGCGTTGGTGGAATTTTAAGAGACGTCTTTACGATGGGCGCAAGAGTTGTTGCGAACATGAACTCACTTCGTTTTGGCGAGATAAGAGGCGAGGACGAGCTAGCCAAAAAGCATAGATATTTACTAAAAGGAAGCGTCGCTGGCATAGGTCACTATGGTAACTGCATGGGTATCCCAACGATCGGCGGCGAGACTACCTTTGATCCTAGCTTTAATGGCAACATCCTAATCAACGCTTTCGCGCTTGGACTTTGCAAAAGTGATGAAATTTTCTACGGCAAGGCTGAAGGTGTTGGCAACCCAGTCATCTACGTGGGCTCAAAGACCGGTAGGGACGGACTTGGCGGCGCTGTGATGGCGAGTGATAGCTTTAACGACGAAAATAAATCACTTCGCCCAACGGTGCAAGTGGGCGACCCATTTGCCGAGAAGCTGCTCATGGAAGCTTGCTTGGAGCTTTTCAAAAAAGACTATATCATCGGTATCCAAGACATGGGTGCAGCAGGGCTAACGAGCTCTAGCTTTGAGATGGCTGGCAGAAGCGGCAGCGGCATGAAGATGTATCTGGACCGCGTGCCGATGCGCGAAGTTGGCATGACGCCTTATGAGCTAATGCTAAGCGAGTCTCAAGAGCGCATGCTAATATGCGCCAAAAAAGGCTTTGAGCAAAAGGTGCTTGAAATTTTTAGAAAGTGGGACCTTGACGCTGAGATCATCGGCGAGGTCACAAGTAGCGGCGTGATGCAGCTTTACTGGCACGACGAGCTTGCAGGCGAAATCCCTATCGGCCCACTTAGCGAGGCAGCTCCGGTGCTTGACCGTCCTGTTGCACGTCCAAAATACCTTGATGAGATAGTAAATTTAGAAATTTCAAATAACGTTGATAATAAAACGGCATTTTTCAAGCTTTTAAAAGAGCCAGAAGTGCTAAATAAAAGCTTTATCTACGACCAATACGACGCAAATATCCAGACAAACACGATAAAACAGCCTGGGCACTTAGGCGCTGCAAGTATCAGAGTAAAAGGTACTAAAAAGGCCGTCTCTATGGCTGCGCAGTGCGACCCAAGAGCAAATTTTGTTGATCCAAAAATCGGCGCTGCAAGAGCTGTTGCTGCAGCTGGTAGAAAGGTGGCTATGAGCGGCGCTGTGCCACTTGCGATCACCGACTGTCTAAACTACGGCAACCCGCAAAATCCAGAGGTTATGTGGCAGTTCAAAGAGGGATGTGAAGGGATAAAAGAGGCTTGCCGTGAGCTAAATACGCCAGTCGTTAGCGGTAACGTGAGCCTTTATAACGACACTGACGGCGTTAGCGTCTATCCAACGCCAGCCATCGTAACAGTTGGGGTAAATGAAGATGCAAATTTAAACCTAAAAAGCACATTTTTAAGCGAGGGTAAAGCGATATATCTACTTGGCGAGACAAGTGGAGAATTTGCTGCTTCACTTTACGCAAAGTCGCTATTTAACGTGGTTGGTGGCAAGCTAAAAGAGGTTGATTATAAAGCTGAAAGGGCCCTTTGGGAGCTAGTGATAGAGGCAAATAAAGAGCAAAATTTAGAGTTTGCAAATAGCGTAGGTGTGGGCGGTCTTGCTATCACGCTAGCAAAAATGGCTAGCCTCTCAAACATCGGCGCAAACTGCGAGGTTAAATTTAAAGAGCCAAATTTCATCTTTGATGAGAGCTTTTCAAGAGCGGTTGTGGGCGTGAAAGACGAGGCTAAATTTGAAGCGCTTGCGACTAAATTTGGTGTGAAATTTGAAAAGATCGGCGTTAGTGGCGGCAAGAGATTTAAGCTAAATGATATCGATGAGAGCTTAGAGGACGTAAGAGAAATTTATCTAAAAGAGTTTGCGAAAATCGTAAAAAAGGAGGACTAAGAGATGTTTTCTAAAAAGTCTCAAAAAGCAAGCGGGGAAAAGGAAGTAGAGCAAAACGAGAAAAAGGGCGTGGCAAAACCGCCAGTGCTCTTTAGCCAGACGCAAGATCTAATAAGCGCGATAGAAAAGAGACTAAACGCCCCTTTGATAACCTACTACAACTCAAACGCTGGTAATGTCTGCGGCAACGATGCTAGTGCGATGTATGAAATTTTAAAGGGCAAAAAGATAGACACTGCCTATCTTTTCATAAAAAGTGACGGCGGAAGCGGTATAGCCGCACTTAGGATCATTAGCACCCTTAGAAACTACTGCAAAAATTTAATAGCGCTGATCCCATCAAACTGCGCCTCAGCTGCTACGATGATGGCGCTTGGCGCAAACGAGATCGTAATGGGCCCACTTGCCTATCTAACGCCAGTTGATACCTCTTTAAAACACGAGCTAAGCCCTACAAACAAGGGCAACGAGCTTGTTAGCGTCTCTATGGACGAGCTTAGCCGTGTGGTGAAGCTTTGGAAAGAGCAGGATAAAGATAGACCAAACGACACAAACCCATATAACTCGCTATATGAGTATATCCATCCGCTAGTTTTTGGTGCGGTTGATCGTGCTAGCTCGCTCTCACTTAAAATTTGCTCTGAGCTGCTTAGATATCACATAGATGATGACAAAAAGATCGTTGAAATTTCAGAGCGACTAAACGCAGACTACCCAGCGCACGAGTATCCGATACTCTTTCGTGAGGCGCAGGAGATCGGCCTGCATGTCAAAAAAATGGACGATGATCTAAATGAGATGCTTCAGGAGCTAACACTACTTTACTCAGAGATGGGACAGCGAGCCTTTACCGACTACGATGAGAACAGCTATCACGATAACAACATCGCAAACATCATCGAGACAAACGGCAAGCAAATTTACTATCAGATCGATAAAGACTGGTTTTATCGCCCTGAGGAGCGCCGCTGGAACGTGATGAACGACGAGAGCTCATGGCGTAAAAATGAGCTAGTAAATGGCAAGATAAAAAATACTATCTATCACTTGTGGTAATATGTCTGGAGTTTTGTTTTTACTGATATTAGGCGGTGCGATATTTTTATTTATGAATGTTCAAATAGGTAGTAACCGCAAGAAACAAGCAAATGTAAATGAGGCTAAATTTCTAGTCTCACTGCTTGCAAAAGTGGCTAAAAGTGACGGCAGGGTTAGCGAGCTAGAGGCTAGACTGATCACTCAAGTGCTTGATGATCTAAGTCAGAAAGTTAGCGGCGTTAGCGGCGTGCGCGAGTATCTAAAAGAGGTCTATAACAGCCAAAAAGAAAATGTAGATAATGCCTATGAAACCGCCAGAAACTACAAGCGCGCGTTTAATCTAAACTACGATACCTGCGTAGCTAGGCTCACTTTTTTTCTAAATTTAGCCTATATAGACGGAGAATTTAACAAAAGCGAGCAAGATGTTATAAGAAACATCGCTTATGGATTTGGCATAGATAAAGAGACGCTTGATGAGATAATCTATAAATTTGATAGCTTCTATGGCTCAAGATTTGGGACAGATCATGATGAGGTGAGCCGAGAAAACGATGCGTTTGAGGTTTTAGGACTTAGTAAAAATGCAAGCCTTGATGAGGTAAAGGCTCGCTACAAAGAGCTTGTGAGGCAGTATCATCCTGACATTTTGATGGGCAGGGGTGAGAGCAAAGAGGTGATAGAGCGCTCGACTAAGAAGCTTCAGGAGATAAATGAGGCTTATGGGCGATTAAAAGAGAAATTTGGAGTTTAGATGAAGAAATTTATTATTTTGTTGCTAGCGGTGGCTGGCTTTTGTAATGATTTTAAAGTGGTAAATGTTGATGGAAAAGAGATAAACTTTAAGCTTACGCAAAGCGAGCTTTATCGAGATCAAAGGCTAGTCATCAGCAACTACGATGTTAAAGATAGCAATGTGAGCATAATATTTGTCGATAAAGATGGCAACAAGAGTGACATTATGTCAGTTCAAGCAAAAAAATTAAATGAAATTAGTGAGTATATCTTTTCGTATGATCGCGGTATAAAGGTGATGAAATTTAGCTCGAAAAAGCCGATATGCGAGGCGCTTGAGAAAGAGGAACCTGTAAATTTAAGCGTATTAGATGCGAGTTACTTTGATGGCAATCAAATTTCAAGCTATGCCTTTAGCGTTGATATTGTTGGTCAAAAGCGTGAAAACTTTGTAGATAAAAAAGACTATTATATAGATGCAGCTGCAAATGTTATGATTACACTAGAAGCTTTATCGATAAAGAATATCGCAAAGGATATAAAAATGGGGCAGCTTCTGCTTGTAAAAGGTATGTGTTTAACAAAAAAATAAAAAATTTAATAAAGGAGAAAAAATGAGGGCATTGCTTAGCGTTAGCGATAAAGAGGGCATTGTAGAGTTTGCAAAGGGGCTAGAAGAGCTTGGCTGGCAGATACTTTCAACTGGTGGCACCTACAAACTTTTAAAGACTGAAGGCGTCAAAGCCACTGAGGTTAGCGAATTTACGGCATCACCTGAGATGTTTGAGGGCAGGGTAAAGACTCTTCATCCAAAGATACATGGTGGCATCTTGCACAAACGCGATGACGCTACGCACGTGGCTCAGGCAAAGGAGTATGGCATCGAGGGCATCGACCTAGTTTGCGTAAATTTATATCCATTCAAAGAGACTACCATCAGGACTGATGACTTTGCCGAGATCATCGAAAATATCGACATCGGCGGCCCAGCTATGGTAAGAAGTGCTGCTAAAAACTTTAAAGACGTGCTTATAGTCACAAATGTGCTTGACTACGACGAAATTTTAAAGCGCCTAAGAGAAAAAAGCGATGATTTTGAGTTTAGAAGATCGCTTATGATAAAGGCATACGAGCACACAGCAGCCTACGACAGCACGATAGCAAACTATATGAACGATAGGTTTAATGGCGGTTTTGGCGATGCTAGATTTATCGTGGGAAGCAAGGTTTTTGACACTAGATACGGCGAAAATCCACACCAAAAAGGGGCACTTTATGAGTTTGATTATTTCTTTTCAAACAACTTTAGAGCTCTAAAAGGCGAGGCAAGTTTCAATAATATGACCGATATAAATGGCGCGCTAATGCTTGCAACTAGCTTTGATGATGCTCCTGCCGTGGCTATCATCAAACACGCTAACCCTTGCGGCTTTGCGGTAAAAGATACGCTGCTTGAGAGCTACGTGGCAGCGCTTAAGTGCGACCCGATCTCAGCATACGGCGGCGTGGTGGCGATAAATGGCACGCTTGATGAGGAGCTTGCTAAAAAGATAAATGAAATTTACGTTGAAGTAATCATCGCTGCAAATGTCGATGATGCCGCGCTTAAGGTGTTTGAGAGCAAAAAACGCATCAAAATTTTCACTCAGGATAATAAATTTTTAGTCCGTGCGGATGATAAATTTGACTTTAAACATGTTGATGGTGGATTTGTATTTCAAGAAAGAGACTTCGTAAAAGACGAAGAGCTTGAAAATATGAAGCAAATGAGCAAGAAATTTGCAACTGGCAGCGAGCTAAAAGACGCTCAGATCGCTTGGAAAGTGGCTGCACTAACGAAGAGCAACTGCGTAGTTTATGTAAAAGATGGCGCTATGGTGGCTATTGGCATGGGTATGACTAGCCGTGTGGATGCTGCTCGTGCGGCCGTAGCGAAGGCAAAAGAGCTAAAGATCGATCTAAGTGGCTGCGTGCTTGCAAGCGAGGCGTTTTTTCCGTTTAGAGACAGCATCGACATCGCTAGCAAAGTGGGCGTAAAATGCGTCATCGAGCCAGGCGGCAGCATCAGAGATGATGAGGTGATAGAGGCTGCTGACGAGCACGGCATGTCGTTATATTTCACTGGCGTTAGACACTTCTTACACTAAAATTTAGGGGCGCTTTGCCCCTTACTTCACACTTTATAACTTTAAATTTTATATAATCCTTTAAAAAAAGGAGCTCACATGAAAAAGATATTAAATTTTCTCTTGGTTTTGGCGGTATTTTTGGGTGTAAATTTAATGGCAAAAGATGAGTTTTTAAAGGAGCAGACGATGGCAGGGCAAAATTTAAAAGAAATTTATTTAGCAGGTGGCTGTTTTTGGGGCATGCAGGGATATTTTAAAAAGATATTTGGCGTGGTAGATACAAAAGTGGGCTACGCAAATGGCAAGAGCGAGAGCACGAGCTACCGCGAGCTTCATGAGAGCGATCACGCCGAGACACTTTATGTCAAATTTGATGAAAATAGGGTCGCTTTGGCTGAAATTTTGGCTCATTTTTTTAGAGTGATCGACCCGACCTCGCTAAATAAACAGGGCAATGACGTCGGCAGGCAGTATAGAAGCGGGATTTACTATGTTAGCAAGGACGATTTGCCAACGATCGAGAGCTTTATAAAGATAGAGCAAAAGAAATTTAAAGATAAGATCGTAGTTGAGGTCGCACCTCTTAAAAATTTCATCGTAGGCGAGGAGTATCATCAAGACTATCTTGATAAAAACCCTTTTGGATACTGCCATATAGATCTAAATTTAGCCGACAAACCGCTCTATGACGAGGCTAAATTTAAGCCACTTAGCAAAGAGGAGCTAAAGAAAACTTTAAGTAGCGAGCAGTATGCCGTGACGCAGGAAGCGGCGACTGAGAGGCCATTTAGCAGTGAGTATGATAAATTTGACAAAAAGGGCATCTATGTTGATATCACAAGTGGCAAGCCGCTCTTTTCAAGCGCTGATAAATTTGACGCAGGGTGTGGCTGGCCAAGCTTTACAAAGCCTATCACGACAACGGCGCTTACGTATAAAGAAGACAACTCTTTTATGATGAAAAGGGTCGAGGTGAAGTCGCAAAACAGCGATGCGCACCTTGGGCATGTCTTTGACGATGGACCAAGCGATAAGGGCGGGCTAAGATACTGCATAAACGGAGCTAGTCTGAAATTTATACCGCTTGAAGATATGGCTAGGCTTGGATACGAGGAGTTTATCCCCTACGTAAAATAGCTTTTGTTGAAGCAAATCAATGGTTTGAAAAGTTTAATCAGAGTATAATTCTCCAAAATCAAAAGGAGAAAGAATGAGTGAATTTTTTAAAAATGCAGAGCAGTTTAACGTAGAGGGTGCGACGGTGCCATTTTATAAATTTAGTGAAAATGGAGTAAATTTTGTTGGTTTTGACTCACGTCCTTGCGTGCCGCCAGAGCCTATGATGAACGCGCTTTTGGCGATAAAATTTGCTGATAAAGATACAAATATCGTGATGGTAAATCACAAATTTCCAGCTGGGCTCATCCCAAAGATAGAAAAGAGCTTTGACGTGGAGCGCGAGGACCTTGATGGCGGGGCTGTGAAGATGACTTTTAGCCTAAAAGAGGGTGCAAGTATAGAAAACATAGACACGAGCCTTTGCCACTAAGATGCTTTTAAACACCTATGCGCCGCCATTTAAGCTAGTTGGCGGCTACTTTATCACTGGAATTTTCTTTTTAGCGCTTAGCGTTCCGGCCTTTTTCTACGCTGATTTTGAGGCGATTAGCTCGCTAAATACGGCTGGCTTTTTGCATATATTTTTCGTGGGCTTTGTGATGAGTATCATCATCGGAGCGCTCTATCAGCTAACCTCGGTCATACTAGAAAAGCCATTTTTTACGGTCAAAGGGGCTATTATAAATTTAGCCATTTTTTGCTTTTCACTGCTTGCCATGAGCTATGCGATGATATTTGGCGAGGCTAAAATTTTACAAATCAGCGCAGTTTTGCTATTTTTCTCGCTCGTGTTTTTTGGCTCGACCTATGCGCTAAGCTTTTTAAATAATCAAAAAAGAAGCTTTGCAGCCTTTGCACTCTTTGCCTCGGCGATATTTTTGCTAGTTGGCATAACGCTTGGATTTTGCCTAGTGATGATACTTGGCGGCACACTTATGCTTGATTTTATGATGACATTAAAATTTCACGTATATTTTGTGCTTGGCTTTGTATTTTTCGTGATACTTGGGGCCGCAAGCGTGCTTTTACCGATGTTTGCTTTGGCGCATGATCTTAAATTTACACTTAGCAAAGCCTCTCTTTCCTGCTATATTTTAGCTGGAGTTTTGCTGGCAATCGATGAAAATTTAGCTATTTTCGCAGTGGTTGTGGCGGCTTTGTTTTTTATAGCTCAGGCGTTTTACATCCTAAAAAAGCGTGTAAGAAAGGCGTATGATTACTGGAACGTAAATATTGCTCTTTCGCTGCTTGCCTTGTTTGTGGCTACTATATTTATGTTTTTTGAAAAGCTAAATTTGGCTGCGTTTTTTATGATATATGGCTTTTTGTTTGCCTTTATCGTGGCTCATCTTTATAAGATCGCGCCGTTTCTCATCTGGTATCACTATGTGGCGCCATTTGTTGGCAAGGCAAAAGTGCCGCTGCTTGATGCGATGATATTAAAAAAGGCTGCATATTTTGCCATAGCTTTTAATGTCATTTCGCTTATGTGCTATTCTTTGGCGGTTAGCTTTGAGATGAGAAATTTGGTCTATGCAAGCATGATCTTTATGGCTTTAAGCATCGTTTTGCTTGCTGTAAATATGATAAATGTTTTTAAATTTACTGGTTTTAAAGGATAAAAAATGAAAGAAAAAATTTATGATGCTTTGTCAAATATCGTCGATCCAGAGGTTGGCTTTGACATCGTTTCGCTTGGGCTCATATATGATGCAAGCTGTGATGAAAATGGCAAAGCAAAGGTGACGATGACGCTTTCAACTAAGTCTTGTCCGCTTCATGAGATGATACTTGGCTGGGTAGAGACTGCCGTGCTTGGTGTGGAGGGTGTAAAAGAGTGCGAGATAGACCTTGTTTGGAAGCCTGAGTGGAATATCCAAATGGCAAGTGACTTTGTAAAAGCACAACTTGGAGTGAATTAAAATTTATTGGCTAGAAATTTACTTGGCTAATAAATTTCTAGCTTTTCTACTTAAATTTCTACTTTAAATTTTAAAAATATCATAAAAGCGTAGTTAAATTTGCTTGGGCTGCTTAAACTCTTTAATAAATTTATGCAAGTAAAAACTAAAAAATGCGAGCTATAGAAGATAATTTTAGGCGTTTGCTAGATAATGGTTAAAATTTGAATATATAAAAAGGTAAATTGCAAGATAAACTTGCAATTTAACAGGAGAATTTTTAGTTAGGACTTAGTCCATTTGGTGGCGAAGGTATGATGGGATATCTAGCTGAGAGATATACTCGTCGCTGTTATATCCGCCACTTACTCTTCTTTTTAAAACGATATTTTTATTTAAAAGATCGTTTTCAGGCTCTTGGGCTATTTTTTTTTCTTCGCTTTCTTTTTCAGTACCTTTAAAACCTGTTGCGATGATAGTAACTTCGACTTTATTATCCTCTATGTTTTCATCAGTTGTTGTACCAAAGATCACATCAGCATCATCATCAGATGCCTCTTCGATCATTGACATCGCGCTATGAAGGTCATCAAGTGAGCAGTTTGGATGCATTTTAAAATGAACTAAAACGCCAAGCGCTCCGTTTATGTTCATGTTATCAAGTAATGGTGATTGGATAGCATTTTTAATAGCTTCTTGAGCTGCACCCTCGCCATAAGCCTCGCCAACACCCATCAAAGCATGACCTCTGTGGCTCATAACTGTTTTTACGTCAGCAAAGTCGAGGTTGATATCGCTAACACCAGAGTCAAGCACGATAGAACACATACCATTTACCGCTCTTGCAAGCACTTCATCAACCATTTTAAAGCTCTCTTTGATGCCTGATTTTTTGTCTATCAAAGTTAAAAGTCTGTCGTTTGGTATGATAACGATAGAGTCGCTCTCTTTTCTAAGCTCGCTTAGACCGATATCAGCTAGTTTGCTTCGCTTTTTACCCTCAAATGAAAAAGGCATAGTAACAACTGCAACTGTTAGCGCACCTATCTCTTTTGCAGCTTGTGCAACAACTGGAGCAGCACCTGTACCTGTACCACCACCAAGACCTGAAGCGATAAACACAACATCAGAAGTTTCAAGAGCGCTTTTTATCTCTTCGTAGCTCTCTTGTGCAGCTTCTTTGCCAATCTCTGGTCTCATACCAGCGCCAAGACCTTTTGTCTTTTTCTCACCAAGCTGTATCTTTGTGTGTGCAGGAGAATTGTCAAGTGCCTTAGCATCTGTGTTTGCTATCATTAGATCAATGTCTAAATTTGGATTCTCTCTGATGATGTGGTTTATCATATTACCACCACCACCACCTACGCCTACTACCTTTATCTTTGCGCTATATAGGCTCTTGTTCTCTTCGATTGTGAAACTGTTGCTCATTGTAAAAATTCTCCTCAAAATAGTTGTGTCATGCTGTGCCAAAATTTCTTTAAAGCACTTGGTTTTTTTTCTTGCTTACTTATATCAGCGATATTTGCAAGCTCGTTATTGTTGTTTGTTTGCTCTAAATTTATATCCATATTTACAAGTTCAATACCCTCTTCAAAATCATCTTTTTCCTGTTTTTTTGCTTCAAATTTCTCTTTTTTCTCTTCTTCAAAAATATTGAAATTTGTTTTTGGCTTTGATCTTAATTCACCTTTATATCTCATCTTTTTTTCTGAGTCTATCTCATAAGGCGTAAATTCTCCAGCGCCATACATACAAAGTCCTATGGCACAAGAATTTGCCGGATCTCTTAAAATTTCATATAAACCATCCATCTCTTTTGGTCTAGCGATCCTAACTGGCATGTTGTCAAATATCGCAGAAGCTAAGTCTTTTAGTCCATCAAGTTTTGTCATACCACCAGTTAGTACTATGCCAGCACCAACAAGATCTTTGTATCCACTATCTTCAAGCATATTTGCAAGTACCATCACAGTCTCTTCTGCTCTAGCTGAGATGACATTTGATATAACATCAAGTGAAACTTCGTGAGTTTTTTGCTCATCGCCAAGTCTTGGAAGCTCGATAAGATCTACTGATTTATTTACTAGCTTGCCATATTCTAGTTTTATCTCTTCAGCTTTTGGTAAAGGAGTATGAAGTGCCATTGAAAGATCTATGGTTATATTTGCCGAGCCAACATGTAGATATGAGTTATATCTTAATGAATTTCCAGCATGCACTACCATATTACATGTCTCGCCGCCCATATCTATAAGCGCAACACCAAGTTCTTTTTCGTCTTTTGTTAGTGTTGCTATGGCTGAAGCATAACCAGAAAGAACTACATTATCAACCTGCACGCCTGCTAAATTTACAGCTTTTCTTAGGTTGCTTAGTTGTGATTTTTGAATACTTATGATATGTGTTTGCACTTCAAGTCTAGTGCCGTTCATGCCGATAGGATCTTCTATAAATTCCTGTCCATCTACTTTAAAGTTGTAAGGTAAGACATGAAGTTTTTCATATTCTGGTGATGTCTCGGCATTGTGATCTGCCATCTGCATAGCACGCTCTATCTCTTTTATGCCTATTTCATGATTTGGTATATTTACTACGCCACTGCTATTTACGCTTTTAGTATATTTTCCAGATATCGAAACCACTACTCTTTCATAGTGTGTGCCTGCAACTTTTTGTGCTTCTATGAGTGCATTTTTTATAGACTTTGCAGCTAGTTCAATGTTGTTTATAGCGCCCTTTTTTATACCTTGTGCTTTTTCTGTGCCTATTCCTATTATTTTTATGCCATCATTATTTTGTTCTGCTATAACAGCACAAATTTGAAATGATCCGACATCTATGCCTAAAATTCTAGTACTCAAAATTTTTACCTTTTGACATATTCTTTAACTTCATAATATTTTAGAAGTTTATTTGTTAAATCTTTTATCAACTCGTTGTTTTTAAGCATTGCAACATTTTGTTGTGTTATTTGCTTATAGTTGTTATTTATATTGTTAGTAAGCAATCTTTGTTCCAAAATATCGTACACTACGGCTTTGTCATCTAATATAACATAACCTTTTGTGTTGTTAGTGTCAAAAAGTTGAGATACAAAAGCTCTTGTATCGCTCTCGTTTAAGCCCGCAATAGAGCCATTTACCTCTCTGCTAACAAAGCCAACATCTGTGCCTTTGAAGTTTTGTAGAGTATCTTTTGCTTTTGCTGTTAAAATTTCTTTTTCTTTTTTACTTTTATAAATTTCAAGCACATTAGCTCTTGCTTGTTCAAAGCTCATAGGTTGTGGAGGAGTTATACTTTTTACTCTAGCTATTAAATAGCCATCTTTGTAGATAAATGGTTTTAGAACTTCGCCAACTTTTGCACCCTTGATCTCATCAAGCGAAAAAGTAGCATTGTCTTCATTTACGCTTATAAAACCATTGGTTGCAAGTTCAGCTTTTTTTACAGCGACATACTTTTCTAAAGCGTTAGTTTTGCTTTGTTCTATGTTATAGTCTTTATTAACCTCAGCTTTTACCTCGTTAAAAGGTTTTATCTTGTCATCAGATCCCTTGTATTTATCTTGGTTTTCATTATAGTAAGACTTTAAAACGCTCTCGTTTGCATCACTTTTTTCTGACTCGACAAAGTATGTATCTATGCCATAAAGTGTCTTTGTCATATAGTTATTTTTATTTATCTCCCAAAGATCTTTTAGCTCTTTCTCATCTACTTTGATATCGCTTTGATCAGCATTTACTATTTGCACAGCTAATTTATCTTGCATGAAAAAGCTAGCTTCCATCATCGCAATATCTTCTTTGCTTGCAGGTAAATTTAAAATAGTTCTAAGTTTGTCTAGTAAGATAGTTAGCTTTAGATTATCTTCAAAATCAGTTGGGTTTATCCTGGCTCTTCTTAGCACATCATAGTATAAATTTTTGTCAAAAACGCCGTCTTTTTGAAATGTTGGATCGACGATTATATATTTTAAAACGTCATCTTTATTAACACTAAGACCGATATCGTCTGCAAAATTTAATAATAAATTTTCTTGGATAGCAGCCTGAAGTGCAGCATTTTCTAAGCCTAACTCTTCAGCTTTTTCTTGAGTTAGTTTGCCTTCAAATACGTTATTGTAGTACTGATAAAGTCTATCGTATTTTTGTTGCAACTCTTGAACGCTTATGTTTCTATGTCCTACTTTAGCTACTGAAGTAGCTCTGTTGCTGTTTAGATCGTATGCGCCCCAGCCGACAAAACCAGCACCGACAAAAGCTATCGTGCTTACCCAAATTGTCACGACTAGGTATTTTTTATGTTTTTGCATCCAAGATAACATTAAGTTCTTCCTTTAAAATACTAACAAAGCTTGTGCGATATTTTATAGAAATTTGGCTTAAATAAGCTTAAAATGGGGCTTTATAAAAACGTTTCTTGCTAAATTTTTACTAACATTTTTTATCTTTGTTAGCAAAAATTTAAATGCTAAAATCGCTGTAACCACCAGTAAAATGAAGCAGTTTACAGCTATTTTCTAACAAAGCTATATCTTTTGCAAGTAGCTGAGGACTCCTACTATACGCGTAAACGCCGTATCCTTTGATCACGACAACGTTAGTATTTTTCTCTATCATAGCTCTATAAATTTCTGTCTCAGCACGCTCATACCAGTCGTCAAACTGCTTTGGATCATAGACTAAAATTTCATTAAATCTCATGCACCCAAAATAGTCTTTTGGCGCTATTTTTTCATGTTTCATTGCATAAGCTGTCGCATATGGAGGCATGGCATAGCAGACAAATTTTGCTTCATTTATGTTTTTGTAGATATTTAAGTGTATATCAGCATCCAAACTCGCATCATTCCAGCGGTAGTCTTTTTTTGATGAAAGAAGCGTTAGATCGTTATCTTGCAAGTCGTCAAAAATGGCATTTTGCTTGTTGATGATAAATTGATTTTTTTCTACTCTTGCTGAGATAGAACCATGAAAAACACCAAAAAAATTCTTTCTAAACATCGAAAGAGATATCTTTTTTATCTCATTTGTTGAGTGCATTAAGTCCATTTTTTCTCCTATGTTTGGGTGATTATATTTAAGCTATCTTGAAATTTATGTAAAATTTTATGTAATGATAGCTTTTTAAGTAAAATTTCGATAAATTTTCACACTAATTTCATTAAAGAGGCAGTGTTGCAAAGTCCGCATATTAGCGTTTTACTTGACGAAGTTTTATCTTTTTTTAAAGATCTGCGTGGAAATTTTATAGATTGCACGCTTGGATATGCTGGACACTCTAGTGCTATTTTGTCTCAAAATGAAAATTTAAATTTGATCGCTTGCGACAAAGACATCGAAGCTATAAATTTCTCGCTCAAAAAACTTGAGCCATTTGGTAATAGAGTGAAAATTTATAAGAGCAATTTCTCTGAGCTTATTAGCAAACTTAGCGGCGATGAAATTTTAAATATTAGAGGAATTTTGGCTGACATCGGCGTTAGTTCGCTGCAGATAGATAAAGATGATAGGGGTTTTAGCATCGGTTCAAACACTCTTGATATGCGTATGGATAAAGAGCGAGAATTTAGCGCCTATGACGTGGTAAATGACTACTCGTTTGATGAGTTAGTTAGGATTTTTAGGGATTATGGTGAGCTAAAAAATGCCGCTGGGGTTGCAAATAAGATAATAAATGCTAGAAATTTAGGCAAGATAACAAGCGCAAAAGAGCTTGCAAATATAATAGGCACAGCCCAGATAAAAGGGCGTGGTGTTAGCCCTGCGATCCTTGCTTTTCAGGCGATCAGGATAGAGGTAAATGGCGAGCTAGATGAGCTAACAAATTTGCTCGATAGCATAGAAAAGGGCGGTTTTAAAGATTGCTTGGTGGCGATCATAACATTTCACTCGCTTGAAGATAGGATCGTAAAAGAGCGCTTCAAAAAGTGGGCAAACAGCTGTATCTGCCCGCCTGGCATCTACCGATGTGAGTGCGGAAACAACCACGAGCTGGGCGAAATTTTAACCAAAAAACCACTAACAGCAAGCCAAAGTGAGCTAGCGCAAAACTCACGAAGCAAGAGCGCAAAACTGCGTGTTTTTAAGATAAAAGGATAAAGATGCAAGAAAAAGAAGAGCTGCTAACACTTCACGACGAGGAGCAAAAACGTGAGGTAAATTTAAGCTTTAAGACGCTAGTGATGGTCTATCTGGCGGTTTTTATAGCTCTAGCTCTATTTTTGCCAAAAATTTATATAGCAAATCAAATTTATTATATAAGTAGAGATATCGCCGACATCAGCGGCAAACGAGATATGCTCCTTGAAGAAAACAGAGCTCTTAGCATAAAGCTTGAAAATTTGCGTTATAAAAATCAAATTTTAAACAATATGCAAGAGCGTCAATGGAAATAATTAAAAAATTTAAAAGCTTTATCCACTACTACGACCCTGCAAATTTCCAGCTCATCTACTCGCTAAAAGCTGCTACAACCATCGCCTTTAACTGCTTTTTGTGCTTTCACTTCTTTCATCTAAGTGGCGCCATCATGGCTGTAAATATCACGATGGGTATATTCTTTCTTGGCGAGCTTGAGTGCAAAGATAGGAGTAAATTCGCATTTTTACTACTTTACATCGCGCTTTCTTGCGCTTTTATGCCCTTTGTTGATCCATTTATCAGCCTTGGCGTTTGGCTATCGCTTATCGTATTTGTCTGGATATTTGTGGTAGGCATTAGCCAAATTTATAGCTCAAATTTAAACAAAATTTTACTCGCCGTAAATGCAACAGGGCTAGTTGCTTTTGTGACAAAGGCCGCAGTTGGACTAAATGTGATTGAAAGCATCGGCGGTCTGGTGCTTGCTGGCGTGCTAAGCATCATCATAAAATTTGAAAACTTTGGCAAATACGGCAAATTTACTAAAAAGAGCATCAGCTTTTTACTGGATAACGCCATTTTGTCGAGCAAGGCGCTTGGCACGAGCCATTTTTACGCAAGTATCGCAGATTTGATGAGTTTGATTGACAAATCAAAAGAAATTTTTGCAAACAAAAGCCTAAAGATAAAAGATGTTAAGCTAGTTAGAAATCAAGCCAAGGCGCTATTTTATTTTTATAAAGTTGAAGAGATCGCTCTTTTGCTTCGAACATTAGGGGCTTCGTTTGAAAGGATCGATGACAAAGCGCTTTTAAATGAGGTAAAAAATGAGATCGCTTACAACCTTTTTGAGCTTAAAAAAATTTTCAAAAATCAAACTCCAAAACTAAAATTTGAAGCGCTAAATTTAGCCAAAAACTCAAATTTTAAAATTTTTGCAAGCTCGCTTGGCGTGCTATATGATAAATTTTTACTTATAAAAGAGGGCGGCGAGGATAAGCTCTCGTTTAATAACACAAAAAAGATCACGCTAAAAGAGGCGTTTAAAAAGATAAATTTAAAAAATGAAGTATTAAAAGAGTCTTTAAGGCTTGCCATTTGCATGTCGCTAGCCATTTTTATAGCGCAAGCTTTGCATATAAATCATGGAATTTGGATCGCCATAGCGGTGATGAGCCTAAACAAAAGCGACGAAGATGCTTTAAAAAATGCAGGCAGAGATAGCCTTCTTGGCGGAGTTATCGGCTTTTTTATCGCGCTTGCTTTTGTGAAATTTATGGGTGAATCATACGCATTTTACGTGGTTGTCTTTATCGGTATGTTTTTGGTTTATTACCTTAAAGCCTATAAACAAATCGTCTTTGCAACGGCTTTTATGTTTGAATTTACAGCTATTTTTTCGCTTATAAAAAAAGACTTTTTAGCTCTTATGGTCGATAGACTGCTTGACGTGGCAGCTGGCTTTTTGATAGTTTTTACTACATATCTGCTAACTAGGAAAAATGACTATACAGCGATAAAAAGTAGCTTAAGCGGTACCTTGATAGGTTTTAGAAATTTAGTGCAAATTTCTCTAAATGAGTCAAACAAAGATGCTTTTAGCGCTGATGAAAAAGCGATTTTAAGCTCGCTAAATGAGCTAAACTATGCTATAAAAGTTAGTAAAAATTTAGACAATGATAATATGAAAAATGCAAAATTTATAGCTAGCAAGCTTGATGATATAAATAGCGATCTAGTTAAGCTTAGAAATTATCTGAATTTAGATGAGTTAAAAGAGAAAAACGCCTTGCAAAATGATATAAAAATCATCTCAGATAGGTTTTTGATGCTAGATAAAAAGATCAAAAAACTTCCATATTATTTCATAAGTGAGATAGAAACGAAACTGCTTTGCAAAGACGAAAATGTTAAAAAGCTAATTTTACGAGTTGCTTTAAAACAAAATGAAATTTACTCAGCGCTCTCTTTTTGAGAGATTAGCTTTTCATATATATATTGTTCTAAATCTTTTTTTGAAACGTCATTTTTTAGAGCGGTGTTGTAAATTTCTTCAACCTTGCTTGAATATTTTTCATATCCAAAATATGGAAAATGCACGCTCCAAGCCTTTTTTATGAGCTCCAAACTTATCTCTCTTCTTGCCCAAACCTTAAACATATCAAATCCGATAAAAACAGCCGAAGTGACGATGGTAGTTGCGATTATTGAGATGTGAGCGTCGGCCTTTGCTAAAAAGTGGTGCGTGATGATGAGAAGCGGAAACAAGACTACAAAGCAGATAAGTGCGTAAATTTGATAGAGCTTCACGTGGTTAAATCTAAAATTTAGCTTTGCGCCATCAACTAGCATACCTTCGTTAAAAAGGGCATTTGCTTCAAGTAAATCTCTAAATAAAACTGGCTGTTTTGAGACGAAAAAAATATTTTTAATGATAGTATTTCTTAGATTTTCTTTCATTTTTTATAGACTTTTTACCTTAAAAATTTCAGCTCATTGTATCTAAAAATCTATAAATTCAAACAAAATTAGATACAATTTGCCTAAAATTTAAGGAGCTAAAAATGGCAGATAAAGCTTTAGAAACGGTCTTTTTAAATGGCGAGTTTTTGCCAAAAGATGAGGCAAAAGTTAGCGCATTTGATAGAGGATTTATATTTGGCGATGGAATTTATGAAGTAGTGCCTGTGATAAATTCAAAAATGGTTGATAAAGAGGGCTTTTGGGCGAGATTTGAGAGAAGCTTAAACGAGATAGATATAAGCCTGCCTTACGAAAAAGAGAAATTTGAAGCGATCTTAAATGAGATGATCGCAAAAAACGCCCTAAAAGAGGGCGGAATTTACATGCAAGTAACAAGAGGTGTGGCGTTTAGAAATTTCTATTTTATGGAAAATTTAATCCCAAGCGTCTTTATCTTTTGCTACGAGAGTGAAATTTTAAACAACCAAGCTGCAAAAACTGGCATAAAAGTGGTAAGTGTCGAGGACATCAGGTGGAAGAGGCGCGATATCAAATCGATCTCGCTTCTAGCTCAGTGCTACGCCAAAAACGAGGCTCACAAAAAGGGCGCGGACGAGGGCTTTATGGTAGAAAACGGCTTTGTTACAGAGGGCTGTAGCTCGAGCGCTTTTATCATCAAAGATAAAACTCTTATCACAAAGCCACTTTCAAATGAAATTTTACCAGGGATACGCCGTATGAGGCTTTTAAGGATTGCTAAAGATATCGGCCTAAAGATAGAGGAGCGTAAATTTAGCATGGACGAGGTTTATAGCGCCGATGAAGTCTTTATCTCGGCTGCTACGCTCATCCTTTTGCCAGTGATTTATGCTGACGGCAAGGCGATAAACGGCGCAAAAGTTGGCGAAATCTCAAGCAAACTTCGTGAAATTTATGCTAGCGAGCTTTTAAAAGAAGCTGGACTTTGAGAGAAAAGGTCTTAATAAGCGCCTGCCTTGCTGGCATAAACTGCAAATTTAATGGCGAAAACAACCTTTTAGATAGTGGCGTTTTAGATGAAATTTCAAAGAGATATCATCTACTTTTCGTCTGTCCAGAGGTTTTTGGCGGACTTAGCACACCAAGAGAGCCAGCTGAGATGAAAAATGGGCTTGTTCTCACAAAAACCGCCAAAGATGTGAGCGAAAATTTCATCAATGGAGCTAAAATTTGCCTGAAGATAGCTAAGCTAAATGGCTGTAAAAAGGCTATTTTAAAGGCTAGAAGCCCAAGCTGTGGGAGCGGGCAAATTTATGATGGAAGCTTCACTAAAAAGCTCATTTTAGGTGACGGCGTAGCAGCAAAACTGCTAAAAGAAAATGAAATTTTAGTTTTTAGCGAAGATGAGATAGGGCGGCTTGATGTTTGAGAGGCTAAAAGATAACGTCTGGCTAGAGGTCGTCTTTAAATACATCATATTGCTGCTACTTTTTGTCTGCGTGGTGGGGCTTTTTGCAAGCGGCGTGCTCTTTTTAAAGGGAGAGATGAGCGAAAATTCGCTAAATTTGCACATTTTCTTTGGCTTTAGCTTGGTTGTTTTAACTATCATTCACAGCTACGTCAAGAAGAAAAAGCTAAAAAAGCTAAACCTTGAGTTTAAAAATATCTTAAAGCACAAGCCAGTGCAGATGGATTGCAATGTGGCAAGGTTTTTAAACGCGCTAAACGATGTCAAAGTTGGGGAAATTTCAAAGAAATTTGGCTCAGACATTGCAGAAATTTTAAGATCAAACGATATAAAGGTCAGGGATCAAAACGAGACGATGAAGCAAATTTGCAAAAACAACGATGAAAAGATGTTTTATATCTTTGTTTTGATCGTAGAAGCTATATTTAAGGATAAGGAAGAAATTTGAAAAAAGGTATATTTTTAGCACTTAGTGTTGCTTTGTTTTTGGGTTGTTCGCAGACAACAAAACCAGAGCCAAACAAGCAGCAAAATGCCCTGCCAGACGAAAATGTCTATAAGCCAAATGAGCGCATCAGCTTGCTTGAATTTGAAGTAAAACAAGACGCCTCGTCGCTACCTCAAAATATGCAAAGTGCGAGCTTTGCTCAGGATGAAATTTTAAAAAGAAGGTTTAAAGTTTTTACTCTAAGAGGCGTGAAATTTAACCCAAATGACGCTTTTTGGGCGTTTAATGTATATAAGCCAAGCGAAAAAAGAAAGTATTTTGGCTCAAATTTTAGGCAGATACCTCAAAGCTGGTTTGACGCGCAAAAAGATAACGCAAATTTCGCTAGCTTTTTGCAAATTTCAGCTTACGCTCTAACTTCTGCAAACACAGCTGTAAGAAATTTCCCAACCGACGAGCCGATATTTTTAAACCCGCAAACCCCAGGTGAGGGCTATCCGTTTGATTATTTGCAAGAATCAACCCTAAGCATCGCTCATCCGCTCTTTGTATCGCACCTCTCAAAGGATAGGGCGTGGGCGTTTGTGAGTGATGATGCGGTTTGGGGCTGGGTGAAGGTTGAAGATATCAAATTTATAAGCGATGAAGAGGCGCTTGCCTATCAAAAATCAAGCTTTGTAACGATAAAAACCGATAAGATGCCAGTTTATGACAAGGGCGGAAACTTTTTATTTTACTCACGTGTCGGCGCGATACTGCCAGTTTTAGCGCAAGATGATAAAAACTACTACGGCAAAATTTATGTAAGAAATATGCTTAGGGAGTTTGTCCTCCCAAAGTCTTTTAGCGCCCTTTTTCCACTTAAATTTAACGACTCAAATTTAAAAACACTTCTTAGCTCGCTTCTTACTCAGCCTTATGGCTGGGGCGGGGTGGATAAGCTAAGAGACTGCTCGCTTTTTACAAAAGACTTGCTAGCAAGCTTTGGCGTGTGGTTACCTAGGAACTCAAGGGCGCAGGCAAATATGGGCGAAAAGATCAATCTAAAAGGTCTTAGTAACGCTGCAAAGAGCAAAGAGATAAAAGAAAAGGGCGTGCCATATCTCACGCTCGTGCATCTGCCAGGCCATATCATGCTCTATGCTGGATACAAGGGCGATGATATCTACGTCGTGCATGATGCTTGGGGGCTAAAGACTACAAATAATGGCAGAGCGCTAATCGGAGCGACCGCGATAACTACGCTAAATATCGGACAAAACAGAAGCGACATACAAAGTGCAAATTTGCTAATTTCTAAGGTTGATTCTATAAATGTGATGAGACCTGAGCAAGGGATGCTAGATAAGGCTAGAAAGATCTCAGCTTTGCAGCGAGCTTACGGCGTGAAGATCGAAGAAAATTTGGTTAAATTTAGTGATGGCACGAGTTTGGTCTATGATGATTTTAAACAAAAAGATGAAGAGTGCAGCACTGGGGCTGACATAGAGGATATGAACGCGCTTGATTACGCTGCGTTTTCGCCACTTAGCGCGGCCCTAAGTGATGCTGGTAGATGCAGAAACTACGAGCTTTTAGACAAAATTTATGGCTCAAGTGAGAGCGCGGTAAAAGCAAATTTGGTTGATGTCATCTGGCTAAAGGATTTTTTAAATTTGCCTTTAAAATTTAACTCTAAAAATGGCGCCGCAGCTGCCTTGCAGGATGTGAGCAACGAGCTAAACGAGATGGTAAAGAGCGATCCAAATTTACTTCTGTACCTAAAAGATCCAGGCGGGACATTTAAGTGGCGCATCATCGCTGGCACAAACCGCCTAAGCGCGCACAGCTACGGCATCGCGATCGATATAAATGTAAAAAAGAGCCACTACTGGCAGTGGAGCAAGGGCTATGAGAATTTGATCCCTGAAAAGATCGTGCGAGTTTTCGAGAAGCACAAATTTATCTGGGGCGGACGCTGGAAGCACTTTGATACGATGCATTTTGAGTATCGCCCAGAGATGTTTGAGTAGATGAAAGATCAAATTTTAGAAATTTTATCTCGCTCAAATGTCTTTTTGACTGGTGGTGGCGGTGTTGGCAAGAGCTATCTGACCGCCTCCATCATCAGACACTACAAAGAAAATTTCAAAAACGTCGTCATCCTTGGCTCAACTGGCATAAGCGCTGTTAGCCTTGGAGGAGTGAGCTTGCATAGCTTTTTTAAATTTGGCTACTGCAAGGACTACGAGGAGCTAAGACGGCTTGACTACCGCCAAAAAGATAAGCTAAGCAAGCTACGAAATATGCTAGATGCCTGCGATCTGCTTGTAATAGACGAAATTTCGATGGTTAGCTCAAACGTGATGGAGATGATAAGATACCGCTTGCTTACCTCTAAATTTAAGGGCAGAGTGCTTATAGTGGGCGACTTTTATCAGCTGCCACCCGTGCAAAAAGAGCAAAATGAGAGCAAACTTTTTAACTTTTTATACGCCTTTAACTCCAGTGCGTGGGAGGATATGAAATTTACAAATGTCGAGCTTTTGCTCTCAAAACGCACAAATGATCTTAAATTTTATGAAATTCTCTCTCGCCTTAGAGTTGGCGAGCTAGATGATGAGATGATAGCTTATATCGAGAGCTTGCGAGTGGATGCTATTGAACCTGATAGCGAGACTAGCGTGCTTTTTGGCAGAAACGCAGAGGCTGAGATGCTAAATCAAAAGAGACTTCTCGCGCTTAATGCACCACTTGAAATTTCAAACTCGGACGTGCTTGTTATGGATGAAAATTTAGATAAAAAAGAGTTTGAAAAGTGGGCAAATACGCTAAATATCTCAAGAAATTTGGAGATGAAGATAGGCGCAAAAATCATCTTTACTTCAAATAAATGGGGCGAGTACTACAACGGCGAGCAGGGCAAGATCATGCAAATTTTAAAAGAAAATGGCGCCATTTCAAGCGTGATCGTGCAAAAAGATAGCGGCGAGATCTGCGAGATAGAAAAGTGCGCTTATAACTTTTGCGCGCTAAATTTAAACGAAGACGAGATCGAGGAGAACGTGCAGGCCTCGCTTTATCAGTTTCCATTTAAGCTAGCTTATGCGCTAACTATCCACAAGTCTCAAGGTATGAGCATAAATTCGCTCATTTGCAACATCAACTATATCTTTGCCAAAGGACAGCTCTACGTCGCACTTTCTCGCGCGGTAAATCCTAAAAATTTAAAACTTTTTTATGATAAGAAAAGTGATTTTAGGCAGCATTTAAGAAAAGTGGTTAAAATTGACGACGAAGTTAAGAAATTTTACCAAGAAAACGTATTTTTGCATATTAAGGAGAGTTTATGAAAAAGCTATTTTTAAGCCTTGTTTTTGGCGTTTTTGCATTTGCAGATGTGCTAAAAGTGAGTGACTTTCAAACAGATATCTACTCAAAAGCTGGACAAAATTTAACAAAAAAGATAAGCATGAACCTTGAAGTTGTCGGACGTGATGTGGAGGAGAACGAAGCCTACGTGCTTGATGCGCTAAACGTCGTTGTTGGTAGCTTTTATGTGGAGGACATCCTCACCTCAATGGGAAAAGAGAAATTTAAAGAGCTCTTTATGAAATACGCAGCCAAAAAACACTCGCTTGATATCGATGACGTGCTTATTTTAAACATCAAAGTGATAAATAATCTAGAGCTAAGCGAGATCATAAAAGCGATAAAAAGCCAAAATTTATGCTCTGATCCAAGCGTAAATGAAGATGTGATGACAAAGCCAGAAAAGAAGAAAAAAGGCAATGAGATCATCGTCGCACCTGATCCAAATGACGTGGTGCAAAAGCCGATCGATCTAAATAATGTGCAAGAATTTGGAAAAGACTTCGGAGAGAAGTGAGTAAATTTGGCTAAAAGTTAGCCAAATTTATTGATTTACGATGTCGTAACCTTGTGGGATGACTGGAGTTAGCGTCTCTTTTGGTATGAGCGCGTCTTTTACAGGGTTGCTTAGAGTTATTTTTATCTTATTTGAGAGTTTGTCTTTATAATCAATCGTCGTTGGAAGCGTGTTTTTGATCGTTATAAAGTACTCAACCCCGTCATATATCGCCTTATAAAGTGTCGGCTGAATTTGCTCTGCGTGAGCCAAAACCTGCGTCAAATTTGGCGTGTCATCTAGCCTTGAGATGATGGCTTGCTCGAGCTCATCTTCGATCACGACCACCTTGTCTTTGTCAAAGTAAATTCTCTTTGGTGTTGGACTTTCATATATCCAAAGCGCGGTGTTGTCGCTTTTAGCGTAAAATCTACCCTTGTAATTTACACTTTTTCCCTCGCTAAAGACAGTTTGAGTAAAGTCACTTTGCAGGCTTTTAAAATTTAAGCCAGCGCCAAATGAGCAAACTGCAACAAGAGAAGCAACTAAAAATTTTCTCATTTTTTATCCTTTTTTGGCGTATTCTAGCCCAGTTTAATTAAATAAATAGTTAAACTATGCTAAGATCCAAAGTTTAAAAATTTAGGAAGGTAAAGTAATGATTTCATCGGTATTTAGAAAGATTTTTGGCACGAAAAACGATAGAGAAGTCAAAAAATATATAAAACGTGTGGCGCAGATAAACGCGCTAGAGCCTACTTATGAGAAGATGAGCGACGATGAGCTTAAGATCAAATTTAACGAGCTAAAAGCCCAAGTCGTCGAAGAGAAAGTCACTTTAGATCAAATTTTAAATGATGTCTTTGCGTTAGTTAGAGAGGCTAGCAAAAGGGTGCTTAAGATGCGCCATTTTGACGTGCAGCTAATCGGCGGCATGGTGCTAAATGAAGGCAGGATCGCTGAGATGAAGACAGGCGAGGGTAAGACCTTGGTGGCGACTTTACCAGTTATATTAAACGCGATGAGTGGCAAGGGTGTGCATGTAGTAACAGTAAATGACTACCTTGCAAAGCGTGACGCGACGCAAATGGGCGAGCTTTATAACTTTTTAGGTTTAAGCGTAGATGTGATACTAAGTGGCGGATACGACGATGAAGTAAGACAAGCTGCCTATAACGCTGACATAACATACGGCACAAACTCAGAATTTGGCTTTGACTATCTGCGTGATAATATGAAATTTGAAGCTAGCCAAAAGGTGCAAAGAGGCCATAACTTCGTTATCGTGGATGAGGTTGATAGTATTTTGATAGATGAGGCTAGAACACCACTTATCATCTCTGGTCCAACAAACCGCACGCTTGATGGCTATATAAGAGCTGATCAAGTCGCAAAACAGCTTACCAGAGGCACTCCAGCTGATCCAAACGTGCCAGGCTCAAAGCCAACTGGGGATTTTATAGTAGATGAAAAAAATAGAACGATAATGATCACAGAAGCTGGCATAAGCAAGGCTGAAAAGCTCTTTGGAGTTGAAAATCTATACAACCTTGAAAACGCCGTGCTAAGCCACCACTTAGATCAAGCTCTAAAAGCTCACAATCTCTTTGAAAAAGACGTTCATTATGTCGTAAAAGATGGCGAGGTCGTCATCGTTGATGAATTTACAGGACGTCTAAGTGAGGGTAGGCGCTTTAGCGAGGGGCTTCACCAAGCACTTGAGGCAAAAGAGGGCGTAAAAATCCAAGAAGAGAGCCAAACTCTTGCCGATACAACATACCAAAACTACTTTAGGATGTATAAAAAGCTTGCAGGTATGACTGGTACGGCTCAGACAGAGGCTACTGAGTTTTCTCAAATTTACAACCTTGAAGTTATCTCGATCCCGACAAACGTGCCAGTTAAGAGGATCGATCAAAACGATCTTATCTATAAAACTCAAAACGAGAAATTTAAAGCAGTTATCGATGAAGTCAAAAAAGCTCACGAGAAAGGTCAGCCAGTGCTTGTGGGAACTGCAAGTATCGAGCGTAGTGAGGTGCTTCATGAGATGCTTAAAAAAGCTGGCATCCCACACTCTGTGCTAAATGCTAAAAACCATGAAAAAGAGGCTGAGATCATCGCACAAGCTGGCGTAAAAGGTGCTGTGACTATCGCTACAAACATGGCTGGACGTGGTGTTGATATCAGGATAAACGACGAGGTGAGAGATCTCGGCGGTCTATATATCATCGGCACCGAAAGGCACGAGAGTAGAAGGATAGATAATCAGCTCCGTGGCCGTGCTGGACGTCAGGGCGATCCTGGCATGAGTAGATTTTACCTAAGCTTGGAGGATAATCTTTTAAGAATTTTTGGTAGTGACCGTATAAAAGCTATCATGGATAGACTTGGTATCGACGAGGGCGAAAGCATCGAGAGCCGCATGGTGACAAGGGCTGTTGAAAATGCTCAAAAGAAAGTCGAGAGCTTGCACTTTGAGGCTAGAAAGCACTTGCTTGAGTATGACGACGTGGCAAATGAGCAAAGAAAGACTATCTATAAATACCGCGATGAGCTACTTGATAAAAACTACGATATGAGCGAAAAGATAGCTCAAAACAGAGTTGAATACGCTACAAATTTACTTGATACGGCTGAAATTTTCCATGGCGGCTTGAAAGATGACTATGACATTAAAAATTTATGCTCTATCATCCTTGCGGACTGCGGCGAAGAGATCGACGAGAGCGAGCTAAAAGGACTAGAGTATAATGAACTAGTAGAGAAAATAGCGCAAATTTTAGAGGTTAGATATAACGAAAAGATGAGCGTGCTAAACGAAGAGCAAAGAAAAGATATAGAGAAAATTTTATACCTTCAAGTACTTGATAATGCGTGGAGAGAGCACCTCTATCAGATGGATATCCTAAAAACTGGTATAGGTCTAAGAGGGTATAATCAAAAAGATCCGCTAGTTGAATATAAAAAAGAGAGCTACAACCTCTTTATGGAGCTAGTTGGCAGACTAAAAACTGAGAGCGTTAAAACGCTTCAAATCGTTAGATTTAAGAGCCGTGAGGAGCAAGAAGAGCAAGCTAGGATGATGCTAGAAGCTAGTCAAAATGCTGAAAATGAGCCTCTAAACTACAACAACCAAGGTGAAGATGAAAATTTCACGCCAGAAAAAAAGATACCAAGAAACGCTCCATGCCCTTGCGGAAGCGGTAAAAAATATAAAGATTGCCACGGCAAAAGTGGCCCTAAAAAAGGCATATTTGCTTAAAATTTCTACTTTTAAGGCGCCAAAGCGCCTTAATCTTTTAAAGGCTATTTGATGACAAGCTTACCAAAGTACCTACTTTTTAAATATTTAAGATTTGATAAAACTCAGCCATTTATCGCTCTAAGTGCGTTGCTTGCCTTTCTTGGTGTTAGCATCGGTCTTATGGTTTTAATAGTTGCTATGGCTATTATGAACGGATTTGACAAAGAATTTGAGCGCAAACTTTTTACGATGAACTATCCTATAACCGTTCAAAGCGCCTTTAAAGGATCGATCGATGATGGCTTTGTAGATGAGCTAAAGGCTAAATTTAGCGACCTTAAATTTAGTCCATATATCAGCACGCAGGTCATTTACCGCTCGGCAAATGCGCTTGAAGGCGGGCTAATTTATGGCGTAAATTTTAAAGATGAAAAGCAGATAAACTCAGTCGTAAATGAAGCTTTAAAAGACAAAGAGCTAGAGGGTTTTGAGATACTTGTGGGAAGCGGCATAACGAGTGAGTTTAGACTAAGAGATGATGAAAAACTAACGCTTATCTTTACAAAGGCTGATCCTGCTGGCTTTTCGCTAACGCCAAAGATGAAACGCTTTGACATCGGTGGCTCATTTACATCTGGGCTAATCGCCTACGATAAGGCATTTTCATATACTTCGGTTGATGCATTAAGGAAAATTTTGGACTATCCAAAGGGCGTTTATGATGGAATTCACATCTTTTCAAGTAAGCCATTTGATGATATAAAAAGGGTGCGCGAGGGGCTTCCAGCAGGCACGGTTGCCATTGGCTGGTGGGAGCAAAATGGCAACTTTTTCTCAGCACTCGCACTTGAAAAAAGAGCACTTTTTATAGTTTTGATGCTTATTATACTTGTGGCGTCGCTAAATATCATAAGCTCACTACTAATGACGGTGATGAACCGCAGGCAGGAGATCGCCTTGCTTCTAGCACTTGGAGCTAGCAAAGGCGAGATAAAAAGAAGCTTTTTTTATCAAGGGCTAGTTATCGGCGGAGGTGGCATCATATTTGGCTTAGTGCTTGGCTTTTTGGGGCTATTTTTACTTGGAAATTTCAACATCATAGACCTGCCAGCTGACGTCTATGGCTCAAGCAAACTGCCACTTGAACTCTCAACGATAGATCTTGTGCTTATCGTAGTTGGAGCTGTGTTTATCGTGGCTATCTCGTCTTATTATCCAGCTAAAAAAGCCACAGAGGTAAATGTCCTTCAAACTTTAAGAAATGAGTAAAGCCTGGCAAAGCTAGGCTTTAAATTTGATACTTCGCTTTTAAATTTATAAATCTAAAGCACTAAAATTTACTGTTATAAAGATGAAATTTGAACTATTTATCATCTTTATAACAAATTTTTGTCTTGAAAAATTCTAACTACATAGCATTGATTAGAATTTTTGCAAGATAAAGAACGTCTAGTTAATTTACTGGTATATATGCTCCGTGATCTTTTTTGCTAGTTACCCTTTTAAATTTAGCATAGCTTTGAGTAGGGTGTGGGAGCACAAACGCTTTTCCAGTTTCTTTATCAACGTGAATTACATAGGTTATATAAGCTCCATTTGTATCAGCCATACATCCTATCATTGTTTTTGGCGTAAAGCCTCTTTGTTCAATATTTTCTATCTTCCAAGGGCGAAATCCGTGTAGAACTTGCATACGAGCTGAAATAGAAGCCCCTTCTGTAGATGGATCGGCTTTTAAAGCAGCTACAATAACATCTTTATCGGTACACTTATACTCTCTAGCATTAGCACTAATTGTTAATAAAGATAATGTAGCCAAGCTAAATAAAAACATTTTTCTCATAATTTATCCTTTTGAAATTTTATAAAACGATGTGATTATAATAAAGTTATATTTTAAAAAGACTTATGAAAAGATGTTGAGAGCAAAAAATTTAATTATAATGCCCTTTGCAGGCTATTATGTAGATCGTAGTCTCATCTACTGCGTAAGCCAAGCGGTGTTCGCTGTTTATCCTTTTTAAGGTATTTTTATCCTGTTTTTACCTACGCTCTTACGTCGTGGTCGATCTTGCATTGAAGGGCTTCATGAACAAGGGTTTTTGCCATGACGCGCTCCTCGCTTATAAGGTGGAAATTCTCGCCTAGCTCGCCAAAGATATCTTTGTTGCCCTCGCCATTTGCTTTGATGATCGTTTGGATATTTGCTCCGTAGTCTTTGATCTTTTGTGCGATCAGCTCAACTCTTTGCTCGTTGCTAACTGTTATGATAACGGCTGCTGCGTCGTTTAAGCAGGCATTTTCAAGAGTGTTGCTTTGAAGCACGTTTCCTAAAAATACATTTTCCCCGCGGCTCCTACCAAGCTCGACTAGACTGATATCATTATCAAGCACGATGTATAAAAGCTTTGTCTCTTTTAACCTTAAAACGACCTCTTGGCCAAGCCTATCGTAGCCAAAGACCACGATGTGATTTTTTAGTTTTTGTGGCTTTAAGGTCTCGTTTGACTCAACTACCACCTCACGCTCTACAAGATCAGCTAAAACGTCAAGCTTTTTAAGTATAAAAGGTGTTGCAAACATCGATATAACAGAGGCTGCGATGAAAATTTGAGCTGTTTGGACATCAAGTAAATTTCTTGTAGTCATCAGCCCAAAGACAGCCAGTGCAAATTCTCCGATCTGGCAGACGCTAAGTGCGGTCTTAGCAGCTACCCTGCGTTTTAAGTAGATATTTAAAACGGCAAAAACGACGATGGCTTTTACGACCATTATGCTAAAGACTAGCCCTAGAACTAGCCAGATGTTTGAGAGCACGACTACAAAATTTATCTGCATGCCAACGGTTATAAAAAATAGTCCAAGAAGCAGATCTCTAAAAGGTATGAGATCGACCTCGATCTGGTGCTTATACTGCGTCTCTGCCATCATCATACCAGCTAAAAATGCACCAAGAGAGTATGAAAAGCCAAAGAAGTGAGCTAGCGTGCTAGCGCCAACGACTAAAAAGAGGATCGTTGCGATAAAGACCTCTTGAGAGTTTGTCTGAACGACTTTGTAAAATATCCAGTTGATGACGTATTTGCCGAGCAAAAATAGCACAACGATAAGGATAACCGCACTCGTAAATGTTTTTAGCAAAAGCTCATTTATCGAGGCATCTTGCGAGCTAAACATATCTATCATAAGCAAGATCGGGATGACGGCGATATCTTGAAATAGCAAAATTCCAAGTGCCTTTCTACCATAAATTTTACTCACATCGCCATTGTCATTTAACGTTTTTAGCACGATCGCAGTTGATGATAGAGCAAAGGCAAGACCAGCTATAAGCGCTGTCTCGTCCTTTAGATGAAGCGCGTAGTAGAGCATCACGCCCATCACAAAGCCGCTTAAGCAAACTTGCAGACCGCCATTTAGAAAGACCTCTTTTTTCATGCTCATCAGGTGCTTAAAGCTAAACTCAAGTCCGATCGTAAACATCAAAAATGCGATACCAAATTCCGCTATATGAGAAATTTCATCGTTGCTTTTTAGGTTGAAAAATTCTGATATAAGCGTGCCAGTTACGATGTAGCCGATGATGGTTGGTATCTGAAATTTCTTAAAAATGACATTTAACGCGACTGAGATCGCAGCGACAAGCAAGAAGCCTTCTAAAATTTGTTCCATATATTATTTTTTGCCTTCGTAAAATACAAGATCAAAGCTACTTTTTCTCTTTACTAGCGATCTTTTAGTGCTAGTTTGACTGGTAGCTTCGTGTAATTTTTTATTTAACTCATCAATAGTTGCTTCTAAATCGTCAATTTTCTCTTTTAACTGAAGTATCACATCAACACCTGCTAAATTTACGCCAAGTTCGCGGGTCAAATTTAGTATCGTTTTGACGCGATCAACGTCTTTTTGTGAGTAGAGCCTCATCTTGCCATCTGTTCTTGATGGCTCAACAAGTCCCTCTCTTTCGTATTGTCTTAAAGTTTGTGGATGTATGCTTAAAACCTTTGCTACAACGCTTATTAAAAAAAGTGGTTCTTCATAATTTTGCATTTTTTTACTCCGGTAATTTTTCTTTTAACTCTTTTACTAAGCCCTCGTCAAGCTCGCTGATATTTGGAAGTTTTACTCTAGCTTTTAAGTAAAGATCGCCATAAATTCCGCTCTTTCTGTTTTGCACGCCGTATCCTTTCAAGCGGATCTTTGTGCCTGTTTTTGAGTTCTCAGCGATTTTGATGGTTACATCTTTTTTATATGTATGTACATTTATCTTGCCGCCAAAAAGCATAGTTTTTAGTGGAATTTCTACATCTTTATATAGATCATCTCCGACTCTTTCGTACTCGTCACTTGGCTCAACGCTAATAGCAAGTATAAGATCGCCAGTTTGACCGCCAGCACTCTTGCCTTTGCCTTTTATGCGAAGTTTTTCGCCGCCTTCTATGCCGCTTGGGATCTTTATCTTGATGCTTTCGCCATTAAAATTTATCTTATGTTCGCCGCCAGTTACAGCTACGTCAAATGGTATAGAAATTTTGGCATTTACGTCTAGATCAGCTCCGCCAAAGCCAAATCCACCTCCGCCAAAGCCTTCAAATCCCTCAAAACCTCCGCCAAAGCCACCGCTAAATTTAGCGCCGCCTCCGCCAAATCCGCCTGAGAAGATATTTTTCAAGATATCGTTTAGATCGCCCATATCGGCTGAACCTCTGGCAAAGTCGTGGAAATTTTGACCGCCAAACATATTATCGCCGTATTGATCATACTGGGCACGTTTTTTCTCATCACTTAAAATTTCATAAGCAGCGTTTATCTCTTTAAATTTATCCTCTGCTCCAGGGTCTTTGTTGATGTCTGGGTGGTACTTTCTAGCAAGTTTTCTATAAGCTTTTTTTATCTCGTCGCTTGATGCGCCTTTTGAAACTCCTAAAGTTTCATATAAGCTTTCGCTCATATATTCTCCTTATGTTTTTTGACACGGATTATATCACAAAACTTTAGTCTATGCAAGTCAAGTTTATTTTTATTTACAAAGGAGAAAAAAGCGTTAAGATTTTATTTTTAAGCTCTATTTATAATTTCAAGACATTTTCAATTTAAAGGAAAAAAATGAAAAAATTTATGCTAATTTCATTAGCAGCGGCTTCTTTGCTAATGGGAGCTGATATTAAATTTAACGAAGCAAACCAAGATGTAACTAGAGTTTCGCCCTTAAGCGATAAAAATAGTATCCTCTCATACTACGACTCTATCGCTCAGGCAAAACTTTCAGTTGTAAATATCTCAACTACAAAAACAGTAAGCAACGCAGGCATCGAGCAGATGTTTAACGACCCGTTTTTTAATGAATTTTTTGGATTTAACTTTGCAAAGCCAAAAGAGAAAGAAAAGACAACTTCTCTTGGCTCTGGCGTCATCATCTCAAATGACGGCTACATCGTTACAAACAACCACGTCATCGAAGATAGCGACCAGATCGTTGTGACCTTGGCAAAGGGTGGCAAGGAGTATAAAGCCAAGCTAATAGGCAGCGATCCAAAAACCGATCTAGCCGTTATAAAGATAGAGGCAAATGGGCTAAATGCGATAACATTTGCCGACTCATCAAAGCTGCTTGACGCAGATGTCGTCTTTGCTATAGGCAATCCATTTGGCGTAGGTGAGAGCATCACTCAAGGCATCGTCTCAGGGCTAAACAAAGATGATATCGGACTTAATCAATATGAAAATTTCATCCAAACAGACGCCTCTATAAACCCTGGTAACTCAGGTGGCGCTTTGGTTGATAGCAGGGGCTATTTAGTCGGTATAAACTCAGCCATACTTTCAAAAAGTGGTGGCAACAACGGCATAGGCTTTGCGATCCCATCAAATATGGTAAAAGATATCGCTAAAAAGCTAATAACAGACGGCAAGATCGAGCGTGGTTTTATCGGTGTTACGATCGCAAATTTAACTGATGAGCAAAAAGAGCTTTATACAAATAAAGAAGGCGCTTTAATAAGCGGCGTAGAGCAGGGCATGCCAGCAGATGAAGCAGGGTTAAAAAGAGGCGACTTGGTCATATCTGCAAACGGCAAAGCTATCAAAAACGCAAATGATCTTAAAAATTTCATCGGCTCACTAACTCCAAATAGCAGCGTTGATATAACTTACGAGCGATCAAATAAAGTGATGAATACAAAAATTAAGCTTGTAAATATGGATCACAACGCAAAAGATGCGACAAAAAGCGTCATCATCGAAGGTCTTAGCGTTAGTAATCTAAGCGATGAGATAAGATTTAAGTATAAAATCAGCCCAGATACTCAAGGCGTGCTTGTAACTGATGTAAAAAGTGGTTCAAAAGCTGAAGACTTTGGCTTTGAAAGAGGCGACGTGATCGTTCAAGTTGGCGAAGAGAGCATAAAAGATATTCAAACATTTGCAAGCACTGTTAAAAATGCAAAAGGCAAAAAGACGCTAGTGTGGATAAACCGCGGTGGCATCATGCAAGGCCTTGTTATAAAATAACTACTTAAGAGCTGAAATTTCAGCTCTTAACTCTTTTAAATTTTTAAAACCTTTATCTGCTATAATCCTTAAAAATAAATTTACATCAGGAAAGATCATGACTAGAATTTTAATGATAGAAGATGATATGGAGCTTGCTGAAATTTTAACTGAATACCTAGAAAACTACGACATAAAAGTAACGACGGCTGAGGAGCCATATATCGGACTATCTACTTTAAATACAAGTGAATTTGACCTAGTTATCCTTGATCTTACACTCCCTGGCATGGACGGACTAGAGGTGTGCAAAGAGATAAGAAAAAAGCACAATATCCCTATAATCATCTCAAGCGCAAGGCACGATATAACAGACAAAGTAAATGCCCTAGATAACGGCGCGGATGACTATCTACCAAAGCCTTATGACCCACAAGAGCTTCTTGCTCGCATAAAAAGCCATCTAAGAAGGCAGAGCATAGCTCCAGCTAATGAGGCAAGAAATTTAAACAAAGACTTGGTTTTAAAAGAATTTGAGCGGGAAATTTTATTTAAAGGAAGCGTGCTAAATTTAACCGCAGCGGAGTATGATATCTTAAAATATCTGCTTCAAAAAGAGGGTGGGGCGGTCACTAGAGAGGAGCTCATCTACAACTGCGAGAGCATAAATGAAGATAGCTCAAACAAAAGTATCGACGTCATCATCGGCAGAATTCGCCAAAAACTAAATGAAAATCCAAAAGAGCCAAAATACATCCACGCGATCCGCGGCATCGGCTATAAGTTGGTTCTTTGATGCCAAGATCTTCTATATTTATCACGATAACGTTTATCTTTGGGCTCGCGCTTGTTTCGATATTTCTGGCCTTTTTGTGGCTCATGGGCTTTGACAAGCAAAACTACACAAGAGAGCTAAATAACAAATACTCAAACGTCGCTAGGACAAATTTACTATATATGGGCGGCATCATAAACAAAGCTCAGTACGACCGCCAGCTCTCAAACATCGATATGCCAGAGATCACAGCTAAAAATGAAAAAGAAGAAATTTTAAAAAATGCAGCCGTTTTAGAAGAAATTTCAAGTGATCTAGGATCAAGTGCGATCTTGCTTTATGATAAGCATCACTACCTAAAGATCGAGCATTTAGACGAGCTAAAGCTTTTGATGGATAAAGAATTTCAGCCCTACAGATACGAGGTGATAAAGGCTGTGTTTGCCGTAGTTGCAGTCATCTTGCTAGCTGCTTATATCTTTGTCATCTATAAGATAAAACCGCTTAGAAAGCTAAAGCGTCAGATCGTAAAATTTGCAAATGGCGAGCTTGACGGCGTGCAAAATGTCGGCAACGGTAAGGATGAAATTTCTGAAGTTTCAGAGGCATTTTATGAGGCTGTTTGTCAGATCAAAGCACTAAATGACTCAAGGCATCTTTTCTTAAGAAATATCATGCACGAGCTAAAAACGCCTATCACAAAGGGGCTGATCGCTGCACAAATGATAGAAAAAAGTAAAAATCAAGAGAGGCTCATCTCTGTCTTTCACAAGCTTGAAAATTTGATAAACGAGCTTGCAGCGATCGAGCAGATCACTTCAAAGATAGGACTTACCAATAAAACGCCTTGCCTTATGAGAGATCTCATCGATGAAGCTATCGATATAGCGATGGTTGAAAAGGAGCATGTTGGCATCAGCGAGCTTGATGAGGTTAGGGTGATGGTTGATTTTAAGCTATTTTCAGTCGCTATAAAAAACATGATAGATAATGGCATAAAGTATTCAACCGATAAGCACGTAAATATCATGGTTAGCAAGGATCATATGAAATTTATAACCCAAGGCGAGAAGCTAAAAAATGACCTTGACTTTTATATCCAGCCATTTATCAAAGGTGAGGATGCGCAAAAGAGCTTTGGTCTAGGTTTATATATAGTTAGCAACATCCTTGAGGCTCATGGACTAAAATTTGGCTATGAATACAAAAATGGAATGAATGTCTTTATTTTTGAAAATTTACAAGATATAATAGCGGCGTAAAATCAAAACCGCAAAAAAAGGAGTGTAAAAATGGCGGCAAAAATCTTCTCAGCAGTTGATATTTTATCAATAATCGATCTTGAGATAGCTTTTATAAAGCGATACAAAAACGTAAAGGACTATGCGAAAAATTTATCTCTGATATATTTTTCTTTGCCAAATAGTAAAGAATATGGCGAAATTTTTGAAAAAATCCTAAGACAAACAGACGTTGTCATAAGAGAAAATGAACACTACGTAGTCGTGCTTCACGGCACAAACGAAAGAGGCGCTAGCGAGCTACTAACTGGCATACAAGAGTTTTTAAACGCTGAGCCGATCGATCTAGTAGTTACCTATCCAAAAGATGGAAAAGACGCAAAAGAGCTTGCTATAAAACTTCAAGATGAGATAAAAGATAACTACGGTGTCTTGCTTGAGATGCTTGTAAATCAAGATAAATTTGAAGTTTTTGAAGATATCGTTTGAGATAAATTTAATAAAATAATTTATAAGAAAATCTAATAAAAAGCAGATAGTGTGTTGGCACTATCTGCACCTCTAATCTTATATGAGCTAAGAGTATTTTTAATTTAAACCTATTCTCTCTTAACAAAGAAGCAAACATTTAAATTTGTTTATTGCTTTGCAAATTTTTAAAATTCCATTCACTCTCAAGATTTGACTACCGATTTTAGGTTTCGCAAAGCTTGCCACTAAAATCAGAGCCGAAATTACTCGTTCATGAAATTTTAAAATTTGCCAGAGCTGTATTAAATTTTTATAAGACGCATGCAGTGTGAAACACTATTGCATGCCACATCTAACGTTGTCGGGCTTAGGGGATTGTTAAGGGGGAAGGGAGCTCTTTTACTTCGCAAGCTCGCAACTGCAAGCAGACCGTAATTCAAGCCTCTTCCCCCTTAACGAAGAAACAAAACTTTAAATTTCTAAAAAATATTTTTACAAATTTTAAAATTTCATTCACTCTCAAGAGTTGGTTATTAAAATTTGACTTCGCTTACCGCTTAGCTCAAATTTTAGAGCCGAAAACAAATCCGTTCAGTCTCATTTTATTTTGCTTTTTATAAAATCACCAAAACACTAGCAAAATGGGAGGCAAAATGCTTGATATTATCATCCTTGCAGTCTTAGTATATTTTGCAATATTCTTATTTATGTTTTTTATACTCGCCTTTTTTGCATTTTGGTATATAAGCGTGCCGCTACTTGTCATCTATATTGTTATAAAATTTATAAGGCAAGCAAAAGAGTGCGAGAGGACATGCGGCAAGCTTGAGTAAATTTTAAATTTCTAGCCCAAAATGAGCTAGAAATTTCTTTATTATAAGGCTTGAGCCAGATCAGCTATCAGATCCTCGGCGTTTTCAAGGCCTATGCTAACTCTTATCAGCTCTTTTGTGATGCCAGCTTTTACAAGCTCTTCGCTACTTAGCTGCTGGTGAGTTGTCGATGCTGGGTGCGTGATGAGCGACTTTGTATCGCCGATATTTACCACGATCTTAAAGAGTTTGACGCGCTCTAGCATCTTTTTTGCGCGCTCGAAGGTATCAGTTTCAAAGCAAAATAGCCCATTTGCCATGCCGTCTTTAAAGTATTTTTGCGCCTTTGCGTGATCTACATTATCAGCAAGCCCTGGATAAGCCACGCTTTTTATATGCTTGTGAGAGTTTAGAAATTTAGCCACTTTTAGCGCGTTTTGCGAGTGTCTCTCAACTCTAACAGCGAGCGTTTCAAGCCCTTGTATAAGCTGCCAAGAGTTAAACGGAGATATCACAGCACCGATGTCGCGCACGATAGCAAGCCTCATTCTTAGCGTGTAGATGTCGAAGTTGTCCGTCATATCGGCATAGACGATGTCGTGATAGCTCGCATCTGGCACGTTAAAGTGCTCATATCGTTTGTTGCCTTTTAGCTTTTCGTTTAGGTGGTTGGCACTTACGACGACACCTGCTAGGCTAAGACCCTGACCGCTCATATATTTGCTCGCACTATGCACGCATACATCGACGCCGTGGCGAAGTGGCTGAAAGATGATAGGTGTTGGCACTGTGTTATCTGTGATGCTGATAATGCCATATTTATTTGCGATCTCTACGATTTTTTCGATATTTGGGATAGAAATTTGCGGGTTTGAGAGCGTTTCAAAAAATATAGCCCTAGTTTTTTCGTCTATCAAACTCTCCAGATCATCAGCAGTGTCGCTGTCAAAGACTCTGGCCTCTATGCCAAATCTTTTTAGTGTGTGCGTAAAAAGCACCGTTGTGCCGCCATAAATTTTCTTAGCGATGATGATATT
The DNA here is from genome assembly GCF_902460595.1 of Campylobacter concisus. Classification (GTDB taxonomy): domain Bacteria; phylum Campylobacterota; class Campylobacteria; order Campylobacterales; family Campylobacteraceae; genus Campylobacter_A; species Campylobacter_A concisus_BL. Next base: position 137,530 of record NZ_CABPVA010000002.1, read on the forward strand.
ATCGCCTGCTTGGGCTAAATTTATTATGCTGTAAAACAAAGCTGACTGACCGCTTGCAGTCGCTATCGCAGCGGCTCCGCCCTCAAGTGCGGCGACCCTTTTTTCAAAGATATCTGTCGTTGGATTGCCAAGTCTTGTGTAGATGTGGCCGTTATCTTTTAGATCAAACCTAGCAGCCGCAACCTCGGCACTTCCAAAGTCATAAGCCGTGCTTTGAAAAATAGGCACAGCCATCGTGCCAAAGCCCCCTTGAGTGTCGTAGCCTACGTGGATCGCAGCGGTTTCTTGCTTCATTTTTGCTCCTTGTTTGGTAATTTTGGCGTAAATTATACATTAGCAAAGCCAAAATTTAGGGGATAAAATCAAATTTTGATATAATTTGCCAAAAAAAGGAAAAATTTGAACCAAGTCACGGACAAATTTAAGCGTGTAAAATATCTTCGTGCGCTAGAAAAATTTGCAAAATCAGCGATAAATGGGCTAAAAAGAGATGACTTTGACGAGACTGAATTTCGCCAAAGAGTTGAGAAAAACGCGAAAGTCATCGAAAAAGTCGAGGCTGTTTATCTTGATCAACCATACTCAAAGGCGCTAGAAAATTTTATAAATTTGCTTATCAAAAATGCCCCAAAAGATGAGCTTTTAAAGGTGGCAAACCTCCTTGATAAGCTAAAAAATCAAAAGACATATAAAAAAGAAAAGCATAAAAATAAATTTAAGGATGAGGATTGAAAGTAGTTATTTTTGATATGGACGGCACGGTGATCGATAGCGGCGAGGCGATATATAAAACGGTAAATGAAGTGAGAGATGAGCTAAATTTTCCGCCACTTGATAAGGAATTTATCATAAAGGCGATCAATGAGCCAGGTAGAAATTTGGCACTTGAGTTTTACGGCATCGACACGCCAAGCAGGAGCTTAAAAGAGGGCTTTGAAGAGAAATTTAAGAAATTTTATGATGAGTGTGCGACTACCTATGATGGTGTAAAAGAGCTTTTGCAAAAGTGCAAAGAGGCTAAATTTAAGGTCGTTTTGGCAAGCAACGCACCGCATGATACGCTAGAGAAAATTTTAAAGAAAAATGAAATTTATGAGCTATTTGACGAGGTCATCGGCGCTAGCAAGGAGATACCGCAAAAGCCTGATCCTGCGATGCTTCACCTAGCTGTTAGTAAAACTGGAGCCGATAAAGCGATCTTTGTGGGAGATAGTCTAAAAGACGAACTGGCGGCCAAAAATGCAAATATGCCTTATGTGCAAGTTTGCTGGGGATTTGGCGAGGAGAGCAAAACAGCGACTTATAATGCTAAAAATATCAGCGAAGTGTGGGAGATAATATTAAATTTTTAACTTAGTTTTAATTGGCTATAATCTTAAGAAATTTTCAAAGAAACAGCGATGATAGATATATTTGAGGGCAGTGCGAGAGATAAATTTTATGACATTTTGTTTAACGCAAATGCCGTTTTAGTTAAAAACGAGATAGATAAAATTTTTGAGAAATTTGTGGCTATGAGCGAGCTTTGCGAAAAGCATGGCGTTAGCGAAGATGAGATCAGAAATTTTATGCTCTCAGAGCAAGACAAAGTTTATAACGGAGTAAATGACCTGTATATCGAGCTTAGCGGAGAAATTTTAAGCCAAAATGAGTAGAATTTTTGCGCTCATAGCCTTGCTGGCCGCCCTTCTTTTTGCAAAAGAGCCAAATTTTGACCCAAATTCGGTCCATACGTTTGAGCTTAAAAAAGATGAGTGGGCGAGGGTCTTTATAACCGAGAAAACAACTCAAAAAGTTGAAACTTTTGACTTTCGTTGGACGCTGTTTGATAGCACAAATATCACTGTGCAAAGCTTTTTTAGGCGTTATCCAAGGCAGATGGTCTTTTCGCTAAGACATGGGCAAGATACCTATATGCAGCGAATTTTGCCTGACTTTACTATGCCGCCAAACGAGAGCGTGAGCCTTTACATATCATTTATTGATTTTAGGGACAAAAAGGCGCATTTTAGGGTGGCACTGCTAGATGAGAGCAAGCGTGTGGATGTGGGTTTTAGAGATCCGCACGAGGATAAATAGAAGGATAAAAATGGATAAAATCGATGAAATAATGAGCAAATTTATAAACGAGCTTGGCTACAAAGAGGCGTTTGAGATGTTTTTAAAGATAAGCTCAGGCAAGAAGCTGCGCTCAAAACTTCTATTAAAAATCGCAGGCGAGAGTGAAATTTCACTTAAACTTTGCGCTATCATCGAGCTCATCCACCTTGCAAGCTTATTGCACGACGACGTCATAGACGAGGCAAATATAAGACGCGGCAAGCCAAGCATAAACGCACTTTTTGGCAGTAAAAACTCAGTCATGCTAGGTGACATCCTCTACTCAAAGGCTTATTTTGAGCTTACAAAATTTGATCCAAGCATCGCAGCTGTCGTTTCAGACGCGGTCAGCAAACTAAGCATCGGCGAGATGATGGATGTGAAAATGGCTGAAAATTTTAACGAAAACGAGCAAGAATATCTAAAGATGATTTATTATAAAACAGCTGTTTTGATAGAAGCTACGGCTATTTGTGGGGCAAAGCTAGCTGGCAAAGATAGTGAGAAATTTGGACTTTATGGCAAAAATTTAGGTCTTGCATTTCAGATCGTTGATGATATCTTAGACATAACTCAAGATGAAAAAACGCTTGGCAAACCAGCACTAAACGACTTTGTCGAGGGCAAAACGACGCTTCCTTACATATATCTTTATAAGAGCTTAGATGGGGCTAATCAAGCAAAGCTTAGATCGCTTTGGGCAAAGAAGTTAAACGCGGACGAAATTTCATGGCTAAAAGAGAAATTTGATAAAACTAGCTCACTTAGCAAGGCTATAAATGAAGCTAAAAGGCTTGGAGCTGAAGCAATAGAAGCGATAAGAGAGTATAAAAACGCTGAGCTTGAAGGGATCATAAAAAGCATGATAGATAGGGAATTTTGATGCACTATTTAGACATAAGTTTTACATATAAAAATACTGATATTTCGGTCAGAGAAAAGCTTGCATTTGATAGTGACGAGAAAAAAGAGCAAATTTTAAAGCTGATAAACTCAAACAAAAACATAAAAGAGAGCATGGTGCTAAACACCTGCAACCGCGTCGAGATCATAGCTAGCGTGGAGGATGTAAAGGCTGCCACTGCTCATATCATCAGGTGTATGTCGATATTTTCAGGCGTTTTTGAAGATGAGCTTTATGAGAGGGCTGATATCTACGAGGATAGCGGAGCTGTGCACCACCTATTTGCCGTGGCTAGCTCGCTTGATAGCCTAGTCGTTGGCGAAACGCAGATAGTTGGCCAGCTAAAAAATGCCTTTAAATTTGCTTATGACAACAACTCATGTGGCGAAGATATCAGTAAGATCATCCACTACGCATGTAAGTGCGCTGCCAAGGTTAGAAACGAAACTCAAATTTCTAAAAACCCAATCTCAGTTTCAAGCGTCGCCGTAGCAAAAGCAAAAGAAATTTTTGGCACGCTTGAGGGCAAAACAGCTATCGTCGTGGGCGCTGGCGAGATGGGCGAGCTAGCAGCAAAGCACCTCATATCAAGCGGCGCAGAGGTGATCATTATAAATAGAAGCTCCGAGCGCGTCGAGCAACTAGTTGATAGTCTAGGAGATAACGCGAGCTGGGATAGTATTTTGAAATTAAAAGAGTATGTAAATAACTACGATCTCATATTTTCAAGCACCGCAGCCCCACACGCCATCATCACAGGCGAGATCATCGAGCCAAGAGAATTTCACAGATACTTTTTTGATATCGCCGTGCCAAGAGACATCGATCTTTTAAACACAGAGCTTATCAGCGTCTATACGGTCGATAGCCTAGAGGAGATCGTGCGTAAAAATTTAGCCCTAAGAGAGGAGCAGGCGCAAAAGGCTTACTCGATCGTCGGTCAAGACACGAGCGAGTTTTTAAAGACTTTAAAAGAAGATATGAGCGTGCCTCTTATAAAATCAATCCGCAAGCAGGCTGAAATTTGCGCTAAAAACGAGCTAGAAAAGGCGATAAAAAAGGGCTATTTAAAACATAGCGATTACGATGAGGCACAAAAGCTCATCCATCAGGTCTTTAAAGCATTTTTACACCAACCAACGATGAAGCTAAAAGGGCTTGCAGACGAGGAGAGAGCGAGCGAGCTTTCAAACGGAGTTAAATTTTTATTTGACATAAAAGATGAACAAAATTTTCAAGCAGGAGATATAGATGAAATTTAGTAAATTTTACGCCCCAACGACCAAAGAAGCGCCAAAAGATGCATCTTTACCAAGCCATCAGTTTTTGATAAGAGGCGGCTTTGTAGAGCAGATCGGCTCTGGGCTTTATAACTATCTGCCGCTTGGAAAGATCATGCACGATAAAATTTCACGCGTGGTAAAAGAGGAGATGAACGAGGCTGGCGCGCTAGAGGTGAGCTTTAGCGTGGTCACTTCAGGCGAGCTTTGGAAGCAAAGTGGTCGCTACAATGTCTTTGGCAAGGAGCTTTTGCGCTTTAAAGATAGAAAGGATAATGACTTTGTTATAAGCCCGACAAACGAAGAGGCAGCCGTTGCTTTGGTGCGTGGCAAGGTGACTAGCTACAAGCAGCTACCGCTAAATTTATACCAGATAAACACTAAATTTCGTGACGAGGCAAGACCACGCTTTGGCTTGCTAAGAGGACGCGAATTTACGATGAAAGATGGCTATAGCTTTCACTCGAGCAAAGAGGATCTTAAACGTGAGTTTGACCTTATGGAGGCAACTTATAGTAAGATTTTTACCCGTTTGGGGCTAAATTTTAGAGCCGTAGAGGCTGATAGCGGAGCCATAGGAGGAAGTGGCAGTAAAGAATTTATGGTGCTTGCAAGTAACGGCGAGGATGACATACTTTGCTGTGAGGCTTGCAGATACGCTGCAAACGTCGAGGCTGCAAGGCGCAAGCCAAGAGTTAGCGAGGCTGAAGCGCCAGAGGCAGACGCGGCTAAATTTCTAACGCCAAATGCAAAAACTATAAAAGATGTGGCGGAGTTTTTCAAAGTTAGCGAGTTTTACTGCATAAAAGCTGTTATGAAAAAGGCGATCTATGAGGATAAAGAAGAGGTCGTGGTCTTTTTTGTAAGAGGCGATGACGAGCTTCAAGAGACAAAGGCGCAAAACGCTTGCAAGGCGCTTGAGCTTGTCGATGCTAGCGAGGCTGACGTGGCAAAGGCTGGATTATCTGCTGGATTTTGCGGGCCAGTTGGGCTAAAGGATGTTAAATTTTTCATAGATAACGAGCTAAAAGGCGCAAACAACATGATATGTGGCGCTAACGAGAAGGATTACCACTTTGTTGGCGTTAGTGTTAGCGGATTTAACGAAGAGAGATTTAAAGACCTTGTAAAGGTAAAAGAGGGCGATAAATGCCCAGTTTGCGGCGGAAATTTAAAGCTTAGCAAGGGCATAGAAGTCGGTCATATCTTTCAGCTAGGCGATAAATATTCAGCTGCGATGAACGCAACATATCTTGATGAAAACGGCAAGGCAAAGCCATTTTTGATGGGCTGCTACGGCATTGGCATAAGCAGGCTGATCGCTGTGATGATAGAGGCTAGCCACGATGAGAAGGGCTGCATCTGGAAAAAAGAGTGCGCGCCGTTTGATGTGGAGATCATCATCTCAAATTTAAAAGATGAAGCGGGCGTGAAATTTGCATTTGAGCTTTATGAGAGCCTCAAAAAAGCTGGCGTTAGTGTCATCATCGATGATAGAAACGAGAGATTTGGCGTTAAGATGAATGACTTTGAACTTATCGGCTTCCCTTATGCGCTGCTTGTGGGTAAAGAATTTGCAAATGGCAAGGTCGAGTTTATCACGAGAGATGGGCTAAGCAAAGAGGCGATAGAGGCAGACGAGGCCTTTAGAAAGATAAAAGAAAGCTTATGAGATTTTTTGCATTTTTGTTTTTTTTGATAGAAGCGGTATTTATCTATCTTTTTGTTGATAAATTTGGCTTTTTAAACTACTTTCTTGAGGTGTTGGTCTCTGGATTTGTTGGCATCGCACTTCTTTTTAATGCTGGATTTTCTAGTTTAAATTCGCCTCAAGTGGCGTTTAAGAGCTTTATTGGTGGAAATTTATTTAGTCAGTTAGGACTTAGCTTTGGCGGAGCGCTGCTCTTTTTACCAGGGATTTTGACAGACATTTTTGGTATCGCCGTGGTCGTTTTTTCTTTAGTCTTTAAGAAAAATGCAGCGAAAAATGAGAGCTATCAGGAGTTTAAATTTCAAAACTTTAGCGAGCAGGGCAGTAGAAAAGATGATGGCGAGATCATCGACGTTGAGGTCATCGAAGAGCCAAAAAGAGTAAATTAGGAGTGATGATGAAAGAGATAAAAATAGCAACTAGAAAGAGCATCTTAGCGCTTTGGCAAAGCGAGCATATCAAGGCTAGGATCGAGGCGCAGCACAAGGGCGTGAAGGTCGTGCTTGAGGGCATGAAGACAAAGGGCGACGTGATCCTTGACACACCTCTTGCAAAGATCGGTGGCAAGGGGCTTTTTACAAAAGAGCTTGAAGATAGCATGCTAAAAGGCGAGACTGACATCGCCGTGCATAGCCTAAAAGACGTCCCTGTAGTCTTTCCAAAAGGGCTTAAGCTAGCTGCCATTTGCTCACGTGAGGATACAAGAGATGCGATGATAAGTGAGAAATTTGCTAAATTTAGCGACTTGCCACATGGAGCGAAAGTTGGCACAACGAGCCTGCGCCGCAAGATGCAGCTACTTATCATGAGACCTGATCTTGAGATCATCTCGCTTCGTGGAAACGTGCAAACTAGGCTTAGAAAGCTAAAAGAGGGCGAATTTGACGCGATCATTTTGGCGATGGCTGGCATAAACCGCCTAAATATCAAGGCTGAAGTGGCGCACATCTACACATTTGGCTTTGACGAGATGATACCTGCGATGGGTCAGGGCGCTCTTGGTGTCGAGGCTAGAGATGAGAAGCAAATTTTAGATGAGATCTCTTTTTTAAATGACGAAAATGCAGTCATAGAAACGACCATAGAGCGTGACTTTGTAAGCGTTTTAGAGGGTGGCTGCCAAGTGCCAATAGGCATAAGCGCAAGGCTAAAAGGAGATGAAATTTCTATCGATGCGATCGTTGGTCTGCCTGATGGAAGCGAGTATATAAAAGATAGCTTAAAGACTAGCAAAGATAAATTTCAAAGCATCGGCAAAGAGCTAGCGCATAAATTTATAGAAAAAGGGGCGAAAGAGCTTTTAAAACGCGCTGAAGAGATGGCGTAAGCGTGTTTGAGCTAAAATTTAAAGCAAAAGCCCTAAGCGCCACCAAAAATAGCAAAGACAACTACTATATGATCGGTCTTGCAGACGACAAATATAACTACAAAAGCTACATAATCTTTCAAAGACCGATCAAGCTAAAAAAGGGCGACGACGAAAATGCCGAGATAAACGGCCTATATGCCGAGTGCAATGGCGACGTTTGCTACAACGCTTGCAAACGAGTAAAGATCACTGATAAGAGCATCATTTTTGAGGTGCAAGATAGTCTCATTTGCGTAGATACCGAGGGTGTAAAGCTTAATGAGCGCTTTATGAAATACTGCAAAGAGATATTTGGCGAGCTGCTAGAGTGTAGCGTACCAAAATAATTTGTTTAAATTCAGAGATAAAAAGACGAAATTTTCTAAAATTTGCCGCCGTTTCAGGAGACGTGACGCTACCTAGCGTGCTAAATGCTGCAAGCCAAAACGCGGATAAGATATCGAGAAATAAAGCCGCGATTTAAAAGCGCCTTTTAAATTTGACCAAGCGTCAAAACCGTAGTCGGACTAAATTTTTATATTAAAATCCTTTGCGATCTTTGTTTTTAAGTCCGCGCCGATCTTTTTAAACATAGCGTTCATTTTGGCATTTTTGTCCATAAATTTCTCTATTTGCAAATTTGCCTTGTCGCTGTTTTCTTTTATCATCTCGCGAGCTTTTTTCTCCGCGCTATCTTTCGTAAATTGTGCAAGCGCGGTAAATGATTTTACGAGAGTTTCTTTGATCTCATCCTTGGTCTGTGCACCAAAAAGTTCACTTATGATCTGCCCTAAAAATGGCTCTATCTCGCTAAATAGCGCCGAGTTTTGCTTTGCGTTTTGCACTTGTTGGCTCACATGCTCGCCAAAGACGCATTCGTTGCAAAAGTGCTCGCAGTTGTTGATGAGTAGGTTGTATTTTTGCTCGCCTACACGCGACTTGGCGCAAAGGGCTATATCTTGGCCGCTAAATGGCGCATTTGTGTGCTCTTTGATCTGCCAAGTATCGCCGCTTGCAAACTCCTCGAGGCTAGTCATCTCCACTTTTGCTACGTTGCGTTTATCTAGCGGTACGACGTTGCTTAAAATCTCCTCAAAGCAGCTCTTTTCAAAAACTATCCCGCGTGCCAAGCCGTTATAGTGCACGACCATATCATCTCCGACGTAGATGCCGTGATGTTCGTAAAGTTTTATGCCAAGTACGCTTCTGTCTACGAAGATGTGATCGCCTATTTTTGGTAAATTTTGCATATCTCTCTCTATAAAATTTATTAAAAATCGCAATAAAACGACAAATTTAGCCCAAATTTGCTAAATTTAACTTTATT
>NZ_CABPVA010000002.1:146225-148409 GCF_902460595.1 Campylobacter concisus
TTATTAAAATTTGGATAACTAAGTATAAATTTATAAGGAAAAATATGGACTACATCAAGCTTTTAAAAGATAACGGCCTACTTAGGGTGATCAATGAGCCAGTAGATATCGACCTAGAGATCGCGCACGCTAGCTATATCGAGGTCAAACGCGCGGGCTCACAAGCACTACTTTTTACAAATCCTATCTGCAAAAAAACTGGGCGTAAATTTGCCCCAGTGCTTACAAATATCTACGGCTCGAAAATGGCGCTTGAGCTGATATTTGGCGTGCAGCCTGATGAGATCGCAGCTGAGATAGAGAAGCTTTTAAAGCCCAAAAAACCTGAGAATTTTAAAGAGAAGCTTGACTTTTTGGCCTATCTTTTTAGCATGAGAAAGATTTTTACAAAAAGGCTAAAAGGTGAGGGCGAGTGCCAGCAGGTCAAATTTATGGGCGAGCAGGCTGATCTTTTGAGCCTGCCTGCGTTAAAGACTTGGCTGCATGACGGAGGCGCTTTTATCACGATGGGGCAGGTCTATACGCAAAGCCTAGATGGCGCGCTGCAAAATTTAGGCATGTATAGACTGCAAATTTATGATAAAAATCGCCTTGGCATGCACTGGCAGATCCACAAAGACGGCGCAAATTTCTTTCATGAGTACAAGCGCGCAGGCCGTAAGATGCCAGTCTCTGTGGCGATTGGCGGCGATCCACTATATATCTGGTGCGGTCAGGCGCCGCTGCCAAAGGGTGTCTTTGAGCTGCTACTTTACGGCTTCATCCGCAAAGAGCCAGCCAAGCTTGTAAAGTCGCTGACAAATGAAATTTACGTCCCGTACGACGCCGACTACGTGATCGAGGGCTTTGTGGATACTGCTAAGAGCGAGCTTGAGGGGCCATTTGGCGATCACACTGGTTTTTACACGCCGGTTGAGCCGTTTCCAGTGATGGAGGTCACGGCGATAACGAGCAAGAAAGACCCTGTCTTTCACGCGACCGTGGTTGGCAAGCCGCCGCTTGAGGATAAGTATATGGGCTGGGCGACTGAGCGCATTTTCTTGCCGCTTTTGCGAACGACAGTGCCAGAGCTACTAGACTACAACATGCCTGAAAATGGCGTCTTTCACAACCTTATCCTAGCCAAGATCAACGCCCTTTATCCGGCTCATGCAAAGCAGGCGATGCACGCTTTTTGGGGAGTTGGGCAGATGAGCTTTGTAAAGCACGCGATCTTTGTGGGCAACGATGCACCAGAGCTAACAGAATACGACAAATTTGCGGACTTTGTGCTTGATAGATTTGGCAGTGAGAGTGTGCTGATAAGCCAAGGTGTGTGCGACCAGCTCGATCACGCCAGCCCAAACTCGTGCTTTGGTGGTAAGCTAGGCATCGACGCGACGCAGGACTTTTGTAAATTTAGCCCTGCGGTTTTAAGTGATGACGAGCTTTTGGCTAAATTTCAAAGCATTGCGTCAAATGTTAAAGAGCTTAGGCAGTTTAAAAAAGAGAGCAAAACGCCTATTTGCGTGATTAAATTTAAAAAAGATCGCCCTGTAAAAGAGCTTTTTTCTAGGCTTTTGGAATTTAGGGAGTTTTTCAAGCTTATAGTTGTAGTGGATATGCAAAACTACCTAGAAAACCCATATATGCTGCTTTGGCGTGTGACAAATAACATAGATGCTTTGCGTGATATTTATATAGATGGTGAAAATTTCTGCGTGGATGCGACGATCAAGGACGAGCTAGAGGGCTATACTCGTGGCTGGCCTATGCAAACTGACTGCGAGCGTGAAGTGGTAGCTGATCTTGTGAAACGCGGCGTGGTAAAAGATGAGCCAGAGCTTTTTCATAAATTTGAGATATTTGGGTAGGGCCGTAGCCTAGTGGCTTTGGCACGCTCGTGCGAAAAAGCGGTAAGAAAATGCGCTCAGCTGCCAGTTATATTCAAGCGGTTACTTGCTGGTCGCCGTGCGAAATGCTGACCCCTGTTTGCTGGCCGTCTCCATCACTAAAAATGGCTCGATCGGTGCATAAAGCCAGTGATCGCTCAAGTTCGCTCTTGGCCGTATATGCAAAGCTCTTGATCATTAAGCTTTAAATTTGATTTAGTATTTTGGCTTGATAAAATTGCTTTTAAATTTAAAAGATCGGTTTTTGTGCTTAAAAATGGCTTAGTTTAAGACCGCTTTTAAGTGCTAGATA
>NZ_CABPVA010000002.1:149146-156202 GCF_902460595.1 Campylobacter concisus
GCTAGATAAAATTTCTATTTAAATTTATCTGTTTTTCTGGGTTGGCTGGTTGGCTTGAAAAACTACTAAAATTTACACCAGCAAACGCAAATTTTTAAATTTAGCACTTCAAATTTCTTAAAATACTAAAAATAATATGTAAAAATTTACGTAAAATAATATGATTTTGCCTTGTGAGAGATAAAATTTGGAGTAAGAGACAAGTGAAAATTAAATTTGATCTGTTATGCGAGCATAAAACATCTAAATTCAAAAGATCAGAAGTGTAAAAACTTTTAAATTTAAATAACTAGAAGCGTCAAAACTTTTCAATTTAATAAAGTTAGCAGATTACAGGTGCGTTTTTTAAAAAAAGATATGCTATGCCAGCTTTGGTAAATCAAGCGTTTAAAATAGCTTATTTTTGTTTTTTAGAAAAATTATAAACCCTAAATACAAGATTTAAAATCGCACGAGTGCCATAAAGCTTTAAATTTGACGTAGTAAATTTAGCTCACAAATTTACCAAACCGACCTTCAAAACATGCTCTTTTAGGCTGCTTGGTACCTCGCCATTTTCAAGCGCCATTAGCTCGCTCACCCTTAAGACATAAAAGCCTTGCAAACTTCTGTTGGCACTTTTTTCAAGCTTTTTTGCTAGCGTGTCAAAGATATAAAACTCGGCCTCATTGCTAGCTAGCAAAAAGTCAGCCCCACTGTCAAATGCAGCAAAAATAATCTTACTAGCAAGCTTGCAAGCTAGCTCTTCATCGACCTTTAAAAGATCATATCCACAAGGCACTTTGGCGCTTAGCTCTATAAAATTTGCCTTGTAATCGCTTAAATTTGCAGACAGCTTATCTTTTATGGCTATCTTAAACTCTTTAAATTTACTAAGTTTTTCTATCTTTTCAAGCTCGTTTTCGTGCTTTTTAGCAGATTTTACGCCTAAAATTTCTTTGAAAAACTCAATCGCTTCGGTGTATTTTTCACTACCTTCAAAGAGTAGATCATCAAGCTCGCAGGCTATCAAAACGCCATTTTTAGCACTCATTAGTTTTAAAATTTCATCATTTTTCTCATTTTTGTAAAGATGATGAGCTAGCATTATCGCGGCAGCTCCTATAAAATTTGGCTCATAGTCTTTTACAAAATCAGCGTAAAAATAGGGCTTAAAGCTAGCGTAAAGCTCTTTGTCAGCTCTTTTGCAAAAGCTAGCAAATGGCTCAAATTTCGCCCAAAAGTCATCATCGTTTATGGCTAGATCTAAAACCGCTCTTTTTTCATCAAGCGGGGCTATGCAAAGCTCGCTGCCCAGTTTTTGAGCCAAATTTACAAGTGGCTGAGCGGTGCTAACTACGACGTCATTTACCTTGACAAAGCCATCAAATGGGCTAAAGTAGGGGTCTATGCTCTTTACGTGGGCAAAAAGCTCGTTTAAGTTTGCAAAGTCTGAAATCTCTAAAAAATAGGGCTTAAAATATGCCAAAACATCTCTTTTCGCGTCAAATCTAAAAATCTCAACTCTTTGCATCTGTATCCTTTTTTTGGGCTTATTTTATCCTAAATTTAAAAGGAGTTTCATTATAATAGCTCAATGGATAAAGAAAAATTTACGATTGCATGCTTTAGTAACGCATATATCGGCGATGATGCGGCGGTTGCTGGCAAAATGGTCTTTAGCAAGGACATTTTTGCGCAAAATTCGCACTTTAAGCTTGGTTGGCTAAGCCTTGCAGAGACCGGCTACAAGGCGATGATCGTAAATTTGTCAGATACGATCGTGATGAATGCTAAGCCAAAGTTTGCCCTTCTAGGGCTTAGTCTGCCAAAGAGCTTCACACCGCGCCAGATCAGCGAGCTAAGTAGCGGCATAAATAGGGCGTGCGAGGAGTTTGGCGTAAAGATAATAGGCGGCGACACGATAAGTAGCCCCATTTTAAACATAAGCGTCAGCGTGATCGGTGAGCTAAAGGGCAGGGCTGTGCTTAGAAAAAATGCTAAATTTGGCGATCTAGTCGCATTTACAGGCAAGCTTGGAGGCAGCCAAAAGGGGCTAAACTCGCTTCTAAGACTGGCTCAAATTTCAAAAAACTCACGCTTTAAAAAGCCTATCTTAAGAGATAAGTTTTTTTACAAAGCAGCTCATCTTATAAACTCCGCCATGGATATCTCAGACGGGCTAAATACCGACCTTGGCAAGCTTTTAAAGGCTAGCAAAAAGGGCGCTAAATTTACAAAAAAACTAAGCAAATTTGAGCTTAGTAGCGGCGAGGAGTATGAGGTTTTATTTACCTTTAGCCCTAAAAATTTAAGCGCCATTAAAAGGATCGCCGCAAAAACTAGGACAAAGATCAACATCTTTGCAAAAATTTCACACAAAAGGTTAAGACAAAATGCAAGAAGCCACCACTTTTAAGCCGCTCTATGCGCTCACTCATGCGCCCATCGAGGCATATTTTTCTAAAAATTCAGATGATTTTGTCGTGCGCGAGATACCACTTTATGAATTTAGCGGTGACGGCGAGCATTTGATCGTTGAAATTTCTAAAAAAGATATGACTACAAGCGACGCTTTGCACGCCTTAAGCGAGGTTACAGGGGCTAAGATGCGCGACTTTGGCTATGCTGGGCTAAAGGACAAGCAGGGCATGACGACGCAGTTTATCTCGATGCCTCGTAAATTTGAGAGTGCGCTTGCAAACTTTAGCCATGAAAAGATGAAAATTTTAAATTTAAACGTGCATAAAAACAAGCTTCGCATCGGACATCTAAAGGGTAATAGCTTTTTCATCCGCCTAAAAAAGGTGCTGCCAAGTAGCGCTAAAAAGCTCGAGCAGGCCTTTGTCAGCATCGATAAAATGGGCTATGCAAACTACTTTGGCTACCAGCGCTTTGGTAAATTTGGCGACAATGCTACAACTGGCCTTGAGCTACTTAAAAATGGCACGATAAATGGCAAAAAGAGCAAAAACGTAAAGCTAAATGACTTTTTGATCTCAGCCTATCAAAGCGATCTTTTTAACCGCTATCTTAGCAAAAGGGTCGAAATTTCAAGGTTTGTAAGCGACTTTATCCTAAGTGAGCTAGGCGAAATTTATAAAAAATTTAGCAAAGATGATCTAAAAGCGATGAAGGCGCAGGAGAGCTTTTTTAAGCTTTTGCCAGGAGAGGTTTTGGGGCACTATCCATTTGGCAAGCTCTTTTTGTGTGAAAATTTAGATCAAGAGGCACAAAGATTTGCTAAGCGTGATATCACAAGCCTTGGACTTATAGTCGGTGCAAAGGCCTATGAGGCAAGCGGCTTGGCAAAAGAGCTTGAGGATAAAATTTTCGCTGAGGCAGTTTCGCTTACTTCAAAGATCGCTGGCTCAAGGCGCTTTAACTGGGCGTATCTAGAAAACACAAGCTATAAATACAACGAAGAAAACGCTCATTTTAGCTTAAATTTCACACTTCAAAAGGGCTCATACGCCACGGTTGTGTTAGAAGAAATTTTGCATAAAAATATATTTGAGTAGGGTAAATTTTCGGACTTTCCTCTTTTGCGTAGTGCAAAAGCTACCGCTTACCGTGCCAGAGCGAAATTATAGCGGTTTTTGCTTAATTTCTAGCCTTAAAAATTAAACTTTGCGTTTTAATTATTTTCTTTATTTATAAGGAAGATTTGCAGACAAAAAGTGATTTTATAGGGAAAATGCTCTGAGTAAATATTTGGCGTATGTTTTATCAGAGATCGCATAAATTTTTATCTCAAAGCGCAATAAATTCAGCATTATTTATAGGTCGCAAATCGTATAAGTCCTCAAATTTCTCCATTATCTCGTGAGTAGCCTCCACAAAAGGCTCACAGCCAAAGTGCGGCACTACGCAAAAATCAACCAAATTTAATCCTGTAAAATCACTCATGTTTACACTACTTTTATCCATAAGCGTAGCATATCTCGTGTCTGGTGCGGCCACGATCGCCCCTGCTGACTCACCGACGTAAATTTTACCAGCTTTAACCGCGTTTTTTATAGCTTGTTCGGCGCACGATTTTCGCAGCTCATTAAGCAGATAAAATGTATTTCCGCCGCTTACATAAATGATGTCGCACTTATTAATAGTAGCTAAAATTTTATCATCTGCAACACAAAACTCATCACATTCAGAAATCTGCGTAACCAAGTTTTTAACACAAGAAATATCAATACGAGTCAGCTTCGCACCAAATTTTTCCAAAATTTTTACCGCTTCATCTACGTAAAAATTCACCTCTTCAAATTTTGCTGCCGTATCGATAAAAGCAACATGCTTACCTTGAAAATCTACCACTTCATTGATCTTGCTCGCAACCTCCGCGAAGTAGGAGCAAAGAAAAATATTTACCATTCCTTTATTCCTTTTAAAAGATATTTAAATTTAAGAGCCAATTATATCCGAAAATAAGCTTAAAAGATCCGCATTTTGCTGTCGCTCACAAGCTTCCCATATCTTGCACTACAGCTTAGGATTTAGAGATTTATATGGTTTGTATTTTTAGTATACATGGTTGAGTAAGTAAAATTTAAAAATTTAATTATGAATTTGAATGCAAAAATTTAAGGCAAAGTATCGCAATATTTTTTAAGAGTTTTTTCTCTTGTGATCGCAACTTCAAGTAGAAACAACGTAAAAATTTAGCGAAGATAAGAGATATAATCTATCAAGCCAAATTTTTACTAGTTTTATAAAGATAGATTTAAAAGGGTTGCTGGCTAAATTTAGCCGGTTTAAATTTAAAAAGGTCTAGCCAAAGCTAGACCTAAAACATTAAATTTAAGAAGTAAAAACTTAAGTTCTAAAGACGCTAAGTTTAGTATTTAGCGCATCTGTCATCTTATTTAGATGCTCAGCCGCAGAAGCTATCTCTTCGACGCTTCTAGCATTTTCAGATGAAATTTGATTGATCTCTGAGATGCCATCCATGATCTCATTTACATTCTTACCAGTTGCGATGTAGTCTTGCATAGTCTTATCTGACATCGCTATGGCGTTATTCATCGTTGCGCTCATATCATTTATCGTCTTTTCAACGTCGCTTGCCACATGGGTTAGCTCTTGAATTTGTTTAGAGTTGATGCCCATTTGCTCGCTGCTATCATTGATCGCTTGAACGATAACGTTGATAGTTGCATTTATCTCAGTTAGAGACTTTTGAGTTCTTTCAGCTAGCTGTCTAACCTCGTCAGCAACGACTGCAAAGCCACGTCCATGCTCGCCTGCTCTTGCTGCTTCTATGGCAGCGTTAAGTGCAAGTAAATTTGTCTGATCAGCGATGTCATTGATAACAACAAGGACTGATTTAACCTGCTCAGCGTCACGGCTAAGCTGCTCGATCTTGCCAGCCATTTGATTTTCTACATTAGCAGAGTCTATGATCTGAGATGATAGAGATCTGATAGCTTCAGTAGCTGTTTTTATATGAGTGCTTGCCTTTTGAAGATCATCTTTGCCAGCTTGAGCAATTGAAAGTGACTCTTTCATAGCTTCTTGCATAGACTTACATCTTTGATTTGTCTCTTCAACGATCTGGGTTGATTCTTCTACGCGTTTGCCTGTTTGAAGTGAGGTAGAGCTTAGCTCGTTTGCGACTGAGCTGTTTTCACTTGAAAGGTTTTTAGTGTCGCTTATAAGCACTCTTATGCGCTCTATGAAATTATTTATATCATTGCTTATTTTAGCTATCTCATCTTTGCCGTAGATTGGAATTTTAAGAGTAAAGTCAGATGTTATAGCATTTAAATTTGCTCCTAGTCTATCAATAGGATTTGCAACTAGCTTTTTAAGCAAGAAGATAGATACTATGATAAGAAGCAAAGTAACTATAATGCTTGCTATGATGAAGTTTTTGCTAACTACCTTTTGAGGTGTTAAAAAGTCATCAGTAACAGCTGAGCCAAGCACTATCCAGTTAAGCTTGTCAAATGGCTCAAAAGCAACTACTCTCTCAACTCCATCAACATTTATGAGTTTGACACCTTCTTTAGTTTTTACTATGTCATCAACTATATCTTTTAGCTGACCTTCTGGTGCTTTGCCAGCTAGTTTTGGGTGGATGTCATAGACATTTGTCTTTGTATTAAAGATAGAGAAGTAGCCACGCTCACCTAACTTCATTTGTGACATTGTCTTTTGAAGATCTTCTAGGCCTTCAGTGAAGTCGTAACCTATAAATAAAACCGCTACAACCTCGCCGTTTTGAATGACTGGCTCATAGACACACATATAGTTTCTGCCAAAAATATTTAATGCACCCACATATGTTTCTTTATTCATCATCTTTGGATAGATCGTTTTATTTAGCATACCAAGCGCTCTACTGCCATCATCTAGTAAAAGTGAGGTAGATACAGCAGCAAATTCATTGCCTGATTTTGCAAAGATGGTTGGGATGCCGCCGTTTGTTAGCTTTTTGATCTTATCAGAAATTTCATGGTTGTTGTTTAACACACCCATTTTATCTGAGATAAGCTCTAAAGCATCGTCATTTTCTGTTTTTATGGTTTGGCTAGTGGCTCTTATGTTGCCTAAAGCCTCTTTTAAGATATGCATATATAGTTTTGCATTATCTTCGTTATCTTCATCAAATAGCTCAACTGTGTCCATCGCAAGTGCAACGTTTTGCTGGATAGTTGTCTCTACTCCCTCCTTGATCTCACGCTCTAAGATATGTGACGTGTAGAAAACAAAGCAAGCCATACAAATGGCAAGAACTAAAGCGATGATCGCTGAGACCTTGACTAAGATGCTACGCAAATTCATCTATATCCTCCTTGGTTTAGATTTTAAGGGTTTATTATACAAATTTTTTCTCGTAAAACATATAGAATTTCGGGGAAAAATAATGAATTTTAAATTTTTGTTTGCTTTATATTTATAATTATAACTTTTATGAAACTGGAGCAAAAATTTATAAAAAATTGCTATTTAAATTTAGCTTTTTAAGCAAAATTTATAGTTTGGCAAAAGCAAGAAATTTGCGCTTTTGAGGGATTAAAATTTAAATTTGTATCGTTTTGTTGATTTGTCGTATATTTTATTAGATTGGCTTAA
>NZ_CABPVA010000002.1:156507-176579 GCF_902460595.1 Campylobacter concisus
ATTTTGCTAAATTTGATTAAAAATTTAGCCGCAGGGTAAATTTATATATTTTTAAATATAATCACGCTCTGGCACGGTAAGCGGTCGCTTTTGCATCTTGCAAAAGAGGAAAGTCCGAGCTGCGATAAGACGAAGTTCCATCTAACGGATGGCTAGGGAAACCTAAGGGATAGTGTAACAGAAAGCAAACTTCCGCCTTGGCGGTAAAGGTGAAACGGCGGGGTAAGAGCCCACCGGCGCGCTTGGTAACTTGCGTGGCCATATAAACCCAACTTGCAGTAAGAAGGGATGGTTTTGGTCTTATATTAAAACCCTTCGCTAGAGCTTGTTTGTAAAAGCAAGCGTAGATAAATGATCGCTCAAGACAGAACTCGGCTTAACGCCGTGCCTTTGCTTAAATTTAGAGTAAATTTCAAGTAGCAAGCAGTTAGTAAATTGAAAGTTTTCAAGACAGAACCGGCAAATATGCCGTGCCTTGAAAGTTTGAGTTTAGATTAGTTTTTTACGTATTTTTGAGCTTTTTGTAGCTTTGTAAGCTCGTTTTGGATGTGTGAAGATTTAGTTTTAAAAAGCTCTATCGCACCGCCGATTAGTGCTTGTGCTTCCTTTGCTGAAGCTAAGCTTTTAAACATATCTTCGCTAAAGCTTTGTGATAGTGCAGCTAACTTTCTTGTATCTTCGTTTATTAACGCTAGCTTAAATTCATTGATCCAGCTATTCACCTGATGTTACCTCCCTCCATGCTTCTGATAACTGCTTTACGACATTTGTTACTTCATTTAGCGCGTTAATATCATTTTGGATATTTGCCATAGCAAGAAGCTGCATCTGTCTTGTATAAAGTCCGCTAAGATAGTGAGCCACGTCGCCTTGAGAATAATCAAGCGAGTTTAAAAGCTCAACAAAGATAGCGTTTGCTCTGTTTATATAATAGACTTTTTTCTCTATATCTCCAGCTTCGATCGCTTTTTTTGTGCGAAATATAAATTTCAAAATTCCGTCATAAAGCATTTCTATTAATTTAGTCGGGGACTCGATGCCCCCGAAACTCGACTGTGCGTATGCACTATATGCACTTTGATTCATTTTTCTCTCTTATTTTCTACTGTTTATCTCAGCATCTATCATTGATTTTAGAGTTGAGAACTGATTTTCTAAACTTGCGATGATAGAGTTATACTTGATGAAGCGCTCTTGCATCGTTGTATATTTCTCGTCTAAAAGCTTTTGAGTGCTCTCTTTATTTTTAGTGATAGACTCACTCTCATCCTTTAGCTGATTTTGCATAGCGATCATAGTGCCTTTCTTGCCAACAGCACCATCAAGCATATTAGCTAGCTTTGTAAATAGACCATCAGTTTTTTTAGTCACTGGATTTACAGTGGCTTCGCTCATACCAAGAGTTGCTAGTGCAGAAGCTTTGCCTTTTACCTCGATATTTTCGCCATCGCTTCTTTTTAAGATGATCCTCTTGCCGCTTTGATCAAGGCTAGCTGTGACTCCGTCGATACCAGCGTCATTGATAGCTTGTTGAAGCTTTAGAGCGTTATCTTCAGCTGTCCCGCCAGCTGTGGTTGAAAATATAACTGACTTGCCATTTATCGTTAGATCGCCAGCTTGGATATTTAACGCACCTGCGCTAACGGTTGAGTTACCCATGTAGCTTATCGGCTCAGTCTTGCTTGAACCCATGAAAAATTTCTGAATTTCTTCCGGATTTTTGCTAAGAGCTGCGTTAAATTTATTTAGATCAAGCTGAAGCTGACCGTCTTTATCTGGCACTATGCCAAATTTACTTAGCGCTTTGCCTTCGCTATCTTGACCATTTACTAGACGTCCGATGTTTGATCTAAGGCTTGAAATTTCGCTCACACCTTGGAAAGTACCAGCGCCTTTTTCTTCGTCATACTTAGTAGCGATCTCAAGGTTCATTGTCATTAGGTTGTAGTCTTTTATAAACTCTTCAACCGCTTTTACAACCTCTTCAGTGTTTTGAGAGACGCTGACATTTGTTCTGCCAGTCTCATTTAGAGTGATATTTACGCCAGGTCTTAGATCATCAAAGCTATTTTTATCTCTTTTGATATTTACGCCGTTATATGTAAATTCTGCATCTTGCGCTTTTAAAATTCTATTTTTCTCCAAATTTGATGTCATCTTTGGCGAGCCATCAGGATTTGTTAGAGCAGTGCCGTGCTCGTCTGTATCTTGAAACTGCGTATCATCCCAGCCAAGCTTGTCTAAAACGCCAGCTGTGTCGTTTGAAAATTTAATAGTCTGCGTAGCGCCAGTTTTGCCTGATTGAAGCATTATTTGATTTGGTTTATCGCCACCAACATTTAAAATTCTAGCTTGCAACTTGCCGCCACTTACGTCATTTATCTTATCAACGATATCTTGATAGGTTGTCGATCTTGTAATACCGATAGAGAATTTTTGTCCATCGATCTCAACATCAAACGAGCCAGTATTTGTAGCACCCACCATGCTTGAAGAATTTTTGAAATTCTTGCTTTGAAATGTATCTTTTTGAGCAAGTTTTTGCACGTCGATACTAAAGCTTTGCACGCTAACGCCGTTTGCCGCTGAAGCAGTGACGCTTTTACCAGCGTTATTGGTATTTCTTTTTAGATAAAGTGCCTCGCCACCAAGTGTTTTGCCGCTCACATTTACGTTGCTAACAAGAGTTTTTAGCGCTGCAAGGTCCTTTTGCTTAAGCTCATTTTTCTCTAGTCTTGTTGTAAGTGGTTTGATCTGTCCAGCCTCATCAGCCTCTTTTAGTTTCTTGATAAGCTCATCGTTTAGGCCGCTATTTTTTGTACCGATGCCTAAATTTGTTACGTTACCTACTGCCATTTTTAACTCTCCTTGTCAAAAAGTATTCCGATACTTTCTTTGAAATACTCGCTGATTTTTATAGCTTCTTTGCTCGGAAGCTGTGTTATCTCTTCACCTGTTTTGGCGTCTTTTACTTGCACTACCATTAAATTTAACTTCTCGTTGTAAGCAAATCTTACATTAGTATCGAGCTGTTGCATCTGATAGTTTAGCCTATCAGTGACCTCTCTTGTCTTTCTAGCAAGATCCTCGTTGCTAAGTCCGTCAAGCTCGTTAGCATCCTTTGATTTGCCGTTTTTATCGGCATTTACTTTGACATCAGAGTGCTCGATAGGTCTGCTGTCTATCTGACGCTGAGCCGACGTGCTCATGCTTGCATCAAGTGTTTGATTTGCCGCTGCTTTGAAAATTTCCATAGTTTTACTCCTTAAAACTTACGCTAGCTCCTACATCGGTAAAATTTTAAATTCCTTTAGTATTTATATAAATTTTTGATTATTTAGGTTAAAATCGAGCAAAATTTATAGGACGGGATATGAAAATTTCATTTGAATGCGACTGCATTTTGCTGCAAAAGACTTTGCTGCTTTTTTGTGGAAATTTAGCCGCTCATCATAAGGATTGTGATTTTGTAGTAAGTGACCGCGAGATCGTCACAAAAAAACCGCTATTTATAATAGGTAAGAACGCTCATCTTTCTCACCCATTTACGAGAGCCACTCTTCTTGACACGCTTGAGGAATTTTACTCAGCCACGCAAATTTCAAAGGCAAAAGAGCCAGATCAGATAGTAAATGAAAAGAGTTTGGAGCAAAAAGTATCACGCTTAATTGATAAATTTAAAGCTGATCTGCTTGAAATTTTAAGGGCAAATCAGTGAAACTCTACACCAAAATTTCAAGTGGTAAATTTAAAGGCAAAAGGCTTGAGTTACCAAGTCTAAGCACGACTAGAAGCACAAAAAGCATCGTAAAAGAGTCCTTTTTTAACGTCATCAGAGATGAAATTTACTCGCTTACATTTATAGAGGGTTTTGGCGGAAGCGGCGTGATGGCAAGCGAGGCTGTTAGCAACGGAGCGCGCGAGGCTATCGCTATCGAAAAAGATAGAGCCGCTTTTAAGATCACACAAAGCAATCTTGCAAGCTTAGAGTGTGCAAATTTAAAAGCGATAAATGGCGACAGCTTTTCGCTCTTGCCTGATCTTGTAAATTCGCAAAATGGCAAGGTTTTGCTCTATCTTGATCCACCATTTGACATAAGGGCTGGCTTTGATGATATCTATGAAAAGCTTGTAAATTTGATCTCGCAGCTAAAAAAAGAGAAAATTTATATGATAGTTTTTGAGCATAACAGCGACTTTAAATTTGGCGATGAAATTTCTGCATATAAGCTTATTAAATTTAAAAAATTTGGAGCCACTTCGCTCTCTTATTTTCAGTAAAAATTTGGAACATCTTTTGCTTTAAAAACCTAAAATAGCTAAATTTTAGGAAAAAATATGAAAAAAATTTTATCTTTTGTAGCAGCTTCAGTGATAGCTACTTCAGCCTTTGCTACGCAGATAAAAGAGCTTGCAAACATCGTTGGCGTAAGGGATAACCAGCTAATAGGCTATGGTTTAGTCGTCGGACTAAACGGCACAGGGGATGGCTCAACGTCAAAATTTACGATCCAGTCGCTATCAAACATGCTTCAAGGCGTAAATGTCAAGATAAATCCAGATGATATCAAGTCAAAAAACGCAGCCGCTGTTATGGTGACAGCCAAGTTGCCTGCATTTGCAAGACATGGCGACAAGCTTGATATCGAGATCTCATCTATCGGCGATGCAAAAAGCTTGCAAGGTGGCACCCTTCTTATGACTCCGCTAAAGGGCGTTGATGGCGATATCTACGCTTTGGCTCAAGGACCTCTAAGTATAGGTGGCAAGAGCGCAGGCAGAAGTGGTGGCAACCACCCAACCGTTGGCACTATCTTAAATGGTGCTCTTGTGGAGCGCGAAGTAACTTACGATATCTACAACCAAGATAGCATAAAACTAAGCCTAAAAGATACAAATTTTAAAACCGCTCTTGATATCCAAAACGCCATAAATGCAAACATTTCAGACGATACTGCAAAGGCGATCGATCCAAGAACGGTTATCGTTAAAAAGCCAGATGATGTTAGCATCATCGAGCTTGCAAGCGCTGTGCTTGATCTTGATGTGGAGTATAAGCCAGATGAGAAGATCGTAGTTGATGAGAGAACTGGCACGATAGTTAGCGGTATAAACGCGGTAGTTAGTCCAGTCGTGATAACTCACGGCGCCATAACTATAAAGATAGAGCCAAACAGCTACGAAGAGGCAGCACAAAATGATGTAAATATAGGTAGCGACACCTCGGTGGCTCCTAGTCAAAATTTACTTAAAATTTCAGGCGAAAAAACAACCGTTGCAAACGTGACAAGAGCGCTAAATAAACTTGGCGCAACACCAAGCGACATCATCTCGATACTTGAAAATTTAAAACGAGTTGGTGCGATACAAGTTGATCTGGAGATAATATAATGCAAATAGACAACACCCTAGCACTAAATTCGTATAACGACATCTCAGCAAACAAGATAAAAAACGCAAATGCCAAACAAGATGCACTTTTAAAAGAGCAAACTGATGCTTTTGAAGCATTTATGGTAAAAGCTGTGCTTGATATCGCTTTAAAAGAAGATGATAAGAACTCACTCTATCCAAAAGCCGCTGGCAGCGACATTTACAGGTCTATGTATAACGACGCTATGAGCAAAGCTTTGAGTGGAAATTTAGGTTTTTCAGAACTTTTATACGATTTTTTAAAGAGAGACTCTTAAGTAAATTTATATTTTGCCGATGTAGTGATATAAACATTTTATTTTAAGAGGTATGGATATGATAACTCCTTTGAACCAAAGACCAAACTACCAGGCAAATACGCTAAATAAAAATAGCGATGCTAGGGTTGAAAATGAAAACAAAGAAGTAAAAACAAACGAAAACGCAAGAGTAAAAGAGATAGCTGATGCAATAGCAAATGGCACCTATCAGGTAGATATCTCTAAAACAGCAAAAGCTGTGGCTGATGCGTTGCTCTAAATTTAAAGGAATTTAAATGATAAAGAAGCTTTTGGACGAGGCCATAGGCGAGCTAGACGAGCTTATAAATTTAACGATGCAAGATATCGCCAACATAAAAGAGGCGAAGCACTCAAGCGTTGATGAGAGCGTGAAGAAGAAAAATGCTCTCGTGCGCGCTTTTGAAGATACTAAAAGAGCTTTGGATAAAGAGCTACTAAGGGTTTCAAAAGAGAGTGGCACTACGATACTTGCAAGCGTTTTAGATGATGAAGTGAAGTCAAAGCTGGTGCTTATGCGTTCAAAGCTTGAAATTTTGCATAAAGTAAATAAAGAATATGCAAGACACGTCGTTGTTGTTAAGGAGTTTTTTGACTCACTTAGCAAAAAAGTCTTTGGTACTCAGACTAATGAATATGGACAAGACGGCAGCGGCACAGATAATAATTTTTACAAATCAAGGGTTTAACAAATGGCTAATATCTTTATGTCATTAGGCACAGGCGTTTCAGGGCTAAATGCAGCCCAAGTGCAAATAAGCACAACTGGAAACAACATCACAAACGCCGATAGTAACTACTACACAAGACAACGTGTAGTCCAGTCAGCATCTCCAGCGATGAACACAGTCCCTGGTGGCGTTGGCACAGGTACGCAAGTAGATACTGTGACAAGGCTTCACGATGAGTTTGCCTATTCAAGACTAAAATATTCATCATCAAATTTAGAAAATACAGGCTATAAGCAAAGAATTTTACAAGAGGCGACAAAATACTTCCCAGATCTAAAAGATAACGGCATGGTAAAAGATATACAGGAGTATTTTGCTGCGTGGAACAACTTTGCTTCGAACCCAGACGAGGGCGCTCAAAAGGTAAATTTGATAAACAAAGCTAGCGTTTTAACAGCTAGCATCAACCGCTCATCAAAGATGCTTTATGATATGCACACGCAGATAGATGAGACTATAAAGATAAATATAAACGAGATAAACTCACTTGGCAAGCAAATAGCAAATATCAATAAGCAAATTCAAAGAGTGGAGTCAGGCGCAGACGCTGGCATCAAGATAAATGCAAATGACCTTCGTGACAAGCGCGATGAGCTAGAGCTTGCTATGTCAAAGCTGGTAAATACAGCCGTTTATAAAAGCGATCTAAAAAGCGAGTCAAGGATAGATACAGGCATAAGCGATCAAGGAAGATACTACAACCTAAATATCGGCGGTGTGAGCATCGTTGATGGCGTAAATTTTCATGAAATTTCTATGAGCTCAACCGAGAGTGGGCAATACACGAAAATTTATTATGAAAGAGAAGATGGCAGACGCATCCCTATGGAGGAGAAGATCACAAATGGCAAGATAGGCGCTGCGCTTGATCTTAGAGGCCGCAACTACGAGCCAGATAATGATAAATTTAGCGATGGTATCATCCAAAAATATATTGACAATCTAAATACATTTTCAAAAACTTTAATAACTAGCACAAACAACGTCTATGCCGAGTCTGCGGTTGAAATTTCAAACTCAGATCCGATCAGCTATCTAGAAAACGACAAGACGCTGATGAACCACGACAACAGCATAAGAAATGGCAGTTTTGAAGCCATAGTTTATGATAACAAGGGCAACGTCGTAGCCAAAAAGACCATCGAGATAAACGGCACAACGACGATGAACGATACAAAATACGGCAACTCTGTTGTGCAGGATTTTAACTCAAATTCAGACGACAACAATGACAACAACATGCTAAATGACGTCGATGACTTCTTTGAAGCGTCGTATTTTTATGATAAAAACACGCATCAAGGCACATTTGCGCTCATACCAAAGCAAGCTCAAGGGCTTTATAGCATCTCAATAGTCGATCACGGCACAAATTTCCCAGGCGTTGTTGGTATCAACAGATTTTTTTCTGGCACAAACTCAAATACAATAGGCATCAATCAAAATTTCACTCAAGATCACACAAAGCTTCGTGCCTACTCAAAACCAGTCGTGGGAAACAACGAAGTTGCAAACAAGATGATACAGCTTCAGTACCAAAAGCAGACATTTTACTCAAGTGGTACTGCGCTTGATAGAGATGAGACTATTGAGGGATATTACCGATATTTCACAACCGATATGGCGAGCGATACCGAGGCGAACAACACTATCCACGACACAAACACATCTTTGCAAAGGACTGCTGAAGAGGAATTTCAATCAACAAGTGGCGTAGATACCAACGAAGAGCTTACAAACTTAATCCGCTTTCAAGCAAGCTACGGTGCAGCAGCAAAGATCATCACGACAGTTGATCAGATGCTTGACACGCTTCTTTCACTAAAACAATGAGCGAACTAAAGAGCCTTTTAGACTCACACGTACTTAGTAAAAATACAAATTCGGGGCTATTTGACGCCCCAGATCCACTTCAAGTAGCTACTAAATTTAAAGAGCCAAACATAGCGCTCATTTGTGCGTTATTTGCCTATGGCAATGCAAAAATGATAGTAAAATTTCTAAATTCGCTTGAATTTAGCCTGCTTGATGAGAGCGAGCAAAATATCAAGAAAAATCTGTCAAATTTCAAATATCGCTTTCAAAATGAAAATGATGTGAGAGAAATTTTCATCACGCTTTCACGCCTGAAAAAAGAGGCTGACATAGAAGAAATTTTGCGCCAAGGTCTTGCAAAAAATGGCGAGATGATAGAGGGCGTAAATGAGCTTATTAAATTTATTTACGGGCTAAATTCTTACCGCTCAGACGGATATGAGTTTTTCTTTGGTAAGAGCTTTGAAAAAGAGCCTCAAAGTCCATATAAACGCTACAATATGTATCTTCGCTGGATGGTGCGAGATAGCGACATCGACCTTGGACTATTTAAAAATTTGCCAAAAGATAGACTTTTGATGCCACTTGACGTGCATACGCATAGGGTTTCGTTAAATTTAGGGCTTATAAATAGAAAGAGCTATGATTTTAAAGCGGTCATGGAGCTTACAAAAAAACTTAGAGAATTTGACGAGCTAGATCCGATAAAATACGACTTTGCGCTTTACAGGATAGGGCAGAACAAAGAGCTAGAAACTATCGTAAAAAATCTCAAAAAATAAAAATTATTGCTAAATTTTTAAATTTAGGATAGACTTGCCATACAATTTTATCCATAAGGAGCTTGTATGAAAAAAATCGTTTTACTAAGTGTAGTTTTAGGAACTTTGCTTTTTGCTCACGAGGGTCATCACTTTGATCCAAAGGCTGGCGAGCATCTTGTGATCCCAGTTAGCGAACTAAGCGAAAAGGGCGATAAGAGCGTTGGCGAAGTAGTAGCTGTTAAGACAAACTACGGCGTTGCGTTTTTTCCAAATTTAAAAGGTCTTCCTGCAGGACTTCACGGCTTTCACGTTCATCAAAATGCTGATTGTGGCGCGACTGAGAAAGGTCTAGGTATGAAAGCGGGCGGTCACTGGGATCCAGCTGAAACAAAGATGCACTCATTTGCATGGGACGATAAGGGTCACAAAGGCGATCTACCAGCACTTTACGTAGATGCCGAGGGCAATGCAAACTACCCAGTTCTAGCTCCAAAGATAAAAAATCTTGACGAGCTAAAAGGTCACTCACTAATGGTTCACGTCGGTGGCGATAACCACAGTGACCAACCAAAAGCACTTGGCGGCGGCGGTGCTAGAATGCTTTGCGGCGTTATTAAGTAATTAAACCCCACAAAAAGCCTTTAAATTTAACGTTTAAAGGCTTTTTCTTTTAAATTTCACACTTCAAGATCTAAATTTAACCCCCATTTCTAAGATCAAATTTCAAAAATTTAAACTACAATCCGCTTTTAACTTAAATTTACAAAAGAGTAAAAATGGAATTTGACCTACTTAGCTACGCCCTCTTTTTTGTGGCTGCATTTTTGGGTGGTTTTATTGACGCGATCGCAGGAGGCGGCGGACTGATCACCTTGCCAGCTATAATGGCTATGGGCGTGCCACCGCATCTTGCCCTTGGCACAAACAAGCTTCAAGGCGTCTTTGGCAGCTTTACTGCAACGCTAAATTTCACCAAAAAAGGGCTGATTGACTATAAAGAGTGTTTTGTTGGCATAGTTTTTACATTTATAGGAGCCCTTATTGGCGCAACGCTCATTTTATTTTTAAATGCAAATTTCTTAAAAATAATCATCCCATTTTTGCTAATCGCCATCTTCGTCTACACACTTTTTATGCCAAAGATAGGCGAGAGCGACAGAGCTGCAAAGATGGGTGAGAGGCTATTTTATGTTATCTTTGGGCTCATTTTGGGCTTTTACGATGGCTTTTTCGGGCCTGGAGCTGGGTCGTTTTGGATGTTTGCGATGGTGGCTTTGATAGGGCTAAATTTAAAAAAGGCAGTTGCTCACACGAAAGCTTTAAATTTTACCAGCGGCATCGTAGCACTTGGCGTGTTTATAATCGGCGGAAAGGTGCTTTGGGTAGTTGGTTTTTTGATGGCTGTGGGACAAATTTTAGGAGCATATTTTGGCTCAAATTTAGTCATTAAAAAAGAGGTTAAATTTATTAGAACGATGTTTTTGATAGTTGTCGCAGCGACCATTTGTAAACTGCTTTTTGACTACTTCAAAGCTTAAAATTAAAAATGTTTTAACAATAATTTTGTTACAATCACGCAAAATTCTAAATCTAAGGTAAATCAATGAAAGATTTGTTTCTATTCTCAAATTTGCTAAACCACTCACACGCCTTTGTTTATGCGTTTCACTTTTGCCTTGTAGCCTTGATCATCCTCATCGTTGCTTATATCGCAAGGAGCAAGATGCAGCTTGTGCCAAGAGGCCTTCAAAATATAGTTGAGGCTTATTTAGAGGGCGTTATCTCTATGGGTAAAGATACTTTAGGCAGCGAAAAGCTAGCTAGAAAATACCTCCCGCTTGTCGCAACTATCGGCTTTATCGTATTTTTCTCAAACGTCATCGGTATCATACCTGGCTTTGAGTCACCAAGCTCAAGCTTAAATTTAACCCTAGTTTTGGCTTTGGTTGTATTTTTCTACTATCACTTTGAGGGCATTAGAAAAAATGGCTTTTTCAAATACTTTGGACACTTTATGGGACCAAACAAATTCCTAGCTCCGATAATGTTTCCAGTTGAGATCATCTCACATCTTTCACGTGTAGTTTCGCTATCTTTCCGTCTTTTTGGTAACATCAAAGGTGACGACTTGTTCTTGCTTGCGATGCTTACACTTGCACCTTGGTTTGCACCGCTTCCAGCCTTTGCACTTCTAACGCTAATGGCTGTTTTGCAAACATTTATCTTTATGATGCTAACTTACGTTTATCTAGCTGGCGCAGTCGCTATCGACGAGCATGAGCATTAAAATTTAAAGCCATATTTTCATATGGCTTTTCTCTTTTTTAAATTTCTACTATCTATCAAATTTAACTTTCAAGCAACATTTCAAAATAAAAAATAAAGTATTAAATTTAGTGAAGAATTAAGCAGTAAAAATGTGCGCCATTTCTAGCGCACATAAATTTATTTTCTGTGGTCGTATTTCCAGCCCATTTTCTCAAGTTTTTCAACGATCTCGACAACGTAGTCAGTCACACAATCAAGCATCTTTTGACCTTTTTCTAGGCTAGCTTTTGTGCTATCTCCTGTTGCACCCGTCTCTGTTACCTCTTTGATATCCCAGATGATGGTGCTAAACTCGCCAAAACCGATCACATCGTGAGGCACTTGTGACTTTGCATACTCTAAATTTACAAGCTCAGGCTTAACTGCCATAGTTATAGAAGTCTCGCCCTCTCCGCCGTGGCCAAGTCCATCCCAGACGTCAAATGTACCTTTTAGTCTAGCTCCTGTGATGTTCCACCAAGCAGGGATAAAGACCAAAACAGCGTCTTTATGTCTATCTTTTACCTTTCTAGCGGCGATCTCAAGGGCAGGGATGTTGCCGTCGTGGCCATTTAGGATGATGATATGTTTTATGCCGTTATTTATAAGGCTCTCAAAAATGTCTTCAGCGATCGCTATCGTGGTTTCAAATCTAAGAGTGACTGACATAGGAAATTGGTTGTAGTGGATAGAAGTACCAAAAGGCACGCCTGGAACAACGATAGTCTTTCCAAGTCTTAGAGCTGCTCTTTTTGCGATCTCTTCAGGCACAAAAAGATCAGGGCCAAGCGGCAGGTGCCAGCCGTGGCTCTCGCAACTACCAAAGGTCGTGATAGCGCTATCTATCTCGTGTGCCTCAAATTTTTGCTTTAGCTCTCTTGCGCTAAATTCGTTTAAAACTACCTTTTTCATCTCATCTCCTTGTTAAAAATTTTATAAAATATCGGATAGATAATAATCGTAATAACTAACGCTACAAGACCTGATGGTAGGTCAAATGGAAGTGGCAAATAGTACTGGAAGATAAATCCAAGCAAAGCGCCTATGATAAATGAAATAACGCCAGCCATGTGATAGTCTGGTTCGCTATTAAATTTAGCGATGTCGTACTTTCCTTTTTTGATGATGTAATAATCAGCTATTAACGGACCAGCAAGAGGCGGAGCAAATGTACCAAGTATCGTGATAAATGACGCAAAGAACATTTGATAAAAGGCAAATGAGCCAAGCACAGTGCCTACTATGCCAGCAAGTAGCACTAGTTTTTTTCTATTTATGTTTAAATTTATGCTTGATAGCACTGGACCAGTATATAGCGAGTTGCAGTAGAGCTCGGCATTGTTTGTTGTCCAAAGCGATGCTGTCCAAGCTATGACACCGATGATAGCTAAAAGGGCTGACTTTGTTAGCATCCACTCTACGTAGTTAAACTGACCAACGCTTACTGCGCCGATGTAGCCAACTATGTTTAAAAGAGGGTTTGTTAGTATAAAGCAAGCTACGACACCAGCGATGACTGCTTTTACTGACTTGTTAAATCTAAATAGATCAACGCCCATAACAGCTCCTGCTATCCAGCTACCAACAACAGCTGTGATCGCATTTCCAAGCCCAAGACCTTGTATATTTTTGGTCTTTTCTAAAAATGCTGCAGCTCCGCCGCCCTCTGCTAACATCTCGTAGCCAACATAGACTGCGATGATTAAGATAACAGGGCTTATAGGGATAGCGATAGCCTCGATGGCTTTGATACCTACGTATGCTGTGATGGTAAATATAATGCCAAAGATGAAGCAAAATAAAAATACCTCAAGCGTGATCGGAGCGATATCTTTGTAGCCAAAATTTGCTGGGTCAAAGACGATGACGCCACTTGGGTTGCCTATAAATGAACCCCAAATTTGACCGACCATGCCAGTTATGCTGGCAAACCAGCCAAGTGTGAGCAGTGTCATGATGATCATTGGCAAATTTGCACCTTTTATGCCGTAAGAGTACCTAGAAACTAGAGCTAGGCTCATACCAGTTTTTTGAGCAATTATGCCAAGTAGCGCAGTGATGATACTTAGCGAGCCCATACCTAAAATGATCGCCCAAATGGCGGTTTGAGGTGAGACGCCAGGCTTTCCGCCAAAACCGGCTAGAACGCCACCTATGAAAAGTCCAGTAACGACGTAGCCAAAACCAACCCAAACCATTATCTGATTAAATGTCGGGCGTCGCTCGGACATCGGAACTGGAGATAGCATGCGTTCGCCATCTTCTAAAACAACATTTTCTTTGTCGCTCATACAAGCTCCTTTCATAAAATTTTTGTCTTTTTTATTATAGCTATGTTATTTTTTTCTTACGAAAAATATTTAATTTTAAATTTGAATTTTTATCTTTGGTGTTACGAATTGTTAGTGTTTTTAAATTTCTTTAAAAGCACTCCTTTAGATATTTTAAAAGAAAGTATCGCTAAAATACGCACTAAAAATTTGCATAAATTTAAAGGTAAAAATATGTTTGAAGTCGTTATCGGTTTAGAAGTTCATACTCAGCTTAATACAAAAACTAAAATTTTCTGCTCTTGCTCGACTAGCTTTGGCGACGAGGCGAATACTCACGTTTGTCCGACCTGCCTAGCTCTACCAGGAGCCTTGCCTGTGCTAAACAAAGAGGCTGTCAAAAAGGCGATCAGCTTTGGCACGGCGATAAACGCTAAAATCAATAAAAAATCAGTCTTTAATAGAAAAAACTACTTTTATCCAGACCTTCCAAAGGCATATCAAATTTCACAGTTTGAGATTCCTATCGTTGAAGGTGGCGAGCTCATCATCGACGTAAACGGCACTAAAAAACGTATCGGCGTAACCAGAGCACACCTTGAGGAGGACGCAGGCAAAAATATCCACGAAGAAAACGAGAGTTTGGTTGATCTAAATAGAGCTGGCACGCCGCTTCTTGAGATAGTTAGCGAGCCAGATCTTAGAAGTAGCGACGAGGCGGTGGCTTATCTTAAAAAACTACACTCGATTCTTCGCTTTTTAAACATCAGCGACGCAAATATGCAAGAAGGAAGCTTCCGCTGCGACGCAAACGTCTCTATCCGTCCAAAAGGTGACACAAAGCTTTACACAAGGGTTGAGATAAAAAACCTAAACTCATTTAAATTTATCCAAAAAGCGATTGATTACGAAGTAGAGCGCCAAAGTGCAGCTTGGGAAGATGGCAAATATGACGAAGAGGTCTATCAAGAGACAAGGCTGTTTGACACGACAAATTTAGTGACAAGATCGATGCGTGGCAAAGAGGATAGCGCGGAGTATAGGTACTTTCCTGACCCTGACTTGCTCCCTGTTGAAGTGCCAGAAGAGATGTATAACGAAGCGATCAAAATTCCAGAGCTTGCCGAGCAAAAGGTCGCAAGATACGTTAGCGAGTTAGGCGTAAAAGAGAGTGATGCGCTAAATTTAACCCAAAGCGTTGAGATGGCTAGATATTTTGAAGAGCTAATTGCCGCTGGAATTCAACCAAAACTTGCTACTACGTGGCTTATAGTTGAGCTTCTTGGCCGCTTAAATAACGGCATAACGATCGAAACAAGCCCAGTTAGCAGCGCCAAGATGATAAATTTACTAAAATGCATAGAAGATGGCACGATAAGCGGTAAAGCTGCAAAAGAGGTGCTAGACTATCTAATGGAGCATGACGCAGACGTTGATAGCGTCATCGAAAAGCTTGGCTTGAAACAAGTGAGCGACGACTCAGCGATCATTGCTATCATAGATCAAATTTTAGCTGCGAACGCCGACAAAGTCGAAGAGTATAAAAACGGCAAAGATAAGATGTTTGGATTTTTTGTCGGTCAGGTGATGAAAGAGGGCAAGGGTGCCTTTAACCCAGGCAAGGTCAATGAGCTTTTAAAGGCCAAAATAGGCTAAAAAAAGGGCTAAAATGAGCATAGCAGTCATCGGAGCTGGCAAGTGGGGCAGTGCGCTTTTTCACGCATTTAGTGAAAATAACGAGTGCGTCATCAGTTCAAGAACGCCAAGAGAGATGCCAAATTTTGTAAGCTTGGATGAAGCTTTGGAGTGCGAATATCTAGTCTGCACGATCCCAACGCAAGCTACAAATTTATGGCTAAAGCAAAACTACAAAAACAAAGGTCAAAAGATATTAGTCGCCAGCAAAGGCATAGACACGGCAAATCTTAAATTTCTAAATGAAATTTACGAAGACTTTGTTGATAGAGAAAATTTGGCCTTTCTTTCTGGGCCGACCTTTGCAAAAGAGATCATGCAAAAGTTGCCTTGCGCTTTGGTGGTAAATTCTAAAAACCAAAATTTAGCTTTAAAATTTGCCTCATTTTTCCCAAGCTATATGAAGGCATACACCTCTGAGGATGTGATCGGCGCTGAGGTGTGTGGGGCGTATAAAAACGTGATCGCCATAGCTGGCGGTATCTGCGACGGTCTTGGTCTTGGCAACAACGCAAGAGCTAGCCTCATTTCACGTGGGCTTGTCGAGATGGCTAGATTTGGCAAATTTTTTGGCGCAAAAGATGAGACATTTATGGGGCTAAGTGGCGCAGGGGACCTTTTTTTAACCGCTTCATCGATACTTTCACGCAACTACCGCGTAGGTCTTGGCATCGCAAGGCATGAGAGACTAGAGAAAATTTTAAATGAGCTTGGCGAGGTGGCAGAGGGCGTCGATACTGCAAGGGCTATTAGCAAGATCGCTAAAGAAAAGAGCATATATGTGCCAATAGCAAGCGAGGTTGAAAATATGCTAAATGGCAAAGACGTTTTTGAAAGCGTAAAATCGCTTTTGGGAAGAAGATGAGAGCTTTTAAATTTATACTTTTTATGGCTATTTTTACTCTTGGGTTAAACGGCGCAGAGGTGAGCCTAAGAGCCAAGGTCTCGCAGATGATAATGGTCGGCTTTAACGGCGCTAGCACAAAAGACACTGCGTTTCGCGCGATGTTAAGCGACGCTGGCTACGAGAGATTTGGCGGTGTGATGCTACTTGGCAGAAATATCACCAGCAAAGCCCAGCTAAAAGCTAGCATAAAGGCGATCAAAGAGAAAAGCCCTAAAATTTTCATCGCTATCGACGAAGAGGGCGGCAACGTAAGCCGCATGAAAGACAAGAGCTTTGATGGCCCATATCCTAGCGCATACGAGGTCGCAAGCACGCTTGATATCAAAAGTGCCTATGGTCTCTACTCAAAAATGGCTATAAATTTAAAAGAGTGCGGCATAAATTTAAATTTCGCCCCAGTGGTCGATCTGCACGATGAAAACTCGCCCATCATCGCCGCTAAGCAAAGGGCGTTTAGCGAGTATGCAAGCAAGGTGGTGATCTATGCTGATGCTTTTATGGACGCATTTAAAGAGCAGGGTATCCTAACGACACTTAAGCACTTTCCAGGGCATGGCAGCTCAAAAGAGGACTCACATAAAAATAAGAGCGAGGTCACTCTAAGTAAAGATGCACTTTTGCCATACAAAGACGCCATAAGCACAAGTAGAGCGCAGATCATCATGGTCGGGCACCTTTTTGTAAAGGGTATCGACGAGGACAATCCAGCCACACTTTCTAAAAAAATAATAACCGATCTGCTTCGCAATGAGCTTAAATTTAATGGTGTGGTTATTAGCGATGATATGCTGATGAAAGGCGTTGGAGATGAGACTTTGGCGCAAAAAGTGGTGAAATTTATAAATGCTGGTGGTGATATCTTGCTCTTTAGTGAGTTTAAGATAAATAACCAAAGAACGGCCGATCTAGTCACTCAGATCATAGTGGATGCCGTAAATGAGAAAAAGATCAGTAAAGAGCGGATAGACGCATCATATAAGAGGATAATGGCTCTAAAAGCGAAGATTTAAATTTGGCTTTTAGAAAGTTACGCTAGTAAATTTGCGTTATTTTCGTCTTTTTCAAGATCAAAATATAAAATTTCAAGCCACATTTCATCGTCGTATCTAAATTTCATAGTTTTTTGTCTTATGCCCTCTATCTTTGGATAGATGAGGTAAAGCTTGTCACACTCGTGTTTTTTGCCGTAGGCATAGAGTTGATATAGGTCGGCTTGTGAGATTTTATACTTTTCCTCGTTTTCTTTATTATCTTGCCTGATGATCTTCCATTTTGTATCGGCTATAAATTTATCTTTTAAAAATATGTCAGGTCTTAGTTTAAAGCTTTTTGGATATTCAACGAGGTGCTTTTCTGAGTGTTGTAATATTGTGCCTGGAAAGCTTTTCTTTATAAAATTTCCAACATAGCTTTCAAAGAGCGCATTCATATCAAATAGTAAGGCAAAGGCTAAATCATCGCCCTTGTGCGGTGTAAATGAGTTGTTAAGCAAAAAGATCTTGCACCATAAAAGAGTTTGCTCATAGTGCTTTACTCGGTGATTTATGATGAGCTTTTCAAAGAAATTTTTATAATCATCGCACGTAGAAACCTCATCAAATATAAACAAAAGCTCGCGTATTTTTTGCTGATTTTTACTAGAATTTGACTTTTTGTATAGAAATTTAAGTGTTGTTTTTATGATCCTATTTATCTTTATATCGCTTAAAAATTCACTGTATCCTACGTAAAACCGCTCTTTGTGGACGCTATTTCTTTTGATCTGCTCGTTTATGTTTAGCTTCCCTTTTAGAAAATTTAGGTTCTCCTCTAGCGCCACATAGTCGCTCTTTATCCCCTTTTTTACAAGAGCTTCAAGCTCACATAAAAACATCGAGATGAAAATTTCCAAAAGCGGTAAATTTTGGGTTTTTAGACTAGCTAAATTTGAGCTTTTAAATGGGAAATTTTTTAGCGCCCTTAGCATTTTTATAAAAACTGCTTTTGATTTATCAGTATCGGTTTTGTCTGCTATTTTTGGCAAAATTTCTATCGTTAAGCCGCTTTTTGTCTGCAAAATTCCGACATAGTTTCTAGCTTGTATAAATTTCCCGCCAACCCCGCTTGCTATCCTTAAAAACGGTGCATTTTCATCGCTATTTTTAAGGATAAAATTTTCTATATCGCCAAAGTCTTTTTTGCCTATAATGTGCTCATATATACGCTCAAACTCAGTTATCGTTATCTGACTTTGCTTCATCTGTTTGGCTGCTTGTTAAATTGTAAATTTTTAGATAGTTTTGCTCGTCGTAAAAAGCTTCTTTGTCTATTTCGTATAAAATTTTGTCGTTTATATAGTCAGTGCCGCTTTTAAATAAAACTTTTGCTGGCTTCTTTTCTTTGATAAACTGACTATCACCTAAAACAAGCCTTATTTTCTCCCAGTCGTCGTAAAAATACTCTTGCAGTAGTGGTAAAATTTTGTTTTTAAAGACATTTGCAAGCGTGCCAATATCTGCCACATCTATAAAATAAGCATGCCCTATCGTGTGATCTCTGTCGTAAAGATACTCTATTCGCTCATTTATCGTTTTTAGCATTTCACCTACATTGATGCCTTCAATGATTGTTTCATTTAGCGCATCGTATTCTGGCATCATCTCCACAAACTCAAACCTTCTTCTAAGAGCCGTATCCATAAGGGCTATGCTTCGATCTGCTGTATTCATCGTGCCTATTACGTATAAATTTGACGGCACTCCAAATTTCTCTTTTGAATATGGCAGCTCGACCATTATCTCGTCATCTGCCCCGAGCCTTTTTGACGGCTCTATGAGAGTTATGAGCTCACCAAAAATTTTAGATATATTTCCGCGGTTGATCTCGTCGATAAAGATGGCATATTTTGGTGTGCTGTCATTAAAAAATTTTTGTCGCTCATCTTTTGACAAATCGCAAAAATCCCTAAGCTTGCCCTTATAATCACTAAGAAGTAAGGCATTTTCGCAGCACTGATAAAAAATTCCTTTTGATATCTCATAAGTTATATCGCCATCTTCGTTTTCGTCATCAAATAGAGGCTTTATACCCTCAACAAATTCCTCATATCCGTAGCTTTGGTGAAATGTTATAAATTTAAAATTTTCTTTAGTGTAGCTTGTGCCTACCTTTTTATCTTTTATCTCTTTGTATTTTTCATAAAGATCTATGGCTTCAGGACACTCATCATTAAGTATTTTTGTATCTACACACCATTCACTTTTCTCATTTTTCTCAAATATAAAAGGAGGGTCTTTTCTTTTAATATTTACATACTTACAATCCATTTTTGTATGAAATAACAAATCTGATGATATTGTTTGTATTGGTGTTTTTGAACCTGATTTTATTGATTTTAATTTAAATAAAATGTGATTTACTATGCCGTTATTTAGTTTAAGCCAACCGCCATTAGTGTTTGACTCAGCTGCATCATACAAGATGGCTGCAGCCACTTGATACCAAGTGTAGTTTTCTATTTTTAACATTTCATATAACGCATCAGTGTCACCACTTGATTTTACATTGAGATCTTGAGTAAATTTGTCCATGATCTTTGAAAGCTTATATGTCTTTCCAGTTCCTGGAGGACCATATAAAATTTGATTTAGTGAGAAATTTGTTCTATGTTTTTGTATTTCATTGTTTGTTGTTGGCATTGTTATTCCTTTGCTATTTATAAATTCTATATACTTACTTACTGCTGAATTATAGTCAGCAAAAGATTTTTTTGTTTTTCCAGATTTTAAAAACTCTTCTTCTAGATATTTTGGATTTTTGCTTTTTAAGTCATAATAATCAAAAACTGAGTAAATTTTATTGTCTTCTAAATAACTAATAAAATTTCTTAAATA
>NZ_CABPVA010000002.1:176669-188603 GCF_902460595.1 Campylobacter concisus
TGTGGAACCGTATTTTTACTTAAAGTTTTTTTACAATAATCTTTAAAACCGTCATAGTCTATATTCTCAAACACGCTTACTCCTTCAATTATCAAAATTTACCAAAGTCACTTTCACAACCCATCAAATTCTTTTTTTAGTTCGTCCCTTAGCTCTTCGGCTCTATCTTCGCCGTTTTTGAAATTTGCCTTTACAAAGCCATCGATCTCGTCTAAAATTTCAACTAGTTCGCTCTCCCAGTTTGCATTTTCCCGCTTTAAAAGTGCCTCGACCTTATCTCTTATTTGTTCTAAGGTATCAAGCGCTTTGTCCTTGTCGCCAGCCTCATTTAGCGCATCTTCAAAGAGTATGTCTTGTCTTAAAGCATTTATCTTTTTTTGTATGACGTTGCAAAATTTAGGGTATTTCTCAGCGTTATTTAAATTTTGCAAAACCTCTTGCGCAGCTTTTTGATATGCAGGCACCGCTCCTTCATCGTCAAGTTTTTTGGTTAGTTTTTGTATCTGAAAATATAAAATAAGCGCCGCAAAAAATGCAAGCAGCAAATAGACCGTAACGCTATTCATTTTTACTCCTTTTTCTAAATTTATCTACGCTAATTATCGCAAGCGCCAGCCAGATCATACAAAATGAGATGACTTTGTAGCCATCTAAAATTTCGCCATAAATGAAGACCGCGCAAAGGATCGCGATGGTTGGTGAGATGTATTGCAAGTATCCGATCGTCGTTAAATTTATCCTTGTCGTAGCTGCGTTAAATGCGACAAGTGGCACGATGGTTACGATGCTTGAAGCGATCATTAAAAGTGAGTCCTCGTTTAGTCCAAAGTGGCTTTGCGAGTGAAAAACCAGCCATAAAACGTAGCCAAGCGCAAATGGAAACATAAAAAATGTTTCGATAAAAAGCCCATTAAATGCGCTAATCTTCGCCATCTTTCTAACCATCGCGTAAAATCCAAACGAAAGTGGCAATATGATAGAGACAAGTGGCAGGCCACCTTTAGCGTAAATTTGCACGCAGACGGCTGCGATGACGATGCAAACGGCTATGGCACTAGCTTTGCTCAGGCGCTCTTTAAAGATGATGACGCCAAGGAGCATGCTTATCAAGGGATTTATAAAATAGCCCAAACTCGTATCTAAAATTTTACCGCTACCCACCGCATAGACATAAACGCACCAGTTTATGGTTATAAAAATACCGCTTAAAAATAGAGCCTTTAGCGAGCGGATATCTTTAAGAAGCGCAAAAATTTCGCCCATTTTGCCATTAATGCAAAGCACTGCTGCCATCAAGAAAAATGACCAGATTATCCTGTGGGCTAAAATTTCATAAGCATCGACATCTTTGCTAAATAGGTTGAAATAAACCGCCAAAAACCCCCACATAAAAAAGGCGCTAAGCGCGAGAATAACGCCTTTTTGGCTCTCATTTAGTCTTGGTATTTTTGTCGCCTTTTATAGAATTTATACTATCTATCATCAAAAGTGTGACAGAGATGGCTAGGCAGATCATCAAAAAGTATGAGCTTTTCTCCAGTCTCTCGCCGATGGCAAATGAGACAAAAAGCATCATTATAGGCTCAAAATATGTAAGCAAACCAAGCACATTTATCGGCACGAGCGTGCTTGAGAGGATCTGGGCGATGAGGGCTATGCCGCTGATAGCACCAAGCAAGATGAGCAGATAGTAGATGTTTGGATTTTGGCTCATTACGTAGTCCATATCGGCTGTGAGCGCAAAATAAAATGAGAATAAAAACATAAAAATTATCTCGATAACAAAGCTTGAGAAATTTGCAAGGTTGTAGTACTTTCTAATGGTAAAATAGACTGGATAAAGGCAAAAAACTACAGCGCTCTCCCACGAGATGCCACCACTAATGACTGCTGTGCTAAAGACGCCAATGGCAGCGAAAAATATCGATGCTAACTTTGTTTTTGAGAGGTGCTCTTTGAAAAATATCCGTCCAAAAAGGACCATGACTATTGGCATGATGAGGTAGCCTATCGAGACTTTTAGCGCTGCGCCGTTACTTGGAGCCCAGAGATAGAGCCACATCTGAAATGAGACGATGAGCGAGGTGGCAAGCAAAACTAGTAAAATTTTAGGTTTCAGCTTTATTTTTAGAAGTAAAAATTTGAAATTTCGCTGCTGTTTTAACAAAAAAATGGCGGCGATGACAAAAGGCATGGCAAAGATCATGCGGTATCCAATAAGAGCTTGCGTGCTGATGGGGTTCATGAGCACTGACATGTAGTAAATGCAGTTAAATAAAACTGATGCCAAAAGCGAATAAAAAATGCCTTTTATCATGAAAAAAATCTTCTCTTTTTTTGGGTAAATTTAAAGTAGCGATTGTATGCAAAATATCTTTAATAACCCATTAATGGCTTTTATTTTTTAAGTTTTGCGTGATATAATCAGCGCTAAATTAAGGTAAAAGATAGGAAAATTTATGACTTGGAACAGAGATAGTTGGAGAGAATTTAACATCTTACAACAACCAACTTATCCAAATTTAAAAGAGCTAAAAGAGGCTGAAGAAAAACTAAAAGCACTTCCGCCTTTGGTATTTGCTGGTGAGGCTAGAAGTCTTAAAAATGAGCTTGCAAAAGTTTGCAACGGCGAGGCCTTTTTGCTTCAAGGTGGCGACTGCGCTGAGAGCTTTACAAATTTTAACGCAAACAACATCAGAGATATGTTTAAGGTCTTACTTCAAATGGCGATAGTTTTAACCTTTGGTGGCGGCTGTCCAGTGGTCAAAGTAGGCCGCGTAGCAGGGCAGTTTGCAAAGCCCAGAAGTAGCGATTATGAAGAGGTAAATGGCGTTAAGTTGCCAAGCTATAGAGGTGACATCATAAATGGCTTTGAATTTGACGAAAAGGCTAGAGTTGCCGACCCAAAACGCATGATAGAGGCCTACTATCAAAGTGCTTCTACGATGAACCTCTTAAGAGCCTTTTCAAGAGGAGGTTTGGCAGATCTTCATCAGGTGCATAAGTGGAATTTAGGCTTTGTTAAAAAGCCAGAGATCGGCGAGAAATACGCTAAACTAGCTGACGATCTAACAAAAACTCTATCTTTCATGGCAGCTTGTGGCATCACTTCGGCAAACACTCCAGCGATAAATCAAACAGCAGTCTATACATCTCACGAGGCGCTACTTTTGCCTTATGAAGAGGCACTAACTAGGGTTGATAGCCTTAGTGGCGAGTGGTACGACTGCTCAGCTCACATGCTTTGGATAGGCGAGAGAACGCGCGGCATAAACGACGCTCACGTGCATTTTTTAAGTGGTGTGAAAAACCCTATCGGCGTTAAGATCGGACCAAGCGCAAAAGCTGAAGACGTCGTCGCACTTGCAAATAAGCTAAATCCAGAAAATGAAGCCGGCAGACTAAATGTGATAATCAGAATGGGCGCTGATAAGATCGGCGAAAATTTACCAAAAATTTTAAGAGAGCTAAAACGCGAGGGGCTAAATATCGTTTATAGCATCGATCCAATGCATGGCAATACCGTTAAAGCCTCGAACAACTACAAAACTCGTGAATTTAGTAAAATTTTAAGCGAGGTTAGAAGCTTTTTTGAAATTCACAAAGCCGAGGGCACAAGAGCAGGTGGCGTGCATCTTGAGATGACTGGCAAAGATGTGACAGAGTGCACCGGTGGCGCGCTAAACATCACTGAAAGCTCGCTAAAAGAGAGATATGAGACGCAGTGCGATCCAAGACTAAATGCTGATCAGGCTTTAGAGCTTGCATTTTTGATGGCTGATCTAGTTAAAAAAGCTTAAAATTTATAAAATTTGGAGAGAAATATGGCAAATATTTATGATCTAATAGTAGTTGGTGGCGGACCTTGTGGTATCGCTAGTGTAGTTGAGGCCAAAAGAAATGGCTTAAGCAATGTTTTACTCCTTGAAAAAGGCGACAACCACAGCCAGACTATAAGAAAATTTTATAAAGACAATAAACGCGTGGATAAAGAGTATAAAGGGCAAGATAGCACGATCCATGGGCTAGTTTCGTTTGAAGATGGCACAAAAGAGAGCACGCTTGATTATTTTGACAAGCTACTTGACTCTGAGAATATCGAGGCGTTTTTTAACTCTGAGGTCGAAAGCGTAAAAAAAGAAGGAGAAATTTTTAAAGTAACTACCTCAAAAGCTGTCTATGAAGCCAAAAACGTGATGGTCTCTATCGGCAAAATGGGACGACCAAACAAGCCTGATTATAAGATCCCGCCATCACTAAATTCAGTTGTAAATTTTAACCTTGATAACTGCACAAACGGCGAAAAAGTGCTAGTTGTGGGTGGTGGCAATTCTGCGGTTGAGTATGCTATCGAGCTTTGTCAGTATAATAAAACTACGATCGCTTACAGAAAAGATAAATTTAGCCGTGTAAATGAGACAAATTTAAGCGCACTTTGGGAGCTTGAGAAGCACAATAAGATAAAAGTAAGACTAAATCACGATATAACCGAGATCGATAATGAATCAGGCAAGGTAAGAGTGCATTATGAAAATGGCAAGATCCGTGTCTATGATAGGGTTGTTTATGCGATCGGTGGCTCAAGTCCGGTTGATTTTCTACAAAAATGTCAGATAAAAACTGATGAGAAAGGCACCCCGATAGTTGATAGCAATTACCAAAGTAGCGTGCCAGGACTATACGTGGGAGGCGACATCGTTTTAAAAAATGGCGGCTCGATAGTAGTCGGACTAAATCACGCTCATAGCGTTATCAAAGATATCTTAAAAGGCAAGGCACAAGCTTGATAAATAAAATCGCACTAGCTATTGTTTGTCTGATAGCTGGCTTTTCTCTTTCGTTTTTGAAATTTCAAAAAGAGGACGAGGCGCCAAAAGATACTAATCAAACGATTTATTCTATAAATTTTGATGATCTCCCTGAAGAAGAGAAGCAAAGATATGTAAGCAAAGATGATCTTTACGAGTATGGCGGCTACATCACGCCAAAGAGCTACATGCAAAATTTTGTTGATGATAAGGATCTAAATTTATCAGACAATGTAAAAGAGCTTCAAGAGCAAGTGCGCGAGCTAAGCAAAAAAAATGAAATTTTGGCCGCTGATAATGTCGATATGAGCGAGAAAAATTTAGACTTTATAAGCAAAATTTCAGAGATGAAAAGAAATATCGAAAATGAAAAAAACGAGATAGTAGAAAAAAATCAAAAGGCTCTTGGCGAGCTTGAGGCGCAACACTTTGAAAATATCCAAGCTTTGACAAAGCGCCTAAATGAAGCGCAAGCTGATATGATAGAGAGTTCAAAGGCTTATGAGAAAAAGATAATCGACCTTGAAAATGCGATAAATGACGCTAGAAGTGACGATGAGAGCAAACTAAAAGATGCCAAGGCCAGCTTTAATAAATTTAAAGAGAGTTTTGAGGCAAACTACACCGCTTTAAAAGAGCAAAATAACGAGCTAAATGCGACGCTTGCACAAAAAGAAGCTCTTATAAAAGAGTATGAAAAAGCTCAAAGCGAAAAAGATAGAGGCGAGAAAAAAGAAATTTTGATTTTAAAAGAGGAGATCGAGCGAGTTAAAAATGACGCCGACACTCAAAAATTTAGCTACGAAAAAGAGATAAATGCACTAAATGATGGCTTTGAGACACAAAAGAGTGTTATGGAGGATGAGCTTTCTAAAAAGGCAAACAAGATAATCGATCTGCAGGAGGCTCTTGAGTCAAACAAGACCGCACTAAAAGATAGAATTTACGAGCTTGAAGAGATCAAGAAAAACCTAAACTCAAAAGATCTAATGGCGCAAAGCTATAATGGCAAAAATTTAGAGCTAAATGCCTCGCTTGCGGCACTTCATAAGAGTTTTGACGATCTAAAACAAAAGAGCCTAAAAAGCGAGCAAGAGAACAAGCTTGCAAATGAAAATATAAGCTCGCTTAAAAAAGAGCTTGAGAGGGCAAATGCCCTAAATAAAAAGCTTGAAAAGCAAAATTTAGACGCAAACTCAACTCTAAGTGAGCTAAGCAAAAAGCTAAGTTTAAGTGAAGAGAGCCTTAAA
Organism: Campylobacter concisus; assembly: GCF_902460595.1. Lineage (GTDB taxonomy): Bacteria > Campylobacterota > Campylobacteria > Campylobacterales > Campylobacteraceae > Campylobacter_A > Campylobacter_A concisus_BL. The sequence goes on from NZ_CABPVA010000002.1 coordinate 182,728, forward strand.
AAGAGCCAAGAAGAGCTAAAAGCGCTTGATACGAAGACAACTAAATTTCTAAAAACGCTATTTGATCAAAACCAAACCATCTCTTTGCAGTCGCAGAAACTTGGCTCAAACGAGGGCGAGCTAAAGAATTTGAGCTCAAAGCTCGATCTAAAAGATGCAAAGATAAAGGAGCTTGAAGAAAATGTCACAAAGACAAGTCAGATGCTCCTTTCTAAGCAAAGCGAGCTAGAAACTCAAAAAAGAACACTAAAGATCGATATGCAAAACTATGAAATTTTGCGTCAGCAAATAAACATGCTACAAAAAAAGATAGTCGATACCTCAACATTTTTAACCGATAACAACAAAAGTGGCGGCAAAAATTTACTAAGCTTGCAAAATGAACTAGAAAATGCAAAACAAAAGCTAAATGAGAGCAACAAGACGATCGAGCGGCTAAATTCAAAGATAAATGAGCTAAGCTCAACCACTCACAAAGGCGGTAGCGGTAGTGTAAATGCCCAGATAGTCGAGCTCCAAAAAGATATCGAGCAAAATTTAAACAGACAAGATGAGCTTGAAAATGAAAATGTAAATTTAAAAAATATCTTGCAAGCTACGACAAAGCCAGAGACCCCAACAAAGCTCGTCCTCATCTCTAGCATCGAGTGCGACGATATGGACTCAAAAGACAAAGTGAGCATAATGTGCAAAAACAGAGTGAGCGAGTTTTTGCAGAGATTTAACTCAAACTACATGTATGAGATCATTCCGATCGTGGACAAGAAAAATTTTGTCATCCCATCAAATATCGCTCAAAATATCAAAAAAGATGACCTCGGCAAGCTAAATAACTACGTAAATTACGGCGTTGGTAAAGAGCGTGCAAAGGCAGCGGCTGAGCTTATAAAAGAGGAATTTGGCGACTTTGCAAGGATCAGCTTTAGCTCTGAAGTGATCGTAAAAGATGTGACGCGCGGCTTTATCATCAAGGTTTATAGATGATCTTAGCCCAGCTTGAAAATGGCTATCGCTACAACAGCGATACGCTCGTTCTTTATGATTTTATTTGCGCGAGCTTTGGCGAAATTTCTGGCAGAGTTTTGGACGTTGGAGCAGGGTGCGGGATACTTGGACTTTTGATTAAGCGTGACTTTAAAAAGATAGATCTAAGCATGCTTGATCTTTTGGAGCTAAATAGCGAAATTTCTAGCTTTAACGCAAAGAGTAACTGCTTAGAGGCTAGAGCTATAACGGCTGATTTTGCAAATTTTAAAGATAGTGAGAAATTTGATCTAATCATCTCAAATCCGCCCTTTTATCATGACGGTGTTACAAAAAGCCAAAATGAGCACATAAAAGTTAGTAGATATGCAAGCTCGCTAAATTTAAAGGATTTTATAAGAGGCATAAGCGTAAATTTAAAGCCACATAAAAGGGCTTTTTTTTGCTATGCGCCAGATGATCTTAGCGAGATAGTGGCTTGCTTAAAAGAGTATAAGCTAAATTTGGTGAGCTTAAAATTTGTCCATACTAAAAAGGATAAGCCAGCAAATTTGGCTTTGCTTGAAGTGCGAAACAACTCAAACTCAAAGCTAAAAGTCCTGCCGCCTCTTGTAATGAGCGAGGATGGCTCGCACACGAAAGAGGCAAGCGAGATCTTTAAAAAAGCAGATACAAACAGCATCTCTTACAAGGAGATAGCGTGAGGGCTGATGGTTTTAGCTATGAGTTTGATCCTAGCTTTTGCGAGAGTTGCGGAGGCAAATGCTGCACTGGCGAGAGCGGCTACATCTGGATAGATGAGGGTGAAATTTTAAAATTTTGTGCCGCTTTTGGTATGCCAAAAGATGAGTTTGAGAGCAAATTTTTAATACGTGTCGGGCTTAGGCGAAGCATCAAAGAAAAGCCTTATGATGACGGTTTTGCTTGCATATTTTTTGATGAGAAGAGCAAAAACTGCTCGGTTTATGAGCTAAGACCTAAGCAGTGCAGGACATTTCCGTTTTGGGATTATTTTAAAAAAAATTTAAAGGAGCTAAGAGCAGAATGCATTGGCGTAAAATTTTAATAATTTTTATAAGCGTATTTTTTAGCACGCATCTGCTTGCAGATGATAACAAAAGTGTAAATTTACGCCTAATGCAAGCTCTCATCTCGCAAGATAGTGGTGATGTAAATGCTAGCATCCAGACCTATCTAGGGCTTTTTAAAGAGACAAATCAAAAGACATATCTAAAAGAGGCGATCAAGCTAGCCTTTGCTACAAAAAATGAAAATTTAGATAGCCTCATGAGTGATGGCGAGAAGAGCTTAAAAGACGATAGCGATTTTATCAGGATCAAGGTTGCAAATTTAGTCAATCTCTCGAAGCTAAACGAGGCAAAAGAGCTTATGCAAGAGCTTGCCACAAAAGAGCCAAACGCTCAAAATTTACTCATGCTTGGCACTATTTGTATGATGCAAAATGATACGGTAACGGCGCTAAAATACTTTGAGGAGGCATACTCGCTAAAGCCTGAAGAGGAGAATTTACTCCGCATCGTTGATATTCTTTTAAACCGCATGGATAATGTAAATGATGCGACAAAATACCTCGAGAAATTCCGCGAGGAGCAGGGCTGCACTCAAAAGACATGCGAGCTTTTGGCTGAAATTTACTCTCAGCAAAGAAATTTTCCAAAGGTGATCGAGCTTTTTGAAGAGATCTACGACATCACTCACGACACCTCTTATCTTGACAAGATCGTGCAGTATTTTGTCTATGCTAAAAATTACAAAGCGGCTATTGAAATTTTGAAAAAATATGGCTACAACGACGCTACGCTGATGGATCTTTACGCTGCGACTGGAAATTTTGGCGATGCATACGTTTTGGCGGTTAAAATTTATAACGATAGCAGGGATCTAAATTTCTTAGCAAAGGCCGCCATCTACGAGTACGAGATGAACAAAGATAGCCTAGATGAGAAAAAGATCACTGATATCTTAGATAAATTTGAAGCTAGCGTGCCAAAGCTTAATAACGATATGTTTTTTAACTACTACGGCTACTTGCTCATTGATCACGAGATAGACCCTAGAAAGGGCGTGGAGATGGTACAAAAAGCACTTGAGATCTCGCCTGACTCGCCTTACTACGAGGACTCGCTAGCATGGGGGTACTTTAAGCTTGGCGAGTGCAAAAAGGCAAAGGGCATAATGATGCATGCGATGAAAGATGTTGATTTTAAGGCTTCAAAAGAGGCAAAAGAGCACCTGCATCTAATCGAGCGCTGCATAATAAATTTAAACAAAAGGCTTAAAAAATGATACTTGATGAGATCATAAAAAAGACAAAAGAGGATCTAAAAAAGCGAAAAGCTGACTATCCGCAGGAGTGGCTAGGTCGCTCGCTCGCATACAACCCATACGTGCCAAGAGACGTTTTGGGCGCACTTAGATCAAACAAAGATGAGCCTATAAAGATCATAGCCGAGATAAAAAAGGCAAGCCCAAGCAAAGGTGTGATAAGAGAGGACTTTGAGCCGATCAAGATCGCTCAGGAGTACGAGCAGTACGCAAATGCTTTTAGTATCCTAACCGAGCCTCACTGGTTTAAGGGCGACATCGAGTATATCACGCAGGTTCGCCGCTACGCCTCAAGGCCTATCCTTAGAAAAGACTTTATCGTTGATAAGTATCAAATTTTAGAAGCGCTTGTTTATGGAGCAGACTTTATCCTGCTCATCGCCAAAGCACTAACTCAAGGCGAGCTAAAAGAGCTACTAGAATACGCGCACCACTTGGGGCTTGAGGTCTTAGTAGAGACCCATGACGCGAGCGATGTGAAAAAGGCTGTTTTTGCAGGAGTAAATATAATAGGGATAAATCATAGAAATTTAGATGATTTTACGATGGATATGAGCCTTTGCGAAAAGCTCGTGCCACTTTTGCCAAACGGCAAGATAATAGTCGCTGAAAGCGGACTTTACGAGCATGAGCAGCTTTGTGAGCTAAACAAGATCGGAGTTGATGCCTTCTTGATAGGAGAGCATTTTATGAGACAAGATGATATAAAAAATGCCGTTAAAAAGATAAAGGAGGGCGAGTGATGCAGCACCTTTGTGCCCCTTGGAGAAGCGAGTATTTCAGCGCAAAAAAAGATAGTTGCGTCTTTTGCGAGATCATAAATTCAAAAGAAGACGACGAAAAAAATGGCGTGCTTTTTCGTGCTAAGCACTGCTTTGGGATAATGAATTTATACCCATATTCGCCAGGACACTTTATGATCATACCAAATCACCACACCGACAAGATCGAGGAGCTTGACGAGCAGACGTGGTTTGAGATGAGTAAATTTGTAAGGCTTGGGGTTGAAATTTTAAAGCGTGAGCTTCACGCTCAAGGCGTAAATATCGGTATGAATTTAGGCAAGGCAGCAGGCGCTGGCATAGCTGAGCACGTGCATTATCACCTTGTGCCAAGGTGGAGTGGGGATACAAATTTCATCACAACGATCGCTGATGTGAGAGTAAATGGCACGCCGTTTCATCCGCTTTATCAAAAACTAAAAAAGGCTTTTAGTGGCGTTATTTGAGCTTGATATTGAGCAGTGGCTTGAAAAAAGAGACGAGTTTGAAGTCCTGATAGACGCTAGATCGCCACATGAGTATGCCTACTCACATATAAAAGATGCTCTAAATTTATACGCACTTGATGATGCTGAGCACAAAGAGGTTGGCACGATCTACAAAAGTGACAGAGCCCTAGCAAAGAGTCTTGGCGCAAAATATATCTGCAAAAATTTACAAAATATCATCGACGAGGTCTATAAAAGGGCCAAGGTTGGCTCAGCAGTTGGCATCTACTGCGCAAAGGGCGGGCTTAGATCAAGCTCGGTTGGCTTTGTGCTAAGCATGATAGGATATAGAGTTTTTAGGCTAAATGGCGGCTACAAGGCATATAGAAATCACGTTTTGGAGTTTTTAGAGCGTCCTTTAAGCACGAAATTTATCACTCTTTTTGGCAACACTGGCTGCTATAAAAGCAAGCTAATAAGGGCACTCTTGCCGTCAATCGACCTTGAAGCGATGGCAAATCACTTGGGCTCAGTCTTTGGCGCGATAAATGGCGCGCAGCCTAGTCAAAAAAGCTTTGAAGATGCGCTTTTTGAAAAGCTCATCACACTAAAAGATCAAATTTGCTTTATCGAGGGCGAGAGTAGAAGGATCGGCTCGCTAACACTTCCAAAAAGCCTTTATGAGGCGATGCGCAGCGGCATCTGCGTTGAGGTTAGCGCAAGTTTAGAAAATAGAATTTCTTGCATCACAAGCGACTATAAAAGCGTGGATAAAGCCTTTTTTGATGAGTGCATAAAGAAAATTTCGCCCTTTATCGATAAAGAGGCCAGAGATGAGGCTGTGGCTAAATTTAATGAAAATGACATCGCCAAAGTGGCTGAAATTTTACTTACAAAATACTACGACAAAGTCTATAAGAAAAATAAAAACATTGATGTCTTTATAAGCTCTGACGACTTTGAAGAGGCTGTTAAAAAGCTAAATTTGATAAGAGCTGAGGTGAAATTTTAAATCCTTTTGCTGCTTTGTCTGGGCTAAATTTCACCTACAAATTTAAATTTATTCTCTTTGGCTTGGTTAAATTTGCTTTTAAATTTAAAATAGATCGTTTTTGCACTAAAGATGGCTTAGTTTAAGGCTTTTTTATATCACAGCATAAAATTTCTAGTTAAATTTATCTGTTTATCTGTTTATCTTGGCTGGATTGGTTGTCTGGTTGTCTGGTTGTCTGGTTGTCTGGTTGTCTGGTTGTCTGGTTGTCTGGTTGTCTGGTTGTCTGGTTGTCTGGTTGTCTGGTTGTCTGGTTGTCTGGTTGTCTGGTTGTCTGGTTGTCTG
>NZ_CABPVA010000002.1:188706-192235 GCF_902460595.1 Campylobacter concisus
GTCTGGTTGTCTGGTTGTCTGGTTGTCTGGTTGTCTGGTTGTCTGGTTGTCTGGTTGTCTGGTTGTCTGGTTGTCTGGTTGTCTGGTTGTCTGGTTGTCTGGTTGTCGTCCCTCCGCTTTTTAAATTTTGCTCCAAATTTGCCAAATTTATCAAAAATACTAAAAATAATATGTATAAATATATGTAAAATATTTTGTATTTTTCGCTTTTTTAACTCAAATTTTTTTCAAAAATTTTAAGATAACGCCTAAATTTCGCTAAAAAGTTAAAATGGATTTAAAATGCTTTGGGATATAATTTGCGATAAATTTATCAAAAGGCTAAAGTGATGATAAAACAAATTTCTGGTTCACAGATGATAAGCAAAGCCTTGCACGAAGAGGGCGTTGAGATAGTTTTTGGCTATCCTGGCGGTGCAGCTTTAAATATCTACGACGAGACATATAAACAAACTTATTTTAAGCACGTCTTGGTTCGCCACGAGCAAGCAGCCGTTCACGCAGCAGACGGATACGCTAGGGTTAGCGGCAAAGTTGGCGTAGCTTTTGTGACAAGCGGTCCTGGCTTTACAAACGCAGTCACTGGTCTTGCCACAGCTTACAGCGACAGCATCCCAGTTGTGCTTATAAGTGGTCAAGTACCAACCTTTATGATCGGCACAGATGCCTTTCAAGAGATCGATGCAGTCGGCATTTCACGCCCCTGTGTCAAACACAACTTTTTAGTAAATAGCGTCGAGGAGCTACCTCGCATCATAAAAGAGGCGTTTTATATCGCAAGATCGGGCCGCCCAGGACCAGTTCATATCGATATCCCAAAAAACGTCACTTCAAGGCTTGGCGACTTTGTCTATCCAAAAGAAATTTCTATCCCAAGCTACAAGCCGACATATAAAGGCAACTCTAAGCAGATCAAAAAAGCAGCAGCTGCGATAAATGAAGCAAAAAGACCACTTCTTTATATAGGCGGCGGCGCGGTCGCATCAAATGCAAGCGAGATCATACGTAAATTTATGAAAAAAACAGGCATCCCAGCGGTCGAGACACTTATGGCTCTTGGCGTGCTTGACGCAAAAGATGAGCTAAATTTAGGCATGGCAGGCATGCACGGCAGCTACGCTTCAAATATGGCGCTTAGCGAGTGCGACCTTCTTATCTCGCTTGGAGCTAGATTTTGCGATAGGGTCACAGGCAAAACTGACGAGTTTGCCAAACATGCAAAGATCATCCATATCGACATCGATCCAAGCTCTATCTCAAAGATCATAAACGCTCACTATCCGATAGTTGGCGACCTTACAAATGTGCTAAGCGAGCTTTATGAGGAGGTGAAAGGTGAGCCTAAAAACTATGCGCCTTGGAGAGAAATTTTAGATAGATATCAAAAGCTAAATCCTCTTGGCTACACAGATAGCGACAAGGTCTTAAAGCCTCAATGGGTGGTTGAAGAGACCGCAAAGATAGTTGGCCCTGAGGCTATCATCGCAACTGACGTTGGTCAGCACCAAATGTGGGTGGCGCAGTTTTATCCATTTAACCGCCCAAGGCAGCTTGTCACAAGTGGCGGTCTTGGCACAATGGGATATGGCCTCCCTGCAGCGATCGGAGCAAAGTGTGCCAAGCCTGAGCATTTGGTTGTAAATTTCACAGGCGATGGCTCGATACTTATGAATATCCAAGAGCTGATGACTGCTTATGAGACAAATGCCCCTGTCATAAACATCATCTTAAACAACAACTTCCTAGGCATGGTGCGCCAGTGGCAGACATTTTTCTATGAAAAGCGCTACTCATCGACTGATCTTAGCTTGCAGCCTGATTTTGTAAAGATCGCTGAGGGATTTGGCGGCGTTGGCTTTGTTTGCAAGAGTAAAGATGAGTTTAAAAAGGCGTTAAAAGAGGCGATCAAGAGTAAAAAATCAGCTCTTATCGACGTTAGGATCGACCGCTTTGAGGACGTGCTTCCTATGGTTCCAGCTGGGGCTGCGATTTATAATATGATATTAAAGAGCAAGGAAGAAAAATGAGTATCAGAAGAACGATTTCGGTTATAGTTTTAAATGAACATGGCGTTTTGGCTAGAATTTCTGGACTTTTTGCGGGCAGGGGCTACAACATTGACACGCTCACAGTTGCTCCGATACCTGAGAGCAACTTCTCAAGACTAAGCATCGTCACAAGCGGCGATGAGAGAGTTTTGGAGCAGATCGTAAAGCAGCTTCACAAGCTCATCCCAACATATAAAGTCATAGAAAGTGGCGAATTTGTTGAAAAAGAGATGGCACTTGTGAAAATCCCGCTTGGTGAAAATTTCGCTGGTCTTGAGGCGATACTAAAGACATACAACGGTATCGTCACAAACACAAACGAAAACTACATCGTTGTCATGGTGGCTGACGATGCGAGCAGGGTAGAGAGCTTTTTAAAGTCAATAAAGAAATTTAACCCAGTTGACGTCGTACGCGGCGGATCTGTGATAATGGATATATGATGAAACTAAGCGAAATAGCCTTAAAAGTAAATGCTACTTTTAGCGGAGAAGATCTTGAAATTTTTGCTCTAAATTCTTTAAAAAATGCAAATAAAGCTGAACTAACATACTGCGATGGCGAGAAAAATGCTAAATTTATAAGCACTTCAAACGCTGGAGCTATCTTGGTAACAAAATCGCTTTTGGACTTAGTGCCAGCTGGTATGGTAGCGCTTGTGTGCGACAACCCGCACCTTGCGTTTGCTATCCTTAGTAAAATTTACGCTAAGCCGCTTTTTTGTGAGCCAAAACCGTCAAATATCGCCCAGAGCGCAACTATCATGCCAAATGTCTATATCGGCTCAAATGTGAGCGTTGGCGAAAACACAATAGTGATGGCTGGAGCTTTTTTGGGTGACAACGTAACTATCGGCAAAAACTGCATCATACACCCAAACGTCGTCATCTATAATGACTGCGTCATCGGCAATGAGTGTCACCTGCTAGCAAACTGCGTTATAGGCAGCGACGGCTTTGGCTATGCGCATACAAAAACTGGCGAGCATGTGAAAATTTATCACAATGGTAATGTTGTTTTGGGTGATTTTGTCGAGATCGGCGCTTGCACGACGATAGATCGTGGCGTCTTTGAAAGCACAATGATCGCAAACTACACAAAGATAGATAATCTCGTTCAAATAGGCCACAACTGCGAGCTTGGAAATGGCTGCCTCATCGTCTCACAAACTGGGCTTGCTGGCTCAACAGTGCTAGGCAGAAACGTCGTCATGGGCGGACAAAGCGGCTCGGCCGGTCACGTAAAAGTGGGCGACTTTGCTCAGATCGCAGCACGTGGAGGCGTGAGTAAAGACCTACCTGGAGGCAAAAAATATGCTGGAGCTTATCCGATAATGGAGCTTTCAGAGCAGTTTAAATTTCAAGCAAAGATATTGAGATTTTTTAAGAAAAACTAAATTTGGCGGAGCTCTCCGCCAAATAGTTGTCATACTTCTATAATTTAAATTTAAATTTTCTATTTTTTTATTTCACTGAAATCAT
>NZ_CABPVA010000002.1:192538-202343 GCF_902460595.1 Campylobacter concisus
GGGTAATGTATTAGTAAGATATAGTAAATTTGGACACATGCTTTGATATACAAAAACTTATAAAATATATCAAACAAATCGCTGGCGAGTAAAATTTTACTAATATGATTTGCCTAAACTTGCAAGGTAATATCACATCAACATTTGCTTTATCGCTTATTAATTTTAACTCTTTATGGTGGCTATTTAAAATGTAAATTTTAAATTGTAAATTTACAAAGCTAAATTTATTTTCTATTTTCGTCTAAGACTTTTTGCATGCTCTCTCTAGTCGCCTCTAGCCAGTTTTGTTTTGAGGTATCAACTAGATCAAGGCAAAAGAGCTTGATGTCAGCCTTTTTAAAGCTAAATTCTTTCACTTTCATCGCATCGCTTCCAACGATCACGATAGGCTGAACCTTTAAATTTAGCTTTTCAACTAGCAGCTTCGCACCACCTTTAAATGGTAGTAGCTCTTTGGTTTGAGACCTTGTGCCTTCTGGAAATATCGCTAAAACACGGCCATTTTCTACTCTGTCTTTTGCTTCGCTTAAAAGCTTTATTAGCGAGTGCTTATTTTCTCGCTCGACTGCTATCATCTTAGGAAGGCTCAAAATTTTACCGATGATCGGGATCTTACCTATCTGTGCCTTTGCGATCCAGCATATATTTTTAGGATGGATCTCTTCAAGTGCGATGATATCAAGCATGCTTTGGTGATTTATCAGCAAGATATTTGCTTCGTCGCTAAATTTACCGATCACTTCAAGCTTATATCCGCCAAAAAATCTCTGCGATCTGCCCCAAAATTTTCTTATGGCTCTATTTTTTGAGTTAAAGAGCCACATAAAAAGTACGACAATAACGACGCTTATCACAAATTCAATAGAAAAGAAAAAAGCTCTAATTTTTGACAAGGTCACCCTTTCTTACCCAGCCGATTTTGCCGTCGCTAAATAAAATTTTTGAGTAGTCATCTTTTGTGTCTAAAATTTCAACATTTTCATTTTTGCGAGATGTATAAAAAACGGTTGAATTTTTAGTTGGCAGGATAGTGACGCTAACATCAGGTTTTAGCACTGCTTTGCCAAAAGGATTGTAAGTGTAAATTCCAAGTGCGATAAAAACGGCCGCTACAAAGAAGTAGCTTAGTTTTCTACGCCAGATCGCTAGCAAGATAAAGATAGCAACCAAAGAGTAGATCGTGATATCTTTGTAGGTGCTAAATTCGCTTTGTTTTGGATTTAGACCGATTTGCGTGCTAACCTCGTCCTCTTCGACGCTCACAGGCAGTGAAAAGCTCTCAAATTTAGCTTTTTTTAGGTTGTAGTAGTTAAAGTCAAGCGTCTTTTTATTTGGCTTAAATACTGCAAAATAATATGCACTTTGCGAGTTAAAGTCGCCATTTATCGTATCTACGCCTTGCTTTAGGATCGTTTTATTTTCGATATTAAAGGCGCTTAGATCGACATTGTTGCCGTAAATTTCAACGACCATGATGTTGTTTATATCATCAAATTTAGTCGTTTTAAATTTCTTCACCTCAAGGTTATCAGCGACGATGTGGTTGTAGTTTTCGTCACTTCTAAGCTCTTTTAGCTTTGGTAAAAAGATATTTATATTTGAGCTTTGATAGTTCTCGCCATTTCTTTTTAGATCCAAGCTAACTCGTAAAGTCTTTGCGTCAATGCTCGTTGCTTCAAGGTAGAAAGTGCCGATGTATTTGTTTTCATCGCCTTTTACCCATTGAAAATTCTTCTTATTTAGCCATTTGATATTTGTCTCATCAAGCTGTGTCTCAAACTCAAACTCAAGGTCACTTTGCGTATCAGCCACGATCTCAACGCTAAAAATTTCTCCTACTACGACATTTTTAGGGATATTTGTCGCTTTTAAAAGGAGGTCTTTTATCTTGATCTTGTCATAGACTTGATTGTCTGGGACGCTGATGTCTGGTTCGTTTGTCGGGACGATATTTCGCATCTGCTCTGGAGTGATACGCTCTGGCTGTGGGGCGATAGAGCGAGGAGAGACGAGCTTTCTTGATATATCTTCTTCGCTTTGAGTCTTTGTTTGTGGCTTTGATGCTTGGCTATTTACAAATTTATCCTCTCTTGCCTCATCCATCATGTCAAAAACGCTGACTTCATCAGTGTTTGCGGCAAATAAATTTAGCGCGAGTAGGGCGATAAAAAGTGTTCGTTTTACCAAACTAGCCCTTTTAACATCTTCATGCCATCATCTGTGCCTAAAATTTTCTCACAAGCGCGCTCTGGGTGAGGCATAAGACCAAAGATCTTTTTGCTCTTATCGCAAATCCCAGCTATGCTATCAATTGAGCCATTTGGATTGATCTCATTGCCGTGGCTATCGCAGTATTTTAGCAGGACTTGCTCGTTGTCATATAGGCTTTTTAGCGTCTCTTCGTCGGTGTAATAGTTGCCCTCGCCGTGAGCGATAGGGATATTTACCACTTCGTTTTTGGCTAAATTTGCTAGGAATTTATTGTTATTTGAGATTACTTTTAGATGGTGATATTTTGAGACGAAATTTAAATTTTCATTTCTTCTCATCGCGCCTTTTAAAAGTCCAAGCTCAAGAAGCATCTGAAAGCCATTGCAAATTCCTAAAATGTAGCCGCCTTTTTTCGCATGCTCTTTTACAGCTTGCATCGCTGGGCTAAATTTAGCTATCGCAGCCGTTCTTAGGTAGTCGCCGTAGCTAAAACCACCAGGCAAAACGACTAGATCAGCATCGATCTTATCTTCTTTGTGCCAGATGATCTGCGTTTGGCAGCCAAGTAGCCCAAAGGCGTGAGCTGTGTCTTCTTCGCAGTTTGTGCCAGGAAAAAGTATGATCGCTACTTTCATAGCACGATCTCGTAGTCTTCGATGACGGTGTTTGCTAGAAGCTCTTCACACATCACTTTTAGCTGCTCTTTTGCTTTGTTTTTATCGCTTTCATCGATATCTAAAACGATTTGTTTGCCTATTCTGACATTTGACACGCCACTAAATCCAAGTGAATTTAGCGCATGCTCCACTGCCTTACCAGCAGGGTCAAGGACCCCGCTTCTTAATGCTATATTTACAACAGCTTTCATCTTTGTCCTTAAGAAAGAATTCTTCTTAAAACTTCTTCGTAAGCTACTTTTACGCTACCAAGGTCTTGTCTAAATCTATCTTTGTCAAGTTTTTCGTTTGTTGTCGCATCCCAAAATCTGCAGCTATCAGGGCTTATCTCGTCAGCTAAGATGATGTTGCCATCTTTGTCGATACCAAATTCGACTTTGAAATCAACTAGTTTTAAATTTCTCTCTGCAAAGAATTTAAATAATATAGAGTTGATCTCTCTTGCTGTGTGTCTTAGTGTTTGTAGATCTTTTTCGCTCTTTACTAGACCCATGATGATGCAGTGCTCGTCAGTCACCAAAGGATCGTGTAAATCGTCGTTTTTATAGTAGAACTCAACAAGTGTAAAAGGTAAAACCGTGCCTTCTTTTATGCCAAGTCTTTTGCTAAGTGAGCCAGTCGCGATATTTCTCACAACAACTTCAAGAGGTATGATCTCGCATTTTTTGACCACTTGCTCAGTGTCGCTTATTGTCTCAACAAGGTCAGTGACGATACCTTTGCTCTCTAGCAGTTTAAAAAGCTGAGTAGAGATTTTGTTATTTAGCGCGCCTTTGCCAGCTTCGTTGCCTCTTTTTTGAGCATCAAATGCTGTTAGATCGTCTTTAAATTCAGCCACAAGTAGATTTGGATCGTCTGTGGCGTACATTTTCTTGCCTTTTCCCTCGTAGATAAGCTCTCTTTTTTGCATGTTGTTCTCCTTTAGATTATTGTTGTTTTATCTTTAAAATTTTGATCGTATCAATCGCTGTTTTTAACTGAATATCCTCATCGACTTTTTTCTGTGTGATTATGTTTTTATCATCTTTTGCTTCAGTTTTATTGCCCTCACTTGTTGGATTTATCTTGTTTAGCTCGCTCTTTAGGTGTGCTTTTAGTTCGCTCTCTTTGATGCTAAATGCACTATCATCGCTTTGTGGCACTTTGCCAGGATGCACGACTACATCTGGTGTTACGCCAACAGCTTGGATAGTTCTGCCACTTGGCAAGTAGTATCTTGCGATGGTTAGCCTTAGCGCTTCTGTATCGTCTATTGGCAGGATCACCTGAACGCTACCTTTACCAAATGTATTTTCGCCGATTATCACCGCACGCTTATGATCTTGTAATGAACCGCTTACGATCTCGCTAGCGCTTGCACTTCCGCCATTTACAAGGACAACTAGTGGGAGTTTTGATAAGGTTTTGCTAGCGCTTGCTTTATACTCTACATTTTCAGATGCATCACGACCCTTTTGAGAGACGATGATGCCGTTATCTACGAAAAGATCCACTAGATCAACAGCTTGATTTAAAAGACCGCCAGGGTTGTTTCTAAGATCAAGTATGATGCCATTTGCTTTAGGATGCTCTTTGATCGCCTCTTTTACCTTTGTGACGACGTTTTTATCAAAATTTGTGACGCGTATATAAAGGATGTTTTCATTTTCTATCATCTTTGCATAGACAGACTCAACCTTTATAAGATCTCTTATGATCTTTACGTCAAATGGCTTTTGCTCGCCTTTTCTTAAGATCGTAATTGTTATCGGAGTTTTTGGCTTGCCGCGCATCTTATTTACAGCTTCATCTATCGTTGTGCCGATAGTTGAGTTGCCATCGATCCTTAAAATGATATCGCCTGCTTTTATGCCTGCTTTATCAGCTGGAGTGTCCTCAATAGGCGAGATAACGGTTAGTGCGCTATCTTTCATGCCAACTGTTATGCCAAGTCCGCCAAATTCTCCGCTTGTTTGCACCTGCATATCTTTATATGCTTTTTCATTTAAAAAGCTTGAGTGAGCATCTAAATTTTGCATCAAACCAGCGATGGCTTTGTCAATTATCTCTTTAAATTTAATGTCATCAACGTAGTATTTTTCAACAGTTGAGATGGTTTTTGTAAGTTTTGAAAGTGCTTCAAGTTTTGCACTCGCCTCATCTTCAGTTTTAGCAAAAAGTGCATTTACTGCTACGCTTGAGATGAACAGGGCGCCTGTTATTTTTAGCGCAAAAGATCTAGTAAATTTATTCAAAATATCTCCTATATTTTTTGGCTCAATTTTATTAACATTTGGCTAAAAAAAGCATAAATTTAACCTTATATTTTTAGCTTTTGTCTATTTTTAACACAAATTTATAACAGCAAATTTTAGCAATTATATAAAAAGAGTGACAAAGGCTATAAAAATACTTGACAATATAAGACTAAAGTTATATAATGCCGCCATTATAAAATAACTTAAGGAGCTTTAATGGCTGACATAACAGAAAATTTAACAGCGCAGATGCAAGAGACACTTGAAAAAGGCGTTAGCTTAGCGATCTTTTCTAAAAATCCACAAGTTGTGCCACTTCACGTCTTTTGGGCTTTGCTTGCTGATAGCAATTCTATTTTAAATCAAGTATTTAATAAGATGAACATAAGCAAAGACACAGTCGAGCTTGAGATAAAAAGCAAGATCTCGTCACTCCCAAGCAGCTCAAACGTCACAAAAGATAACGTTTCAGTTTCAAGAGAGCTTATAAATTCGCTTGAAAATGCAAAAGCTTTAATGGTAAGTATGGGCGATAGCTACATAGCTGTTGATACATGGATCATCTCGGCTCTTGAGCTTAGTGAGATCAAACAAATTTTGAGCAAATTTTGCGATATCTTAGAGATCAAAAAGAACCTTGAGAGCATAAGAGGTGGTAAAAAGATAGATAGCCAAACCGGCGATGATACCCTTGATAGTTTAGAGAAATTTGGTATCGATCTAACGCAAAAAGCGCTAAATAAAGAGCTTGATCCAGTCATCGGCCGTGATGAAGAGATCACTAGGATGATGCAAATTTTAATAAGAAAGAGCAAAAATAACCCTATCTTGCTTGGTGAGCCAGGTGTTGGTAAAACAGCCATCGTTGAGGGTCTAGCTCAAAAGATAGTGGCTCGCGATGTGCCAACAAGCCTTGCAAATAAGCGTGTCATCGCGCTTGATATGAGCGCAGTTGTAGCTGGCGCAAAGTATAGAGGCGAGTTTGAAGATAGGCTAAAAGCTGTCATTGACGAGGTCAAAAAAGCTGGCAACATCATACTTTTTATAGATGAAATTCACACCATAGTAGGAGCTGGTGCTAGCGAGGGCGGAATGGACGCAGCAAATATCCTAAAACCAGCTCTTGCGCGTGGCGAGCTTCACGCTGTTGGTGCGACAACATTAAAAGAGTATAGAAAATACTTTGAAAAAGACGCAGCACTTCAAAGACGTTTTCAACCAATAGACGTCAAAGAGCCGAGTGTAAATGAGGCACTTCAAATTTTACGCGGTATAAAAGAGCGTCTTGAAGTTCATCACGGCATCACGATAACTGATAGCGCGCTAGTTGCCGCAGCAAGGCTAAGCGACCGCTACATCGCAAACCGCTTCTTGCCAGATAAAGCAATAGATCTTATCGACGAGGCAGCAGCTGAGCTTAAGATGCAAATAGAGAGCGAACCATACGAGCTTTCAAAGATAAAACGTGAGATCGTAACGCTTCAAGTAGAAAAAGAAGCTCTAAAGATGGAGGATGCGGATAAAAACAAAGAAAGACTTGGCGAGATCGAAAAAGAGATAGCTGATCTAAATGAGAAAAAGCTAGCGCTTGATACTAAATTTGAAAACGAAAAGGCCGTTTTTGGCGGAATTTCAAAAGCAACAAAAGAGATCGATAGCTTAAAATCACAAGCTGAGATAGCAAAAAGAAATGGCGATCTTCAAAAGGCTGCTGAGATAGAATACGGCAAGATAGCAGACGCCAAAAAGCACAAACATGAGCTTGAAGAAAAATGGGAGCACATGAAAAAAGAGGGCGTGCTTCTTAAAAATCAAGTCGATGAGGAGCTTGTGGCTGAAATTTTGAGCAAATGGACTGGAATTTCAGTTAAAAAGATGCTAACAAGCGAAAAAGAAAAATATCTGCGCATCGAAGAGCATCTAAGAGAGAGCGTTGTCGGTCAAGATGACGCACTACACGCACTTGCACGTGCTGTTAAGAGAAACAAAGCAGGGCTAAATGAGGGTCAAAGGCCGATTGGTTCGTTTTTATTTCTTGGACCAACAGGCGTTGGCAAAACTCAGTCTGCTAAGGCTTTGGCTAAATTCTTATTTGACGATGAGAAGGCACTTATCCGCTTTGATATGAGCGAATATATGGAAAAACACAGCGTGAGCAGGCTTCTTGGTGCGCCTCCAGGATATGTAGGCTACGATGAGGGCGGTCAGCTAACAGAGGCAGTTCGCAGAAGACCATACTCAGTCATACTTTTTGACGAGGTTGAAAAGGCCCACAAGGACGTATTTAACATACTTTTGGGGATCTTAGATGATGGACGCGCGACTGATAATAAAGGTGTAACGGTTGATTTTAAAAACACGATTATCATTTTAACTTCAAACATCGCTTCAAATTTCATCATGGAGCTAAAGGGAGAAGATCGTGATGTAGCTGTTAAAAACGAGCTTAAAAACTACTTTAAACCTGAGTTTTTAAATAGGCTTGATGATACCATCATCTTTAATCCTCTAAACGAACAAGGCTTGATATCTATCGTTGAGATCATGTTTAAAGAGCTTGAAAAAACTCTTCACAACCGCGGTATCAAGGCGATTTTAAGCGAAGAGGCTAAGAAATTTATCGCAAAAGCTGGCTTTGACATAGTTTATGGCGCAAGACCTCTTAGAAGAGCGCTTTATGAGCTAGTTGAAGACAAGATCGCTGATATGATCTTAAAAGATGAGCTTGAAAGTGGCGATGAGATCACCATCGATAGCGATGGCGAGAAGATCATCATTAAGAAAAAATAACTTCAAATTTACTTGGCAGGTTGGATCAACTTGCCAAGCATAAATAAATTTAACTAATATCCTTATTTGATCTGTAATAAAATATAAAAAATAGCACGCAAAGCATCGCTATAAAGGCAAAGACTATCAACGTGCCATCTTTAAATGAGCTTAAAAACATGCCATTTGTATTCATGCCAAAAAAGCCAGTGATGAAATTTATTGGTAAAAATAGCGCCGAAAGCAGCGTCAAAAGGTAGATATTTTTGTTTATTTTGTCGTTTTTGTCACTTTGTATAAATGTATAGATATCTTCAACTCTATAGGCGTATTCGTTGGCTATGGTTTTAAATACGCTTGCTTCATGGATGCTGTTTTTAAGCTCTTTTTTAAGCCCTTGTTGCTCGCTTTGGCAGATCGCAAGGGCTTCGTAAAAGTGCGAAATGCTATTTTGAAATTTCCTTATCTCATACTTTAAAAAGTGGTGTCTTTTTATAAATTTCTCAAAATTTTTCTTGCTAGCATAAATTTTCTCATACTCATTTAGCTCGTCTTGATGCTCTAAAATTTTATTTGCATATTCGTTACAAATCCCCTTAATAGCTGCTTCAAACGTGCTTTTGTCGCATTCATGTTCAAGATCTTCTTTGTAAATTTTGCCATCTTTAAATAAAAATTTAAAAACTTGCTTTTGCGATGATGAGATGAGCATGATGTAGTCAAACCCTTCTCCATAAAAATATCCACAAAGTGCGCTTTTATAGTCCATCTGTGCTCCTTTTTGCGTAGAAATTTCGCTTAAATTTAGCAAATTCACCAGCCTCTATCGCCTCTCTCATCTCTTTCATTAAATTTAGATAGTAGTGCAGGTTGTGAAGGCTTGCTAGTCTAAAAAACGTGAGCTCTCTGGCCTTAAAAAGGTGGTTTAGATAGCCTCTGGAGTAGCGCTTGCAGGTGTAGCACTGGCAGGCTGGATCGATCGGTTCGTGGTCGTTTATAAATTTGGCTGATTTTATATTTATCTTGCCAAAGCTAGTAAAAAGCGTGCCGTTTCTTGCGTTTCTTGTTGGCATAACGCAGTCAAACATATCAACGCCTCGCTCCACGTTTTCGACCAAGTCTTCAGGCGTGCCAACGCCCATTAGATAGCGTGGTCTAAGCTCATCCATAAATGGCATAACCGCCTCAACCGTGTCATACATCGTCTCGTTGCTCTCACCGACACTAAGACCGCCGATCGCAAGGCCGTCAAATGGCATTTCATTTAGTGCCTGCGCGCAAAATTTACGTGCCTCGTAGTCGGTGCCGCCTTGAACGATACCAAAGATATTTTGCTGCAAGCCAACGCCCTTGCTCTGCATAAATTTATGATAGTCTATCGCCTCTTTTGCCCATTTTATCGTCCGTTTTATGCTTAGATCTATCCTTTTTGGCTCAGCAGGCAAGGCGACTAGGTCATCAAGTATCATCATGATGTCGCTGCCCAGGTCATACTGCGTGTCAAGGACGGATCTTGGCGTGAAGTAGTGCGTGCTGCCGTCTATGTGGCTTTTAAATTTTATCCCGCCATCGTCATTTTTGGTGTTTGACCTAAGCGAAAACGCCTGAAATCCGCCGCTATCAGTTAAAAACGAGCGATCAAATTTAGAAAAACCATGCAGTCCGCCAAACTCATGCACGACCTTGCTGCCAGGGCGCAGATACATATGATAGGTGTTTGCTAAGATTATCTTTGCGTCTAAAATTTCACTCATATCAAAGGCATCTAAGCTTTTAACTGCGCCAACCGTGCCAACAGGCATGAAAACTGGCGTTTGTATAACGCTGTGGGCTGTGGTGAGCACGCCGCGCCTTGCGTTGCCATCTTTTTTTATAACTTCAAATTTCATCTAAGTCCTTAAAATTTTT
>NZ_CABPVA010000002.1:202452-284366 GCF_902460595.1 Campylobacter concisus
ATCCAGAAATTTTAAGGCAAAGGAACTTTTTGCAAAAGAGAAATGATATCGTTTTTACCGAAGCAAACGGCACTGCGACCATAAAATTTGCAGGTGAGTTTAGCTACAAAGAGGCTAAAAATTTACAAAGCATTTTTAAAAAAATCCAAAAGCTTAACGGCAATATTAAATTTGACTTTAGCGAGCTAAAGAGTATTGATTACGCTGTTTTGATCCTTTTAAAAAACACGCTAAATGGCAAGAAATTTGAGATCATCACAAATGACGAGAAGATAAAGGCGATGGGCGAACTGCTAAATGACGAGAAGATCGACTTTAGATATATGCCACCGCACAATAGCCTAAATTTTTTCTCACGCCTCGGTGAGAAAATTTGTGAAGGTTTTGTAAATTTAGTTGAGTTTGGCTCGTTTTTGGGCGAGTTTTTGATAAAAAGCGTGAGGATTTTATTTAATCCTGCAAATTTAAGGTTTAGAGAATTTAGCAACTACATAAAAGATGGCGGTGTAAATGCCGTTTTTATCGTATCGCTCACCGCTTTTTTGATAGGCGTCGTGCTTGCATATCTTGGTAGTGCGATGCTTGCAAGCTTTGGGGCAAGTATATTTATAGTTGAGATCATGGGCATGCTAACGCTTAGAGAGGTGGCTCCGCTCATCGCTGCTATCGTTGTGGCGGGCAGGTCGGCCTCCAGCTTTACCGCTCAAATTGGCGCTATGAAGCTAACTGAGGAGATAGACGCGATGAAGACGATGGGTTTTGAGCCATTTAACTTCTTGGTCTTGCCTCGCATCATCGCCATGGTGCTTTGCGTGCCTGTCATCATCTTTATAGCTGACGGCATAAGCATTTTAGGGCAGATGATCATTTGTCAAACTATTCTTGACATCAGCTTTAGCGACTATCTCAATAGATTTCGCGAGATGGTCGAGCTTAGGCACTTTGCTGTTGGCATGATAAAAGCGCCGTTTTTTGGCGCTGTAATAGCGATCATTGGGTGCATGAGAGGGTTTGGCGTTAGTCAAAATGCCCAAAGCCTTGGAGCGATGACAACCGTTAGCGTTGTAAATGCGATATTTTGGGTCATCGCGCTTGATGCATTTTTTGCGATAATTTTTATGTGGCTAAAGATATGAACGAGATAATAGTTGGAAAAAACATAACGACAAGTTATGGCGATAAGATAATGCACGATAACGTGAGCTGGAGTGTCAAGGAGGCTGAAATTTACGGCTTCTTAGGCGGCAGTGGCGCTGGTAAAACCACACTTATGAAGACGATGATATATCTAAAAAAGCCAAGCAAGGGAGATATATTTTTTGATGGCGTAAATATGTGGAAAAGTAGCCCCAAAGAACAGCAAGAGATCAAGCTAAAAAGCGGGACGATGTTTCAGTTTGGAGCGCTTTTTAGCTCGATGACGATACTTGATAATGTGGGCGTTTTACTCCATGAGTACTCTAAATTTAACAAGCGTCAGATCGATGAGATAGCGATGTTTTGGATACAAAAAGTTGGGCTTAAAAAAGAGGTATCAATGCTTTATCCAAGCGAGCTAAGTGGCGGTATGAAAAAGCGTGCCGCGCTTGCAAGAGCCTTAGTGCTAAGCCCTAGGGTGCTATTTTTGGACGAGCCAAACAGCGGCCTTGATCCAGTTAGCTCACGCCAGATGGACGCGCTCATAAAAGAGCTTCGTGATAGCATCGGCGTAACAGTCGTCATGGTGACGCATGATGCTGATAGCATTTTTGATATTTTGGATAGATTTTTGATAATAGATAACAAAAAGATAGCCTTTGAGGGAGATATAAAAGAGCTTGAACATCTTGAAAATAACCCGCTTGAAGAGCTATTTAAAATGAGGAAAAAGTAGATGGAAAATAGAAATTCTTATACCATTGTTGGCATGTTTTTCATAGCCTGCCTTACAGCATTTGCGATATTTATCTGGTGGATGACTAGCAAAAATAACACAAAAGTTGATTTTAAGGAGTATTACATCCACACAAGCGAGCTGCCAAGCGGATTAAAGGTGGATTCTACGGTTAAATTTATAGGCGTGCCAGCTGGAAGCGTTAGCGATATAAATTTTGTCGATGATAAAAATGCTCTTATAAACATCACGATGAAGATAAGAGAGGATCTGCCTATCAAGGCTGATAGCGTGGCAAGCATCGAAGTTCAGGCTATTAGTGGCGTGGCTAGTATAAATATAAGCCGAGGTACGAAGGATTTTAAACCAGGCGATAAGCCTATATTGCAGCTTGAAGAGAGCCTTCTTTCAAAGCTTGGAAACAACGCTGAAAACATCACTTTAAAAATAAATCAAACCCTTGATAAGGTTGATGGCTTTTTCTCGGCTGAAAATATCTCTCACATCGAGTCGATCCTAAGAAATATCGATAAATTTACACAGGTTTTAACCGATGAAAATGGTCTAAGCGAGGTTGATAGCATCGTTAAAAATGTAAAAAATTTCACCGATAGTTTAAACAAAACTGACACAAAAGAGCTTGCTAAAAATTTAAACACGCTAATAGCAAGTGCAAATTCAGTTTTCAAATCAGCAAATTCAGCCGTCACTGGATATAGCTCGCTTCAAGACATCGTCACTCAAAAGGTAAAAAACGGCGAGTATGACCTTAGAAACACGCTCTCGCCGCTGCTTAGAGAGGCTAGCGATTTTTTAAATGGATTTGACAAGACGCTTCGTGAGTTTAGGGGTGCGCTTCAAAGACTTGAGGACAATCCTTACGAGTTTTTCTTTACAAATCCAGTGCCAAATACAGATAAAAAGGACAAAAAATGAGAAATTTGATATACGCTGCGGCTGCATTTTTATTTTTTGGCTGCTCGCTAAAGACCGACGTACCACAAGCTACGATGTATGAGATACACTACTCAAATAAGGAGTGCTCGGCTGAAAACAAGCAAAAAGAGCTAAAAAATGTCTTCATCGAAAACGTGAGCGCCCTTGATATGGTCGATACCAGAAAGATCCTAATCGTCGCTGAAAATAATAAGATAAGATACTTGAGCGACGCTAAATTTGTCTCTGAGCCAAGCGAGATGGTCTATAAGTCGCTCGTAAAAGGGCTTTACTCAAACTGCGCTGCAAAGCCGATATTTTCGCCAAATGCAAAGGATCTTAGGCTAAAAGTTAGCATCATATCACTGCAAATAAGAGGCGACAAGGCCGAAGTTTCGCTAGCTTACGAGCTATTTAACGCAAACACCTCGCTAAAATCAGGCATGATCACAAAAGAAATTTTCTGCCCAGATCCAAGCTCAAGCACTATTTTTGAAACGATAAATAAGGCTGCAAATTTAGCTATCGATACTTTAATCTCTGAAATAATCTACTAAAATTTTCTTAAATTTTTTGGCTGTGAAAGATTAAATTTACAGCCAAAAATAGCTTATTTTAAAGACCTTTTGTTATAATGCGGCTTTAAAATACGGAGAATTAATGAAGAAAATTTTAATAATCGCAGATGGAGCTTTTGCAAGAAATTTTTTAAGCAGACTTCTTGGAGCAAAGTCAAATTTACACCACTACATCGTTGTTTCAAACGAAGACCTTAGCCAAAAGGCAAATTATGAAAATTTCACATTTTATCAGTTTGACCCAACAAGCCTTTCAAAGCTAAAGAGCATAAGCGACGGCTATTTTAGCCAGTTTTGTATCGTAAGCAACAATGAAAAAGAGGCGGTTGCTATTTATGAAAATTTAAGACAGATCAGCACAAAGACAGAGACCATTTTTATGAACTCATGGGAGCTTGATGAAAAGTGCAAGGAGACTTTTGCAAGTGATAAGCATCTAAGCGTGGTTGATATCAGAGATATCGCAGCTTCAAGGCTCATGGACTATCTGCCAGATATGCCTGTATATGCTGATAATATCGGCTTTAGCGAGGGCGAGATCATGGAGGTTAAGGTGCCTATTGGCAGCTCATATATGTATCGTCACGTAAGCTCGATCGCTCAAAAAAGATGGCGGATAGCGCTTATTTACAGAGGTGCTGAGATCATCTTGCCAAAGCCAAATACAATGATTCAGCCAAGCGATATCTTGCTAATCGTTGGCGATCCAAACGTGCTTCAAAATGTTTATCGTTCGATAAAACGCGAAAGCGGGCAGTTTCCAAGTCCATTTGGTAGCAACATCTACACTTTAATAGATATGAGATCAATGAGTAAAGAGCGCGTTAGCAAGCTCATAAAAGATAGCCTATATGTGCATTCAAAGCTAAATAACAAACGCCTTATCTTTAGGGTGATAAATCCAACTTTAGGCGAAAATTTAGAGACGCTAAAGGCGATAAAAGAGAAAAATATCCTTGTTTTGATGGATTATTTTAACAGTGACAATAAATCGATAAAAGATGACGTTTTAAAGCACGACATCGGACTAATCATAAGCGATGATAGATACTTTTTTAAATTTCAAAAGCTATTTTATGAGCTTAAAATCCCAGTGCTAAAAACGGGTAAAATTTTGCTCTCGAAGGTAAAAGAGGGCGTGATACTTGGCGATCAAAGCCAAGAGGTCGAAAATCAATCAGCTGTCATCACAGACTGCTGCGCGCAGCTTGATTTGGAGATGAGATTTTACTATTTTGATAACAAACACAGCGATGACGAGGCGCTAAAAGAGCACTTTGAGAGCATTAGTACGCTCTTTTCAAAGCGCATAAAGATAGAAAATCACAGCCTCAAAAACCCGCTAGTGAAGCTAAAAGGTACAAATGATCTGCTTCATTTTGTGATGTTTAGCAAGAGCGTGGCAAATGGTAGCGCTTTTGCCTTTTTATCGACAAATTTAAATAGACTTTATAAAAAACTAAGCCAAAACGCACAGCTTTTTGTGCCAGTAAGTGAGTAGAAAATGCAGATAAATTTAAACCTTAAGGAAAAGGCGTCAAACTATAAAATTTATATAAATGAGCTTGAGAAGTTGGAGCTAAAAGGTAAGGTCGGTATCGTCACAAACGCCA
The DNA here is from genome assembly GCF_902460595.1 of Campylobacter concisus. Classification (GTDB taxonomy): domain Bacteria; phylum Campylobacterota; class Campylobacteria; order Campylobacterales; family Campylobacteraceae; genus Campylobacter_A; species Campylobacter_A concisus_BL. The sequence goes on from NZ_CABPVA010000002.1 coordinate 207,453, forward strand.
AAGTTGCGGGGCTTCACCTTGAAAAGCTACTTAGCGTTTTAAAGTGCGATGAGAAATTTATAATAAGTGTGCCAGACGGCGAGGAGTATAAAAACCTTGAGACAATAGAGCAAATTTTAGAGCAGCTTTTTGTTAGTAAATTTGACCGCGCATCTACGCTCATAGCCCTTGGCGGTGGCGTCATAAGCGATATGACCGGCTTTGCGGCAAGCATTTATGAAAGAGGGATAAACTTCATAAATATCCCAACCACGCTTTTAGCGCAGGTAGATGCAAGTGTAGGCGGAAAAACGGGTATAAATAACAAATTTGGTAAAAATTTAATCGGCTCTTTTTATCAGCCAAAGGCAGTTTTTTGTGAGATAAATTTCTTAAAAACATTGCCAAAGAGAGAGTTTGCAGCTGGCGTGGCTGAGGCTTTAAAGATGGCGATAACATTTGATAAAGAGATGTTTAACTGGCTAAAGAGTGTAAATTTAGACGATGAAAACTTAGCTAAGCTAGTTGAAAAATCAATAAATTTAAAGGCTAGAGTGGTCGAGCAAGACGAGAAAGAAAAGGGGCTAAGAGCTATCCTAAACTACGGTCACACCTTTGCTCACGTCATAGAAAATGAGACAAATTACAAGGAATTTTTACACGGCGAAGCGGTGGCGATAGGTATGAATATGGCAAATCGCCTAAGCGTTAGACTAGGTCTCATGAGTGAGGCGCAGGCAGAAGAGATCAAGCAGGTTTTGGTGAAATTTGATCTGCCTGTAAGCTACAAAATAGAAAATGAATATGCATTTTACGAGGCGTTTTTTATGGATAAAAAGACAAAAGGTGATAAGATAAATTTCATCATCGCAGATAAAATCGGCAGTGCGATCATCAAAAATGACGTCAAAAAAGAGGACGTTTTAGAAACTTTGAGAGAATTTAAATGAAAAAGATCCTAGTTTTTCTACTTTTTTGCTTTGCACTTTATGCTGAAGAAAACGCTACACTTGAGCAAAATGTCTCACAAAATTTACAAAATAGCGAGCTTATAAAAGAAATTTCAAACCTAGATAACTCCCTAAAAAATAACATCTGGATCACAAGATACGCCAACTACAACACCTATCAAAAGCTTCTTGATGAGCTAGAGCAAAATGAAAATGAGCTTAAAAAGCTTGATAAAGGCTCAAAAAGAGGTGGCGATCTCATAAAGAGAAGTCAAACTCTAAAAGAGCAGATAAATTTGCTAAAAGAGTATGAGAAAACGCCATTTTCAAATATGCTAGCAGCACCAGAAATGGAGACGCCGCCTAGGATAAATAGCCCAGTTGCGCTAGTATCTGGCTTTTCATACATCAAAAAGATAAGAAGCGACAAGATCGAGTACCAAAGGCACATCAAAGAGCTTGACACCTTGCTTGAAAAGCTTGAAGCAAAAGAAAATTTGCTAAATAGACTAAATTTGATAGATGATAGCGAGCAAAATAGAGCAAGTCTAAACCTTGTAAAACAAGAGATAGGCGACTTCAAAGCAGCAAAACAGATCGCTGATACCACTTATAGCGTCTATGAAAAAAGGGCTGATGAAGCGATAAATTTGACGACCTCTGACATCAAGGCTCAGTTTTTAAGCATGGGCTACACAGCCATCGTCATCCTTCTAACGATCGGATTAACATTTATCGCTAAATTTATCGTTAAAAGAACGATCACGGATAACGAGAGATTTTACACTGTCAATAAATTTCTAAACGTGCTAAACATCACCGTTATCATCATAATCCTACTCTTTTCATACATCGAAAACGTCACGTATCTAGTAACCGTGCTAGGTTTTGCCTCAGCTGGTATCGCCATCGCGATGAAGGATATGTTTATGAGTATGCTTGGCTGGATGGTTATCATGTTTGGCGGCACGATCCACGTGGGAGACCGCGTAAGGGTCTATCACGACGGGAGCGAATTTGTGGGCGATGTGATAGACATTTCACTGCTTCGCCTAACCGTTTTTGAAGACGTTAGCTACTCAACTTATAAGACAAACCGCCGTGCAGGCAGGATCATCTTTGTGCCAAATAACTATATCTTTACAGACCTCATCGCAAACTACTCGCACTACGGCATGAAGACAGTTTGGGACGGCATAGATGTCGTGATAAGCTTTGATAGCAATCACAAAAAGGCAGCCTATCTAGCAAAAAATATAGTAAAAAAATATTCAAAAGGCTATACAGACATCGCAAAACGCCAGATGAACAAGCTAAGAAGCCAGTACAGCATCAAAAATCCAAATGTAGAGCCAAGAATTTATACATTTTTTGAGCCTTATGGCATCAATATCTCATGCTGGTATATGTCAAACTCATACGCCACGCTCGCTCTAAGAAGCACGATAAGCGCTGAGATAATCGAGGCATTTTTAGCTCACGATGATATAAAGATAGCTTACCCAACGCAAACTATGTTTATAGGCAAGAAAGAAACGCCAAGCGATCATGTAGCTCACGCTGAGCAAGAGGGTGAAAATATCTAATGCAAAAGATATTTTTTAAGACATTTGGATGCCGCACAAACATCTATGACACCGAGCTTTTAAAGAGCTACATAAAAGACTATGAGATCACAAACGACGAAGAGAGCGCTGATATCGTAGTCATAAACTCATGCACCGTGACAAACTCGGCTGATAGTGGGGTTAGAAACTATATAAATGGCGTAAAAAGACGTGGGGCAAAGGTCATACTAACAGGATGTGGCGCAGTTAGTAAGGGTAAGGAGCTGTTTGCAAGCGGCATTTTTGGCGTGCTTGGAGCTAGCAAAAAGAGTGATCTAAACGAGCTTTTAAAACAAGAAAAGCCCTTTTTTGAGCTTGGAAATTTAAACTCAGTCGATAAAAACATCGTAACAAACTACGAAAATCACACAAAGGCATTTATAAAAATTCAAGAGGGCTGCAACTTCAACTGCAGCTACTGCATCATCCCATCAGTGCGTGGCAGAGCTAGGAGTATGGACGAGGCGATGATCTTAAAAGAAGCTAGAATTTTAGCTCAAAATGGCTATAATGAGCTAGTACTGACTGGCACAAACATAGGCAGTTACGGCAAAGATACAAATAGCTCTCTTGGCAAACTGCTAGCAAATTTAGGCAAAATTTCAGGCATCAGACGCATAAGACTTGGCAGTATCGAGCCAAGCCAGATAGATGAGAGCTTTAGGGAAATTTTAAAAGAGGAGTGGCTGGAGCGCCATCTACACATCGCACTTCAGCACACGAGCCAGGCGATGCTAAAGATCATGCGCAGGAGAAACAACGCATTTAGCGACTTAGAGCTTTTTAATGAGCTAAGCTCACTTGGCTTTGCTTTGGGGACTGACTATATCGTGGGCCATCCAGGTGAGAGTGAAGAAATTTGGGCAGAGGCGGTGGAAAATTTCAAGAAATTTCCTATCACGCATTTGCACGCTTTTGTCTATTCGCCAAGGCGTGATACGCACTCAGCGACGCTAAAGAGTGATGTAAGCGGCGACGTGGCAAAGAGTAGGCTCAAAATTTTACAAGGCATAGCTTTGCAAAATAATGAAAATTTTAGAAAAAAACATAACGGGACTTTAAAAATTTTAGTCGAGCAAAAAAACGGTGACTTTTACGAGGGCTTTGACCAGTTTTACAACAAAGCTAAAATTTCTAGTCAAAACGACATAACAAAAGAGTGGTTGGAGGTAAGCGAATATGAAATTAAGCCAGATGCCAATTATGCAAAAATTTAAATTTAACAAGAAAAACATCCTGATAATAGCCGCTGTGGCTCTGATAATAGCGCTACTTTTTGCTGTGAGCAAAGAGCCACGAAACATCACCTACTCGCAATATAAGCAACTAATGGATGGAAATTTTATCGATAAAGCGGTCATCGACGAAGACGAGGTTATCCTCTATGCGCAAAATAACCGCTTTGCTATAACAAAAGAGGGCATAGACATAAAAGAGCTCATCAAAAAGGTCCCAGTCGAGCGAAGCGTGCAGTATATCACTCCTGGCATGGTCTGGGGAAGCATCATTTTTGTTTGCCTTGTGCTTTGGTACTCCTATATTTTTAGGGCTATTAAGAAAAAAGAGGAGAGCCTTTTAAACAAAAAAGACGGCGCTTTTGAGATAGAAAGCGTGCTAAACCAAAATGCGATGCCAGTTATCTCAAACGTGAGATTTAGCGATGTGGCAGGCATTAGCGAGGTGAAAAGCGAGCTTAGTGAGATAGTTGATTTTCTTAAAAATCCGCAAAAATATAGAAATTTTGGTATCAAAATGCCAAAAGGCGTGCTAATGATTGGCCCTCCGGGCGTTGGCAAGACGCTTGTGGCAAAGGCGGTTGCAGGTGAAGCCAATGTGCCGTTTTTTTACCAAAATGGCGCGAGTTTTGTGCAAATTTATGTCGGAATGGGCGCAAAAAGAGTTAGAGAGCTATTTAGTAGAGCCAAATCCTACGCGCCTTCAATCATCTTTATCGACGAGATAGACGCCGTTGGCAAGAGCAGGGGTGGTGCTAGAAACGACGAGCGAGAAGCCACACTCAATCAGCTGCTAACCGAGATGGACGGCTTTGAAGATAACTCAGGCGTCATCGTCATAGCTGCTACAAATAGGATCGAGATGATCGACGAGGCACTACTTAGATCGGGCCGCTTTGATAGGCGTATATTTTTATCAATGCCTGATTATAACGACAGGGTGGCGATCCTAAACACATATCTAAAAGATAAAAACTGCGAAGTGCCAGCTGAAGATATTGCTAGGATGAGCGTTGGCTTTTCTGGTGCAGCACTTAGCACGCTTGTAAATGAAGCTGCGATAAATGCCCTAAGAAACGGCGAGAGCGTCATAAAAATGAGGGACTTTGAAGCCGTTTTAAACAAGGTCTTGCTCGGCAAGAAAAAGGTGCTAAGCTACAGCGAGAGCGAGAAGAAAATTCAAGCTATCTATCAAGGCGCAAAGGCGCTAAGTGCCTACTGGTTTGATGTGAAATTTGAAAAAATTTCGCTCATAGAAGACCGCTTTATGGCGACTGAGCAAGAGATCGAGTCAAAGTCCCAGATGTTCTCACGCATAAAGGTGCTTATCTCTGGCATGTGCAAGCTTGAGATAGATGAGAACGACATCTTTTCAAACTCAAGTAACGATCTAAATTTAGCAAAAGAGATCGCTTCAAAGATGGTTTATGAGTATGGCATGGGCAACTCTTTCGTGCCAAATCCAAACGACGTGGAAGAAATTTTAAAGCAGGCAAAAGAGGAGATAATCTCCTTTTTAAAGGGCACAAACGAGCAAATCGCAAGGATAAGCTCATATCTGCTTGCTTATGAAAGTGTGGATAAAGAGACGCTTGCTAAAATTTTAAATGAAAACTACTAATAAAGGAGAAAAAATGAAAGCAAAAATAGGAATTCTGACTATGTCAGATCGCGCAAGTGAGGGCACATACGAGGACAAATCAGGTCCAGCGATCAAAGAGGTACTTGAAGGTTGGATAGTAAGCGAGAGAGAGTATTTTTACGAGGTGATCCCAGATGAGCTTGATCTCATAAAAGAGAGGCTAGTGCACATGGTAGACGTGCTAGGATGCGACCTTGTACTAACGACTGGAGGTACAGGACCAGCTGTAAGAGACGTCACGCCAGAGGCTACTGAGGCGGTTTGTGAGAAGATGATGCCAGGCTTTGGCGAGTTAATGAGAGCTGCAAGCTTAAAATACGTCCCAACAGCGATCCTCTCACGTCAAACAGCAGGTATCAGAGGCCACGCGCTCATCATAAATTTACCAGGTCAGCCAAAAGCGATAAAAGAGTGCTTGGAGCCTGTATTTCCAGCGGTACCATACTGCATCGATCTTATAGAGGGTGCATTTATCGAGACCGATGAAAACGTGATGAAAGTTTTCCGCCCAAAACAAAAGAAAATCTCGTAAATGGGTTTGAGAGATAGCCTAAATTTAAAAGCCACTGCCTTTGCAAATAGGTGGTGACTTGTTATTAAAATTTGGCTTGTTTTCTCTTTTTTATCCTATGCGCTAGCATATTATTTTGAGTTAGAGGTTTTTGGCTTTATCTCGGCCATTTCTATCTTTGGCTGTGTTTGCCTGCTAGCCTTTAGCTCACTTCTTTGATTTATCGCTAGCCTTGTATTTTTACAACCCTTGGTATTTTTACTACTTGAAAAATTTGATGAAAGTATTACTGTTTATGCTTTAGCCTGCGCAATTTGGCTGCTTGGCTGGATCACTTTGTCGCTTGTGGTAGATGATAAATTTGCAAGACTGGGAAATGACATCTTGCTAAAGATCTCTCGCATAGTTTTTGTTGGCGAGTTTGCCTTGCTATATTTTTTTAACTACAACAGCAGCCTTGACATAGAGACTTTAATAAAGTCAAATTTGACAAAGTCGCTGCTTTTAGTGCTAAACTCCTATATGCTGCCATCGCTTGTGACGCTACTTATATTTGATATAAAAACATATATCGCTAGTAAAAATGAGTAAAATTTTATGTATTATTTTGCATAATTTAAACTAAATTTAGCAGTTTTTGCTCTCTGCTATCTTTTTTATAGGCTCTATATCGCCATTCATTGCTAGGCTCATAAAGCAAATTCCGCTTGCGCCAGCTTTTATAGCTTCTTTGTAGTTCCCACTATCTAGTCCGCCAAGTGCGTAAATTTCTTTGTCTAAGCTTTTTAGCTCGCTTATAAAATTTACTCCTTTTGGCTCTAAGCCCGCCTTGCAAGAGGTGGCAAATATATGAGAAGCAACGAGCATGTCAGCGATAGAGGCTGAAATTCTAGCCTGCTCTAGATCATGAGCTGGGGCGTAAATTTTAGCTGTTTTTCTAAATTCATCTAAAAAAACGGCGTGATTTTTAAAAAAATCAAGCTGTGTTGAAGTGAGCCAAAAGTCGCTATTTAGCTTGCAAGCTACGTCAAAAAATTGATTAATGATAAATTTCTTGCGGTAGTTTTCACAAATTTGAGCCACAACCCTAGCAAGATCGTAAAAATCAGCCTCGCTTAGACCCTTTGCACGAAGCAAAATTTCATCCACGCCAGCCTTGCAAAGTAGCTGTATCCTCTTTAAAAAGTCATCGCCCTCATAGCTTTCAAAATCAGCCACGCAGAGAATTTTAAACATAGACATACTCGCTCATCAAGGGCTCTAAGCCGTTTGCTTTTATCATTGCTTTTATCTCATTCACGCTTCTGTCGTCGCTTATTTCAAACTGCTCATCGCCCTTTTTCTCTTCGCCGTGAGCGCCGATGCTCACTTTTACGCCAGCGCTTATTTTGTTTGTGGCGATCTTTACGGCGTTATCGCGAAATTTCGCCTTTTCTCTGGTTGAGATCGTTATGCTAGCTGTTGGCATGAAAATTCTATAAGCGCAGATCACTTGCAAAAGCTCGCGTTCGCCCACATCGCGAGGATTGATGCGGTCGTTGTTTATGATAGGGCGAAGTCTTGGGCATGAAAATGCGATCTCAGCGTGCGGATATTTTTTTTGAACCAAGCTTGCGTGCAGTGCGGTCGCAAAGGCGTCAAGTCTAAAGTCATCTATGCCAAGAAGTGCCGCAAAACCAACCCCTCTCATGCCTCCAAGAAGCGCTCGCTCTTGCGCATTTAGGCGGTATGGGAAGATCCTTTTATTGCCGCCAAGGTGGATTTTTTCGTATTTTGTGGGACTGTAGGTCTCTTGAAAGACGGTCACGTAGTCTGCGCCACTTTTGTGAAGTAGGGCGTAGCCGTCTGAATTTAATGGGTAAATTTCAACCCCAACGACTTTAAAAAATTTCTTTGCTAAAGCGCAGGCGTTTGCGATGTAGGCGACACTTGAGTTGGTCTCGCTCTCACCAGTTAGGATCAAAATTTCTTCCAAGCCGCTCTTTGAAATTTCTCTTAGCTCTCTTGTGATCTCCTCGTCGCTTAGCTTTGCTCTTTTTATCTTGTTGTTAGCGTTAAAACCGCAATAAACACAGAGATTATCGCAGTAGTTTGCTATGTAAAGCGGGGTAAAAAGCGTGATGTTTGAACCAAAATTTGCCCTTGTTTTTGCCTGAGCGAGCTGGGCTATTGGCTCTAAAAATGGCACTGCTGCAGGCGAGAGTAGGGCTTTTAAATTTTCAAGCGAGCAGTGCTTTGCATTAAGAGCTGCTTTTACGTCAGCCTCGGTGTAAATTTCAGGCTTGTAATTCGCTCGCTCTTTTAAAATCTCATCCATAATGTCGCTGCCAACATCCTGCATGTGAGGTAGCAGCTGCATGTGGTCGGTTCTTGTAAATTTCATCAGTCTAAAAATCCAGTGAGTGGTGATGAGGCATTTGCGCTTTTGCTCTTTGCGCCAAGCCCTGCTAGATAGGCGTTGCGACCAGCGATAATAGCCTCTTTGAAGGCTCTTGCCATGAGCGGGATATTTTTAGATGAGGCGATAGCTGTGTTTGCCATGATCGCAGCCGCCCCCATCTCCATCGCTTCGCACGCTTGTGAGGGCCTGCCAATGCCAGCATCAACTATGATCTGCGTATCAAGCTCGTTTATCAAAATTTCAATGATATCTTTAAAAACTAGCCCCTGATTTGAGCCGATTGGCGCAGCTAAAGGCATGATACAACTTGCTCCCGCACTTAGCATCGCTCTTGCGGCGTTTAGATCTGGAAACATATATGGCATCGGCACAAAGCCGTCATTTGCCAAGGCTTCGCACGCTTTTATGGTTTCAACGTTGTCTGGAAAGAGAAATTTAGAGTCAGTGATGATCTCTATCTTAACAAGCTCGCCGCATCCAAGCTCACGTGCGAGCTGGGCGATACGAACGGCCTCTTTGGCGTTTCTAGCGCCACTTGTGTTTGGCAATAGCGTCACGCCTTTTGGGATAAAGTCAAGTATATTGCGCTCTTTGCTCTCGTTTATGCGCCTAAGAGCAAGCGTTAGGATCTGCGCTCCAGCCTCGTTTATGGCTGAGTCGATGAGCTCGTGCGAGTACTTGCCAGAGCCAAGGATAAAGCGGCTTTGAAACTCCTTGCCGCCAAGGATCAAGCTATCACTTTGCACTTACGCCTCCAAGCCCATAAGTAGCCTAATAGCTAAATTTGCCTCATGATTTGCGCAGATCGCAACGCGTGGCGCCATGAGCCCTTGACCGATCTTTGCTTCATTTGTGAGGTCGCCACAAAGATAGACATTTTTGGCAAATTTTATGGTTTTTATGAGATTTGAGCTAAAGTATCCTGCCATGCCAGAGGCGCCGATAATTTTTTTCTCTTTTAAGCTAGCTCCAGCTTCGTTTAGTATCATCGCCTTGCCAGCGACGTTGTCAAAGGCTTCGCATAAAATTTCACACTCGCCAAAGACGCTAGCTACGTTTTTTTCATCCAAAAATATATCGTGAGCCTCGACCTCGACAAAGGGATTGACGTCATTTATCAGCTCTTTAAGCGCCTGCGTCTTTTTCAAGCCGATGTGGCGGACGAAATACTGCTGGCGGTTTAGGTTGCTTGGCTCAACGACGTCAAAGTCGGCAAGCACTAGCTTTTTTACGCCAACTCTTGCAAGACTTAGGGCGATATTTGAGCCAAGGCCGCCAAGTCCAGCCACGCCGACCACGGCTTTACTTAGGGCTAAATTTAGCTCAGGGCTGTTTCGTGAGGCGATCATAGAGCGTAAAACTTCACGCTCAGGCATCACGCCACGCCTTATAAATACGACATTTGAGCCATCTTTTAGCTCGCTATCTTCTTTTATAGCAAAGCCATCAACGATAAAAATGTCCGGCTTTGTTGCGTTAAATTTCTCCAAAAATTTGTAAATTTGGCTATTTTTATCGCCAAGAGCAAGCTCTTTTAACTCGCTAAGGTTTTTTGCTGGCACTTTAAATTTTGTGCCATTTAAAACTATCTCTATCATTTTCTCCTCATCCACCGCCAACTAAAGTGACGATCTCATAAGCTTTGGCCTCGCTCATGAAGTGCTCACTCCAAAGCTTTTTTGGCAAAATTTCTCCGTCTCGCTCAAGGGCTATAAATTTAAGCTCATAGCCATTTTGTGCTAAAAAATCATAAACGTTTATATCGTTTTCAAGCTCGAAAATTTTGCCATTTACTCTAAATTTGATCATTAAATTTTGTAGCTTTTTACAAAATTTGCGATCCTCTCGATCGCTCTTTTTATGCTCTCGATGTCTGTCGCAAAAGAAATTCTAAAATATCCATCCATGCCAAAGCCAACTCCTGGCACGGTCGCTACATTTACCTCTTCAAGCATCTTTTTGCAAAACCTAAGTGAGTCGCCATCTACCTCTTTGCATTTTACAAATAGATAAAATGCGCCATCAGGCTTAACTACGCTTAACCCAGGGATAGCATTTATCATCTCAACTGCCACATCGCGTCTTCTTTCATACTCTTTTCTCATATTTTCGATATCGTCATCAGTTTCGCCAAGAAGTGACGGGATAGCGCCTATTTGCACGATCGAGCTAATGTTGCTTGTGCTTTGGCTTTGAAGCTTTTTGATGCCAGCAATTAGCCAGTCCATCGAGCTTGCGATATAGCCAAATCTCCAGCCAGGCATCGCGCCACATTTGCTTAGTCCATTTATCGTGACCGTTCTTTTGAAAAGATCCTCGCTCACTGAGGCTACTGCGTGAAATTTCTTGCCGTAGATCACTTTTTCATAAATTTCATCGCTTGTGATGATGATGTCAGTGCCCTTTAAAACCTCTCCAAATGCCGCGATCTCCTCTTTTGTATATACAGCTCCAGTTGGATTTGTTGGGTGATTTAGCGAAAAGACCTTTGTTTTTGGTGTGATCGCTTTTTTTAGCTGCTCGGCTGTGACTTTGAAATTTGTGCTCTCGTCCGCCTCGATAAAGACAGGCACGCCGCCACAAAATTTAACGATCTCAGGGTAGCTCACCCAGTATGGAGATGGGATGATGACCTCGTCGCCTGGGTTGATAAGCGCTTGAAATACATTAAAAAGTGAGTGTTTTGCGCCGATGTTTGTGACGATTTGATTTGCTTTGTAGTCAAGCCCATTATCTCTTTTTAACTTTGCTCTAATGGCATCAATGACCTCAGGCAAACCTGGTACTGGCGTGTATTTGCCGCTTTTGCTATCGTTATCAAGTGCATTTTTTACAGCTTCTCTTATCTTTTTTGGAGTCATAAAGTCAGGCTCACCAGCTGAAAGTGAGATCACGTCGATGCCAGCAGCCTTCATCTCTTTGGCTTTTGTGCTGATCGCGATTGTGATTGACTCGCTTAATGTTTGCATTCTGTTTGCTAGTTGCATTTTCGTCCTTTTTAGTTGATTGTCTTTAAGTAGCTATTATCATTTAAAAATAGATAAAGTTCGCCCAAAATTTGCTTCTTTTGTGTTTCGTTTATCAGAGTTGATTTCTCTAAGCGCTCATTTAGAGTGTCTTGGATCTCGTAGATATCGTAGTCCATGTCCTCCATGATATCAAGGATCGACTGGCTCTCTAGTAAATTTGTGATCTTGTAGCCATCGCTTGTTATCTCCACGGTAGCTTCTGTTGGATGAGTAAAGAGATTGTGCTTCATGCCGATCACCTCTTGATATGCGCCAACTAGGAAAAATCCCAAGAAATAATCCTCCTTCTCCACATCCACGTCGTGCAAAAGTAGCGGATTTTTCTCGTCATCATAGCTGATCTCGCCGTCGCTATCGCAAGTGATATCCCAGATCGAAGCTGGCAGGGTAGGGCGCTCATCTAGCCTGTCAAGTGGCATGATAGGGAAATTTTGCTTTAGTCCCCAAAAGTCTGGCAAGCTTTGAAAGATCGAGAAATTTAGCAGGTATCTCTCTTGAACCTCTTTTTGAATTTTAGTTAGATCGCTTGAGTTGCTCTTGTTGCCAAGCATCACGACAGCCTTTTTGCTAATGAGCCTTAAAAGCACCTCTGCGTTTGACCTATCTTGTAGATCGACATAGCCTAGATCAAAGAGTGTAAGGATGCTCTCAGTGTGGTGGATGGCGTCGTGCAGGTACTCTAGGGCGTTTGAAGGCTTGATTGATTTATAAAGATCAACTAGCTCGGTTATTAAATTTGGATTATTTTTCTTTAAATTTAACTTCTCTTCGGTGTATTCTTGAGAAAATAGCTCAAGCACAGGAGCGACCAAAAGCGCGTGAGAAGCGGCGATGTAGCGACCTGACTCTATGAAAATATCTGGTTCGATCTCCTTTTTTTGCTCACTTATGGTTTTTAGCATATAAACAACGTCGTTTGCGTATTCGTTTAGCGTATAGTTTCTGCTGCTCTCCTCTTTAAACTGCGAGTATTCAATCGCTAGACCGCCGCCCAAATTTATCGCTTTTAAATTTGTTGCGCCCATTTTTCTAAGCTCAGCGTAGATGTTGCCAGCCTCGATGAGTGCCTTTTTAAGAGGGTGGATCTCGCTTATTTGAGAGCCGATGTGAAAGTGTATCATCGTGAAATTTTCAAGTAAATTTGCCTTTTTTAGCATCTTTACAGCTTCTATTAGTTCGGTTGATGTTAGGCCAAATTTAGAGTGTATGCCTCCACTTTTTGCCCAGAGCCCCGATCCAGTCGAGTGTAGTCTCACTCTAAGTCCGATCTTTGGTTTTGGTTTAAAGCGCTCTTTTGCGATGGCGATAATCGCTTCAAGCTCGTTTAAGCCCTCGATCGTTAGCGTGATGTTATGCCCCATTTCTGCGGCGATGAAGCCTATATTTATCATCTCTTTATCTTTAAAGCCATTTACCGTTATAGGCGCTTTGTCGTTGTTATAAGCCATAGTTAGAAGTAACTCAGCCTTGCTACCAGCCTCAAGGCCGTAGTTATAGGGCTTGCCAAGGCGTACTAGGTTTTTTACAAAGCCAGGATATTGATTGACCTTAAGCGGGAAAACGGCGTTAAAACTGCCTTTGTAGGCAAACTCTTTCTTTGCCTTTGCAAAGCTTGCGTGGATCTGCTCGATCTGTTTTTGGATAAGGTGCGGAAAGCGAAGTAGTAGCGGCCCTCTGTAGCCATCGTCTCTTATCTCTTTTACGATATCGATGATCGCTGGCTTGCTAGCTTCGTTTATGCAGACTTTGCCGTCTTCTATCACAAAATTTGAATTGCCCCAAATGCTAAGTCCAAAATCATTCATCCCAGCTCCTTTTCAAGCTCATCTAAATTTATCGTTTTTTCATCTTTGGTCTCTAAATTTTTATACCAAATTTTATTCTCTTTCATCTCATTTTCGCCCACGCAAAGGAAAATTTTTGCATTTTTATTGTCGGCATTTTGCAAATGTTTTTGAAGTTTTTTGGCTTCATAAGAAATTTCAACCTGATATTTTTTGCGAAGTTTTGAGCCAAGATTATAGATAAAATCAACATTCGCCGCATCAAGCGCGCAAAGATAAACTCCGTCTCGCTCATCACCAGCTTCACCTAAAATTTCCATTATCCTCTCAACGCCCATCGCAAAGCCAACGCCATAACTTGCTCTACCGCCAAGATACTCGACCAGCCTATCGTATCTGCCGCCACCTGCGACCGCACTTTGTGAGCCGATCTCGTTGCTGATAAACTCAAACGCCGTCTTGCAGTAGTAGTCTAGCCCACGAACGAGCTTAGTGTCTATCTCAAATTTAACGCCATTTGCCGTTAAAATTTCTTGCAGTTTTGCAAAATCAGCCTGCGCCTCATCGCTTAAGCTATCAGTTATGACTGGGGCGTTTTTATAAATTTCTTGGCAGCTTTCTATCTTGCAGTCAAGCACGCGGATAGGGTTTAAGAGCTTGCGTCTTTTGCAGTCCTCGCAAATTTTTTCACTGTTTTCATCTAGAAATTTAACAAGTTTTTCTTTGTAAGACTTCATCGAGCTCTCGTCGCCAAGTGAGTTTATTTTTAGGGTTGTTTTGATGTTTAGCCTGTTAAAAATTTCGCTCACCATCAAGATAATGCTCGCATCCTCATAGACGCTGCCCTCGCCAAAACACTCACAGCCAAACTGGTGAAACTCCCTTAAGCGGCCTTTTTGTGGGCGCTCATAGCGAAACATCGAGCCATGATAAAAGCAGCGTTTTGTCACATTTGCTCTGTCAAGTTTTGCCTCGATAAAGGCTCTAACGACGCCAGCTGTGCCTTCAGGGCGCAAGCAAACGTCGTTGCCGCCTTTGTCTTCAAACTGATACATCTCTTTGCCAACGATGTCGCTACTCTCACCGACACTTCTTTTAAAAAGCGCCGTCTCCTCGAGGTGCGGGGTCAAAATTTGCTCATATCCGTAGTTTTTTGCGACTTCCTCGCAGGTTTTGATTATCTGTGCGTAAAGTTTTGCGCGAGCTGGAAGCATATCTTTCATGCCACGAAGTGCCGTTATCATCGCATTATCCTTTTTATTTTTTTGTGATTTTACTTAAAATTTATAAAATTTTCTATCTCTTTTGAAATTAGCTCTATGCTTTTAGATGCGTCTATAAAAAGCGTTTCAAAGCTATTTTTGATGAGAATTTGCTTCATCAGGCTTTGCACTTTAAAAAGATACTCTAGCCCACGAGCCTCGATCTTATCGCTGGTGCCTCTTGCTTTTAGGCGCGAGCTTATTAGCTCACGGCTTGCTTCAAAAAAGACGATCTTGTCTGCAAATTTATCATTTAGTGCAAATTTATTAAGCTCTAAAAGCACGTTTTCATCTAAGCTTTCATCATTTGCCAAAGCGTAGGCGATGCCAGAGATAAAGCCTCTGTCGCTTAAAATCAATTTGCCTAAATTTGGAGCGACCAGCTTTTCAAAATGCTCAGCCCTATCAGCCAAAAAGAGTAAAATTTCAGCCCTTTTGCCTATTTTGATGCTTGAGCTTAGTAAAATTTCACGTAAATTTTCACCAAGCTTTGTGCCACCTGGCTCTTTTGTGACGATGGCATCACTAAATTTAGAAGCTAAAATTTCTATCTGCGTGCTCTTGCCAACGCCGTCAATGCCTTCAAACAAAACATACATTTTACGCCTTTAAATTTTTAAGAATTTTTGCTGGCACTAGGTTGCTCACATCGCCGTCGTGGCGCAAGACTGAGCGGACGATCGAGCTTGAGATGAAGGCGTTATTTAAGCTTGGCATAAGATAAACCGTCTCAAATTCGTCCCAGAGTGCAGCGTTTGCGTAGCCGATTTGTAGCTCATACTCGAAGTCACTAACCGCACGAAGCCCCCTGATGACGGTGTTTATGCCGTGCGATTTAGCAAAATCAACCAGCAAGTTATCAAAGCCAAGAACGCTTACATTTTTTAGATCGCAAACTGCCTCTTTTGCCATCTCTATGCGCTTTTCATGTGCGAACATTGGCTGCTTGCTATCACTTTTTGCAACTGCGACGATTACCTTGTCAAAAATTTTTGTAGCTCTTATGATAACGTCTAAATGGCCGTTTGTTATGGGGTCAAAGGTCCCTGGATAGATGCAAGATTTTTTCAAATTTGCCACCTTTTGTAAAGATTATTTTCGATTTTTAAGGCATCAAGCCACTTGCCGATGATGAAATTTTCCATATCAAGAAGGCTCTTTATGCCTGCGTAGTAGCCTAAAACTGGCGGAGCGATGGTAGCTCCAAGAGATGAGAGCAGCTGCATCTGTGAAAGCGCGATCGTAGAAAATGGCATCTCTCTAACGCCCAAAACTAGGGTTTGCCTCTCTTTTAGCGCAACACTTGCAGCCCTTGTGATGAGCGTGTCGCTTATGCCATTTGCAACTTTTGCTAGAGTGTTGGTAGAGCAGGGCGCTATGATCATCGCATCCGTGCCAAATGAGCCAGAGGCTGGACCTGCACCAAGGTCTTGATCATCATAAATTTTTACGCCAATATTGTCTAAATTTAGCCTCAAATTTTCTTCAGCCTCTAAAACTTTCATAGCATTTTTACTAACTATGACATGCGCCTCACAGCTATCTTTTGCGGCACTTATTAGCTTTAGAAAAAGCCCAGCCCCGCTTGCTCCAGTGGCTGCAAAAACTACCTTTTTCATCTGATAACTGCCTCGTCTTTACCTGAAACTGTGGCCTGTAAAATTTTATTTTCTCTTGTTCTTATCTTTATCATATCGCCTAAATTTCCATCCTCAAGCGCCTTTACCTCGGCAATTATCTTGACGCCACCTTCGCTTAAAACTGCGTTTAGCATTTGACCTTTTTTGACTAAACTAATGGCGTTAAACTGACGTTTTGTTAAAATTTCTCCGCTTCTTATCTGCATTTTTGTGACAAGAGTTGAGGCGCTAAGTCCAAAGAGTGCATCACGCGGCCATTTGCTAAACTCGATCATCGTTGGTTGATAGTCAAGCAAGCTTAAAATGTGGTTTGTGTTCATTGAGTTTATAGCGATAAAAACTGGCATTTTGGCGTTAAAACTAAATTTAAAATAAAGGCTTTTCAAACTTAGATCAACGTCCTCAAATGAGGCTCTAAAGACGCCTTTTTGGCTATTTTGATCGTTTAAAAATATATTTTTAAAAACTAAGTCTTTAAAATTTGCAGGGAGTTTGTTTTGCGGACTGATGCTAAGATCGCTCACGCTAATGCCTGGGTACTCGTTGCTGATCTCTCTTAGAAATTGCATCTGAATTTCATCCATGATAGAGCAGTTTTTTACAAAAGCTACGCTGCCGCCGCTTTTATCATTATATGTTTTAAAATTTGCTGTTAGAATTTCATAGAGTTTTTTGCTATCTATCTTGGCAGCTCTTTTGCTATCTAAGTTTAAAATTTCATTGTCTTCGCCTTCAAAGCCAAAAGTACTGAGTGAAATTTGATCATTTACGACGCAATACATCGGATAGATGCTGACTTCATTTGCAAAAAGTTTTGTGGAAAGTAAAAAAATGAGTATAAAAAAGATGGAGCGGGAAACGAGATTCGAACTCGCGACCCCAACCTTGGCAAGGTTGTGCTCTACCCCTGAGCTATTCCCGCAATCAAAATGAAGTCCGCATTTTATCAGATTGTTTTTCATTTGTCAAGGATTATGGAAGTTTTATGAGTGAAATTTCACTATTTTGTAAAATTTCACCTTGATCAGGGCTAGTTATCAACACAAAATCACTCTTTAATATATGATTTATCATGCCTGAGCCATATTTTCCGCCGTCAGTTGCTATAAATTTACCATCAGCTACATTGCCAAAAACCGCATTTGCTCTGCCTGATTTTACCTTTAAATTTTCGCTATTTATAGCTTTTTGCGTCACAAAACACTCGCTTTTTAGAAGTGGCAAAACAAGCATCATCGTGCAAAGATAAGCAGCCATAGGGTTGCCAGGCAAGATAAAAACAAGCCTGCCATCTTTTTCATAAGCCTTGCAAGGTCTGCCAGGTCTTATGTCAAGGTGCGAGAAAATTTCGTTGTATCCAAGCTCACTTAGGGCTATCTTCATAAAGTCAGCCTCACCAGCGCTCGCTCCACCAGAGCAGATAACGATATCGTAGTTTGCAGCGTTTAAAAATGCCTGTTTTACAGCGCTTAGATCATCTTTTATGATGCCAAGATATGAGCTTTTTTGACCGATTGAGCTTAAAAGTGCGGTGATGCCAAGTGCGTTTGCATTGTAAATTTCATCCTCGCTAGCTCTTTGCCAAGGCTCAATGATTTCGTTGCCACTTGAGTAAATTCCAACACTAGGTTGCTTTTTCACATCTATAAAGCTTATGCCCTGAGCTGCTAGCATCATCACACTTCTTGTATTTAAAATTTCGCCACTTTTTAGCAAAATTTCACCAACCTTTGTCTCTTCGCCTTTAAAGCGGTAAGCTTCGCCTTTTTTAAGCTTAGCTGGCGCTTTTACAAACTCACCCTCAACCACGCAATCTTCAAACCTCATGACCGTGTCAGCGCCTTTTGGCATCTTTGCACCTGTCATTATCTTCACGCACTCGTTTTTGCCGATAGCTAGCTGCTCTTTATCGCCTGCAAAGGCACTTGCGATGATCTTATAAGGTTCATCTTTCTCATCAAATTTAACAGCAAAGCCATCAAGCGCTGAGTTATCAAAGCAGGGCAGGTCTTTGACCGCTATGACGTCATTTGCTAAGGTTTTGCCAAGAGCCTCGCTTATGGGTAAAATTTCACTCTCATTTTTTGGTTTAAATTTAGCTTTTAAAGCCTCAAGTGCGTCATTTACTAGCATTTTTACTCCTCAAGCCTAACTATTTTTGCTCCAAGGCTTTTAAATTTCTCCTCAAGCCTCTCGTAGCCCCTATCAAGGTGGTAAATTCTATGCACCAAGCTCTCGCCATTTGCGATGAGAGCGGCTAGTATCAGCGCCGAGCTTGCTCTAAGGTCAGTCGCCATGACATCAGCTGCATTTAAATTTGCAGGGGCATAAACGCTTGCGATGTGACCATTTAGGCGGATATCAGCGCCCATTCTAGCCAGCTCACTAACGTGCATAAATCGGTTTTCAAAAAGTCTCTCATCTATCGTGCTAACGCCATTTGCTGCTAGACAAAGCGCCATAAACTGAGCTTGCATATCGGTTGGAAAGCCAGGATACTCAGTCGTTCTTATCTCGACTGGTTTTATCTCATTTGTCGGCAAAATAGTGATCTTATCGCCGTCTATTTCGATGCCAAAGCCCATCTCTTCAAATTTATTTAAAATGGCTGTCATGTGCGCAGCATTTGCCTTTGTGACTGAAATTTTACTATTTGTGATAGCTCCAGCGCAAAGGTATGTGCCAGCTTCGATCCTATCAGGGATGACTTCGATATCGCAAATTTCAAGTAGCTTTTGACCGCTACCAGTGATCTTTAGCTCGCTTGTGCCTATGCCTTCGATCTTGACGCCACTTCTTGCTAAAATTTCACAAATTTGCACCACTTCAGGCTCAAGCGCGACATTGAAAAGCTCTGTCGTGCCATGCGCAAGAGCTGCTGCCATGATGATGTTTTCGCTGCCAGTTACGGTGATCTTATCAAAAACGATCTTTGCACCTTTTAGACCATTTGGTGCGGTTGCGACAACGTAGCCTTGCTTTATCTCGATATTTGCGCCCATTTTCTCAAGTGCGTTTAGGTGCAGATCTATTGGTCTTTGTCCGATCGCACAGCCTCCAGGAAGGCTCACTTCGCAGTGTCCAAAGCGCGCTAGAAGCGGACCAAGCGTCAAGATAGAAGCGCGCATCTTTCTAACGATGTCGTAGTTTGCCGTGGTCGAATTTACGCTGCTCGTGTCGATACTTAGTGAGTTTTCATCTTTAAATTCACACTTTGCTCCAAGATTAACTAGCAACTGGCAAAGCGTCTTTATGTCAGCGACATTTGGGATATTTGTTAAATTTATCTTATTTTTAGCAAGTAGGGTTAGGGCGATGATAGGTAGGGCGGCATTTTTGGCTCCACTGATCTTTACTTCGCCGCTTAATTTGGCATTGCCTTCTATTTTTAAATAGTGCATCATTATTTTTTGCCTTAAGAAAATATTTTTTTTGCCGATTATATTGTTTTTAAACTTAGAGTAAAGAAAACAGGGCGCTATTTTCGCTTTATTTACATTTAAGAGTTAAAATTACGAAAATTAATTATTTTGGATAAAAATATGTTAAGTTTAATAAATAAAAGAATATTTTTTGCACTTTGTATCGCACTTTTTACAGGTTGTTCTTTCACCTCAAATGAGCCTAAAATCCCACAAAATGACTACAATCAAACCGCCTCTACAAATGGTGACTTTAGCAGACAAACTTCAAGTGAGCTTTTAGACGAAGATGACGGCAGAGCTGATAAAGAATTTGGTTCATTTTTTAAAAAATACTTAAACACTAGAGCAGGGGGCGACTGCTCAGGCTTCGTCTCTATAGTAAATGCAAAATATAAAAATATGTATTTTGATGAAAAAACTATCAATAACTACTACAGCAAGGGCGGCAGAAAGTCAAAAGCGATCTACAACTTTTATGAAAGCCAAAATTTGATCACTCATAAAAATCCAAAAAAAGGCGATCTCATCTTCTTTTCAAACACCCTTGGCAAAGGCATACAAAAAAATAAAGACAAGAAAAACGTCACTCACGTTGGTATCGTGACAGCCATACTTCCAGACGAGACAGTGAAATTTATCCACAACTCTGGCGGCAGGATCATCCACAGCTATATGAATTTAAAACAAAAAAACACGCATCTAAAGGGCGACAAAGAGATAAATAGCTACGTTGTAAGATGCTCAAACGCTAGCTGCCTTGCGGCAAATAGATTTGCTGGATATGGCAAAGCTAAGTAGCCCGGCTACATTTGCGCTTATCATTTTAAATTTAGCTGCATTTTTTAGTCTCACCTTTTTGCACTCGCGTGAGTTATGGCTCGCGCTTGGCTTAAATATCTATTTTTTAGAAAAACTCTATATATTTGAGCCCCTCACATCTATCTTTATACACGCAGGTGCAGGTCACTTGCTCATGAATATGCTCTTTTTATATCAAGTTGGCACGATGAGCGAGCTATATCTTGGCACGAAAAAATTTATCATTTTTTATATCGTTGGCGGCGTTTTGACGCAAATTTTAAGCTTTATTTATATATATTTTGCATTTGAAAATGAGAAATTTATAAATTTAGTAGGTGCAAGCGGCGCTTTGTGTATGCTCTTTGGCATGCTGGCGACCTCGGTGCTTTACTCAGACAAAAAGGCGTGGTTTGGCTACTTTGCCATAGTTGTTGCCATGAGCTTTTTACCGCTACTTATGGGCATAAATGTCGCATGGTACGCGCACTTTATAGGCTGGACTGTTGGCTGTTTGTATGCTAAATTTTACTTAAAGAGAGCAGATGAGATTTTTTGATGAGATCTGGGATATTTTAAACGAAGGCGACGTGGGGCTTAAATTTTTAAAATTTGAGCTATTTTACGAGAAATTTAGATCAAATTTGGATATTTGTTTTGATGAAATTTCTGCGCCAAACGAGCTAACTACCCCGTGCTACGCTAAATTTTGCGACGTCGTTAGTATGAAAGAGCTAAACAAAAAGGTAAAGCCAAAAGATAAAAACCTAAATTTCATCCACTCAGTCGCTCACATCGAGTTTAGCGCTATCGACATCGCGCTTGATGCTTGTTATAGATTTAGAGGGCTGCCAAGGGAGTTTTACGAGGACTGGCTGGAGGTGGCTGAGGATGAGATCAGGCACTTTTGCATGATAGAAAATTTACTCACAAAGCAGGGTGGTAGATACGGCGAGCTAAGCGTGCATGATGGCCTATTTATCGCACTTCAAAAGACTTCAGACAAGCTCACTAGCCGCATGGCGCTACTACCAAGATATATGGAGGCAAACGGGCTTGATGCAAACGCCCACATCATCAAAAGGCTAGAAGCTGAAGGCGGGCAAGAAGAGCTAATAGAGTGCCTAAAAGTCATCTTAAAAGAGGAAGTCTCTCACGTTTATAAGGGCGATAAATGGTTTAAATTTGCCTGCAAAAAAGAGGGTATTGATGAGAAAAGCTACTTTGACATCATCTTAAATTTATATCCAAATTCATTTAAAAGCATTAGAGAGATCAACGAAAAAGACCGCTTAAAGGCTGGATTTAGCGAGGAAGAGCTTAGTTGGATAAAGAATTTCTCAAAGGAGAGATTATGAGCAAAATTTATTTCATAAGGCACGCAAAAGCAGTTGATGAGAACAAAGACGGCGCAAAAGACGCCTCAAGAGAGCTTAGCCCAAAAGGAAAAGAAGACGCTAAATTTATGGCTAGCAGGCTAAAAATGTATGACGTGATGCCAGGAGCTATCTTTTCAAGCAGTGCCAAAAGATGCGAGCAAACAGCAAAAATCATCGCTAAAACTTTAAAATTTAAAGAAAAATCCATAGAGATAAAAGATGAGCTTTACGATATAAGCTTTGAAGATCTGTTGGAGTTTGTAAGAAATTTAGATAAAAATTTAGATGAAATTTTCATCATCACGCACAATCCAAGTGTGACTGAAATTTGCGAATACCTAAGCGACTCATCGATCGATAATATCCCAACGTCAGGCATTTTTTGCATAGAATTTGAGTCTGAATTTAAAGAGCTAAAAGAGGGCAGTGCAAAAGCTTTGTTTTTTGACCACCCAAAGAAACATCAAAGATAAGTTTTAGAAAAAAACGCAAATTCATTTATTGTGATTTGATAGGCACAAAGGATATCTACTTATTTAATTTTCAAATGCAAGTTTTGCTTTTGAACCAAAAAAATCTTCTACTCAAATTTTAAAATTTATCACTCCAATTCAAATTCATATTACCAATTTTTAAAATTTAACCATTTCAAGTTCAAACCGCCAAGCATAAAAGCAAATTTAAAATCAACTATAATTGCAATACCAAAATATGACAAAAGGTAAAATGCAAGGTATTTTATATATTTTGTATTGAAAACTGTAATTTTCAAATTGATATTTTAAAATCTTGATTCTGCTCTTTTGAAAGTTTTAAATGGCTATATTTGGATAGGTTTTGCATTTTATCTTTTGTGTGATCTAAATTTATCCATTAAATTTAGTGTAAAAATTTTTGTAAGAAAATGAGTTAAATTTTACACTTTTCAAAAATTGTGAAATTTGCATTTATCTTATACATAACTTAAAATTTGATCTACCCTACTTTAAAAAATGATGAGTGAGAGCCACCTTAATGAGTTTGTGACAATTGCGTTTAAAAACTAAACACCGACCTTGCAAAAGCCACGATAAATGCAAATAAAGCGCTCGCTTAAGAAAGAGTTATCTTTTACGTTAAATTTTTAGATTTGAGCGATCTTTCGTGCTAGATTTAAGAGATAGTAGTTAAATTTACTATGAAAACACGCCTGAAAACTATTTTTTTAAAGCCTAATTAAATTTTATCGTCAAAAAGCGTGTGGATATCTAGTGTGAAGTTTTTAGGCATAAAGATCGGTGAGTCTAAAATTTTAAGCACACCGTCATCAAATGAGAGAAATTCCACTACTCTTTTGCGCTTGTTATCAGTTTTTATGCTCATATTGGCTAGGCGCACTACCTTTATGATCTGCATTTTATCTGTCGTCCATTCAGAAAAAGCTAGAAATTTAGAGTCCTTTGAAAACAAAAAGCAAGCAGCCGCTCTCTCGCTAAGTAAAATTTGATGGGTGCTGCCATCTTTAACTAAATTTTGATCCAAATTTGATAGTCTTTTTGCGTGGTTTAAGAGCTCGTTTTTTAAATTTAGATAGTGCTCGCTATTTACAGAAAGTCGTAGCTCGCCAATGGTTGGAGCGCCCATGGCAACCTCGCAGCCTTCAAATTTGGCACTAAATTTGCCATCCTTGCTGCACGCGTTTGCCTCGTAGTCCCAAGCTGAACTCATAAATTTACCTATTAAATTTACCAGCCATCGCTTTATAGATATTTAGCTCATCTTGTAAAAGCGTGTATTTTGCTTTTAGTAGCCCTATTTTGGCCTCTAGTTCGCTATTTTTAGCCTCTAAAAACTGCTTTAGCTCGACCTTACCGTAAGAGTATTTTAGCTCGTAAATTTTTGAAATTTCCTCGTAGTTTTTTATCTGCTCTTGGTAGTTAGCAAGCAGTGCTTCGTCGTTTAAGTAGCCTTTGTAAAATGCGTCTATCTCGTTTAATGCGCTATTTAGAGTGCTTATGTAGTTTAGCTTTGCAAGCTCGAAATTTGCCTCGCTAACCTTTAAATTTGACTTTAGCTTGTGGTAGTTTAAAAATGGCAAATTCAAAGCGATGTTGCCATTTAGAAATTTAAGGCTGAAAGCTTCCTCTTTTTTGTCGGTGCTGCTTTTGAGGCTAGCTCCTAGCGTGATGGTCGGATAAAACTCTTTTTGGCTCACTTTGTAGTTTGATATGCCCTCTTCTATGCGGTAAATGGCCGCTCTTAGATCAGGGCGGTTTGCTATGGCGCTTGTTGGCACATCTAGATCAACGCCCACTCTTTTAACGGGACTTAGCGTGAGGTCTTCAAATTTAAGCTCAAATTCTGGCCTCTCATTTAGCAAAATCCTAAGCGTTTTTTTAGCACTCACAAGCTCTTTTTTGGCACTTTCTATCTTATTTTGAGCGCTTAAGAGCTGCGAGTTTATCTGCTTTAGACTTAGCGCCTCCTCTTTGCCAAGCTTAAATTTAAGCCCAACTATCTTATTTAGCTCATTATAAATTTCTAAAATTTGCTCATAAGTTTTTATACTCTCGTTTAGATATAAAATTTGAAAATAAGCATCTGCTACGGAGTTTATCACACTTAGTTTGCTAGCTTCCAGATCAAATTTGCTAGCTTCTGCTTCAAAGATCGCTGCGTCTTTGCTATTTGCTAGCTTTTGCCAAAGATCAAGCTCGTAGCTAAGCCCTATGCTTGAGCCAAAACTTCTACTAGAAGCGCCGCCCTCTTTTATATTTTTACTACTTCCAGCCTCGATGCCAGCGTTAAAGCTTGGGATGAGATTTGCCTGCAAAACGCCAGCTTGAGCGAGCGCTTTATTTACATTTATCGCAGCTTTTGCAAGGTCGGTGTTGTTTTTAAGCGCAAGCGCTACAAGCTCATCAAGATAGCTTTGCTGATACTGCTTCCACCAAGAAGTATCTAAATTTAGCTCACGGCTGGCGTTATCTTCAAATAAAATTTGCTTGTAGTTTTCATCTATATTTTTAACAGCGCAACCGCTTAAAACGAGCACTAAAGCTAGGCTTAGAAATTTCATATTACT
The DNA here is from genome assembly GCF_902460595.1 of Campylobacter concisus. GTDB lineage: Bacteria > Campylobacterota > Campylobacteria > Campylobacterales > Campylobacteraceae > Campylobacter_A > Campylobacter_A concisus_BL. Next base: position 232,159 of record NZ_CABPVA010000002.1, read on the forward strand.
CCCTTGAAAGCGCATCTATTGGATTTAGTTTTGAGGCGTTCTTGGCAGGCATGTAGCCAAAGATGATACCAATAGCCATCGATGTGACAAGTGCAAGCACGATCGAGCCGTTTGAAAAGATCATGCTAAAGCCGTTTAAGAAGTTATTAAAGATGTAGCCGATAGCGTAGGATAGGACGATGCCGATGGCTCCGCCTATTAGGCAAAGTAGCACCGCCTCTATCAAAAACTGCTGCAAGATGTTGCTCTGTCTGGCTCCGATCGCCATTTTTATGCCTATCTCTTTGGTGCGCTCGGTGACTGAGACTAGCATGATATTCATGACGCCTATGCCCCCAACTACGAGCGAAACGACGGCTATGCTTGAGATGAGAAGGCGCATGGTTGAAATGGTCTCTTCGATGGTTTGCTTGATGCTGTCTGAGTTTCTAGTGAAAAAGTCCTTTTTGCCGTGCTTGATCTCTAAAAGCTCGCTTAGGCTCTTTTCGGCGATTTGCGCATTGACACCTTCATTTACTTTAGCTGTGATCGAGCTTATAAATTTATCCCCAGTGATCTTGTTTAGCACAGTCGTGTAAGGGGCGTAAATTTTAAGCGTGCTTGAGTCGCCCATTTTAAAATCATCCTTTTGCAAAACGCCGATAATGCGAAGTGGCTTTTTGTTAAAAAGTATGATCTTGCCTATAGGATCATCATTTTTAAAGATGCTATTTTTGGTGTTTTGATCGATTAGAGCAACTGAATCAGAGTTTAAAACCTCGTCTTCATCGTAAATTCTACCCTCTTCTAGCTTTAGCCCATTTACGTCAAAGCTCCCTACTCCACCACCTTTTAGGCTCGCACTTAGCGAGATATTTTCATAGGTTAGCACGCCTGAGGTGCTTGTATTTGGCGTGACTGAGTCTAGAAAGGACTGCTTGGCAAGCATGTTTGCATCGCTTATGGAGAGCGTTTTTACCTTGCCTGAGAGCATATCGCCAAAGCCTTTACCGGGCATGATGTCGATCGTGTTAGTGCCGATCTTTCTAATGCCAGCTAAAATTTGCTCCTGCGAGCCTTTGCCAAGGGCCACGACGCTAATGACTGCGGTTATGCCGATAATAATGCCAAGCATGGTTAAAAGCGACCTTAGTTTGTGAGCGAGCATCGCATTTACCGACATTTTAAAGCTTTCAATTAGCTGGTCTTTATAGTAGGTAAATTTGCTCTTTTCTGGCTGAGTTTGCTTTGCAGTCTCGTAAATTTCACTGTTTTTTACATTATCACTTACGATGTTGCCATCTTTTATCTCGATCACCCTACTCGCATACTCTGCTATCTTTGGGTCGTGCGTGACGATGATGATAGTGTGGCCTTTTTTGTAAAGATCAACCAAAATTTCCATCACTCTTAGACCACTTTTGCTATCAAGCGCGCCTGTTGGCTCGTCTGCTAATATGATCTCGCCACCATTCATCAGCGCCCTTGCTATGGAGACCCTTTGTTGCTGTCCGCCAGAGAGCTTGTTTGGTAAATTTTTCGCTTTTTCGCTAAGACCAAGAGAGTCTAAAATTTCCATCCCTCTTTTCTCTCGTTCGCTCTTGTTTGCACCTGCGTAGATGCTTGGCAGCGCTACGTTTTCAAGGGCGTTCATCGTGCTAAGAAGGTTGTATCTTTGAAAGATAAAGCCAAATTTATCTCTTCTAAGCTTGGCAAGGGCGTCGCTATCAAATTTTGATATATCTTTGCCGTCCAGCAAATACTCGCCACCACTTGGGCTGTCTAAGCAGCCAAGGATGTTCATAAGGGTTGATTTGCCAGAGCCAGACTGACCGATGATGGCTATAAATTCACCCTTTTTTATCTCTAAATTTATGCCATGCAAGATCTCTATCTCATTCTCGCCTAGCTTAAAGCTTTTGGTGATGTTTTTTAGACTTATCACTTAAAACTTCTTATGTTCTTTTGCGATCATCTTAGCGATCTCGCTTGATGAGCCTTGAGATGTGATGATCTCGTCGCCTTCATTTACACCGCTAATGATCTGCGTATCGAGGTTATCTTTTATGCCAGTTTTGACCGCTGTTTTTACGGGCTTGCCATCTTTTAGCACATAGACAAAAGTGCCGTTTTCATCTTTTTTGATGCCGATGCTTGGCACGATGATGGCGTCCTCAACATTTGCTATTAAAAGCTCGTTTTGCGTGGTCATGCCTATTCTTAAAATTCCATCTTTGTTATCAACGATGCTTTGCGCGTAGTAATAGACCGCCGAGCTGCTGCTAGAGCTACTTGAGTATGAAGACTTACTGCTGCTACTTGAGCCGTAGCTGCCGTCACTTAGCGTGGTGAGCCCAGGGTCGATCGAGCTAACAGTCGTTTGAAATTTCTTCGTTGGCTCAGAGAGGATAGAGTACTCAACTGGCGTGCCGACTTTTATCTTGGTGATGTCGCCCTCTGCTATTTGCATCTTCATCTTCACATGGCTAAGATCGGCGATATTTACGATAGTTGGCGTAGTTTGGTTGGCATTTACAGTTTGACCCTCTTCAACCTGCACGCTTACAACGGTGCCGTCTCTTGGTGCGGTGATCTTTGTGTAGCCTAAATTTATCTTAGCGGTGCTTAGCTCGATATTTGTCTGCTTGATCTGTGCTTCAAGCTCCTTTATCTTTGCGCTGTTTGCGCTAAAAGTGTTTTTTGCGCTTTCAAATTCTTGCTTTGAAGTGGCATTTTTGGCAAAAAGTGCATTTTCTCTATCAAACTGCGTTTTAGCGATATTTAGAGCTACTTTTGCGCTTTCAAGCTGGGCTTTGTAGATGGCTAGCTGTGCCTCTTTATTATCGATGCTATTTTGCTGGGTCGAGCTATCGATACTTGCGATCATATCGCCCTTTTTTACCTGATCTCCAAGCTTAACATAGAGCTTTTTTATCTGACCGCTCACCTGAGCTCCCACGTCGATTAGCTCAGTGGCGAAAATTTCACCAGTCGCATCGACCTTTTTGCTAAATGAGCCCTTCTTTGCCTTTTTGGTGATAAACTCCACCTTTTCATCTTTTACCTTAAAAAATTTATCGTAGATAAAATATCCACCGACGCCTAAAATAAGTAGAATTATTAAAATTTTAGTTTTTTTCATCGCTTCTCTTTGTAAAAAATTGGTAAATTCTACTTCACAATAGTAAATACTCTTTAAGCTTCCTCTTTTGCCATGCCAGCCTCTATCAAAAACCTACTTGGCTGATAAGTCACCTTCTTTATCTTGTCGTATTTTGCATAGCTTAAATAAAGCTCGTCTTTAGCCCTAGTTACTGCTACGTAAAAGAGCCGTCTCTCCTCTTCTAGGCTGCCGCCCATGCTCATTAGCTTTAAATTTGGAAAGCGATTTTGCGCGAGATCTACTATGAAAACTTGGTCAAACTCAAGCCCCTTGCTCGCATGCACGCTAAGCAAGCTAACGCCCTGCCCTTCGCTCATCTCGTTGCTACCAAGGGCTAAGAAGTTGTAAAATTTACTGATATCTTGATACTTTTTAGCTAGCTCGCTTAGCACCACGCTCTTTGCCATTATGCGCTCTTTGACCTCTTCTTTGAGCGCCAGATCGACGTTGCCGTTTTTTAGAGTTGCCCTTTTTGTGCTGATGTTTTCGACGATTAACGAGTAAATTTTGCTAGTTTTTATCTCATTTATCATCGTGGCTGGCTTTGAGATATTTCTCATGCCTCTTAAAAAGTTGTAAATTTCATACAAAAACTGCGCCCCACTCTCGCTTAGCTTTTGTAGTTTTAGCACAGGGTGTCCTAGAAATTTATCGCTAAAGCCAAGCTTAGAAAACCTTGAAACCTCGGCAAATTCGTCAAGGTCGTCAAAAAGGCCTAGCTGGTAGTTTCGCCTTTTATTTGATGAGATATTTACGCTCTCATCTGGCTCAACTATCCCTTTTATCAAATTTCCATGCCCAAGCTTAAGCAGTGCGTCAAAAATTTCTTTGCTAACTGCGCTGCCAACGCCTTTTGCGTATTCGCAGATGTGGATAAAAGCCATTATATCTTTTGGATTGACATAAATTCCCATTATGTCGATGAGCGCCTTGATCTCACGGCTCTCAAAAAAGCTCACCCCGCCCTTTCGCTTTGAGCCGATACCCCTCTCTTTTAGTGCGACCTCGATGCCATCGGCTGATGAGTTATTTCTAAAAATTATGGCGATATTTTCTCTATTAAATGGCGAAAACGAGATGATATCAGCGATATTTTGATACTGGTCAAAAAGCTCGTTATAGACAAGTAGTCTTGGAGGCTTGAAATTTCCCTCGCGACTAACTGTGAGGTGCTTTTCATAAAGCCTTGGGTTGTTGTTTATGACCTTATTTGCGAGAGCTAGTATGCTTGAGCTTGAGCGGTAATTTACATTTAAAGCGTAGATATTTGCGTTTGGGAAGCGATCTTTAAATGAGCCAATGATCTCGATGTTTGCGCCGTTAAATGCGTAAATGCTTTGATCAAAATCGCCCACGCAAAAGAGGCTCTTTGTCTTAAATGCGTCTATAAGGCTGCCTTGAAGCGTGTTTGTATCTTGATACTCGTCGATCAAAATTTCATCATAAGATAAATTTGCCCCCTTTTTTAGCTCATCGCGCATTTTTATGAGAAGATCGTTAAAGTCAGCGTAGGCAAATTTAGCCTTTTCAGCCTCAAACTCCTCTAAAACATCTTCATAAATTTCAGCATAAACGCCCTGCTCTTCGCTTTTCTCACTTATCCATTTGCCAAAAGTTGTGCCTTGCTCGCTGTTTTGAAATAGCGAGTAAAGGTCGTATAGATATGCCCCGCCGTAAGGCTTGACGTCGCTTAAATGGTAAAATTTACGCCTCTCAACAAGACTTTTTAAAAGCGTCTTTAGCTCGCTTGGTTGCTTTAGCGTGACGCCTTTATCAAGGCTTTTTAAAAGTGAAAATGAGACCGAGTGGAAGGTGCCTGCGGTAATTTTGGAGGTAATTTGTTTATCAAAATACCTATTTAAACGCTCTATCATCTCGCTGGCTGCTTTGTTGGTAAATGTTAGAAGCAAAATTTTCTCTGGCGCAACGCCTAAATTTAGTAGATGAGCGATGCGAGCGACAATCGTGCTAGTCTTGCCAGTGCCAGCTGAAGCGATGATGAGATTGTGTCCAAATGGCGCAGTTGCGGCGGTGTATTGTTCTTTGTTTAACCTAGATAAGGGCATTGTTTCCTCTTTATTAAAAAGGGCTAATTATAGCTACTTAAACTTTAACAGCTATAATCACGCCGATGAAAAAGTTTAAATTTTTAAAATTACTTGCCCTATTTTTGGCTCTAATGGTTGCTACTTTTTTGATACTGGATCAAATTTATCCACTAAATTTAGACGCACTAAAAAAAGACGAAGCCAAAATTTTGCTTGATAAAAATGGAAACATTATAAATATGAAGCTTAGTAGCGATGGAATTTGGAGATTTCACGAGCAAAGCTTTCCAAATTCGCTAAAACAATGCGTTGTGCTTTTTGAGGATAGATACTTTTACTACCATTTTGGCGTAAATTTTGCCTCCATTTTTAGGGCATTTTTCCACAACCTAAAAAACGACAACCGCATAGGCGCTAGCACTATCACGATGCAAGTGGCCAGGATGCTTGAGCCAAGTGATAGGAGCTATAAAAATAAGATAAGAGAAATTTTTAGAGCATTTCAGCTTGAGCTTCACTTTAGCAAGGATGAAATTTTAAATTTATACCTAAATTTAGCCCCATATGGTGGCAATATCGAGGGTGTAAAGGCGGCTAGCTTCTTTTACTTTGGCAAAGAGCTAAACGGGCTTAGCTACGCTCAGGCCGCACTTTTAAGCACAATACCAAAAAATCCAAATAAAAATAGACTTGATAGAGTCTCAAACATAAACGCCCTAAAAAACAGGGTCATAAAGATGCTTTATAAGGCAAATTTAATCGATCTTAGTGCCTTTAAAAGAGCTCAAGCTGAGCCATTTAAAAATGTAAGAATAAGAGCTGTCGTAAATGCAGGCGACTACGCAAATGTCGCTTTTAAAAACCAAATCGTAAAGGCAAGTTTGGATCTAAATTTACAAAAAGATATGCTTAAAATTTTAAAAGACGCGATGTTTTCGCTAAAGGCCAAAAACGCAAACAACGCCGCAGCCGTGATCATCGACAATAAAAAAATGAGCGTTGTTGCCTTTATCGGCTCGCATGATGAGCGCGCGCGTGATGGCAAAAACTCAGCCCTAAATATGAAGCGAAACACAGGCAGCACGCTAAAGCCTTTTATCTACTCTCTTGCGCTTGATAGCGGGCTTATCACGCCAAATTCGCAGCTAATTGACACGCAAATTTATGTAAATGAATATGTGCCAAAGAACTTTAACAACGACTTTTTGGGGCTTGTAAGCGCAAAGGACGCTCTAAATTTTAGCCTTAATATCCCAGTCATAAATTTAGACTTAAAACTAAAAGAAAACTCGCTTTATGAGCTGCTTGAAAAGGTAAATTTAGTTGATGAAAACAAGGAGTTTTACGGCTCTTCGATAGTTTTAGGTAGTGCTGAGATGAGCCTGCTTGATCTTGCGCATCTTTATACGATATACGCAAATGAGGGCATTTATAGGCCGCTTGAGTTTGCTGGGAAAAACTACAAAAATGAAGACAAAAACATAACCCTCATCTCGCCTCAAAGCGCCTATCTAACCGCTAAAATGATGAGCGAGGCCTCAAGGTCATATCTAAAAAATGCTTGGCAATACGCGCAAAACACGCCAAAAATCGCCTTTAAAACAGGCACAAGTGCAAACTCACGCGATCTTTACGCCATAGGTGTCAATGAAAACTACACGATAGCCGTCTGGGTGGGCAACTTTAACGCTGAAAAAACTGACAAGCTAACTGGGCTAAATGACGTTTCAAAGATCGTTTTTGATATGTTTAAGATCACGGCGCAAAGGCAAAATTTAGAGTTTATGAGCGAGCCAGAGGGCATCGAAAAAGTGCCAACCTGCCTTGATGCTTTTAGTTATGAAACATGCAAAAAAACGGCGCTTGATGATAGGATAGTTGGAGTTAAACTGCAAGATAAGTGCGAGAGTTTAAGAGGCGAGGAGCTTGAGTTTTTGATAAAAAATGGCTTTTTAGACAAAGACGAGGTCAAAAATAGCCCTTGCGCTGAAGTTTACAAAGACAAAAAGCCAGTCTTTGCCTATCCGTATGACGGCGAAGAGATCGTGACAGATGAAAATGTAACACAAATTATGCTAAAATGCTACGCGTTTTTAGGTGATGAAATTTACCTAAAAGTGGATGATTTGAACTTTTCTAAGATAGAAAATGCAAGTGAAAAAAGGCTAGATCTAACTCTTGGCGAGCACACTTTAAAATGCCTTGATCAAAACTCAAATCAAAGTGAAATAACAATAAAACTAAGGAGATAAAATGCAGCAAAAAGCGCTACTTCTAGCACTTTTAGGAGCAATAAATTTATATGCTTTAAGTCTAAATGGCAATGTCGAGTTAAAGTCGCCTTTAAGCGTGGAATTTGGACTAGAAGATGATGTTAGCAAAAATCTCATAGGCACACTAAGCGAGAAAAAGCTTATCTCGTGCGAGCCGGCACTGAGTGGCACGGTGAAATTTAACGCTCAAAGCCTTACGCTTTTTACAAAAGATATGCACGCAGGCGTAGAGTATAGCTGTAAGCTAGAAAATGGCAGCAGTGCTAGCTTTGAGACTAAAGAATTTGCGCTTGAGAAGATAGAAAAGCTCACTGATAGCAAATTTATCCTTAAATTTAATGACGAAGTTAGTGAAGAACTTGTAAAAAAAATAGCCGTAAAAGGCGCAAGCTTTAATGCCTTGCAGCTCTCTCAAAACAGCTTTGAGCTTGATCTTGATAAAAATATAAGCGAGCCTACTTTTGATCTTGGAGAAAATTTTGAGAGTAAATTTGGCGCTAAACTTGCAGGTGATGGCGTGGTGAAATTTAGTGAGCAAGCAAGCAGTGAGAGCGTAAATATAAACGCTGAGGCAAAAAGCTTTGAGATAGCTAAAATTTATCCGACAAGCCTTGATAACGGCATCTTGGCCTTTAGAATTTATCTAAAAGAGTGGCTAAGCGATGATAATAATCTAAAGAAATTTATAAAGATAAAAGGCGTAAAAAGCTTTAGTATAAGCGACGTGGCATATAAAAATGATGGTGAGGTTGGCGCGCTAATTTCTGAGCTTGAGGGGTATGATTATTACATCGATATCACAAGCGATGAGTTTAAGCCACAAAATAGCTACGAGATCACGATAAAACCGGGCTTTGGAGATGATAGAAATGTCGTAAGAGAGGCTAAAACCTACGAGGTGGTCGCTAGCAACTTCACTCCATTTGCAAATTTCACAAACGAAGAGCCTTACATCTCAAGCGTGGGCGAGATCGGCATCAGAAGTGCAAATTTACCTGAGCTAAATGTAAGCGTTGAAAAGTTAAGCGATCAAAATTTTAGATATTTTTTAAATTTCAACGACAATAGCGAAGATCTAAGCAACTTTAGCTCAAAAGTAGCAAGCAAAAGCTACAAGCTAGAGGGCGTGCTAAACGAAATTTCACTAAACAAGATCAAGCTTGACTTTGCTGGAGCAGGAGACGGCGTTTATAAGATAAGCTTAAACTACGGCAAAGATAAGAGCGTCTCAAAGGTCGTCTATCTAAGCGACATCGCCATAAATGCAAAGCTTGGCAAGGATGAAATTTTCGTCTTTGCAAACCGCCTTGGCGAAAACACAATGCTACCAAACGCAAATGTAAAAATTTATGGCAAAAGAAACGAAGAGATCGCAGTTGGCGCGACAAATGACGTCGGCGTCTTTAAATTTAACAAAAAAGATATCTACAAAGAGATATCATCGATCGTCGTCTCACTTGGCAAGGAGCAAAATTTCCTCATCATAAAAGATGGCGAAGCACTAAATGAGGCAAAGCTCATCAGCCAAAATCCAAGCGAGAGCATCGATGCTTACACGCATTTTGCCTCAAATATCATAAGACCAAACGAGAGCCTAAAAGGAGCAATTTATCTAAGAGATAGGGACTTTAACCCGCTTAAAAATATGCCAGTTAAGATCAAATTTATCGATCCACAAGGCAAAAGTAGCGCCCAGATCACGCAAAATACAAATGATGTTGGCATGATAAATTTCGAAAAAGAAATTTTAAGCGATCTAAGCGGTAGATTTAACATGCAGATAATCTACGCTAGCAAGGTGATAGCAAGCGTGCCATTTTATGTCGAGAGCTTCGTGCCAAACAAGATAAAAAATGACATAGCCATAGATGCGGACAAATTCTTTTCAAATGAGCTAGTAAAGGTAAATTTGACAAGCAGCTATCTCTTTGGCGGAGCAGCTAGCGACCTAGCTGGCAGCATGCAGGTTAGCTTCTTTGACGATGAGTATAAAAATAGCGAATTTAAAGAGTATAAATTTAAAAATGACACCCTAAAAGCGGCTGCTTATCCAAGCATAGAAAATGATCTAACTCTTTCAAAAGATGGCAAATCAAGCCAGATGATAGATCTTAGCTTTAACACCAAAAACGCACCTTCAATAATAAAAGGCGTCATAAATTTCAACGTAAATGATGATGGCAAAAACGTAAGTGACGCAAAAAGCTTTACACTCTATCCTTACAAAGATATGGTTGGCATCGCTGCTAGCACGGCATTTGCTGATCCAAACGAAGATGTAAAAATAAGAACAGTCGTCGTTGATATGCCAAGCCAAAAGACAGTGAAGTCAAATTTGAAATTTGATATAAAACGTGTCTCATGGCAGTATCAAAGGGACGCAAACGGCTATATAAAATGGATCCAAACGCTTGAAGATGTGGATAGCTTTTATAAAAATAGTGGCGAGTTTAGCTATAAATTTACGCAAAGTGGCTCATACGTCATCACGGCTACAAATTTAGTAAGTGGTGCGAGCACGAGCCTAGACATCGATGTGAGCGGCTACAACTACTCAACCCTAGCCCCTACAAAAGAGCTTAGCAAGTCTCAGATCAAGCTAAACAAAAGCGTCTATAAAAAAGGCGACGAGCTAAGCGCAGACATAAGCTCAGCCATAAAAGAAGGCATCGCACTTGTCACGCTTGAAGATGCAGGTGTCAAAGCCTACAAGGTTGTCAAGATCAAAAACAACTCAGCAAACGTTAAATTTAAGCTAGACTTTGACTTTAACGGTCTTTACGTGAGTGCAAATATCTACCGCATGACTGACGCTGGGCTAACTCCGTTTAGAACCTACGGCAAGGTCTATGCAAACGGCGATAAATCTTCAAGAAAGATAGAGCTTACTCTTGATGCGCCAAAAAGTGCCAAGAGCGATGAAAATATCAAAATTTCACTAAAAACAAAACCAAAAGCTTACGTAAATTTATTTATCACAGATGTTGGCGTGCTTGATATCACATCGCAAAAGCCAGCTGATCCGCTTAAGTTTTTTGACAAAATTTTACCTGATGGCGTCTTTGACTACGACATTTACAATATGCTCACAAACTATAAGGTAGAGGGCAAAACGCTAAGCTTTGGCGGTGATGCCGCGGCGATGGCTGTGGCGGCGAAAATGGCAAAACACGCAAGTCCAGTTGATAGCAAAAATGTAAAAACTTATGCAAATTTAGTGAGCCTTCAAGCAGACGACAAAGGCGAAATTTCATACGAGTTTAAAACGCCAAATGGCTTTAACGGCGCTGTTAGAGTAGATGCTGTGGCAAATGACGCAACTGCAATGAACGCCGTAAATAGCGAGATAAAAGTAAAAGATGATGTGATCATTAAGCCAAGTGCTTTAGTTTATCTTTTAAAAGGCGATGAATTAAGCGCAAATTTAAGGCTTATAAATACGACAAATACGGACAAAAACCTTACTATAAACATCGTAACAAGTAAAAATTTAAACATCAAAACGCAAGAAAATGCTAACCTAAAGCCGCTTGAAAACAAGGCGTTTGTGCTTAAAATTTCAGCCCTTGAAATAGGTGCTGGCGAATACAATATAACAATAAGCGACAAAAATAGCTCAAAAACGCTTCAAAATTTACTAGGCGTCATTAGCCCTTATACGATCAGCACCTACGCAAAGAGCAGCGTCTTTGACAAAGAGAGCAAAATTTCACTCCCAAAAGGCTATCATGATGTGAGCGTTGATGCGTCAAGCTCGGTCTCAAGCGTGCTTTTAGCAGCTTCAAAGAATTTAGTAGAGTATCCTTACGGATGCGCGGAGCAAAGGAGCTCAAGATTGCTTGCGCTTTTAAATTTAAAACCAAAAGATGAGCTTGAAAAAGGCGACCAAAAGAGATTTATCGTTAGCGGCATAGATGAGTTAGTTAAGATGCAAAAACCAGACGGCAGCTTTGGCTACTGGAGCGATCTAGGCGAGACAAATGCATTTGCAAGCATCTTTGCAACTGATGTTTTACTTGATCTTAGCGAGGCTGGATATGAGGTAAGCAAAGGCGTCAAACAAAATGCACTAAACTCTCTCTTAAAATACGCAAACAACGACCTTGAGACAATTTACGCTCTTTATGTAAGCTCACGTGTAAATATGGCTGACAGACCAGTTTTAAATAAAATTTACGACGACAAAGCCTACAATAAAACAGCACTAAGTAAATACCTAATGGCGGCAGCTCTAAAGCTAAACGGCCTAAATGACGAGGCAAAGGTCGCGCTAAAAGATATCAAAAATGCTAAAACAAGCGAAGAAAATGCATCTGATTTTAGCTCAAAAGTAAGAGATAACGCCTTTATTTTATACTTGCACGCAAAATACTTTGAGAAAAACGACTACTCAGATGACCTTGCAAATTTCTTAATCACAAATTTAAATGAGCTTAGCTCAACGCAAGAGCGTGCATTTACGCTAAGAACGCTAAATGCATACTTTGGCAAAGATAGTGGCGAGAAAAATAACAAATTTAAGCTTAGCTACAATGGCGAAAGTAAAGAATTTGACGGTCTTTTAAGCACATCATTTACTACAAAAAATGGCGAATTTAGCATCGCTCCACTAGGCTCAAACAAACTTTATGCGACTATCTTAAGCTACGCTTACTTGCCACTTGATATTAGGCATAAAATAGAGCCAAAAGAGCTTGATATCTACCGAGTTTTTGTCGATGAAAAAGGCAAAGAGTTAGATATTAACAGCCTAAAAGTAAATGACGTCATCTACTCAAAAGTGGTGATAAACTCAAAAACAATGGTTAAAAACGGCGTTATCAACGAGATCGTAAGTAGTTGCTTTGAGCCGATAAATGAAAATTTAAGTAACTTTACAAAGAGCTTAAAAAACAGCTTGCAAGTTGAGTATAAAAGCGTAAAAGATGACCGCGTGCTAAGCTTTTACACGCTAAGTAGCGACGAAAAAGACGCCGTGCTTTATACACCTTATCGTGTAAGACTTGGCGGTAAATGTTCTCTTGGTGCAGTCACAACTGAAAATATGTACAACGAAAGACAAAACGACTACGACCTAGCCGTGAGAAGCTTTAACGTTAAATAGCTATTTAAACCACGGGGCGTTTAACCGCCCCAAGCCCATATTTCCCCACTTTTGCAAAGATTTTTTTAAACAAATTTTAGATAACATTAAGCATTTTTTAAACGAAACTGAGGAGATAAAAGTGGCAGATTTTTACAATGCAAAAGAGATAGAAGACAAATTTTATAAAATTTGGGAAGAACGCGGATATTTCGAGATAGACGCAAACAAAGATATCCAAAAAGATGGATGTAAATTTTGCATTATGATGCCACCTCCAAACGTGACTGGCTCGCTTCACATCGGACACGCCCTAACCTTCACACTTCAAGATATTATGACTCGCTACAAGAGGATGGACGGCTACAAGACACTTTGGCAGCCAGGACTTGACCACGCTGGTATCGCCACTCAAAACGTCGTTGAAAAGCAGCTTTTGGCTCAAGGGATCAAAAAAGAAGAACTTGGACGTGAGAAATTTGTAGAAAAAGTGTGGGAGTGGAAGGAAAAAAGCGGCGGTATGATCGTCCATCAGATGCGAAAACTTGGCATCACTCCGGCTTGGTCACGCCAGAGATTTACTATGGATGAGGGCTTAAGAAAAGCTGTGAAAAAAGCCTTTGTAAATTTATATGACAAAGGGCTAATAGTCCAGAAAAACTACATGATAAACTGGTGTACGCACGATGGCGCACTCTCTGACATCGAGGTCGAGCACAAGGAGAACAAGGGCAAGCTTTATCATTTGAGATACTACTTTGCAGACAAGCCAAGCGAATTTGTTGTTGTTGCGACCACTAGACCTGAAACATATTTTGGTGATACGGCGGTAATGGTAAATCCAAACGACGATCGCTATAAAAATTTAATCGGCAAAAAAGTGGTGCTACCTATCATAAACAGAGAGATCGAGATCATCGCGGACGAGCACGTTGATATGGAGTTTGGAACAGGTCTTGTTAAGGTCACACCTGCGCATGATCAAAATGACTACGAGGTTGGCAAAAGGCACGACCTTGAGTTTATCACTGTATTTGATGAAAAGGGCATTTTAAACGACAAGTGCGATAAATTTGCAGGTCTTGAAAGGCTTGAGGCTAGAGATATCGTAGTAGCCGAGCTTGAAAAACTCGGCAATGTTGAAAAGATAGAAGACTACGAAAATCAAGTAGGCTACTGCTACCGCTGCAAAAACGTCGTCGAGCCATATATCTCAAAGCAGTGGTTTGTCAAAAAAGAGATCGCAGACGAGGCGATACAAAAGGTCTCAGAGGGTCTTGCCAAATTTTACCCGCCACACTGGATAAACAGCTTTAATGCGTGGATGAGAGAGCTAAGAGATTGGTGTATCTCACGCCAGCTTTGGTGGGGACATCAAATTCCAGTATTTTACTGCGATGATTGCGGTCATATGTGGGCTGACGAGGACGAGCCGTGCGAGTGCAAAAAGTGTAAAAGTAAAAACATCCACCAAGACCCAGACGTGCTAGATACGTGGTTTAGCTCTGGTCTTTGGCCATTTAGTACGCTTGGCTGGGGCAATGAAAATGAGCTAAAAAATGAAAAATGGTTTGAAGGCGATTTGGCTGAGTTTTATCCAAATAACCTTCTCATAACTGGCTTTGATATATTATTTTTCTGGGTTGCTAGGATGATGTTTCAGGGTGAAAACGCCCTTGGCAAGCTACCATTTGACGACATCTACCTGCACGCGCTTGTAAAGGATGAGTTTGGCAGAAAGATGAGTAAAAGCCTTGGCAACGTCATCGACCCACTTGATAGCATAAATGAGTATAGTGCCGATATATTGCGCTTTACGCTAACGCTTCTTGCCGTTCAAGGACGCGATATCAAGCTAAGTGACGCCAAGATGAAGCAGGTAAGAAATTTCACCAACAAGCTTTATAACGCTAGCAAATATCTCATGCTAAATGAGAGTAAATTCCCAAATTTAGAGGATATCAAGCTTGAAACAAAGCTTGGAATTTATATGAATAGCCGCTTTAACGAGTGCGTGAGAGAGGTGCGTGAAAACATCGATGCCTACCGCTTTAATGACGCTGCAAACACACTTTATAAATTCCTTTGGGATGAGTTTTGTGACTGGGGTATCGAGCTTAGCAAGGCTGATAAAGCGAGCGTAAAAGAGCTTGGAAGTATATTTAAAGAGGCGATGAAACTGCTAAATCCTTTCATGCCGTTTCTCTCAGAGTATCTATTTCAAGAGCTTAGCGGCACACAGCTTGAAAATGCAAAGTCAATAATGGTGATGAACTATCCGGAGATAAAAGAGCGAAATTTAGAGGTTGAGAAGAAATTTGAGCTAGTTATCGAGGCGATCGTGGCTATTCGCCGTGCAAAAGCTACTATCGATCTTGGCAACTCAAAGATAGCAAAAGCCTTTGTTAAATTTAATGAAAAAATAGACCTTGACGAGGTAAAAGAGTATATTAAACTGCTTGCAAAATGCGAAGAGATCGGCTTTGTAGATGAAAAAATAGAAAACTCAATAAGAGACGTGAGCGAAAATTTAGAGGCATTTGTTCCGCTTGAAGGACTTGATATGAGTGGTATCATCACAAGGCTAAGGTCTCAAAAGACAAAGCTTGAAAAAGAGATAGCCAAACTCTCAGGCATGCTAAATAACCAAAATTTCGTGGCAAACGCACCAAAAGAAGTTATAGAGACAAACAAAGAGGCTTTGCAGAGCGCTGAGGCTAAATTTAAAAAAGTATGCGAGGAGCTAAAGGCTCTTGGCGAGTAGATTTTGCGGCAAAAGTTGAAGGGTGGTGTTTCTTTGGCAGTTTGTTGTTGTCATGCTGCCCTTAGTGCTAATATATTGTCTTACTAAAATGAAATTTATCGCCCTGCACTATTTTGCATGTAAATTTAAAATTTAAAGGATCAAAAATGCGTGAAAAAATAAAAATAGCAGTTTTAGGATATGGAAATTTGGGTCGTGGCGTCGAGCTTGCGGTGCGAAATAGCAAGGATATGGAGCTTGTGGCAGTTTTTAGCCGCAGAGATCCAATCGAAGTAAAAACATGTGGCGCACCAGTATTGAGTGTGGATGAAATTTTATCGCACAAGGGCAAATTTGACGTTTTAGTCCTTTGCGGTGGCAGCGCAACTGACTTACCGACGCAAACGCCAGAATTTGTACAAAATTTTAACGTAGTTGATAGCTTTGACACACACGCTAAAATACCTGAGCACTTTGCTGCAGTGGACGCAGCTGCTAAAAAAGGTGGCAATGTAGGTGTCATCGCTGTTGGCTGGGACCCGGGGCTATTTTCGCTAAATAGGCTATTTGGCGAGAGCGTGCTTGAAAATGGCAGCAGCTACACATTTTGGGGCAAAGGCGTGAGTCAAGGCCACTCAGACGCTATCCGCAGAATAAAAGGCGTCGTGGATGCTCGTCAATACACGGTGCCCATAGATGGCGCTTTAGAGCGAGTACGCGCTGGGGAAAATCCAAATTTAGCGACAAGAGAAAAACACCTGCGTGATTGCTACGTAGTGGCGCAGGACGGCGCTGATAAGGTACGCATAGAGCATGAGATAAAAACGATGCCAAATTATTTTGTCGACTACGACACGAGCGTGCATTTTATCGACCTTGAGACGCTTAAAAAAGAGCATGGCGGCATCCCACATGGGGGATTTGTACTGCGAAGCGGAGTGAGCGGAGAGCATGGCGAGAACAAACACTTGATCGAGTTTTCGCTAAAACTTGATTCAAATCCAGAATTTACAGCAAGCGTGCTTGTAGCTTACGCCAGAGCGGCATATCGCTTGGCGCAAAGAGGCGAGCGCGGCGCATTTAGTGTATTTGATATAGCCCCAGCACTTCTTTCGCCAAAGAGCGCTGATGAGCTAAGGCGAGAAATTTTATAAATTTAGGCAGTTAAAAATAAGGAAAATTTAGTGATAAAAATAGAAAATTTAACCAAATTTTATGGCGATACACAGATCCTTTTTGATGTAAATTTAGAGGTTAAAAAGGGTGAAATTTTTGCTATCGTGGGTCATAGTGGCGCTGGTAAATCAACGCTTTTAAGGTGCATAAACGGGCTAGAGAGCTATCAAGGTGGCAGCTTAAAAGTCTTTGATCAAGAGATAAAAAATTTAGATGAGACGCAGCAAAGACATTTGAGGCGAGATGTTGGGATGATATTTCAGCATTTTGCCTTGATGGCTAGAAAAAATGTCTTTGAAAACGTCGCTACTCCGCTTAAATTTTGGGGATATAAAAGCGACGAGACCGAAAAAAGAGTGAGAGAGCTTTTAAATTTAGTCGGTCTTGAAAGCAAGGCAAAAAGCTATCCAAGCGAGCTAAGCGGCGGCCAAAAACAGCGTGTAGCCATCGCTAGAGCGCTTGCTTTAAATCCTAAAATTTTACTAAGCGACGAGGCGACTTCAGCTCTTGATCCAAACACGACAAATCAAATTTTAGAGCTGCTTGAAAAGATAAACAAAGAGCTAGACATCAGCGTCGTCATCGTCACGCACGAGATGGAAGTGGTAAAATCGATCGCAAAACGTGCCATTTTACTTGAAGGTGGCAAGATCATAGGCTCTGGAAGCATCGAAGAGCTATTTTTAAAGCCAGATGAGAAGATGAAAGAGTTTTTGGGTGAAGTTGAAATTTTGCCAAGCACTGGCACAAATATCAGGCTATTTTTCCCAAAAGAAGTGGCTCAAAACAGCGTAATCACACACATGGCAAGAAGCCTAAATATCGACTTTAACATAGTCTGGGGCAAGCTTGAGAAGCTAAACGACAACGTCCTTGGCTCGCTTGTCATAAACATAGATGAAAAAGATAAAGAAAACGTGCTTAACTACATCAAGCAAAGTGGCGTTTTGTGGGAGGTTGCTTGATGTTTGGTATTGATTTTTCTAAATTTCCAGATGTATTTTCTAGGATACTTTTGCCAGCTATCGGCGAGACACTATATATGAGCATCGTCTCTACCCTGCTAGCCTTTGCCATAGGCCTTATACCAGCGGTTTTACTCATACTTTCAGACAAAAACGGCTTAAAGCCAAACAAACAGCTTTATTTTGTCCTTGATATCGTTATAAACGTGCTTAGAAGCTTTCCATTTATCATTTTGATCATCGTGCTCTTTCCAGTCACAAAAATGATCGTAGGCACAAGTATTGGCACCACAGCTGCGATCGTTCCGCTAACTATTGGAGCGGCTCCATTTGTAGCAAGGCTCATTGAAAATGCTCTAAAAGAGGTCGATAAAGGTATCATTGAAGCGGCGCAAAGCTTTGGTAGCTCGAAATTTCAGATCATCTTTCGTGTGATGTTTGTCGAGGCACTTCCTGGCATCATCTCGGCATTTACGCTAACGCTTATCGTAAATATCGGCTTTTCAGCGATGGCTGGTGCAGTTGGCGGTGGCGGGTTAG
Source organism: Campylobacter concisus (assembly GCF_902460595.1). Lineage (GTDB taxonomy): Bacteria > Campylobacterota > Campylobacteria > Campylobacterales > Campylobacteraceae > Campylobacter_A > Campylobacter_A concisus_BL. Next base: position 250,129 of record NZ_CABPVA010000002.1, read on the forward strand.
GATCAGTCGCTATAAACTACGGATATCAGAGATTTCGCCCAGATATCATGCTCTACACCGTGGTTATTCTCATCATTATGGTGCAAATTTTCCAAGTTTTAGGCAACTATCTCTATAAAATTTCAAAAAAATGATTTTAAAAACATTGCAAATGCCAATGCCACACATAAGATAAAAGCGATAAAAATTGCCATAAATTTTGGCTTAAAAAACCTATTAAGAAGTATGATTTCCGGCAGGCTAACCCCTGCCGCCGTTATTACAAACGCTCCAAATGCGGCCGCACTAGCACCCGAGGCAAGAAGTGCTAAGCCAATTGGCACTAGCGCTTCTACTCTAACATAGAGCAAAATTCCAAACAATGCCGAAATAAGTATCGAGGCGATGTCGCTAGAACCAAGATAGTTTGAGATAAGCTTTTGCGGAACAAATCCGTGTATAGCGGCGCCGATAAACATCGCAAGCAGTATGTAATAAAATAGCTTTTTATACTCTTTTACTGAGTTTAAAAGCGCCATTTTGTAAATATTTTTACTATTTTTTATATCCTTGCAAGAGCAAGCTTGTGTCTGATTAACGGGCGTAAAAACAAAGCCTTTGGTTGGATTGTATGGGCTAAATTTTGGTTTTAAAAAATCATCTTTTAAAAATAGATTTTGATCTGCTTTTGATAACAAAAGACCAAAAGCAAGCGATGAGATAAAAATGACCGTAAAATAAATAATGCTAAATTTAAACCCAAAGCTCATAAAAAGAAGCGTTAAAATTACAGGATTAACAAGCGGAGAGCTTAACAAAAATACGCTACTAACGCCAAGTGATACGCCGCTTTTTAAAAACCCATTTAAAAGCGGTATAGTAGAGCACGAACAAAACGGCGTAATAGCGCCAACCAAAAACGCCTTGATAAAGCTTGAAATTTTTGTGCTTATAAGGTGTTTTTTGAGTTTTTGACTAAATTTTTCAGATACGATAAATACCAAAAAAGAGACACAAAAAAATAGTAGTGAAATCTCTGTAAAATAAAGTATGAAAAATTTAATAAATTCAAATATATTGTGTTGATTAAAAAGATCGAGCATTTTTTACCTTTAAATTTTTATATGATTATATACTAATATAGGAATATAGTCAAGTATAAATTTAGCTCTTTTAAGTTAAAATCATAAAAAAGGTATAAAAATGCAATATGTTGATATTCTTGCGCTAAAAAGCGAATTTATGAGAGTTTTGGCTCATCCTGTTAGGATCGGGATAGTTGAGGTTTTAGGTGATAAAAAGATGAGCGTAGGTGAAATTTGCGAGCTTTTAAATAAAGAACAAGCAACGGTTTCAAAGCATCTTGGGGTATTAAAAAATGGAGGAATTTTAAAAAGCGAGAAGTCCGGACTTAATGTTTTTTACTCGGTTGATATTTGCTGTTTGCCAAATTTTTTAGAATGTTTAAAAAATATTTTAGAGGAAAAAGCAGCCAAAAACTCAAAAAATGCAAGAGGTGTCATAAAAAGTCTAAGATAAATTTCTAAAATTTATTTTTTTTTAAAGTTTATTTATTTAGAATGCGCGAAATTAATTTTAGCTGAAAGGACAAAAGATGAAATCAGATATGTGCCAGATGTGCCGCCTACTAAAAAACGCGTCGTCGAAAGACTAATCTCTAAGCACAGAATTTCTTTTTAAGTGCTTGGAAAAAGCTTAAGCGCTTAAAAAGAAATTTAACCTTCTAGCTTAAATTTATCCTTTTTTGGTGCTTGGCAAATTTTAAAAAAGGATAATAAATGAAAAAACTACTTCTTACCTCTTTAGTTGCCCTAGGCCTTAGCGTTAGCGCAAATGCAGCTGACAAGTCAAAAACAATAATCGTCGGTGCTACACCTATCCCACATGCTGAAATTTTAGAGGTTGTAAAGCCTATTTTGGCAAAAGATGGCTACACACTAGAGATCAAAGAATTTAACGACTACACCACGCCAAACCTTGCGACAGAGGACGGCGACCTTGATGCAAACTTCTTCCAGCACATCCCATATCTTGAAGAATTTAACAAAAACAAAGGCACTCACCTTGTAAAAACAGTTGGCGTACATCTCGAGCCAATGGGCGTTTATTCTAAAAAGATCAAAGACATAAAAGAGCTAAAAGATGGCGCAGTGGTCTCTATCCCAAATGATCCAACAAACGAGAGCCGCGCACTTGACATCGTAGCTAGCGCTGGACTTATCAAGCTAAATGACAACCCGCTAAAAACTCCGCTTGATATAGTTGATAACCCTAAAAAGCTTAAATTTGAAGAGATCGAGGCTGCTCAAGTGCCAAGAACGCTTGATGACGTTACTATCGCAGTTATCAATACAAACTACGCGCTAAATGCAAATTTAAATCCAACAAAAGACGCGCTTGTGATCGAGGGTAAAGATAGCCCATACGTAAACTACGTAGTTGTTAAAGCTGGCAACGAGAACAGCCCTAAAACTAAAGCCCTTGATAAAGCTATCAACTCACCAGAAGTTAAGAAATTTATCGAGACAAAGTATAACGGCGCTATCATCCCAGCGTTTTAATCAAATTTAACAAAGCGACGTAAAAGCTTTTACCTTTTTAGCGTCGCTTTACCAAATCAAAAAAAGGAAAAACAATGAAATTTATCAAACTTTTAACCGCATCTTTAGTTGCTCTAAGCCTTCACGCAACCGACAAAGACCACACTATCACTGTTGGCGTCTCGCCAGTGCCACACGCTGAAATTTTAGAATTTGTAAAACCAAAGCTAAAAGATAAAGGCTACGACCTAGTTATCTCTGAAATTTCAGACTATTCGATACCAAATGTCGCCACAGAAGATGGCAGCTTAGACGCAAATTTCTTTCAGCATTTGCCATATCTTGAGGAGCAAAACAAGGCTAGAGGCCTGCATCTTGTAAGCGTTGCGAGCGTGCATGTCGAACCACTTGGTTTTTACTCTAAAAAGATCAAAGATATCAAAGAGCTAAAAGATGGCTCAAAAGTTGCGATCGCTTATGATCCGTCAAATGGCAATAGAGCGCTTAGAATTTTAGAAAAAGCTGGTCTTATAGAGATCGACAAAAACGTAAAAGTTGCAACTGTAAATGACATAACTAAAAATCCTAAAAATTTACAATTTGTCGAGCTAGAAGGTGCTCAGATCCCAAGGACACTTGATGATGTCGATATCGCTGCTATTAGCACAAATTTCGTCCTTGATCTTGGCATGAGTGTGGCAAAAGATGCACTTTTACTTGAAGACGCCAACAGCCCTTATGCAAACATCATCGTCACAAGAGCTGGCAACGAGAACAATCCTAAGATCAAAGCTTTAGTCGATGCGGTACTTAGCCCTGATACTAAAAATTTCATCATCACTCGCTACAAAGGCGAGGTCATACCTGCATTTTAAAAACTGGGCGAGCTTTCGCCCTACTTTTACCTTTAAATTTAAACCTTATAGCTTTTCGTTTTAACTATCTTTTTTTAAATTTATCGCTTTTGTTAGTTACTATTAGTAAATAAAGCTTTGCTACAATGCCTCATTTTAAGATAAATTTCGGAGTAAAAATGCTACATGACATTATTGACTTTATCGTTTCAAGCGTGAGCAGCTGGGGGTATGCTGGCATATTTGTGATGATGTTTTTGGAGAGCTCATTTTTTCCATTTCCAAGCGAAGTGGCGATGATACCAGCTGGATATCTAGCTCACAAAGGCGAGATGAGCCTAGCGCTTGCTTTTATCTCAGGTACGCTTGGCAGCTTGCTTGGAGCCATTTTTAACTACTATCTTTGCTACTTTTTTGGACGCGAGATCATCTTAAAATATGGCAAATTTATAGGCATCACTCACGAAAAGATGGATAAATTTGAAGCATTTTTCAATAAACACGGCGAAATTTCGACCTTCAACTCACGCCTCATCCCTGGAATTCGTCAATACATCAGCCTGCCAGCTGGGCTTGCTAAGATGAACATTTTTAGATTTTGCTTATTTACCACACTTGGTGCTGGGATTTGGTGCGCGGTTTTGCTTGGAGTTGGCTACTTTCTAGGCTCAAATCCTAACAAACAAACACTTTTAACAATAACGATCGCTCTTTTGGCGGTGGTTGCGATCATAAGTGTTATCTATATAGTAAAGCAAAGAAAGAAATAATACATATAAAAATATGTAAAATTTAATGTATTTTGCTAAATTTGGCTCAAATTTTTAGCTAAATTTAGCCTAGCTAATCGCTCTCATTTTTTCTAATCTAGCTAAATTTCTTGAAATTTTCTCTAGCTCGCTTTGCTCGCAAACCTCGTCACCTGAGTAGAAAAATTTCACATTTGGAGTTAATTTTACACTTGAAATTTTAAGTTCAAGCTCGCTTATAAGGCGCTTTATCGTCCCTTCGTTGCCGTCTATTATGCTTACATTTTGGGGTAAAATTTCTCTTAAGCTATCTTTAAAATAGTTAAAATGCGTGCAGCCAAGCACCAAAAAGTCAAATTTACTTAGATCAAATTTAGCTAGCTCTTCTTTTAGATATGACTTCACGTTTCCGCTCTCAAACTCAGCCTTTTCAGCGAAATTTACAAGCCTAGGCAGAGCTAACAGTTCGGTTTTATCTTTTGCGTTTAAATTTGTGATCAGCTCTTTTAGTTTTGCGCCATTTACGGTGACTGGAGTGGCAATGACAAGCGTTTTTAGGGTATCATCGTGGCTTAGATCGTGAGCTTTTTTTACAGCTGGCTCCATGCCGATGATCGGCACGCTTAAATTTGCTCTAAGCTCTTTTATCGCTACGCTTGTTGCAGTGTTACAAGCTATCACGATAGCTTCTGCGCCATTTTTAACAAGAAATTTCACCGCGTCAAAGCTAAATTTTAAGATATCATCCCTGCTCTTTTGTCCATATGGGACATTTTTCACGTCTGCGTAATATAAAAATTCATGCTCGCTAAGCTTACTTAAAGCTTCGTTTAAGACGCTAAGTCCGCCAAGCCCCGAGTCAAATATACCTATCTTCATACCCATCCTTAAAGCCTGCAATTATAGCAAATAATATCTTTGTAAGCCGTTTTTTATTATACTTTGGCTCATTTTAAAGTTGGAGCTAAATTTGGCAGTTGATAAGGTTATTTTCTATCTTTGCGCGACTTTGATCGCCATAAGTATTATTTTCTCACTATCTTTGCCAGTTTTTACAGTTTTATTTTTTAACTACGACGAATTTCACTTTTTCATCCGCCAGTTTGCAGTCGGCTGTATAGGAATTTTTCTCATGTGGTGGCTCTCAAGGCTCAATCCCGACAAAGCGCTTAACTGGATAGGGTTTAGCCTTTTTGGCTTTTGCATCATCGCTATGATACTTATGCATGCCTTGCCAGCTTCTATGGTGACTGATGCTGGCGGTGCAAGACGCTGGATCAGACTGCCAGGCTTTTCGCTTGCGCCTGTTGAGTTTTTCAAAGTTGGTTTTGTCTTTTTTTTGGCATGGAGTTTTACTAGAAAATTTAGCGATGGCAAGAGAACTTTGATGGATGAGATCAAGATACTTTTTCCATATTTAATTCTTTTTTGTGTAGCCATTGTTTTGATCGCTATTTTACAAAATGATCTTGGACAGGTGGTGGTTTTGGCACTTACTTTTGTGACGATGGCGCTTTTTGCAGGGGCTAGCGTTAGGCTCTTTGGTATCGGTATCTTGGGCGCTGCCTTTGTCATGACGGTGGCGATAGTTAGCTCAGAGCACAGAATTTTACGTATAAAATCATGGTGGGGCACGATACAAAACATGGTTCTCTCTTTCTTGCCAGATAGCGTGGCAAACGTGCTTAGGGTGGCAGACGCACCAGAGCCATATCAAATTTCTCACTCACTAAATGCGATCAAGCATGGCGAGTTTTTTGGAGAGGGACTTGGAGCTGGGATATTTAAGCTTGGCTTTTTAAGCGAGGTGCATACGGACTTTGTGCTAGCTGGCATAGCTGAAGAGGTCGGTGTTTTTGGCATTTTATGCATCACAGCGATCTTTATAACTCTACTTTATAGGATATTTAGAATTTCAGCTAGGAGCGAAAACAAGGTCTATCACCTATTCTCGCTTGGTATCGGGCTTATCTTGTCATTTTCATTTTTGATGAATAGCTACGGCATCACATCGATCACGCCGATAAAAGGCATCGCTGTGCCATTTTTGAGCTATGGCGGTAGCTCCGTGCTTGCTATATGCATCGGCATCGGCATGGTCTTGATGGTTAGTAAAAAGGCAAAACTATGATAGTTATTTGTGGTGGTGGCACTGGCGGACATTTAGCGATCGCTAGAAGCTTTTGTGAAGAGCTAAATGAGAGAGGCGTAAAGCCTATCTTCATCGGTTCAACTAGCGGTCAGGATAAATTTTGGTTTGAAAATGATGATAAATTTGCAAAGAAATTCTTTTTACCAAGCAGTGGCGTCGTAAATAAAAGAGGTCTTGCCAAGCTAAAATCACTAACAAACATCATAAGCCTAGCTTTAAAGAGCAGGCAAATTTTTAAAGAAAATGGCGTAAAAGCAGTCATCAGCGTGGGAGGCTACTCAGCAGCCCCAGCAGCCATAGCAGCCATCATCTCAAAAACACCACTTTTCATCCATGAGCAAAATGCCGTAACTGGAAAGCTAAATAAAATTTTAAAGCCGTGTGCAAAGGGCTTTTTTAGCTCTTATGATGAGCTCTCGCCCTGCCCTTACCCAGTGGCAAATAAATTTTTTGAAAGCCAAAGAATAAGAGACCAGCTAAAAACTATACTCTTTTTAGGTGGTTCGCAAGGTGCAAAGGCGATAAACGAGCTGGCTATAAATTTAGCCCCATATCTTAAAGAAAAAGGGATAAAGATCATTCATCAATGCGGCAAAAACGCCCTTGATGAGCTTGAAAAAAGATATGATGAGTTTGGCTTTAGCGAAGCAAATTTAGAAATTTTTGACTTTAGCAAAGAGATAGAAAAGAAGATGAGCGAGGCTGATCTTGCCATATCAAGAGCTGGTGCTAGCTCACTTTGGGAGCTTTGTGCAAATGCCCTGCCTTCTATCTTTGTGCCATTTCCTTATGCTGCTGGCAACCACCAATTTTATAATGCTAAATTTCTAAAAGATAAAGGCATAGCTGAAATTTGCCTGCAAAATGGTGAAAATTTAGACAAAGATGAAGTCATAAAAATGATCGAGAGCTTTGATCTAAACAAAAGCAGCAAAGCCCTAAAAGAGATCCTTTTGCCAAATGGGGCAAAAGAGATAATGGATAAAATTTTAAGCTAGATCCTCGCCTATGGCGTAGGCTTTTAGCTCTCGTAGCTCGTAAATGAGGTAGTGATAGATAAGCTCGTTTGTCTTTAAGCTCTTGCCTGAAAGCACAGGTCTTATCATCTCGATGATCCTATCTGTGATGCCTGCAATCTCAACCAAAAGTAGCTCATCACCCCTTTGTTTGGCAACCCTTATGCAGTTATAAAAAAATGTGTAGATAGTTTTAAAATTTTCCAAAACGACGTTTGAGACGATTTGAGAGTCGAGATGTAAAATTTTATTCATCCTATTTTGTAGCTCCATAAGCTCGGCAAGTAGCCCTCTTATCATCGCTGTATCGCCACTTCTTGAGAAAATACTCTTTTTCTTTTTTTTATTTTGTATCTGATACTCAGCGACTAAGACCTGCATAATGTTTGAGATGTTTGTCAGGCTCTCTTGTAAATTTTGATTAGCCTTTAGGCTCACTCCAGCCTTTTCTATCTTGTAGTATAGGCTCTTGTTTGTCTGCTCGAGGTATGAGCTAATGTTTTCGTAGTAATCTTCAGTATTAAAGACGTTTTTAAAAAAACTGCCCTCGTCTGTTGTGTTATAAAGTCTTTTTTTGATCTCTTCGACATTTTTATTAAAAGTAAGCGCATCGATCTTTGTCTCAGGCTCGACAACGCCGTTGTTTTCGATAACTTCCAAGTTTTTCTTAAGCGTATTTATCAGCTTTTCAATCTCATTAAAATCCATTTTGCCTCTTTGAAATTTTTGGCTATTTTACTATAAAAAGCTGAAGTTTTCGCTTGCAATTCTTAAAAAGATATTTATACTTCTTTTAATAAAATATCTCAAAAAAGGAGCAAAAATGAATGGTGAAGTTTTTAACTCTTGCATTATCGTAGCCTCTATAAAGCAAGCATTAAAGTCAAATTTAGAGCTAAACTACAAAAGCGAAAAATATATAAAAAGCCTAGTTTTTGACTTTACCTTAGGTGATGAGCCAGAAAAAAGAGAGCAAGCTAGCATAAATGAGTGGTTTAAGCACGCCTTAAAGCTTGGGCTAAGCGACGTGAGATATGCCACAAATTTGACGGTCTCTTCAGAGGAGCGCTCGCTGCAAGGCTTTTCAAACGTAAGCTACAAGTCTATTCTTTGCATTTATAAAGATAAAATGAGCTATCTCGTGCCTCACTGGAGCTTTGAAGAAGACAAAAAGGGCTGGGATATAGTCTATAAAGAATTTAGTCTAGATGGCATGCTAGAGATTCAAAAATTTAGTGATAACACTTTGGAATTTAAGTATCTTCTCACAAAAATCGCTAAATTTGCAGATGAGATAGAGTGTGAGAATTTTGGCGATTGCTTTAGGGAAGGGCTAAAAGCGCTAAACGAGCCAGAAAAGATAGAGCAAAATATCCTAAACGCTCCACTTATGCCAAAGCTAAATTTGGCTCTTTTTAATGCGGCAAGTGCAGCTGATGTCTTTGGTGGTATGGGCTCATGGAACGACGACGCAGCAGGCTGGGCGAAGCGTAAAAAGCGTGATAAAGAGTACGATGAGCTTAGTGCAGAGCTTTTTACGCAGATGCATAAAGCCACTCTTTTTGCCATAAATGAGTGGTAGCTAGCCGTTTATCTGATAGATCTTTTTTCGCTGGCTTGAGCTGCCGATGTTTAGAATTTTGCGGTATTTGGTGATGGTTCGGCGAACGATTTGGATGTTAAATTTAGCTTGGATGAGCTCTTGAATTTTTAGATCAGAAAGAGGCTTTTTGTGGTCTTCATTTTTGATAAGCTCTAGCAAAAATTCCTTTATCGCAGCGTTTGAAGTCTCTTCATCAAAGCCAGTTGCAAAGAAATTTTTAAGCGCGACCGTGCCTCTTGGAGAGCTTAGATATTTGTTTGCGATGGCTCTTGAGATGGTTGAAGGATTGCGTCCTAGCTCGTCTGCTAGGTCTTTTAGCTTCATAGGCTTTATGTCGCCACCCAAAAAGTAGTCGTACTGATACTCAACTATCATAAGCCCTATCTTATAAAGCGTTGATTTTCTCATCTCAAGGGCGTCTATGAGCTCGCTTGCCTCTTTTATGCGTGAGCTGACAAAGGCCTCTTTCTCGTCTAGCCCCTCAGTATCGACCAAAATTTCAGGATAATAGTCGTCATTTATCTGCACGCTTATGCCACTACTAGTGCTTAGCACGAAGATGTCAGGTACCGCCTCTTTTTCGTCTTCAAGATACTCAATGGCCGGTGGATTTTTAAATTTTTTTATGATCTTTAGCGCGTCGTCGTAAAATTTAAGCTTTCTAAGCTTTTCTATATTTTCAAAATTTAAGATGATCTTTTTCGCGCACTCTACGATCTCTTCACTCGCCTCTGCCTCGCCAAGCTGAAACAAAAAGCTCTCTTTGAGATCCTTTGCACCCACGCCACAGGGCTCAAGGTAGGCAAATCTAGCCCTTACTCGCTCCACTTCGCTCTCGCAAAAACCAACAAAAATTTCATCATCATAAGAAAAATAGCCCTCGTCATCTAAACACTCGATGATCTTATATGCGATATCTTGGGACTTTTGCGTGGGGAAAAGTGGGGGATTTATCTGACTAATAAGCTTTTCATAAAGGCTTTCTTTATATATGCTTAAAGCCTCGATGCTCTCACTTACTGAATTTTTACTGACCTGCTCGAAAAAATTTCGTTTTTTTTCGCTTTTTTCTAAAGTTTTATGTTCGATCGTGGCAAATGGGTTCTCTTTTATAAAAGGCTCAAGCGTCTCTTTTAGCTCATCAAGCCCGCTTTGAAGGATAGGAAGCCAGCTTCGCAGCGTTTGGTTTAGTTTGATCTTTGGCGCTAAAGTTTGCTTTTGCCTTAGCATCATCTACTCAAGTAGCTTAAATTCTTCGCCAAGATAGTGCGTTCTAACGAGCTTATTGTTTGCTACTTCGCTCGCACTGCCGCTTGCTAGCAGCGAGCCATCTTTGATGACGTAGGCTCTGTCGCAAATGGCTAGCGTCTCACGGACGTTGTGGTCTGTTATCAAAACGCCGATACCTAGCTTTTTAAGGTCTCTAACGATGCTTTGTATGTCGCTAACTGCGATAGGATCGACGCCTGCAAATGGCTCATCGAGCAGTAAAAATTTTGGCTTTATGATGAGGCTTCTAGCGATCTCACAGCGTCTGCGCTCGCCACCACTTAGGCTAACGCCCTTTCTTAGGCGGATAGGCTCGATATTTAGCATATTTAGCATCTCATTTACTCTTTTAGAGATATCTTCTTTGCTTTGATTTAAAATTTCAGCGCCAAGGAGTAAATTTTCTTCTACGCTTAGCTCTTTAAATATGCTTGACTCTTGCGGCAAATAGCCAATACCAAGGTGCGCTCTTTTATGAAGCGGGACATTTGTGATCTTTTCATCGTTTAAAAAGACATCTCCGCTAGTTGGCGAGATGAGCCCGCAGATCATATAAAAAGTGGTCGTCTTTCCAGCGCCATTTGGCCCAAGAAGCCCCACGACTTCGCCGCTATTTACCTCTAAAGATATGCCTTTTATGATCTCACTTTTCTTAATCGTCTTTTTTAGATCTTTTACTTCTAGTTTATGCACTTATAACCTCGTATTTTCTGCCATTTTTGCTAGGAGAAATTTTTACTAATGTATAGCTCTCGCCGTTTTTCTTTAGAGCTTTTTCTAAATTTTCATCGCCCCACTCTACCAGATGAAGCCCATCTTCAAATAAATTTTCAAAAAGGCCATTTTTTGCCATCCCATCAAAACCGATCTGGTAAATGTCGTAGTGGTAGATATCTTTACCATAAATTTGCATCAAAGAAAATGTCGGCGATGTCACGCTCTCTTCTATGCCATGAGCCTTGATGATCGCCTTTACAAGCGTCGTTTTTCCACTTGCTAGATCGCCACTTAGTAGCACCACGCCACTTTTTGGCAGCACCCGCACAAGCTCGTTAAGCTCATTTTCCAAAAGCTCAAAAACCATCAAAGCTCTTTTACATATTCGCTTTGAGCGCTTTTTGGTATGCTTTTTGTAGTTGGGATCGCTAGCACCTCGTATCTCGCCTCACGTGTTAGAAATTTGATAGTGATAACATCGCCGATCTTTACATCTTTTGCCGCTTTTGCCTGCACGCCGTTGATGCTCACAACGCCGCTTTTGCACATATCTTCGCTAACGGCACGCCTTTTGGTGATATTTACTACGTTTAAAAATTTATCTACTCTCATGCGGCGGATTTTAACAAAAATAGCCTTAAATTTTTAATCCTTCAGATATTTTAAAAGCTCTTTTAAATTTAGAGGTATGACGCTGCCGTGCGTCTCATTTTTAAAAAGCTCAAAGTGATAATTTACGCCACTTTGCTTTAAAATTTGGGCTAGATCGCTCGCCTTTAAAATGCCAGCTTTGTCTGTTTTGCCCTTTCTCTTTTCAAGCTCGCCAACGCTAAGAAAGACAAATTTAGCCTTTATTTTCTCTTTAAATTTACCCTCACTCACGTTTTGCTTTAAAATTTCAGACTCGCCCCACCAAAGAGATGGCGAAGCGATAAAGAAATTTGAAAATACGCCCTCATTTTTAAGCATCGCATAGAGCGTAAAAAGGCCGCCAAAAGAGTGTCCATAAAGGCTCTTTTGGCTGCTTTGCACGTTAAATTTCTCATCAATTAGCGGCACTAAATTTCTAGTTAAAAAGTGGTAAAACGCATCAGCGCCACCACTCTTGCTAAACTCCTCGCCCTTCGCCTTTGGCGTGAGATCTCTTGTGCGTTTTTCTACCTCGTAGCTTTTGTCGCTGTCATATCCTATGCCTATTATTAGCGGGGCAGCCTTGCCATCAAATTCATTTAAGAGCATGTTAAACTGGGCATTTGCGTCAAGCAAGAAAAGCACGTTTTTAAACTCATCTTGCCCCTTTAGCTTGGCTGTGAAAATTTTATAAATTTCATCATTTGCGCTCATTTTAAAGGTTGAAATTTCAAATTTACTAGCAGCTTTTTGGCTAAGTGGCTCAGGCGTTTGGCTAGGTCCTGCGTGCAAAGTTTGCGTCACGCCAAGCGTAAAAAGCAAAAATTTAAAGGCTCTTACCATTTTGCAGCGACCTTAAACCAAAATCTCCTGCCCTCTTGCGGATACCAGTAGTAGTTGCCGTCGTCTGCTAACGCCTCATCGTATCTTACTTTATCAAAGATGTTGTAGGCATTTAGGCTAAGCGTTAGGTGCTTGTTTGCGTCCCAGCTGACGCCCGTATCAAAGGTGAGTAGGTCTTTTGTGTTCTCTCTTACGCTGTTGCCAGCACCAAAATTTACGCTTGTTAGCTTACTCTCATAGTTTGCGCCAAAAAATGTCTTAACGCTTTTTACAGGCTTATATGTAAGCGTGGCGTGAAGTGTGTGCTCTGGCGTTGCTGTTAGGCTTTTGCCATCAAGTCTGTTAAGCCCTGTTTGGCTAAATTTCATAGGGCCTCTTGGCGTGTTTATAGTTGGATCACCAGTTTTTATCTTTGATTTGTTATAGGTGTAGTTTGAGCTTAAATTTAGATTTGAAAGGATGTCATAGTCGCCACTTAGCTCCACGCCCCAAACGGTCGCACCCTCGATGTTAAAGTAGGTTCCCCAGCCAGGGCAAGTAACGTCTGGTGCATTTGTGCAAGTGCCAAAAGCTGGAATTCCATTTACTCTTTTACTGCCGTCGGTATCTAGGATCTTATCTTTAAATTCATTTCTAAAAAGCGTCACCGAGCCTCTAAAATCAGCCTGATTGTCATAATATGCCCCAACTTCATAAGTCGTGCTCTTTTCTGGCTTTAGATCTTTGTTGCCAAAATCAACTATTTTCCAACCATTTTGGATAGTGCCTACTTCTGGGGAAATTTGATTGACATCAGGGGTTTTATAGCCAGTTGCTACGCCGCCTTTTAAGCTTAACGTATCTGTGGCGTTATAGACTAGGTAGGCTCTTGGCGAGAGGTGGTTGCCAAAAAATTCATTGTGCGTGAGCCTTGAGCCAAGCGTTAAAAATAGCTTCTCATCTAAAATTTGCCACTCATCCTCGATAAATCCCGCATGCTCGCTCATCGAGTAGGTCTTTGGATCTTTTAAGCCGTTTCTTGAAGCGTTTGAGACGATGAAGGTCGTGCCTACATTTTGCTTGCTAAAGTCATAGCCAAAAGTTAGAGTGTGCGCGCCAAAAAAGGTTGTAAATTTAGAGTTGAAGTTGTGATTTTTGGCTTTTGCTGGTATAAATTTATCAAAAAGGCTCGTTCTTTGCGTCTCATCATAAATGTAGCTGATATCGGCATTTAGACTATCAAATTCGCCAAGATAGCCCACGCCATAGCTCTTTTTCTCGTAGTCATAGGCGTTTAAAAACTTATTTGTTTTTATGGTAGCTGTTTTGCCGACGGTTCGCGAGTAGTCGTGTTTTTCACTTGAGCCAAGGATGAAAAATTTATTGTGCTCATCTGGCGTGATCCAAAGCTTTGCGCTTAAATTTCTCTTATCGCTCTTTTGATAGCCGCCTTTGTAATTATCCTCATCTCTTAGCTTTTTATATCCCCAAAGCTGAAGCGCAAAAAGCTCTTTATAAAGAGGTAAATTTAGATAAAAGTCGCCCTGCCTGCCATCACCTATGCCTTTATGCGCATTTATCGTAGTTGAGATGCCGACGTTACCACTAAATTTTGAAAAATCCTTTTTGGTAATGATATTTATAACGCCTCCAACCGCGTCGCTACCATAAAGCGAACTCATAGGGCCACGGATGACCTCTATACGCTCGATCGCTTCAGCTGGTGGGATGAAATTTGAGTTCATATCCCCTGCTCCGCCCTTTGGGTTTGCACTGCTTGAATTTACTCTTTTGCCATCAATCAAAACTAGCGTTTGAGAGCTTTCCATGCCGCGTATCGAGATACCACTAGCTGGACCATCCTCGCCGCCAACGACATTTACGCCTGGCACTTTTTGCGCGATTGAGTGAAGTGAGGTAAAGCTATCTTTTGTTAGCTCATCGCCACTTATCACGCTGATGCTTGCAGGGGCTTCTTTTATCTGCTGCGAAAAGCCGCTCGCACTTACTACGACGCCATCTAGCTTGGTTTCGTTATTCTCTTTCTCTACTGCATAGAGAGAATTTGCCACACAAGCACTAAGGCAAATGGCAATAAATTTTGATCTATTCACGGATATCCTTTTGTTAAATTTAATTTTTGATAATGAAAGCGAAACGCAAATTTAACAAAGCAAGCATAAAAACAATATTAATTATCATAATTTTAAATAACAATACAAAAAAATTTATGAAAATAAATTTAAATCAATCTAAGAGAAGCTAGACCCAAAGTGAGTCTAGCAAATTTGAAGTTATTTTGAAGCGACCATTTCGTTGTATGAGTTAAATATCTCTCTGCTAAGATCTTCAAGCTTTCTAAACTCAGTGACAAAATGTTTTAAATTTTTCTCGTTATAGCCCTTGCCAGCTTCTGTCAAGATGGCTTTGATGTTTTTGTTAAACTCATCCACTAAATGGCGTGATTTTTCGTAAATTTTAGTGTGACTAAAGCTCTTTGCGCACTCATTTTCATACCACGCTACAAGATCATCTGCGTCTTTTGCTATATCATCGCCGTAACCTTGCTCATTTACAGTGTCTGAATAAACGCCCACTTTATAGACAATGATAGCTATCTTTGCGATGATGCCAAAGGTCTTATCTTCTACATATTTTGACCTTTGGGCTGTCTCTTTTGCATTTTGGTTAAAGCTAGCTAAAGTTTGTTTGAAATTTTCAACATTTGCTGTGGCGATCTTTGAAATTTCATCTATCTTTTTAGAATTTTCATCTATATCTTTGGCTTCTTGCTGAAGTGTTTGGATATTTACGCCGATCTCGTGTGTTGCTTTTTGGGTATTTTCAGCTAATTTTCTAACCTCATCAGCAACAACTGCAAAGCCACGTCCATGCTCGCCTGCGCGTGCCGCCTCGATGGCTGCGTTTAGAGCTAGTAAATTTGTCTGCTCAGCTATATCTTTTATCAAATTTACAACCGAAGTGATATCGTCTGTTCTACTATTTAGCGTGCTTATGGCGTGACTTGAGCCCTCTATCAGCTCCTCAAGTGAGCTCATATTTACGCTTAGCTCATTGATGCTTTGCGTCGTATCCTCGGCGATTCTAGCCGTATCTTTTGCCATGAGTGCCATTTGGCTAAGGTTTTTGATACTCTCATTTAGATCGTTTCTAACATCTTCTATGCCGTCGTTGCCATTGCCAAGTGTGTCAAGCTCTTTTGAAAGCAGACCTCTTACTTTACTTTTGTGACTATCTTTTATACCAGTTACGCCGTTGCTCATAGAAACGGCATTTTGTTTAAATATACCGCGAAACCCCTCTGTAAAGATATTTCTATATGTTAGTCCGCTTTGAGCAGCATCTATTGAGGTTGAAATTTCTCTTTGGAGCGCCTCAACTTGATCAAGTAGGTCATTTATACCAAGTGCTACTTCATAAAGTGGGTCATTTTCTTTTACATTTACTATCCTAGGCTCTAAGATGCCATTTCTAGCTGAGCCTACTACGCTTAAAATTTCATTTATAGAGTCAAGTTTTTTTCCAAACATATTATAGCCTTTGTAGGTTATTTATAAATTCATCATAACTTATATTTTTTTCTTTTAAAAATTCAGTTAAAAATTTCATCGAAGCATCCATGCCACCGCTCTTTTCTACCGATAACAACTTTTGATATATAGGCTCTATTATCTCAATCGCCTTTGGATTTGGCTTGCGTCTAACTGAGTAGTAGCCAACTGGATTGTTTTGCACATCAAGTGAAGTTGTGATATTTGCAAAGACCCAGTAGTACCCGCCATCAAAGCTTTTGTTTTTAACATAAGCAAAAATTTCTTCTTTATTTTTTATGCGCTCCCAAAGTAGCTTGAAAACAGCTCTTGGCATATCTGGGTGTCTTATGATGTTGTGAGGCTTACCCAAGACTTCAGCTTGTTTAGCTCCAACTATCTTTAAAAATGGCTCATTACAATATGTAATACGTCCTTTTAAGTCAGTCTTTGAGACCAAAAAGGCGCTCTCTTCGACCATGTGTTCTTTGTTTTCAGACATCTTCTCTCCTTTAAGATTTTAATTATTTTAGTTTTTAACGGCTTTTGATAGATCCCACATCGGCAAAAATATACCAAGAGCTAGTAAAAGCACCATGCCCGCTATAAAAACGAGCAAGATAGGCTCGATATAGTTTGAGATGTTATCAATAATATCGTTAAATTTCATCCTGTAATAGTCAGTAACTTTTCCGGTCATATCATCCAAGCTACCGCTTTGCTCGCCAGCGCTTATCATCTGTATGAGCATATTTTCATATAAATTTGTATCTCTAAAGGCCTCTGTTAGGCTAACGCCTCTACCAACGAGTATCTTAACGCCGCTTAGCTTCTTTTTGATATCCTTGTTTGAGACCGTTATCACAGCCGTATCAAGGGCATCTGCTATAGGCAAACCAGCTCGAACAAGCTCTGTAAAGATGAGGTTAAACCTGCTCATATTCGAATAAAATATGATCTTACCAATGAGATAGACTTTCAAAAGGTATTTATCGACCTTATCTTGAAATTCTTCACTATCAAGGTAGTATTTTCTAAGCAAATATCCGATAAATGCAAGTGCTCCAAGGATATAAAAGCCGTAGTTTGTCATGACGTATTCGATATTTAGCAAAATTTTAGTTGGCAGTGGTAGCTCTGCATTTAACTGCTCAAAAATTTCTCTAAACTGCGGCACAACAAGTATCATAAGGATGACAAAGGCTATGATGATCGCGCAGATGACGGTTATCGGGTAGCGGATAGCTTTTTTAAATTTTTGCTGATTGTCCCAGACTTCTTGCAAGATAGAGGCGAGCTTTGCAAGCGCGTCAGCCATATTACCAGTGCTCTCACCAAGCCTTATCATCGCTAGTGTCACGTCGCCAAGCTCTTCTTTAAAATTTTCTATGCTATTTGTGAGGCTTGAGCCTTGATTTAGCTCCTCATCTATCGTTTGAAATATAAATTTCAGGCGCTTATCCTCGGTGGAGTTTGCAACCTCTTTAATGCTATCGTGGATAGAAATTCCAGCATTTGTCATAACGCTAAGCTGTCTTATGGTGGCAACTAAATTTGGAATTTTGACCTTTGGACTAGTAAAAGCCTTTGCGATCACATTTTGTAAATTTTCAAAGTTATTTATGCTAGAAGTTTGCGTCTCCTTGATCTTTACGATCATGCCAGTAACATTTGCTTTATCTTTGATCTCGCTTTTATTGTTCGCTCTTAGGCTCATCTTATGGCGTTTGCCGTTTTGGATGTACTCAACCTCAAAGTATTTCATATCTTAGCAACCCTATAAACTTCTTCAAGCGTAGTTATGCCATTTGCCGCTCTTATGACACCATCATGAAACATATCTATAAAACCCTCTTCGTAGGCTACGCTTTTAAGCTCATCTTTAGAAGCGCCATTTGCGACCATGCTTGCTATATGGTCACTAATAGGTAAAATTTCACTTATCATCTCACGTCCGAGATACCCAGTTTGCGAGCATTGCGGACATCCGACACTTTTGTAAAACTGATAGTTTTCAGGGACAAATTTCTTAACCTCGTCAAATGCCTTTTGAGATAGAGTGATCTTTTGTTTGCAGTGTGGGCAGAGCTTTCTAACAAGCCTTTGAGCCTCTATGCAAACGAGCGCACCACTTACTAGATAAGGCTCGATGCCCATATCTATCATACGAGGAAGCGCGCTAATGGCGTCATTTGTGTGAAGTGTAGAAAAGACAAGGTGACCAGTAAGTGCCGCTTGTATCGCTATGCGAAGCGTCTCTTGATCCCTGATCTCGCCTATCATTATGACATCAGGGTCTTGTCTCAAAATAGAACGGAGCGCTGAAACAAAGGTAAGTCCAGCCTTTTCATTTACATGCACTTGTTGGATCATATTTAGCTGGTATTCGACTGGATCTTCAACTGTTATGATCTTAGTTTTTACACTTTTTATATCATTTAGCGCACCATAAAGTGTAGTAGTCTTACCTGAACCTGTTGGACCAGTGACTAAAATGATACCATAAGGTGCTTTCATGCTCTTTTTAAATTTAGAAAAGTTGTCAGGATGCATGCCGAGGTCTTCTAAATTTATAATGACCTTTGACTTATCAAGAATTCTTAAAACTATACTTTCGCCATTTAATATAGGTAGCGTCGAGATACGAAAATCATACTCTTTGTCTAAAATTTGAGCTGAAAATCTACCATCTTGTGGGCGGCGGCGCTCTGCGATGTCCATGTTTGAAAGTAGCTTCATACGGCTAACCATCGGCGGATAGATATCTTTATCAAATATAAATGTCTCACTTAGCATGCCATCGATCCTGCTTCTTACGATGCAGTTTGTCTCGGTTGGCTCGATGTGGATGTCGCTGGCTCTGCTTTGGATAGATGTTTTTAAGATGATCTCGATTAGCTTTAAAATTCCAGAGTTTTCACTGTTTTGACCTTGGCTAGCCGAGCTTGAAAGCTCTCTTCTGATCTCTATTATCACATCTTTTATGCTCTCATTTAGTGCTAGCTTGCTTATATATTTTTCTATCTGAGTTGGCTGAGCGATGGCAACTTTTAGCAGTTTTCTATTAAATAAATTTTGCACCTTATCTTGAGCCATAACGTCAAATGGATTTTTAAAAGCGACATATACGCTTATCTCATCTTCTTTTACTGGGATCGCGCTATATGTCTTTAGCTGAGCGGTGCTTAGTTTTTCGCTGATGCGGTAGTCGATGTCGATATCATCAAGGTCAAAGTATAAAACCTTAAATTTCTCACTTATAAATTTAACAAAAGCCTTGATATCAAGCTCAAGGTCGTTTGAAATTTCATCGATATTTACATGCCCTCTCCTATAAATATCAGACAAAATTTCCATAAAGTCATCGTCATTTAGTAAATTTTCATCTCTTAAAATTTTAACAAGACCTTTGCCTTCTTGCTCGCTTATCTGCTTTATCTTTTCTATATCTGATGTGCTTAGTTTGCCGTTTTGTTCTATATTTTTTAAGATTACATTTTCTACATTTTTCATTATCTATACTCTATTTGTGATTTCAGGTCGTTATTTTTAAAAATTTTAAGCACTAACTTTGGTATTTGTCCATTTGTCGGACTGATCTCATACCTCGTGTCAGAGTTTG
The DNA here is from genome assembly GCF_902460595.1 of Campylobacter concisus. Lineage (GTDB taxonomy): Bacteria > Campylobacterota > Campylobacteria > Campylobacterales > Campylobacteraceae > Campylobacter_A > Campylobacter_A concisus_BL. The sequence goes on from NZ_CABPVA010000002.1 coordinate 269,654, forward strand.
GCTCTTCAAAGATAAATGTGCCAAGCTCTTCAACATACTCTTTTTTTACAAATTTATCAAATAAAAATGAAAGTATATAATCACTCTTTGGAAGCCTGATATAGCTTATATCAACGCCATCTATCATAGCGTGAAATAAGAGCTTTTTCTTAAACAAGATGTCAGCAAAATAGGCAGCATTTTCTCTTGATTTTTCGCTCTTTACTAGCTTATCAATCGGAGTTGCTAGCCTGTTTAGATCGTTCATCTTTATGCAAGCGATGCCAAACATAGAAATTTGCTCTTCGTTATTTTGTGTTTTTAAAAAGTCCTCAACCTTTTGGTTGCAGACTTTTGCGTAGTTTGCGCTATTAAAGTCATCTCTTATCTCAGTCAGACTAACAGCAAAAACTTCACAAACAAAAACAAAAAAAATAGCAAAAAATTTCATAATGTTCCACTTTTTATCTTATTTATAAGCTCATTTATCGAAGCTTTGTTTAAGTTTTTATTATACTCCCTTAGAGCTTTTACGGCATCATCACTTTGTTTTAGCTTATATTTTGACTTTGCAAAGATGATCCATGACTCCTCTAAGCTATTATCTATATCGTTCGCAGCAAGCGACCACTTTATAGCTTCTTTGAAATTATTGTTTCTAAAATTTAATCTAGCAAGCTCAAGTGCAATAGTTGGATTATTGGTTTTTAAAAACTGCTCTCTTAGCACGCTCTCTTCATTTGATGCTGAAGTTACTTGTATATTTACACGCTTTCTAGCTGGCTTTGACTCAAGATCTATCACTTCATCTTGTGGCACGCTTATGCCATTTTGTTCGGTAAGTGGCTCTTCATCAGGGATGCTTAGCTTAAGCCAACCTTGTGAGCTTCTTTGCCTTTTTGGGTCATTTTTTGAAGTATCGTTTGTCTCGTTTATCTTTACAACCTCTTCAAGCTTTTTAGCTATCTTGTCAGCTAGCTCATCTTGTTTTTTACCCTCTTCAAATTTAGCCTTAGCAACCTCACTCTTTTGCTTTAGCTCACTAAGAACGCTTACATTTGTCTCATTTTTTTCTACCATTTTTACTGTGGTTGCATTTTTGGTTAAAACTTTATCGCTTTTATTAGCAAGACTTGGAGCTTTTTCTAAACTTAGAACTATCAACGCAGCCAGCAAAATGATGATAAGCAAAAGCTCGATGATTAAAATTTTAGAGTTTTTGGCATTAAAAATTTTATGCAAAAAGCCACCATTTTTTTTCTTGTAGCTCTCATAAAGCTTTTCTAGTCTTTGAATTTCTTGTGGCTCAAGCATCGATTAGCCCCGCATCAAGTGCAGCCATGGTAAGTATCATGATATTTGCCTTATCTCCGCTAAGCTTTGAAGGCTGATACTGCTCGTAGTATTCGCAAATTTCATAGAATTTATACATGATCTTGTTTAGCGTTCTTAAATTTCCACCGCAAAATGAGTAGGCGCACTCGTAGTCTTTTTTGTCAAATTTAAGGTATTTATCATAGTTTTTTTGACTAAGCTTTCTTTGCAAGTAGATGATGATCTCATTTACATCAGCACTACTTAGCTCGATGCTCTCCCAAATTCTAGTCTGAAAATAATCTTTCGCCAAAATATCTTCATTTTCAGTTTTATGTATCGTAAAGAGAAATTTAAACATCCTAGTGTCAGCCATAAGCCTTATCTTCTCGATAAGCTCAGTCGGATAGAGCTGCGCTTCATCTAGGATAACCGTCATTTGATTTTTTAAAATTTCATCTTTACTGCTAAAGTCTTTTGAATAAAATTTTATAAAGCTCTCAAAGTTGTTTATATCTTCAAGCTTTTTTCCATAAATTTGCTCACAAAGTGCCTCGATAAATGTCGCCTCGCTAAAAAATGGATGTGGAAAAAAGATGAGGCTTTTGTCTTCTTTTAGATCATTTGCGATCTTGTTTAGTAAAAAGGTCTTGCCGCTACCTGGCTTACCATAAAACAAGATGAGCTTTAGTGGCTTTTTTAGAGCTAAAACTATCTTGTTGTAGCAGCTTATAGAGTTGTCTAAATTTACGAAATTTAAACTCTCGTCTTCATCTATGAAAACATCTTTTATATGTGTATAAATATTTTCGTTACTCATAGATCGATTTAGAAAATCCTAGATCTTTTAGCGACTGCTGAACTGGTTTTGGATCTTCAAGATCAACAACTCTTGGCGTGATGACAAAGATAAGCTCAGTAGTTCTTACGCCATCTCTTGTGCTTTTAAAGACACTTCCTATCAAAGGTATGTCAGCTAGAAGTGGCACAGCTGTGTTTTGCTTATCTTTGGTCTGTCCGATAAGTCCGCCAAGTATGATCGTATCGCCACTATTTACCTGAACTACGGTTGAGAGTTTTTTCTGAACTGTATCAGGGGCGATCTCTCTAATGGTTGTATTTTGACCTCTTGTATCGTCTTCTGCGTATTTGAAGCTACTTAAGCTTGGGTTGATGCGAAGCATGATCTTATTGTTATCTGAGACTTCTGGGAGTAAATTTAACAAGATACCGATAAATACAGAGTATTGTTTATAAGTTGTTGTAAGCCTGTTGTTATTGTTATTGTTGCTACCATTATCTGTCTCTTCCATCACGCGGTAGTTTATATTATCACCCACAGAGATTAGCGCTTGTTGGTTGTTTAGAGTGGTTACTTTTGGACTTGAAACAACCTTTGTTTTACCATTTGTTTCAAGGAAATTTATCATACCATCAAGGCTAAAGTTTAAATTTGCAGCGATGTTTAACGTGCGTCCAAAGCCATCGCTTAAGCTGTTGCCCTTGTTTGTCCAGCTTGCACTTGAGCCGGTGCTAGAGCCTTGGTTGCCTATATATGAGTTAAATCCAAGCTCAAATTTACTCCAATCAACGCCTTGTTTATACTCATTGTTTAGATCAACTGCGATGATAGAAACGTCGATGATAACTTGCTTTTTAAGCCTTCTTTGCATCTCAGCTATATATTTTTCAACGCGTTTTAGCTGTGATGGGGTAGCTGTAACCGTGATAAGTCCAGCATTTTGGTTTATAATAGGATCTGGCGCTGTGATGTGCTCACTGCTATTGTTTAAGATAGCTTTTAGCTCAGCATCAAGCTTCTCCCAGAAGTCAAATTTCTCAGTTGTTCTTATCAAGTTGTTTTCATTTTTTATATCATTTGAGCTAGTATCACTGCTTGAGCTACTGCCTACCTCTGACGGAGAGGCATCAACAGAAGCTTTTGTAATGGCTGTGCCTTCACGGATAGAAGTTATATAGTCTATTTTAAAAATTTTTGTTTGAAGCGATGAGATTTTTAAGACATTATTTGAAAACTCATAGCTTAAATTTTTCTCATTTAAAAGTAGATCAAAGACTTCGCTTAGGCTCATGTTTCTTATATTTACGCCAAATACTTTATCATCGAGCTCTTTTTTGCTATAAGCATCTTTTGCAACGATACTAAAATCACACATTTCAGAGAGCTGGTTTAAAACATCTCCAAGACTTATATCGTCCGTGATCTTCATACTAAAATTTTTACTCAAGCATGTGCTTGGTTTTGCCATTATAGGAGTAGCTAAAAATGAAGCCAACGCCACAGTTATAATAAATTTACTTAATTTTGATACCAACATTTTTACTTCCATTTTTAAGAGTTAGTTCTTGTTTTTCATCATCTTTTATGATGATAACCTTGCTGCCATAAACACTTGTGATATTGTAATCATCAATCATATCTCCCACCTTATACCACTTGCCATTTATATTTGCTTTATTTAGCAAAATGGCCTTTAGCATAAACCCCCTTGCAGAAGAGTATTTTGTAGTGTTTTGATCGCCTTTTGGAGCAACTGGCAAATTTAGCTTAAAAGGATCTTGCAAACTAGAAATTTCACCACCATTAAGCCCTTTTCTTTGCTCTTTTATCTTAACAAAAACTTCATCATAGTTTTTCATCTCGCCTTCAAACTCACTGCCAAATAGACCAAGAGATAAAATTAAAAATAAACCAAATTTTTTCATCAGTACTTCATGCCCCACACAGAGATAGAGAGCTTAGCTCCTAGATCTTTTTGAGTGGAATTTATATCCATTTTGTGAAGATCTACTACGAGTTTTGACTCTTCAAGTCCGTTTATATAGCTAAGCATATCTTTAAAATTTCCAAGACAAGTGACATCTATATTTAAAATTTGCTCTATCTTTTGGAAATTTGGCTCTTTTATATCGCTTTTAAGCTCTAAAATTTTTATATTATTTTGCTTTGCCAAAAGCACGATACTATCTATATAGTTTGCCCAGTTTTGATTGTCAAAAAGCAAAAAAGAAAGCTCTTTAAGCTTTGAATCAAAATAGGTATTAAATTTCAAAATATTCGTGTAGCGAAGTTTTAGATTGCTTAAATTTCTATTTTCTTCATTTATCTTAAAATTTCTATCGCCATCAGGAGAGCTTACTGAGGCTAGATAGTTTCTGGTGTTTTCTAACTTTGTAGAAATTCTCGTATGTTTATCAAGCTTTTCATCAAAGAAATTTTGCGCAGGATCAAAGCATAGCATATAGACAAGGTAAGCTATGATAAGCGCTGAGCCAAGAAAAATAAGGTTTGTCTCGTTTGGCTTTTTGCTATCAAAGTATTGATCTATTTTGCTTAAAATATCTTGTCTCATTGTCTAATCTCTATGCTTATATTACTTTCATACTCGTGTTTAGCGTCATCTGAGCGAATTTTTTTAGTATTTACCAAGTATTTTTCATCTTTGCTGATATCTTTGATCAACTGGGTTATCCTTTTTTCATTATCACTAACCGCAGTTATGGTTAAATTTCTATCGTTATTTACGATGTTTGTGATATGAACTGCGTTTAGATTTAAAATATCGGTAATTTTAAAAAGATTTAAACCCTTCATAGCGTAATTATCTTTTTTATTTTCGATCTCAGCAAGCAGACCTTTTCTGAAATTTAGCTTTTCATTCTCTTTTTGAGTCTGTTCTTTTACCGCCTCTTGTTCTCTTGAAATTTTAGCTAGCGTCTCTTTTATCTGCATCTCTTGGGCGTTTAGGACGCTATATTCGTCATTTAGTCTTGCGCTGTCTTTTTCATAAACAAGACCAGCTATGTAGTTGTAAGCTGGATATAACATACTTAGCGCAAATGCCGCAGCGCAAGTGAGCAAAAATTTACCACTTTTTCTTTTGACAAATGGATCTGGACGAAGCATATTTGAGAGGTTAAAATTTTCATAAAATGGCTCTTTGGTATAAAATCTACCAAATAAAGCCATAACGTTATAACGCTCATTTATAGTATAGTTTTTGTTGTTTATCGCAACTTTTATGTTTATATACTCTGCATCCAAACCAAGTTTGGTTGAGATAAAATTTGCGAAATTTTTGATCTCATAGTCGCAATCTATGTAAATTTTCTTTATAGATATGCCATTTTGGCTATTTATAATGTTTAAAATATCGTTAAAGTAAAAGATATAATCTTCAAAAACTGTGTTTAGATCGTAGTTAAAGCCATCATCATCTTTATTTACAAGTCCTCTTTGAGATAAAACTTCGAGAAATTTATCATCGCTTAGGCGGTCGCCGCTTTGCTCTAAAAATTTATCTTTGAGATAGTTTAGGTTATAGCGAATTTCTCTTGCAGTAAAAAAATCACCATCTAAATATATACTTAAAAATGATTCATCTTTTCTAAGCGCGATAAAGCAGTCTGCTTGTGTGCTAGGCAGCAAGCCTTTTTTATAAATAGCAGAGTAGATCAAAGGCTCAGGCGCAAGGTAGTCGATATATGGGACCTTTTTTGCAACTGCTTTAAAGGTCGAATTTATATCTTCATTTGTGATAGCAAAAACAGTAAAAATTCTCTCTTGAGCTTTTGTAGTGCCTTCTGAAAAGAATATCTTATTATCAAGCGCAGGATCAAGTGAGAGCTCTGCATAGACCTTTGAATAAAGCTCCTCGTAAAGGGTGTCGTTATCAACGCTTCTAGGGATAAAAATAGTTGTTGTTTTTAAGTCTTTAAATTTTATGTATGAGATGAAAAAGTCGCGTTTATTGACTGTTTTTGAAAAGTTAAAAGCTTCTACATTGCTGTTGTGATAACGAAATCCTTTATAGTCATACGGATCTAGTGCGACTATAGAAATTTCACTATTTTTTTTAATATTCATCATGAATCAAAAGACCTTCCTAAACGCTTATATTGGGTATTTTAATATCTTTAAAATAAAAAATCAATAGCCGATTATCTGATTTAGGCTCTTTTCTTCTTTGCTCCAGCCTTTTTTAACGACTACATCGAGCTTTAAAAAGACCTTTGTGTTGGTTAAATTTTGTATTAACTTTCTTGCAAAAATTCCTATTCGTTTAATGGTTTCACCATTTTTTCCAATGATCATACTTTTATGGATGTCGCGCTCTGTGATGATGCTCGCATAAATTTCAGTTATACCTGTTTTTTCTTTTACGCTTTTTATGATCGCATCACTAAGATATGGTATCTCGTCGCTTAAATTTTCATAGATCGCTTCAAGTATAAATTCTCTAAAAATTTCCTTCTCATTTGTCGGCGTAAGAAATTCTGGATCATAAAAGTACTCATGCTCTGGCAAAAGCTTGCAAATTTCATCAAGAAGCGGCTTTTTATATGTAGGCTGCTTGGTGCTAAAAGTAAGCAAAGCTGCAAATTTATCTTGAAATTTCTGGTACTGAGTGATCTTTTCAAGCACTTTTGCATTTGAGCTCTCATCGACTTTTGTTAGCACTAAGATATGCGGTTTTTCTGGATTTAGAGCTAGAAATTTCTCATAGTCGCTTGTATCATCATGGATAGGCGCTAAAAATACGATGAGATCGCAGTCTCCCATCGATTTTATAGCTTGGCTGATTAGCAGTTGATTTATCGCTTTGTTGCTCTCGTGAAGTCCTGGCGTGTCGGTAAAGATGATCTGATCTTCGCCATTCATCACGATGCCATTTATCTTTCTGCGAGTTGCATTTTGCTTGTGCGAGACAATGGCGATCTTTTCGTTTAATAAGGCATTTAAAAACGAGCTTTTGCCAGCATTTGTGCGTCCTATGATGCTAACAAAGCCTGATTTCAAAGTATGTACCTCGCTAGATCTTGGTCTTCAACCACGTCTTTTAGGCGCTCTTTTACAAGCTCTTTTGTCACATTTATCTTCTCGCCACTCTTTTCGCTAGCCTCAAAGCTGATATCTTCTATCACGCGCTCGATCACCGTGTGAAGGCGTCTAGCGCCGATATCTTCCATCTTTTCATTTGCCGCATGAGCGATCCTAGCTATCTCTTTTATCGCTTCATCGTCAAATTCTAGCTCGACATTTTCAGTTGAAAGAAGCGCGATATATTGTTTTAAAAGCGAATTTTTTGGCTGTGTTAAAATTTGATAAAGCGCATCCTCATCAAGGCTATCAAGCTCGACCCTTAGTGGAAAACGGCCTTGAAGCTCTGGGATGAGATCGCTTGGTTTGCTTATGTGAAAGGCGCCAGCTGCGATAAATAAAATATGATCTGTCTTTAAATTTCCAAATTTGGTATTAACATTTGAGCCCTCAACGATAGGTAGCAAGTCTCTTTGCACGCCCTCTTTACTTGGGTCTTGCCTGTTTGAGCTACCTGAGCCAACGGCAACCTTATCGATCTCGTCTATAAAGATGATGCCCTCGTTTTCAGCTCTTCTTAAAGCCTCAGTTTTTACGCTCTCAAGGTCCAAAATTTTATCATTTGCTTCACTTTGAAGGGCTTTTTTAGCGTCTTTTACTTTCATCTCTTTTTTGATATTTTTACCGCCGATGCCAATTATCTTTATAAAGCTCTCTTGCATCTGCGCCATATCAGGTGGCACGTTTGAGCCAGCTTCAAGCGGGTTTTGCTGCACCTCTATCTCTATACTTAGTTCGTCAAGCTCGCCGTTTCTTAGCCTATTTAGCATTTTTTCATAGCTCTTTGCGTACTCTGCTTGCTTCTCTTCGCTCGCACCTTTTGGAAGTGGCGGAAGTAGCTTTGAGACGATCTTTTCTTCGATGTAGGCATTTATCTTATCTTGATTTTTCTCGCTTTGCTCGTTTTTTACGAGATTATATGACGCCATAGCAAGGTCTCTTACCATGCTCTCAACGTCACGACCAACAAAGCCAACCTCAGTATATTTACTAGCCTCGACCTTTATAAAAGGCAACCCCATCATCTTTGAAAGTCGCCTTGCAATCTCGGTTTTACCAACGCCAGTTGAGCCGATCATCAAGATATTTTTTGGCATGATGTCATCTTGCAAGCTCTTTTCAAGCTTCATACGGCGATACCTGTTGCGAAGTGCGATCGCTATGATCTTTTTGGCGTCTTTTTGTCCGATCACATAGTCATCTAAAAATTTAACAATTTCTCTTGGTGTTAAGTTCATTTTCTCTCTTATTCTAAAACATAAGTTTTGATGTTTGTATTTGTATAGATACAAATTTCGCCGGCGATCTTAAGACTCTCTTTGACTAGCTCCTCTTCGTCGATATCGGCAAATTTATCTAGGGCACGAGCCGCTGAAAGTGCGTAGTTGCCGCCACTTCCGATAGCTGCTATCTTGCCATCTTCTGGCTCAACAACATCTCCTGTGCCACTAAGTAAGAAAATTTTATCCCTATCAAGCACAAGCATCATCGCCTCGAGCTTTCTTAGATACTTGTCTTTGCGCCACTCTTTGCTAAATTCTATCACCGCCTTTAGCAAGTCCCCCTTTGTATGTTCTAAATTTTTCTCAAACATATCAAAGAGATTAAACGCGTCAGCAGTGCTGCCAGCAAAGCCAGCTAGGACTTTGCCGTTGTGAATTTTGCGGATTTTTACGGCATTGCCTTTTAAGACGGTGTTGCCAAAGCTCACCTGTCCATCACCGCCGATGACCGCTTTATTTTTGCCTTTGTAGGCTAAGATGGTTGTCGCATGAAACATCTACTCTCCTTGCACATCAACCTTTAAGGTCGCATTTATAGAGTGTCCAAGCTTTATAGAGACATCATAAAGACCAACTGCTTTTAGGTGCGTGTCTAGGTCGATAGCCTTTTTCTCAACTACCAAATGATGCGTCTTTTCAAGCTCTGCTGCGATCTCCTCTTTTGAAACTGAGCCAAAAAGAGAACCATTTGCGCCAAGAGTTTTCTTGACGACGACTGTCACTTTTGCAAGCTCTTCTTTTAGTTTTTCTAAATTTGCGATCTCATATTTTAGCTCTTCAGCCTTTCTCTTTTGAGCCGCTTCGTATTGGCGGAGCACATCTGGAGTGGCTGCTTTTGCAAAGCCTTTGCCGATCAAGAAGTTGTTGCCGTAGCCGTCTTTTACCTCTTTTATCTCGCCAGCTTTTCCAAGACCTTTTACATCTTTTATTAATAATACTTTCATTTTTGTCCTTTTTAAAATTTATTGTTAGTCAAATTTTCGCCCATTTTTGCGTGCGATTATAAAGCGAAGTGCATTTAGTTTGATAAATCCAGCTGCATCTTTTTGATCATAAACACTATCTTCTTCAAACGTGCAGTATGCCTCGCTAAATAGATTATCATCTTTACTGCTTCTATCAAGGATAGTCACATTGCCTTTATAAAGCTCAACTTTAACAGAGCCATTTACGTGCTCTTGGCTCTTGTCGATGAGCGCTTGGAGCATATTTCGCTCAGGTGACCACCAGTAACCATTATAAATTAGTTCGGCATATTTTGGCATGATCTCATCTTTTAAGTGAGCCGCACCGCGGTCAAGCGTGATACTCTCTATCGCTCTGTGAGCTTTTAGCATTATCGTTCCACCCGGAGTTTCATAGCAGCCGCGGCTCTTCATACCAACTGAGCGGTTTTCTACGATGTCAAGTCTGCCGATGCCGTGTTTTGCGCCAAGGCGGTTTAGCTCGGTCAAAATTTCAGCTGGGCTCATTTTTTTGCCATTTATGCTCACTGGATCGCCTTTTTCGTAGCCGATCTCGATGATCTCGCTCTTATCTGGGGCATTTTTAGGATCAACGCACCATCTCCACATATCATCTTCTGGTGCGTGGCTCGGGTCTTCAAGCACTAAGCCTTCGTAGCTTATGTGAAGTAAATTTGCGTCCATTGAGTATGGGCTCTTGCCTGGCTTTTTGGTGATATCTATGCCGTTTTTCTCAGCGTATGCCAAAAGTTTTTCACGGCTGTTTAGATCCCACTCGCGCCATGGAGCAATTATAGTTAGATTATCGCCAAGCGCGTAGTAGCCAAGCTCAAAGCGAACTTGATCGTTGCCTTTGCCTGTTGCTCCGTGGCTCACGCCGTCAGCGCCAACAAGTCTTGCGATCTCGCTTTGGCGTTTTGCTATTAGCGGGCGCGCGATTGATGTGCCAAGCAGATATTCGCCCTCATAGACTGCGTTTGCTCTAAACATTGGAAATACATAATCACGTACAAATTCTTCTCTTAAATCTTCTATAAAAATGTTTTCAGGTTTTACGCCAAGCGCTAGGGCTTTTTTGCGTGCAGGCTCTAGCTCTTCGCCTTGTCCGATATCAGCTGTAAATGTGACTACTTCGCATTTGTATTCGTCTTGAAGCCACTTTAAAATAATACTTGTGTCAAGTCCGCCTGAGTATGCTAAAACAACTTTTTTTACATCTTTTTTCATAGCTGTCCTTTTGTTAAAATGGTCGTATTTTAGCCTAAATTGATTAATCTTTAATAAATTAATCTATTAAATAATGTAAGTAAAATTTTATTTTTCTGATAGTTTTTGTCTGCGAAAATTACAAATTTTAGTCTAAGTGAGATTTGCTTGCAAATTTTAAATTTACAAGCAAAGTGTTTTTCTAAACGCCTAGAAATTTAGCAAGGGCAAAATAAAATATAGCCGATGAGATAGCAGCTGCAGGAAGCGTGATGAGCCAAGCTAGGATGATAGGTCTTACCATTTTCCAGTTTGCATTTTTATTTACAATACCAATGCCCAAAACAGCGCCTATTAGGATATGCGTAGAGCTTACTGGTATGCCAAGCTTTGTAGCTAGAAGTATTACGATACTTGAGGCAAGCTCCGCGCTAAAGCCAGTCGTCGGCAAAATTTCAGCCAGTTTTGAGCCAATAGTTGTGATCACTTCTTTGCCTAAAAACCAAAGTCCAACAACAAGCGAGATGCCAAAGGTTACCATTGCGATGCTTGGTATGGGTGAGCTTTCGTTTATAGAGCCAGTTTTTAGCACGTCAAGCACGGCTGCAAATGGTCCAACTGCGTTTGCGATGTCGTTCGCGCCATGTGAAAAAGCAAAAGATGAAGCGGTAAAAATTTGAAACCATGAGAAAATTCTACTGATGCTCTTTTCGCTATCGTTTTTGCTCATGACGTTTATGATAGCAAGGCTTGCAAGATACGCTAGAGCGCCGATGACAAAGATGATCCAGACTGTTTGGATGATACTAAAGGCTAAATTTATATGCTCAAGCCCTTTAAAAAGCATCATTGATGAGATGACCATTGCGGCAAATCCAGCGATGATCGGGATGTGCTTTTTCATCGCTTTAAAAGTATCTATCTCTTTTTCGCTATCTTTCATGATGCGAATTTTTGAGCGGTACTCGCTGTATTCAGTGGTTTCGATCTCGTCCTCATCGATAACTGCAATCTTTGAAAGAGTGGCTATCTGCTCCTCAGCTGGCTTTGTTTTAAGCGCTTTTATAAAGCTTTCTTTATAGGCTTTTCTCTCAGCTTTTAATGCTTTTAAATTTGTCTTTAGCTCGTGCGTTGGCTCGATTATTTTGCTTTTTACGTAGCCAAATATGATGTAAGACATCACGCCGCCAAGCAGTGGTGAGATGACCCAACTAACGGCGATCCTGCCGATCTCGCCCCAAGAGACCATATTAAATGGCTCAGGGTCTTTTATCATAAACCCCATGGCAAGTCCTGCGCCAACGATGCCACCAACTATCGAGTGAGTTGTCGAGACTGGCAGACCTTTTTTGGACGCATAAAATAGCCAAAGACCTGAGCTTAGGAGGGCTGAGATCATAATGATTACAAATTTCATCGGGTTTATGTCGCTTGGAAATTTCACGATCTCGTTTCTAATCGTATTTGTAACCTCAGATCCTGCAAATATCGCGCCGCTAAGCTCAAAAATGGCTGCGATTACAAGAGCTTGTTTTAGTGTGAGTGTTTTTGCGCCAACGCTTGTGCCAAAGCTGTTTGCAACGTCATTTCCGCCGATATTAAACGCCATAAAAAGACCAAACATACCAGCGATCAAGAATAAAAAGTAGTTATTTGTCGGGATGTATTGATAGCCCCAAACGAAAAATCCAACGCTGCAAATCGCAAAAATAACTAACGCCAAGAAGTTATCTCGAAGCAATCAAGCCCCCTTGTAAGAGTTTTTGGCAAAATTATATCTTGAAAATTATTAAAGTTTTTAGAATTTTCTCACTTTAAATGATACTAAATTATCATATGTTAGAATTTGGCAAAAATATTAAGGATAAATTTTGGTTATAGCGATCGATCTTGGCTCAAACACCTTTCGCGTGGCGCTTATAAAAAAGGTGCAAAATGGCTTTAGCAACGAGCAAATTTATGAAAAAATAGTTGGAGCTGCAAGGGGCTTAAACGAAAGTGGCAAGATAGGTTTGGAGGCTAAAAATAGGCTTTTTGAAGCGATAGTGGAGGCTAAAAGCAAATTTGACTTTGCTAAATTTAAATGTGTGGCAGTCGCAACTGAAGCTTTTAGAGCAGCATCAAATAGCGAAGAAATTTTTAGTGAGATAAGAGAGAAATTTGGCATAAATTTTCATATCATTGACGGGCAATCTGAAGCAAAACTTACATTTTTAGGCGTGCAAAATGCTTTAAGAAAGCTTGGCATAAATGATAAATTTAGCATCATCGACATCGGCGGTGCAAGCTCAGAGATAGGCGACGATGGCAAATTTATAAGCTTTAAATTTGGCATCATCACCTTTTACGAGAGGTTTAAAGCGCTTGATCTGATGCAAGAAAATGCAAAAATTTATACAAAAGAGGCAAGGGAATTTTTAACAAGTCTTAACAATAGACTTATCGTGCTAACTTCTGGCGTGCCGACCACTATCGCAGCGCTAAAGCTTGGGCTAAACTACGAAAGCTACGATCCCAAAAAAGTGAGTGGATATGAGCTTAAAAATGATGATCTTACTTGGTTTGTAAATGAGCTTTTAAAGATGGATGACAAAAGCGCTGACCTGGCGGTTGGAAGAAGCAGAAAGTATCCGCTCATCGCTGGAACGCTGCTTTTAAAAGAGCTTTTAAGCGGGCAAGAAGCGAAATTTATAGTAATAGACGATGGGCTTAGAGAGGGCGTTGGGGCGGCTTATTTAAAAGGCATATTTCAAGAAATTATCACGAAATTTTAGTTATGATTTCAAAAATTTAAAGGAGAGAAAATGAGCATAAGAGAGCAAATTTTAGCTGATATAAAAGAGGCTATGAAGGTAAAAGATGAGTTTAAAAGGGATACTTTAAGGACGCTAAATGCAGCACTTAAGCAGGTTGAAGTCGATCAAAGGATCGAGATGACCGACGAGGTCGTGCTTCCGCTACTTCAAAAAGAGATCAAAAAGAGAGCTGACTCGGTTGAGCTCTATCTAAAGGGAGCAAGAGAGGATCTAGCCAAAAAAGAGCAGAGCGAGATAGAGCTGATCAAGGCATATCTACCAGCTCAGCTAAGCGATGATGAGTTAAAAGAGAAGATCAAAAGCATAATTGAAAAGGTTGGTAAAAATTTAGGCGCTGTGATGAAAATGGCAAAAGATGAGATCGGAGCGAGCGCTGAAGCAAAACGCATAAGCATGATCGCAAAAGAGCTTTTGAGTTAAAAACTAGATAAACCCATGTAAATTTTCGCATGGGTTTTAAAAGCTATAGTTAAATTTTATATGCTATAAAGGTATTTTATTTATTTTTAAATTTTTAAAAAGCTACTTTGAAAAATAAAATAAATTTACATATTTTTTTTAAAAAACCTTGACAAATGGCATTAAAGTCTATATAATTACAACTCTTAAAAACATTGGGGTATCGCCAAGCGGTAAGGCAACTGGTTTTGGTCCAGTCATTCAGAGGTTCGAATCCTCTTACCCCATCCACTTTTAAAAATCCCAAACAACTCTTATCGCGGAGTAGAGCAGTGGTAGCTCGTCGGGCTCATAACCCGAAGGTCGGCGGTTCAAATCCGTCCTCCGCAACCAAATACCAAGGACTTTTACCACCTTTTAACTAAACACCAACTCCCATACCATCACGTATATCATCAACATTTAGATGCACGTAATGCAAGCTACTTTTAATATCTGTATGACCCATAAAAGTCATCAGTTTATGAGCATTAAATCCCTTCAAACTCACTAACCTAGAAGCCACTGTATGGCGTAATACGTAAAGACCGTGAGTGTTGCTAGTCCCTAAATATCCAAGATGGTTTCTCACAGCCCACCACATACGATTTGCTGTATCGTGATTTAGGTGGGTTATGGGACACTTTTCAAGTGGTAGGTCTTTGCAATTATCATAAGGCTAATTAAAAATGTCAAATTTATTTCGTTAACGTCAAGAGCAATGTTTTTTGTAGTTATGATATAGCTCTTTTAGGTATCAATTAGTACGTTATGCGAATTTGTTTCATAAAGAGTTTAAATATTTTTAAA
>NZ_CABPVA010000002.1:284486-290302 GCF_902460595.1 Campylobacter concisus
CAATTAAATTTAGTAGAAAAATTTAAATCAGCACAAGGCTTTTTTATATCTTATCCGCGACACATCTAACAAGTTCATCTTCATTATCGCCCGGATATTCACTCCAAAAATCAATCTTCAAAATTTTTCCTAATTCCTTTGAATTTTGTAAATTATCCAGCCAACGACCATCTATATAATCAACCTTTTTAACTTCTGAGAGTAGAATTTCTTGTATTTTTAGCTCGTAAGATTTTCTAATAAATGCTCCATCATAATCATCCTTTTCTTGTGCATCATTTAAAGATTTATACTTTTCTATACACTCTTCGTATCTCTTATACTCTTCATTGCCCTGGTATAGCAAATTTGCACTTTTTTCTAGCCTATGATTTACAAAGTCCATTTGCACTATATACTCTGGCATAGGACCATTATTAACACTACTAAAATACTTTACAAGCCTAAAATCTTTTCCGTCTAGCGCAAAAACATATTCCCAGTATCCGTACTTGCCATAACTATAGAAAAATTTTAGTTCACTATTTTTTATCTCTACTGCAAGCTCTGGTGGAAAATAAGCTCCGCCATCTTCATTTGGACTCTCAAATATATCTCTCTTAGTTACTACAGCCTCATATTTATCACCATTTGAGAGCAAGATTACGACACCACGACGATTTTTATTTACTATTTGGCACCATTTATCGTCTTTGGTGCTCTCATCACAACTATCACTAAAAGTTAAAAATTTATCCTTAAATGTTTCTTGAGTTACTACAACTACATCCTCTATGCCATCTTTATTTAGATCACCTTTGATGGCATCATATAGCGCAGTTTGTTTTGGTAATGATGTTTGCACTGCCGCTAGCATCTTATCATCTAGCTTGGATAAATTCTCTATCTCATACTCATCGCCAGAAAAAGGTATGTTCATCTGTTTTAGAGTTTTTAGCATAGATGTTGAGTTTTTCTCTACATTACTCGTATTAAGATCTTTAGCAAAACAGAAATTTAGCGTAAAAAGGATACAAATGATAGTTCCAAATTTAAACATTTTTATTCTTTTATCTTTACATTGCTATATAAATTCAGACCAAAATGTCTCTCTGACCTTTTGCATTAACTGGGCTTAAAACACCCATTTTTTCCATCTGTTCGATTATATTTGCAGCTTTGTTGTAGCCTATTTTTAGGCGTCTTTGTAGGTAGCTGATCGAGGTTTTTTGCTCGCTTAAGATGATCTCTTTTGCCTCTTCATAAAGCTCATCAAGCTCTTCTTCGCCTAGCACTCCAGCGGCTGAACCTGCACTAGAGCCCTCTTCTGCTAAGAATTTCTCGTCATAGATCACATCTTGTTGCTCTTTTAAGAAATTTACGATCGTCTCGATCTCTTTTTCACTAGCAAATGGCGCATGCAGCCTGATCACTCCAGGGCTTCCAGGAGGTGTAAATAGCATGTCCCCGCGTCCTAGCAAGCTCTCAGCTCCCATTTGATCTAAGATGACCTTACTATCGATCCTCTGCCCTACTCTATAGCTTATCCTGCTTGGTAAATTTGCCTTTATAAGGCCAGTCACGACGTCGACACTTGGGCGCTGGGTCGCCACTATCAAGTGTATGCCACTAGCCCTTGCCATCTGCGCTAGACGGCCTATATAAAGCTCCACGTCCTTGCCGCTAGTCATCATAAGATCGGCCAGCTCATCGATGATCACGACGATATATGGAAACTGCTCGCCGCCCTCGCTCTTCATCTTTTCGTTGTAACTCTCTATATTTTTTGTGCGAGTTTGGCTCATTATCTTATATCTTCGCTCCATCTCAGCAACCATGTTTGAAAGCGCTGTGATCGCCTTTTTAGCCTCTGTGATAACAGGCGTCAAAAGGTGTGGGATGTCGTTATATATGCTAAATTCAAGCATCTTTGGATCGATCATCATTAGGCGCAAAGTTTGTGGGCTATTTCTATAAAGCAAGCTTAAAAGCATCGCATTTATGCCCACACTTTTGCCTGATCCAGTTGTACCTGCGATTAGCAAATGCGGGAGCTTTTTGAGGTCAGTCACAAAAGGAGCGCCCACGATATCTTTGCCAAGAGCCATGGTTAGCGGGCTGCTCGCGTTTTTAAAGACTTCGCTCTCTAAAATTTCTTTTAGATAGATCGTCTCTAAATTTTGATTTGGCACCTCGATGCCAACGACGTCTTTGCCAGGGATCGGCGCTTGGATACGGATAGTTTGGGCCTTTAGCGCCATCGCTAGGTCATCTTGCAAAGTGAGGATTTTACTCACTTTGATGTGTGGGGCTGGGCGAAACTCAAATGTCGTGACGATAGGACCAGTATAAGTTCGCACCACGTCGCCATCTATCTTAAATTTACGCAGTTTATCGAGTAAATTTGAAATTTGCTGGTCGATCTCAGCTTCATTTATATTGTGTGAGCGCTTTGGAGGGTCGTTTAGAAATTTAAGTGGCGGCAAGACAAAGTCTTTTGGCTTCTCGACCTTGCCGCGCTCTATCTGATCAAGAAGTTTTTTATTTTCAGCCACTTCGTTTAAAATTTCAACCCCGCCTATAGTTGCAGGTCTGCTCTCTTGTGCTGGCTCCATCTCTGGCTCTGGTTCAAATTCTGGCTCGCCCTCTAAATTTGGCTCATCATCATTTAGCACCTGAGCGTCTATAAGTTCTTCTTCTTTTATCTCGTCGGCTTTTGGCTTTTTGCGCTCTATCTTTGGTATCTGCCTTGCCCTTACCTCTTTTACGCTTTTGCTTTTTTCTTCATAGCCATTTGGCTCTTTATCTACAAAAGCCTTTCTTAAAACGATGATAAAATTTTCTCTAAAAGCAAGTCCAAGTGAGATGATAAATATCATAAGTATAGCAACCGCAGTGCCGATAGCGCCGATGACTTCTTTTAGAGCTGAGACTATAAAACCACCTATCACGCCGCTATTTGCTCCAGAAGTGGTTAGTGCTTGAAACATCAAAAATGCGATAAAAAATAGAAAAATCCCAACCACAAACTGGGCAAAATCAAAGTCAAATTTCTTAAAATTTTTATATACAAAATAGCCTAGAACGATAAGTAAAAATGGATAAACATAGGCTATAAGGCCAAAATATTTAATATTAAAAACACCAAGGCTTTGTCCAAGAGAGCCTACAAAATCAGCAGTCGGAGCAGCCGTAGCGATACCAAAATATATAAAAAAACAAACAAAAATAGTAAATAATATATGTCTTAAAATTTTAGATCCTTTTGTTAAAAAGGCTTATTATAGCACGCTTGAGTTTAATTTTTAAAAAATCAGCAAGCTAGGCCTGCTGATTTATCATTTTAGTTTAGGTAGTTTAGCAAGCTTAGTTGATTTATCTTAGCGCTTGCTTGAAGAGTAGCTTGATATGAGAGTGAAAGCTGTGTAAATTTAAGGTATGACTCTGCATAGTCTGCGTCTATGACGTCATTTTTAACGGTTAGCACATTTACTTTCATAACCTCTGCACGTTGGTTTGTCGCAGTTAGTAGCTTTGTTTGAGAGCCTATCTTTGTAAGCTCTTTATTTGCGTGATCTATCAAGTGATCAAGCCTTTTTAAAGCGCCTTGCATGCCGGTATTTCGTGGGTCGTGATTGTTAGCGTCTGCTCTATAGTAGCCATTTCTAACGGCAAATATCATATCATCAAGGTCTTGAAAGACGCTTGTGCTTGGCTCATCGATAGTTAAAGCGTTATTTTCGTTAAAGCTAAATACTGAGCCCTTGCCTTGAGGATGGCTTGCGGCGCCAGCTGTGTTCATGCCAGTGCTATCTCCGTCAAATATATCTCCATTTTTAGCGTCATACATGGTTAGCTCTATATTTGTGACAGATTTTGTCTTGTCAGTTAAAACCATCCTGCCTTTATCGTCTAAATTTACCTCTACTGCGCCTTTAGTCTTTGACAAAGCGTCTTTATAGGCGTTGTAGTTTTGATCTCTTCTTACCTTTTCGATATCTGTATCAAAGTTTGCATTCTCTACGTTTTGAGGATCAGGGATATTATCGCTTGCAGCCATCGCTACGATATCCATTAGCTGACGATATGTAAAGTCGCTTGCATAGGTTCTGTAACTGCCAAATTCATCTGAGTTATAGACGGTCAAATTTCTAGTTGGAGATACCACGCCAGCAGCTGTTGTTGATGTTATTTGAAACTGCACTGGTGTATTTACGCCACCTGCTTCGCCCATTTTTACCTTGATGTCGTAGGTCGTGCCGGTGATTGATTTTACTTGAAGACCTATCTCTTGATTATCTATATTGTAAAGCTCTCTTTTTCTTGCATCAACATCTTTTGGGTATAAATTTCTATTGTAGCTCTCTTTTGTGCCAGAAACCTCACTTAGCTTGGTCTGATCAGTTGCAAACTCGCCCGTTCTTCTAGCTACTTGAGGTAAATTTGCTATTAGTTCATTGTCTTTTCGCTCAAATCTAACCTTGTCATAGTCAAATGCGTTTGTCAAATTTCCATCTTTATCAAGGTATTTACTCTTTGTAAATTCAGTTATATGAACCGTTTTTGGCACAGCATTTGCCATATTTTCAAGGCTTTGTAGCGAATTTACCGTATCAAGGGTGTTGTTTGGAGCTATCGCACCACGATTTGCCGCCACAGAAGTAGCTGCAACCATGTGAAAGTCTATAGTTTGATTGCCTTTAGTAAGGTCTTTTATATTAAATTGTCCGTCGTTATTTATGCTCACATCGACAACTTTTGTCGTCTTTGTGTTGCCAAATTCCATACCGATCTTCTCCATCAAACCAGCCATTGACGTATCAGCACTCATCTTAAATTTACTCGTAAATGTCGTGCCGTCTGGCTTTTTGCCCTGCATGAAAAAGTATGTGTCAGGGAAATTTACATTTGAGGTATCCAAAAAGTCGAAATCTGGCTCGATCGTACCTTTATAAGAGCCATCACTGCCCACAACTGAGTCGCTTGCGTAGTTTAGACCGATCATATTTTTTATCTTGCTATTTTCATCAAGATATTTTGGCGCATAAGCGATGTCAGTTCTAGTTTGATCAGCTAGCATCACGTTTGTTGTTAAAATTTTGTTGTAGTCGCCATCTTTTCCTAAAAATAGATCAAATCCCGGGATGTTGTAAGGTAGCTCAACCTGCGCACCGGCTGAAGTTTTCATATAGTCGCGGTTGCCTTGATATTTACCTGAGCCATCGATCGGCTTAGTATCCACAGCACTACCTGAGAATAAAAACTGACCATTTATAGAGGTATTTGCGATATTTACAAGGTGGTTTTTGATGCCCTGAAGGTCGTTTGCCAAAGCTTCAAGAGATGTTGTGCTATGCACGTCACTGGCTGCTTGAACGACTTTTGTTTTAAAATTTTCAAGCTGTTTTTCAAATTCTTTCAGCGCATTGTCTGTGTTTTTCGCAAAATTTACTGACTTACCGGTAGCATCAGCCACTTGAGTGAGAGTGGTCGCTTCATAATCAAGCCTCATAGCATCGTTATAAACCGCAGCACCGTCGTATGGATCTTGGATTTTAAGTCCGTTTGAAAGCTGCTGATAGCTTTTATTTACGCCAACCATATTTTTTTGATAGTCGTGCAAAGTCTGACTAAAACGTAGTTGATTTGTAATTCTCATAATTTTTCCCTAAATTTTTATTCACTCTAAGCAAGAATAATTCCGCTTTGTGATATATCGGTGAAAATTTGATTTTTTTTAGTGCAAAAAAGTTTTATTGTATAATCTGCCAAAATTTACATATATAAAATAGGAAAGAAAAATGGCGTTAAAAATACTCTTCTCACCAAGCGAAAGC
>NZ_CABPVA010000002.1:290355-295605 GCF_902460595.1 Campylobacter concisus
AGCGAAAGCAAAATTTCTCTAAATACAAATGATAAATTTGATGGTAAAAATTTGATATTTTCTGAGCTTTTTAGCCAAAGGGCTGAAATTTTAAAAAGATATGATGAGTTTTTAAAAAGTGCAAATTTAGACGAGATAAAAAAACTTTTTGGACTAAAAGAGCTTGAAGATAGCGAGCAACTGCGAGAAAGTCCATCTAAAAAAGGCAGTATAAAAGCTATCTTAAGATATGACGGCGTTGCCTATAAGCACCTAAACTACCGCGGACTAAGCGACGATGCTCAAAAATATATAGATAATAATGTTTTGATATTTTCAAATTTATTTGGGCCAATTTTAGCAAAAAATGAGATAGCTGAGTACAAACTAAAGCAAGGCGAAAAGTTAGCTGGCTTTGATATTTGTAAATTTTATGAGCAAAATTTTAGCAAGGCAGTCGATAGCTTTTTAGAAAATGATGAAATTTTAGATCTTAGAGCTAAATTTTATGAGAAATTTTATGTAGTAAAAAAAGAATTTACGACATTTTGTTTCTTGAAAAACAAAAAGATACTAAGCCATCATGCAAAAGCTTATAGAGGTGAGGTTTTGCGCCAGATCGCAAATGCTAAAGTGGCAAATAAAGATGAGCTAATGGCTCTAAATTTTGAAAATTTAAAGCTTGTAGATATGAAAAAGATAGGGCTAAAAAACGAGCTTACGTTTGAAATTTGTGAGTGAAAGTTCAAATTTTGGTCTTTTTTACTAAAAAAATGCAAAAAAAGAGCTAAATTTAGGGAAAAAGTATTGTATTTTTTTTTAAAAGAGTGTAGAATTGCCGCATAACTTCTTAAAAGGATGGTTCATGAAAAAAGCTGAATTTATTCAAGCGGTTGCCGACAAGGCTGGTCTTTCAAAAAAAGATACTCTAAAAGTTGTTGATGCTACTTTGGAGACAATCCAAGCGGTTCTTGAAAAAGGCGATACAATTAGCTTTATAGGCTTTGGTACTTTCGGTACTGCTGACAGAGCTGCAAGGAAAGCTAGAGTTCCTGGAACTAAGAAAGTAATCGACGTTCCTGCTAGCAAAGCAGTCAAATTCAAAGTTGGCAAAAAACTTAAAGAAGCAGTTGCTGCTGGTGCTGCTAAAAAAGGCAAAAAGAAATAATTTTCTTTTTCGGGGAGCAAGTCTCCCCTTTTTCTTTCTTCTCACAAATCTAAAAACTCAATCTTAACTTAGCCCGAGTGGTGAAACTGGTAGACGCGTCAGACTCAAAATCTGATAAGGGCAACCTTGTGTCGGTTCGAGTCCGACCTCGGGCACCATTATAAGCTTAAACATTTTATAAATTTAGCCGATATATTTGCAACATCTTTAAAAGGATTTTAGATGAATGTTGCACCGCAAAAGTATGATTTTATAAATTTAGATGATTTGCAAAATCTCTCCAAAAGATTTTTAAATCATGGCGATCAAAATAGTTCAAAAGTAAATTTAAGCCAGTTTAACGAGCTTTATGAAGCAAATAAAACAGATACCATCTACATAACTGAGGCTGATATCAAAGAATACAACAAACGTCTAGCAATACAAAAAGCAGAAGAAATTTTAAAAGATTACACGCAAAATTTAATAAACAGCAACAGCAAAATTTACTCAGATGAAACTTCTAATGGCTTTAGCAAAAACACCTACTTTAAAAATATAAACGCCACAGATGACGCTGTCATGCTACCTGTATTAAAAAGTGGCTACTTAGAAAATACAAAATTTAAAAATTTAAACGACTACGCCTATTCAAACACACTAAAGACAAATTATGGCGAAGTGGAAGTCTTTTTAGATATTTACGGAGATAACGACGAGCTAGGCATTGGAAAATTAGAAAACAATAGCGCACTTTTTAGCTTTGATAGCAATAATGACGGCACACTAGATCAAAAAGATATGCTCTTTGACAAGCTAAAAGTAAGAGGATACGACAAAGACGGAAATGAAAAAATAGCAAATTTAAGTGACGTCACGGCTAGAGTTGATCTTAGGCAGTTTATCAGCACAAATGTCGTAAATCACAATCAAATAACAAGAGAAGAGCTAAACCACAAAGCGACGATCACAAACGATCCTGATCTTTACGTAGATACAAAAGAGATCGATCACAGGCACTCCTACTACGCCTCAGATCCAAATACCTTGTTTGCTGCCGAAAATAGATATGAAAAGATAGGCAAAAATGATATAAATAATTTCTTTAAAAAATATGCTCAAAATGACGGCTGGGTCGATCTAAGGCACAATAATATCTTTGGCAAGGATAGCTCTTTTAAAAATTTCGCTTACACAAAAATAGGCTTTGATGACACTGCAAGACTAAGCGAGTTTAATCCTATTGTTGAGCCAAGCAAAGAGCACAAAAAAGATGAAAATTTCTCATATACAAAATTTCAAAAAGATAGTTTTATGAAATTTTATAGTGACTACAACGCTGAGCTTGATACGCATAATAAAATGGTAGAAAATCTTAGCGCAAATTTAAAGAAATTTGACGAAAACGCGGACGCTTACATATCAAAGCTTGAAGATACAAAATCCGCCAAAATGATCGCAATGGAAAATGAATTTAAGCAAGCAACTGGGCTTGATTTTAGCATCTCAAATCTAAAAAAGGTAAAAAAGGCTTTTACTATAAATGAAACCACAGCTGCAACTGCACTGCGAGATAGCGATAGTGTTATAGCTATGAAACTAAATCAAGATGGCACGATAAGACTAAAATTTGATAGCGGCAGAGAGCTAGACGTAAATGAGCTTTACAATGACACTGGCAAGCTAAATACGCCAAGCGAGCTAAAAACTAGCGTAAATTTAGATGCAAAAAAGATGGATAATGCGCAGCTAAATGGGCTAAATTTCAATGATATCGGCGTCATGCAAAGCGGCAAGATCACAAGCCTAAAAGATGCTGGAGCGATAGCTATCATCAACCTATCAAATAAATTTGAGAGTAAATTTTTAATCAGCCTAAATAGTGGCAAAAGCATATCTGTAAGAGAAATTTATAATATCAGTTATCTTGAAAACGATCTAAAAAATAAAGAAAAGATAGATGAGAGGGATAAATTTTACAAAAAGGTTGATACTAGGGTTTAAATTTAAGAGTAAAATCCAAAAAAGTTTATTGTAATTTAATCTTTTGGGGCATATAATCAATTCTTTGTAAATTCCAAACTTAAAAGAGACTGCTATGAATTTCACACCACTTTTTGCAATATTTTTCATAATCGCAACTGGTTTTTTTGCTAAAAAAGTCGGCATTGTTGAGCAAAAGCACTCGATCCCATTTGTGGATTTTGTCCTTTGTTTTGCAATGCCTGCGCTAATTTTCGACAAAATTTACCACGTAAATGTCGATGCCTCGCTTATAAACACGATCCTAATCGGCTTTGCCTCAACCGCCATTAGCGCCGCTTTGGCATTTGTCATAGGCAGGGTTTTTAAATTTACCAAAATAACAACCGTCAGTATGGTCATGCTAAGCCTTTTTGGTAACACACTATTTGTCGGTATGCCTGTCATTCAGGGCTTCTTTGGCGATGCGATGGTAAATGAGGTCATCTTTTACGATCAAATAGCCACTGGTATCCCACTTTCGATCCTTGGACCACTCATCCTATCTTTTGCCGCACCTGAGAAGGTCTCGCTCTTTCAAAATACGATGAAAATTTTAAAATTTCCACCATTTATCGCGCTCATTATGGGTCTTGTCTTAAAAGAAGTCCCGCTTCCAGATTTTATCTTTGCGCCACTTAGGATGTTTGAAGGTAGCGTCACCCCAGTGGCACTTTTTGCGATCGGCGTTGGTCTTAACTTTAGCAGTATCACAAGCTCATATAAAGGCGTTAGCGTCGTGCTTTTGTGTAAGATGATATTGCCAGCTATCGTATTTTTCATCATATTAAAAGTCTCAGGCATCCAGATGAGCAAAACTTGGGTCGTTGGTCTCTTTCAATGTGCGATGCCAACATCAGCTCTTGCAAGTGCGATGGTCATAAAAGCTGGACTTGATAGCTCACTAGCCATCTCATCAGTTGCTATTGGCGTGCTTTTTTCATTTATCACGCTTCCAGTTATCTATTTTGTATTTGCGTAAATTCACACTTATTTCACACTAAGTGACTACAATTGCAACATAATTTAATTTAAAGGAGACTTTATGAAAAAGTTAATCTTAGTTGCACTTGGTGCTATGTTTATGTTTGGCGGTCTTGCAAATGCTACTGAAATGATGCAAAAGGACAAGATGGGCAAAGATGAGATGATGAAGAAAGAGCAGATGATGAAAGATGATATGTCTAAAAAACATCCTGTCAAAAAACACGAAGCTAAAAAAGAAGACATGGGCATGAAAGACGAAATGAAAAAAGACGACATGGGTATGAAAAAAGACGACATGGGCATGAAAGACGAAATGAAAAAAGATGACATGGGTATGAAAAAAGACGACATGGGCATGAAAGACGAAATGAAAAAAGGCATGTAAAGGCACTTGATGGTCAGAATTTTGCTTGTTGAAGATGATGAAACATTACTTGATCTAATAAGCGAGTATCTGGGCGAAAATGGTTACGATGTCACCACTACAAACAATGCCAAAGACGCACTAGATCTTGCATACGAGCGAAATTTTGACCTACTTATACTAGACGTCAAACTCCCGCAAGGCGACGGCTTCTCCCTACTTTCATCGCTACGTGAGCTTGGCGTCACAACACCTAGCATATTTACCACCTCGCTAAACACCATAGACGACCTTGAAAAAGGCTACAAAAGCGGCTGCGATGACTATCTAAAAAAGCCATTTGAGCTAAAAGAGCTACTTATCCGCATGCAAGCTCTCATAAAAAGAAATTTCTCACACCAAAACGGCGAAGATATCAAAATTTTAGATGATCTTTGCTTTCACCCACAGAGCAAAACTCTAAGTAAAAACGGCGAAAATGTAAATATCTCGAGCAAAGAGAGCGACCTGCTCGCCCTATTTTTGCAAAACAAGGGCAAAATTTTAACCAAAGATGAAATTTTTAATAAAATTTGGAAATTTGACGAGGAGCCAAGCGAGCTTAGCCTTCGTGTATATATCAAAAATTTACGCCAAATTTTAGGCAAAGATGCCATTTTAAACAAGCGTGGAGACGGCTACATCTATGTCTGAAAAGACGCAAATTTTATTTAAAATTTTATCCCTCTATCTTGTTAGCTCTGTGCTATTT
>NZ_CABPVA010000003.1:0-5525 GCF_902460595.1 Campylobacter concisus
ACATTGTACAAATGGTGGTTATTTTGGGGTAAATAAAAGAAATAGCAAAAGTTTAGAAATTTTATCAAAACCAACACCAATAAAAAATAGTGTAAATGAGCGCTTGATGGGGTATAAATTTAAGAATTCAAACTACATATATGAAATTTATGGCGACATAATGTCTGGTGGAAAAATGTATTTAAACGTTTTTAAGCAAGGAAAAACTATTTTTAAAAGCCATGATTTACAACAGATAGAACAAGAAGAATTCATATCCAAACTTAAAGAAATAGATAAAAGGCTACCTGCTAGCTTTGAAAAATTTTACAAGAGACTACAAAACAAATACAAACATGAAGACTATAAATAAAATAATTCTCTTTTATTTAGTGTTATCTATGTCACCTGCTCTTTTTGCAGAGCAAGCTGCCAAGCAGTGCTTTAGTGGATATTTAGATAGTAAAGCTCGTTTTATAGATGAAAACAAATTTGATGAATTTGACTTTTCTGTCATTATAGCTGACACTCGTACAAAATTTTTAGGCTATATCGGAGCCGATTATCACAGGCTACATATAAATTTTAGTAGCGTTAAAAAAGCCTCAAATACAAGATATATCGTATCTGGTGAGTACAAAATAACCACAGAGACTCGCCAATTTAACGGCGAAATTCAAATAATCAAGATAAAAAAGTATGCAAATTTAAACTACGGCGTTGATGACTTTATGAAAGGCAAGATCGATGCCCAAGACATAGCCTTAGCGAGCTATTTTTTAAAAGGCGATGGAGATTTTCTGGCCAAAGGTCAAATGCTCATGAAATGGTACATTAATAGCGATCAAAGGCTAGCGTATGACGATATATCAGAAGATGAGGATATGTACGCAAATGATCTATTTTGTGGAGAGTGCAAGGTAGGCAAGGCGCAAACAAAGCCATGCGCGTGGGGGCATTACAGGATACCAAACAGCGGCGATCTTGATGTGGGAGCTGGGGAATTTAGTCCTAGTCCAAAATATCTTAACAACGGCTGGAGCGACTTTAACAAGGATGAGTAAATTTTCTATAAAAAGCTTTTTAATATTATCTCTAATTGTAGGATTTCTAAATTTAACAGCTAGCGAAAATTTACTACACACGACAGGCATAGGTGAGATCAAAATCGGTCAAAATTTAGCTTTGAAAAATGTCACATACTTCTTAGACGGCGAAAAAGCAAACTTTTTAAATTTAGACAAAACTCAGATCATGACACTTGATTTTTGCTGTGGCGGTAACGGCGAAATTCAAAGGATAAATGTCAAATTTTATGATAAAAATTTGACTAAAGACTATATAAATTTCAGCAAGATAAAAAAATTTACTACAAATTCTGGTATCAAACTAGGCGACAAACAAGAGCAAATTTTAAATAAGCTAGGCAAGCCAAGAGACCAGCAAGAGCAAAACAGCACAACCGCTGCGACCTATATCACCGAGCAAAATGAGAGCCGCCTCTTGCAAGAATTTGACATGCCGCTCTACTATGAGAAATTTATCTTTTATAGTGGCGTTTTAAAAGAATATGAATTTGGCTTTGAGTATCCGTGATGTAAAAAATAAATAGCAAAATAAGTTTAAGAAATATGCCTATCTTGCATATCAAATTTTAATTACAATAACGTTTATTTCGTATCAAAATGCGTTTAAGCTTTTTGCTTTGTTTAAGCAAGTTTTTACTACAATCCAAAATTAAATTTAGCTTTTTGGGCTATCATTTGTGAAAACTTCAAGGAGCAAGATGGAACCGATTTATAAAACGCAGATCATCAAATATAAAGGCGAGCAAAAAGCACAGGTTGATGATATTTTGGTGCGTGAGATCAAGCTTGAAATTTACATAAATGACAAAAAATTTGGTGCCGTTATGGCAACGCCTACCGATCAAAAGGCGCTTGCTGTGGGCTATTTGATCAGCGAAAATGTCATCACAAAGCCAGAAGACATAGCCGAAGTTAGGCTCTCAAGCGACGAGCTAAGCGTCTATGTAAGCGCCAAAGTGAACGAAAAACGCCTAGAGCAGTTTGACGAAGAGAAGGTCATAATAAGTGGCTGTGGCAGAAGCTCAACAGCAAATATCGACCCACAGGCGATGGCGGCAAGAGCCGTAAAAAGCGGGGCTAAATTTAACAAAGATATGATCCTTGCTCAAATGAAAGAGTTTTACACGCAGTGCGAGCTTTATGAGATGACTGGCTGCGTGCATACGGCAAAGCTCTTTGTGAGCGAAGATAAATTTTACATAGGCGAGGATATCGCTCAGCACAACACGATCGACAAAGCCGTTGGCAAGGCCGTTTTAGACGGAGCTAACTTAGCAAATTCATTTTTGATGGTGAGTGGCAGGCTTAGTTCAGAGATGGTTGCAAAGGCCGTTATGCACGGCATCCCAGCGCTTATCTCAAGGACAGCACCAACTAGCCTTGGCGTGGTGATAGCTCGTAAATTTGAGCTCACGCTTTGCGGCTTTGCAAGGGGCGAAAATATCAACGTTTATAGCGGCGAAGAGAGAATTTATGAGTAAAAATTTAGAAGAGCTGATAAAACAAACGCTAAATAAAAGCGGCAAACTTGACTGCGGCACGGCTTTTAAGATCGCAAACAAGCTTGGCATAGAAGTCGGTGAGGTAAGCGACGAGGCAACCAGGCTTGACATCAAGATAGACAACTGCGAGCTTGGACAGTTTGGAGCCCTAGATAAAGACCGCGGTAAATTTACATTGTCACTAAAACTAAAAGAAGTGAGCGACGAAAAGGGCAGAGTTTTTTGCAAAGATGCAAGAGAGATGGCGGCGGCTAACGGCGGGCTAAAGACCATGCGCTCGACGCTTAGAGACTACGGCTTTGACGTGAAGTACTGTCAGCTAGGCTGTTTTAAGGAAAAGAAAGGCAAAAAGATGAGAGTAAAGACAAAGACTTGGATAGAAAACGACGAGGGCGAGCTTATATTTGGCAAGGGTAAAACCGAAGTTTTAGATGTTATAGCCGAGGTTGGCTCGATATCAAAGGCAGCTGAAATTTTAGGCATGAACTATAAAAAATGCTGGTCGCATCTGCAAATTTTGCAAAAAAATTTAAAAGAAGATCTCTTTACGACTAAGCAAGGTGGCGGAGATAACGCTGGCACCACACTAAATGATAGGGCTCATGAGCTCATAAACGCCTATAAACAGCTTCAAAACGACATCGAAGACTATGCAAATAAGCGCTTTAAAGAGCTATTTTTAAAACAAGACGAGAAGAAAAACGATAAAAAATAAACCAAATTTTTAAAAGGAGAAAACATGTATGTAAAACTAAACGACAGGACTTATCTAAACAAAGATAAGATCACTAGAATCAAGATCGATAGCGTTCAAGACGGCATTCGTATCCGTTTTTACGAGGGTGCAAACCAAGTTGCTAAGAGCCAAAGATTTGAGAGTGAAGCAAAAGCTAACGAGTGGTTAGAAAAAAACTTCTTAAACAAATAACGCAAGTGGGCGCCCTGCCCGCTTGTAACCTCACTTTATACAAATTTTCATTATAATCCCTGCATTTAAGCAAAGGAAAACCGTGCTAACCATAGATGAAGTAAGAAAAAATATCATTTTAAAAGATGGAATTTACTATTTTGACTACACGGCCTCAGGCCTTGCCTATGCGCCTATCGAAGATGAAATTTCAAAATTTTTAAAAACCTACGCAAACACTCACTCAGACAGCAGCTCAAGCGCCGTGCTAACGCAAAAACGCTACGAAAACGCAAGAGCCGAGTTAAAAGAGCTTTTGGGGCTTGATGAGAGCTTTTATCTAATAGCAACAGGACAAGGCGCAACGGCTGCGATAAAGAAATTTCAGGAGATAATAGGAATTTATCTGCCGCCAACCACAAGAGCCTTGATCGGCGAAGCAAATTTAAGAAGCGTAAATTTACCGCTCGTGCTTGTTGGCCCATATGAGCATCACTCAAACGAGATCAGCTTTCGTGAAGGGCTTTGCGACTGCGAGCGCATCGGACTTGATGAAAACGGCGAGATAGACTACGTGATGCTTGAGAGGACGCTAAAACTAAATGCAAAAAGAAAGATCATCGCCTGCTTTAGCGCCGCCTCAAACGTCACAGGCGTGAAAACCGACTACAAGAGAATTTACTCACTCGTTAAAAAATTTGGCGGAGTGGTGGCATTTGACTGCGCAGCGACCAGCTCGCATGAAATTTTAGACGCCACATACTTTGACGCAGCCTTTTTTTCACCTCACAAGCTACTTGGTGGAGTTGGTAGTTGTGGGCTTTTGGCGATCAAAAAAGAGCTTTATACAAGTGATATCCCAAGCTTTGCAGGTGGCGGCACCATCGCTCTTGCAACGCCTTCAAAGCACCTTTTTATAAAAAATACCGAGCAACTTGAAGAGGCTGGCACGCCATCTATCTTGGGGCTGGTGCGAGCAAGCCTAGCTTACAGCCTGCAAGCAAGTGTCGGAGTAGAACATATCAAAGCTCGCGAAGATGAGCTAGCAAATTTCTTTGAAAAAGAGCTTAGCAGTATCGAAGATATCACCATTTATGGCCCTAAAAATGCAGAAAAACTGCCTATTTTTTCATTTAATGTGCGTGATATTTCGCCTTATGACTTTGCCGCAACGCTTAGCAACAACTACGGCATACAAAGCCGCGCTGGCGTGATGTGCGCTGGACCTTATGCTTTTGATCTGCTAGGACTTAAAGAGAATAAGATCTTAGAGAAAAAGCCAGGTTTTGTAAGAGTTGGGCTGCACTACACGCATACAAAAGAGGATGTGCTCTATCTCATAAACGCTATCAAATCATCTATCAAAAAGCACCGTGAGCTTTGGGGTGAGGAAAAGGCGATGTATGAGATGTTTGGCGGGAAAATTTAGGTTAAATTTTTGAGTTAAATTTAATAGGTTTTGGAGATTAAGCGCTTTATTTTTAAATACCAGCACAGATACAACTAGCTATATCATAGTCATATTGAAATTTTAAACGCTTTGCTTTAAATAGCTTTCGCAAAATTAGCTATGTTTTTTAAATTTAAATCAGCTTATCTATATCAAATTTAGTCAGTCTGAAATAAAAATTTAAAATTTATCATAGCAGCCCAGAAACCTAACCGCAAAGCAAAGCATATCTGCTTCCCCTTTTAAATTTAACTTATAAATTTAGTTGTGGATACAACTTTTGATTTGCCTAAATTTTAACAGCAAAGTCTTTTAAAAATAGGTTTAAAATTTAAGCATTTTGTTTTTTAAACAGCCTCTGTAAAGCTAGCTCTGTTTTTCAAATTTAAACTGGCTCTACCTATATCAAATTTGGTTTTGAAATAAAATTGATCATGCCAGCTCATAAACCTAACCGAAAAACATATTTGCACCCAACAAAATACATTCAAATTTAACTTTTAAATTTAGTGGTGGCTACGGCTTTTACCCTATCTTACTTAGCTTAAATTTTAGTGGCAAAGCTTTTAAATTTTGGATAAAGTAAGCCATATAAATTT
>NZ_CABPVA010000003.1:6138-38923 GCF_902460595.1 Campylobacter concisus
AGCCATATAAATTTAATATCTTACATGGTTAAATTTAGTAGCTTTAAATTTAAAAGCCGAAATTTCAAATTTTTACTTTGAAATTTCATCTTTTATCTTTTGATAAAGCTCCAAAATTTCATCTTTTTTGATGATAAAACTATTTTTATTTGCGATCAGATAGGCTGAGCTTTGCATGATATCGCCAGCCACTTTTAGCCCATTTTGCTTCATGGTTGAGCCAGTCTCGACCACATCGACGATCGCGTCACTTAGTCCAACAAGTGGCGCTAGCTCGATCGAGCCATAAAGCTTGATGATCTTGACGCCAACGGCAAGCTTGGCAAAATAGTTTCTCGTGATATTTGGCATTTTTGTAGCGATCTTTAGCTCAGACCTTGAAAAATCAAGCTCCTCTTCGTTTTTTATGCCGATGCAGACTTTGCACTTACCTATTTGTAGATCAAGTAGTCTCACTACATTTGGCTTATGCTCTTCAAGCACATCAAGTCCTACCACACCGATATCTGCAGCTCCTTCGGTGACGTATGTTGGTATATCTTGGTTGCGAACCATTAAAAATCTAAAATTTCCCTCTTCAAGGATGAGCTTTCTATCCTCAAACATAAAGCTCGAACCAAAAATTTTTCTAAAAATTTCAAGTGTATCTTCTGCGATCCTGCCCTTTGGCAAGGCTACTGTTATCATTTTAAAATTTCCTTTTTCTCATCGATTATTTTTTGCATGGCGCGAAAGATCAGCATCTTGTCGCAAATGGCATTTTTAAAAAATTTAGATAAAAAGTCGCCATCTCCGCCTGTAAAATAGACCTTCTTATCGCCAGCAAGCTTTGAGATGAGCGTGATAATGGGCTTTATGATGCCGTAACTCACAGCATCACTCGTCTTTTGAGGCAACGCATCGATGTCAATTTGCGAATTTAGTGTCACATCAAGGCGTGGCGAGATGCTTTTATAGGCATTTAACATAGTTGCGATGCCTGGCAAGATGTAACCGCCAAGATGAAGTGAGTTTGCCATTATATCAACGGTGATAGCACTTCCAGCATCTACTATAACGCCATCATTTATCATATAACAACCCGCTTTTCTATCTACTCCAAGCCCCTGATAGATCGTGTCTATCTCAAAGTAAGACTCTAAATTTACAAACATTTCATCCTTATCTACCATGCGTAAAATTTCTTCATTTACACAGATAAAATAGACCTTTTCATCTGGCTTGTAGTTTTTAAATTCGCTAACTTTTATGTGTATGATCTTGCCATTTTGCAAAAAAGAGGCGTTAGTGTTGCCGATATCACACAAAATCATAACAGCTCCAGCCTTGCTCTTTGAAGTAGTTTAGGGATTTTGAGCAAATTTGAGAGTTGTAAAAGATCACACGTTTTTTGATCTTGGTTTGAAATTTCTCTTCAAATTTAGCGCAAATT
Organism: Campylobacter concisus; assembly: GCF_902460595.1. Classification (GTDB taxonomy): domain Bacteria; phylum Campylobacterota; class Campylobacteria; order Campylobacterales; family Campylobacteraceae; genus Campylobacter_A; species Campylobacter_A concisus_BL. The sequence goes on from NZ_CABPVA010000003.1 coordinate 7,571, forward strand.
TCATCTATCTCGCCGGCTTCTTTGAGCAAAAGCCTGCTCTTTGCACTTCTTAAAAAAACGATCTCGTAGAAATTTTTTGTATCGACACCAAAAAACGCCTCAAGCGAGCGTTTCTTGGTAAATTCGCTAAGCTCAAGCCTTTTTAGATCCCTTAGCAAGATCTTTTTAGCTTCGAAAAGCTCCCAAATTTTTTGGTTCATTGCCCTAGATTAACATACTCGTTATCGTAGTAAAATGCGCCATTTCCCATGAAGCTTTTATCTTTTATCTCGTCGCTAAACTCGTAAATTTCAGCTCCGCTAAGGTCTAAATTTGTCTTTATAACATAGCCTGTTTTTTCGATGACATAGAGCTTATTGTTGATGATAGTTGCCGCTGAGAAGATAGCAAATTTGAAATTTACCTTATTTTGCTCTTTTAGCATAAGGTCTGTTCTTACTATTGTGCCATCTTTTTTGAAGATGTAAATTTCGTCGTTATTTACTAGCACGTCTTTGATCTCGCCGTCATAATAAACTGTTTGGCTTGGGTTTATGACGATCACTTTTTTGGCTGTTGCTGCGATCAAGTTATCACCCTCAACGCCTAAGAATATGATGTTATTAAAGAAATTTTCAGAGCTTACAACCACGTCACGTAAAATTCTACCAGTATCTTTTTGCACGATGTAAATTTTGCCATCTAGTGCTGGATAGACGATGAGTGAGCTCATGAAGTAAGGTGCCACAACTCTTGAATCAACCGCTGCGATGTCAGAAGAGCTATACTCCATTAGTGTCGTAGCTGTGTTGATGTCGATTAGATAGATATGGTTTGATGCGCTGATGGCTGCAAGTTGGTTTTGATCAAGCGAAGCTGCTACGATCGCAGTTGGAAATTTACCGCTATAAACGCTGTGACCGCTAGGATCAGTAACGTTTAGATCGCCATTTATGCTAGCTGAGATGACAAAGCCATTGTTTTCATTTAAGAAGTTGAAATTTTCAGGCAAGGTAACGCTTTTATTTAGCCCATTTTTAGTGATGATGTTGCCATTATCAAGCGTTGCGCCATTTGCATTTGCTGATTTGATGTAAGAAGGAAGATCTTTTGACAAAGATATCTCACCAGAAGTTTGCGCAGGCTCAAAATATTGTCTTTTTGTGCCGCATCCGCTTAGAACTAAAGCCATGGCAAAGGCCAAGAATAGTGTAAGTTTTTTCATTATTTTATTCCCTGATAGTGTTTTAAATTTTTAACTAAAGTTTGTAGTTGTGAGTCAAGTGCGATCTTGTCAAATTCCACATTTGCCTCTTTGATTTTATTTTGTTTTAAAAGCTCAAAACCTTTTAAGAGTGCGTTATATTCGCTTAAAATTTGAGTATTAGCATCACCAGTTTGTGAAAGAATGATATCTTTTACGATCGGATTTACTTTTAAATTTGCAAGCTCGCTAATGCCCTTTGTATCGTTTTTATCGAGCATTTGTCCAAGTGAGAAAAGCGCATACATGCTTGGCTCTTTCTCTTTTAAAACATTTAAAGCGTTTGCGTCATTTGGATTTAAGATAAGCTTTGAATAGGCTAAATTTGCCTCCTCAACCCTATTGTCGTTTAAAACCTTACTAGCGTAAAATCCGATGAGTGCGACGATAGCTGCCACGCATAGCACGATCAGCAAAGTTTTGTATTTCCTAAAAAAACGCTCTCCCTTGATCATACTCTCAAGAAACTGCTCTTGGGCGTCGATCTCTTTTTTTATCTCGGTTAAGTCTTCTTTTATAGCCAACGTTTTTCCTTGCTTTTGAAAAATTTTAATTCGCAGATTTTAGCATAATTAAATTAAAAGTAGCCCAAAATTAAAGCTTGAATGTGATATAATGCCTCAAAATCAATTAAAAGGTTGTTTAATAATGCAAATAGACGACACTCTCTTAAATAAACTAGAAAAACTCTCAGCATTACAAATTAATGATGAAAAAAGAGAAGAGATCAAGAAGCAATTAAGTGAAATCGTATCTTTTGTCGATGTTTTAAACGAGCTTGATCTAAGCAGCGATGAGGCCGTAGTTAGCTCTATAAAAGGCGGCACTCCATTAAGAGAAGATGAGCCACATTTAAGTAACGTTGTCGATGAAATTTTAAAGCACGCCCCTTCACGCGAAGGACACTTTTTTGCCGTGCCAAAGATCATAGAGTAAAATATGGATCTAATCGAACAACTAAGAGCGCAAAGCTCGGACGCTCAAGCTAAAGCATCAGAGAGCAATCTCTCTGGTGACATCCAAACGCTTTTAAAAACCGTTGTTTTTAATAAAGCTAGTGACCTTCACCTAGTCTCAAGGTCTGAGCCTCAAATAAGGATAGATGGTACTTTAAGGCCACTTGAATTTGGCGTGCTAAGTGGCAAAGATATAGAAAATTTATGCTACGCGCTTATCACAGACGCCCAAAAAAGCGAGCTTGAAAACAATAAAGAGCTTGACTTTGCCATAGAGCTTCCAAATATCGGCCGCTTTCGTGGCAACTACTACTACACGATGAATGGCGATCTAGCCGCAGCTTTTCGTATCATACCTATCGATATACCTTCGCTTGATGATCTAAATGCACCACAAATTTTTAAATATATCATCAAACGTGAAAAGGGCCTTATCCTAGTTACTGGACCAACGGGCAGTGGTAAATCAACGACACTTGCTGCGATGCTTAATGAGATAAATTTAAATTATAGAAAGCACATCATCACCGTTGAAGACCCAGTCGAGTTTGTGCATAACAACAAAAAAGCCCTATTTTCACATAGAAATATCGGCACCGACACACACTCTTACTCGAAGGCGCTAAAATTTGCACTTCGCGAAGACCCAGATATCATACTTGTGGGCGAGATGAGGGATAGAGAGACGATCTCTACGGCTATTACAGCAGCTGAGACTGGACACCTAGTCTTTGGCACTCTTCACACAAACTCAGCTATACAAACTATAAACAGGATCGTTGATAGCTTTGATGGAAGCGAGCAGCTTCAAGTAAGAAATATGCTTAGCGTTTCGCTAACTGCTGTCATCTCACAAAGTCTGATACCAAAAATAGGCGGCGGAAGGTGCGCTGTGCATGAAATTTTGATAAATAATATGGCGATATCAAACTTGATACGCGAAAACAAAGTGCATCAAATTTACTCTCAAATGCAGCTAAATCAGCAACAAACTGGCATGAGCACGCAGACTCAAGCGCTGATGAAAGCACTAAAAGAGGGCTTGATCACAAAAGAAAACGCGCTAGCCTACTCAACTAGCCAGCAAGAACTTCAAAATTTAATAGGAACTGTATGATGGATTTAGTAACTTGGTTTGACATTATCGTCATCGCCCTTGTCCTGATACTTGGCGTAAAAGGCATAATAAACGGGCTTATAAAAGAGGCATTTGGGCTTATTGGACTTATTGGTGGCCTAGTTGTCGCTAGTAGATTTTCAGATGTAGCTGAGAGCTTCATAAGCAAAAATATCTATAAATTTGAAAATCCTTCATTTTTACAATTTGTCGCATTTATCGGACTTTGGCTAGTTTTTTGGCTAGTTTGTCTGCTAGTTGGCAAATTTTTATCAAAGATAGTTTCAGTAAGCGGACTTGGCTTTTTAGATAGGCTTGGTGGATTTGTCATGGGAAGTGGCAAAATTTTCCTCACATTTTCAGCAGTTGTTGCCGTAATGTCTGGCACTTCGCTAAATAAAATGATCGAGCCATACTTCACAAACAGCAAGGTCTATCCGCTTTTACTTGAGACTGGCAGATGGATAACAAACGTCGATATGAAAAACATCAAAAATGAGCTAGATGAGATGGTAGTAAGACCAAAGGATACAAACAAGAGTGATGCATTTATATCAATGGATGCAAATGCAAGCACAAACACCGACACAAACGTCACCAAAGGGGAAGAAAAATGATAGAAAATTTAGAATATGATGCCTTGCTTGAGAAATTTAAAAGAGTTCTTCGCGACAACGGTTTAAAATATACAAAACAGCGTGAAATTTTACTAAAAACGCTTTATAACAACGACGAGCACTTTACGCCAGAGAGGCTATATCTTTTTATAAAAGAGACATATCCGGAGCTAAATATCGGCATCGCAACTGTTTATAGAACACTAAATTTACTAGAAGAATCAGAGATGGTAACATCAATCAGCTTTGGCTCACAAGGCAAGAAATTTGAGCTTGCCACAAAGCCACACCACGACCACATGATATGCAGAAAGTGCGGCCTTATCATAGAGTTTGAAGATCCTATGATAGAAAAAAGGCAGATAAGCATCGCAAAAGAGCATGGCTTTAAACTAACTGGTCACATGATGCAGCTTTATGGAATTTGCGAAAAATGTTCAAAAAATAATATAAAGGGAAAGTAAGGTGATATTTGACAACCAACACGAAATTCAAAGATTAGAAAGCATAGATGAGCTTAGAAATTTAGGTATAAATCCATATCCACATTTTCTTAGAAGAGATATGAATATCTCTAAATTTAGACTTAAATTTAACTATATAAAAGATACAGAAGAGAAAAAAGCAGAGGGGCAGCTAGTTGGCCTTGCAGGCAGGATAAAGCTGATCCGTGACGCTGGTAAAGCAGTCTTTGCAAACATCGAAGACGAAAATGGAAATTTACAAATTTATTTTAGTAACAAGACGCTTGATCCAGAGTGGTTTAAAATCGTTAAAAAATATGTAGAAATAGGCGATATCGTATATGTTAGAGGCTACGCTTTTATAACAAGAACTGGCGAATTTTCAATGCACGTAAATGAGCTTAGCTTAGCTACAAAATCAATTAGTCCGCTTCCAGAGAAGTACCACGGGCTAGTTGATGTTGAGACAAGATACCGCCAAAGATACCTTGATATGATAATGAACCCTGAAGTTAGAGCTGATTTTAAAAAGCGCTCGGTGATTATAAGCACGATTAGAAGATTTTTTGAAGAAAAAGGCTTTTTAGAGGTTGAAACTCCGATGCTTCACCCAATAGCTGGCGGCGCAAATGCAAAACCATTTGTGACATTTCACAACGCTCTTGGAGTTGAGAGATACCTAAGAATCGCTCCCGAGCTATATCTAAAACGTCTTGTAGTTGGTGGCTTTGAAGCCATTTATGAGATGAATAGAAACTTCAGAAATGAGGGTATGGACCTAACCCACAACCCTGAATTTACAAGTATCGAGTTTTACTGGGCATATCACAACTACCACGATCTAATGGGCATCACAGAGGATCTATTTAATGTCATTTTAGAAAAACTTGGCATGGAGAAAGTGATAAATTTTGATGGCATGGAGATTGATTTTAGCAAGCCATTTAAACGCATAAGCTATAAAAAGGCCTTAGTTGAGATAGGCGGACTTGCCGAAGATGTCGTAAGCGACAAGGCTAAAATTTTAACAAAACTAAGAGCTGATGGCTTTGAAGCAAACGAGAAGCTTGATCTTGGCCACTTGCAGGCTGAACTCTTCGATAACTACGTAGAGAGCAAGCTAATACACCCAACTTTTGTCATCGACTATCCGATCTCTATAAGCCCACTTTCAAGAAGAAGTGACACAAATCCTGACGTGGCAGAGAGATTTGAGCTATTTATTGCTGGTAGAGAGCTGGCAAATGGCTTTAACGAGCTAAATGATCCAATCGATCAATACAACCGCTTTAAAGCGCAGATCGACGCTAAAAATGCAGGTGATGACGAGGCACATGAGATGGACGAGGACTATGTAAAAGCCCTAGGATACGGCATGCCACCAGTTGCAGGCGAAGGCATAGGCATAGATAGGCTTGTCATGCTTTTAACAGATAAAAAATCAATACGCGACGTTGTCCTCTTCCCAGCGATGAGGCCACTAAAAACTGAGACAAAGGAGAACGAAAAATGAGTTTGCAAAGCTACGATAAAGATATTTACGACCTAGTAAATTTAGAGTTAAAACGCCAATGTGATCACCTCGAGATGATCGCTAGCGAAAATTTTACATATCCAGAAGTCATGGAAGTGATGGGCTCAATCCTAACAAACAAATACGCCGAAGGCTACCCTGGAAAGAGATATTATGGTGGCTGCGAATTTGTAGATGAGATCGAGCAAATCGCGATCGATAGATGCAAAGAGCTTTTTGGATGCGAATTTGCAAACGTTCAGCCAAACTCAGGCTCACAGGCAAACCAAGGCGTTTATGGTGCTTTGCTTAACCCAGGCGATAAAATTTTAGGCATGGATCTAAGCCACGGCGGACACCTAACACACGGCGCAAAGGTGAGCAGCTCTGGCAAGATGTATGAGAGCTTCTTTTACGGCGTCGAGCTTGATGGTCGCATAAACTACGATAGAGTTATGGATATCGCAAAGATAGTAAAACCAAAGATGATCGTTTGTGGCGCGAGCGCATACACAAGAGAGATCGAGTTCAAGAAATTTAGAGAGATAGCTGACGCTGTTGGTGCGATACTCTTTGCAGACGTTGCTCACATCGCTGGCCTTATAGTGGCTGGAGAGCATCAAAATCCTTTCCCACACTGCGATGTCGTAAGCTCAACCACTCATAAAACTCTAAGAGGCCCAAGAGGCGGCATCATAATGACAAACAACGAAGAGTACGCTAAAAAGATAAACTCTTCTATCTTCCCAGGCATCCAGGGCGGACCACTAGTTCACGTCATCGCTGCAAAGGCAGTTGGCTTTAAGCATAACCTTAGCCCTGAGTGGAAAATTTACGCCAAACAAGTAAAAGCAAACGCTAAAAAACTTGGCGAAGTGCTAATAAGTAGAGGCTTTGATCTAGTAAGTGGCGGCACTGATAACCACCTAATCTTAATGAGCTTCTTAAACCGCGATTTTAGCGGAAAAGACGCAGATATCGCTCTAGGAAATGCTGGTATAACTGTAAATAAAAATACAGTTCCAGGCGAGACAAGAAGTCCGTTTATCACAAGTGGCATACGTGTAGGTAGCCCAGCTCTTACAGCGCGCGGCATGAAAGAGGCTGAGTTTGAGCTAATAGCAAACAAGATAGCTGACGTGCTAAGCGACATCAACAACGCATCTTTGCAAGAGAAGATTAAGGGCGAGTTAAAAGAACTAGCTCATAAATTTATAATCTACGATAAAGCGACATTTTAATGCAAAGTATCGACACATCTCTTATAAAAATCATCACGACCCACTACTACATCAAGCGTGATACGATAGTAAATAAGATAGAGTATAAGGGCAAAATTTTCTTTGATAAATTTGAAAAGATCAACGAACCACTAACTTATAGTGTCATGAAAGAGCATGAGGAGGGCAAAGCTATAATCGCCCACTCGCTAATCAATGCAAGTGACAAGGTCGAAAATATAGTCTTTGACTACAACGGCAGAACTCCAGATAGGTTTTGGCATAGAGCGCAGCTTCTTTTAAGAGAAGAAGGCTTTATAAATTTCACAGCCTATGAGACTAAGACCCCAGGACATTTACACCTTTATGTGCATAAAGGTCACACTACGCTAAATGAAGCTTGCACGCTTGCAAATATGCTAAGCGCAAAGCTTTCACAAAAGCTAGCCAAAGAGTGGAGAATGTTCCCAAATATCGACATGCCAAAAGAATTTAACATCCTAACTTTGCCATATAACCTCTATCAAAAAGAGCGTGGGGCAAGTTGGTCAAAATATATGTAAGGAGAGATAATGGAAAACGAAGAGTTAAAAGATATACTTTTAGAAAAAGATGATGAGGCAAAGGGCGCGAAACTAAAGAAACTTCTTATGTTTATAGCAGCTCTTGTTATACTATTTTTAATCATCATCGTAGCCATGAAGCTTATAAACTCAGGCGACTCAACACAAGCACAAAACGAAGCTGACTCAAGACTAGTTCTGCCTCCAGTGCCAGCAGAGCAGCCAGTCGATACACAGGTGCCTGCACAAGATACAAATTCAGATGTTAAAAAAGGCGATACTCAGCTTTTCGAGCAAGTGCCTATCGTGCCTGAAAATAAGCAGCAAGATGATTTTGAAGATATGATCAAAAAGCTAAAAGATAAAGAAGGTGCAAAGTCAGCTCCTAAAACTGAAGAGCCAAAAGAGGTAGTAAAAGCTGTCGAGCATCCAGCTGAAGCACCTAAAAAAGCTGAGACAAAGGTAGAAGCTCCAGCTAAAAAAGCTGAAACAAAAAACGAAGCTAAAGCAGAGAAAAAAGCTGAAGCAAAGCCAGCCAAAACTGAGGCAAAAACCGAGAAGAAAGCTGAAACTAAAGCTGAGAAGAAAGCTGAAACTAAGGTAGAAAAAAAAGTTGAAACTCCTGCAAAAGCTGAAAAAGTAGAGAAAAAAGCTGAAGCTCCAGCAAAAGCCGAGAGCGTCGCAAAAGGCTCTTATGTACAAGTATTTGCAACTAGCAAATTTAACCCAAATGCCGACTATATGAAAAAAATAGCAGCCAAAGGCTATAGCTACAAGACTATAAAAGCTGGCGAGCTAACTAAAATTTTAGTTGGTCCATTTGATGAAAAAGGGCTACAAAAAGCTGTAAATGACATAAGAAAAGATGTCAATAAAGACGCTTTTGTCTTTAGAGCAAAATGAAAACCTTCGCAGTTTTTGGAGATCCGATAGCTCACTCGGTATCTCCAAGACTACACAACAAAGCCATTGCCGATCTGGCTCTTGATGCCCTATATACTAGGGTTTTGCTAAAAGATGGCAATGAGCTAATCAATAAATTTAGATCCTTAAAACTAAACGGCGCAAATGTCACACTCCCGCATAAAGAATTTGCTCTAAATTTAGCCGACGACGCCTCAGAGGCAGCCCAAAAAATAGGCTCTGCAAACACCTTGGTGCTAAAAAATGAGAAAATTTATGCCTACAACACTGACGCGCCTGGTTTTTTAAAAGCGATATCAAATTTCAAAGAGGCAAAAAGCGCCATCATTCTTGGAGCTGGAGGCACCGCAAACGCCCTAGCCTACGCACTTAGATCGCAAAACATAGATGTTTGCATACTAAATAGAAGCAAGGCAAGACTTGAAAAATTTAAAGATCACTATGAGTGCTTTAGCTGGGATGATTATAAAGAGCATAAATTTGATCTAGTAGTAAATTCGACCTCAGCAGGGCTAAAAGATGACCTTTTGCCAGCACCAAAAGAGATTTTAGATGGCATTTTAAAAAGCGCTAAATTTGCATTTGATGTGATATACGGCAAGCAAACGCCATTTTTAAAAGAGGCTAAAAGGCAAAATTTAGCATGCAAAGACGGAGCTGATATGCTCTTGTATCAAGCGGTTTTAGCGTTAAATTTATTTTATAATGGCAGCCTCGATGAGAAAAAGATAGAAATTTCTATGCGAGAGGCTCTTAGTTTATAGAGCTCTTGCAAGAGTGCATTAAACAAAATGGAAAAATCATCAAGCTTGATAAATAAGGCTCTAAAGCTTAGCGATATAAATTTTAACTCCTTTAGCCACTCTAAAAACTGGATAGGTTTTTTTGAGATAGAGGATGAAAACTGGGCTTCTGGCGTAGATGCCGCGCTAAAACTATTTGATAAATATTTTAATAAATTTAAAAAAGAGGTGTTTGTCATAAGCGCCTTAAACTACGACGATACTAACTTGAGCGATGAAACGCTTGAAATAAAAACTTTGCACGATAAATTTAAAAAACTAGGCATCTTGCAAGAGCTAAATGAGCACTTTGACCTTGGTTTAGATGGTGAGATTTTGCTACCTGCCATCTGCCTTAGGATAGATGCTTTGAAATTTGATGAGATCAAAGATCTAGCTAAATTACTCATGCTCTATACATACTCCTTAAACGAGTGGTGCTTTTTTATCTTTCCAAACCTAAATTTAGCGCTTTATCCACATGATGAGAAGGGCTTTGGCTGCATCGGACTAAATGACGATACAAAAAATGGGAGAGAATTTCTGGAATTTTGTAAAAAAGAGAAAAATGCAAAGGTTGCTTTAAAAGAGCAAAATAGCAAATAAATTTTAAGATCACACAAAACTAAAAGCCCTCCATTGCCTAAGCAAAGGAGGAAAAATTTACTTTTCAAACGCTTTTTGCAAGCTAAATGGAAACGCCTGATAGCCCATAGCATTTGTCATCTTTATCTCGATGCTAGGCTCTTTTGCGCCCCACTCAAACTCATCGATGTGTGGGCTAGGAAGTCCTACTGGGCGGCCTTTTGCGATGTCAAACTGCATGCCAGCAACAGCTGAATAGACCATCACGCTATCAAGGTCATCTTGATACTGCGTAAGGCTAGTAACCGAGCTATACCACTCTTTGCCACGCTCTTTGCCGTACTCCCAGATCTGCTCAACGGTCTTTTTGTTCTCATCGATCTTATAAACGACCGCACGAGAGTACTTCATGCCAGCGATGGCTGGTTGCTCCATGCCCCTTGTGTCGCCGTTGTCAAAGACACTTAGATAAATTTCGCCTTTTTTAGACTTGCTATCTATCCTAAATGCCGTGTGCTGCGTCCATTGCCAGTCAAAGCCACCTTTGTCGCTCTCGTATCCAGGGCATTTTGAGTACTCATCTTCGCAGACTATCTTGTTGCCTTTGCTATCGACTGGCTGAAGAAGCTTATCTTTAAATTTATCGCTCCAGCCCTTGTGAGCGCCCATGATCCATTTTACTTGTTTGTCACGGCCGATCTTGATAACTGCGTCTTGGTGGCGGCTTGAGATGATGATGCTATCGTCACTTGGATCGTAATCCACGCTATTTACGTGTGCCCAGTTGCGTCCAGGACCAGCGCCAACTATGTCGCCCCATTTATCGTGTGTATCCATAGACTGAAGCTCATCAGAGCTTGCTGTATGGCCTGCTTTTTTAGCGTCTATGTTTAAGCAAACTGCACCTTGATCAAGCGTTTTTAGCACGATATCGCGGTAAGGATCTAGGATTTCATATAGTCTAAAGTCATCAACTACGTTGCCGTCGCGGTCAAGCTCAACGATGACGTCGCGCACTGTTCTTACGTTTTTGCCATCAGCCCTTTTATAGTCGGCATTTGCCACGCGCAAGAAGTAGTGTCCATTTTGTGCTACGTCCATAGAGTGTGAGAAGTCGTTGTAGCTAGCTGGTAACTCGCGGTTGAAAATTTCTCTACCCATGATGTCATATTTTGCGTATCTTTGGCCATATCCCCAAGTCATAGCGCCGTCGTCATTTTGCTTAAAGCCCATCATAACGCCAGCGTGAAATGGCTGTTTTAGGTCGTAAATTTTGCTTGGCTCAAGGTACCATCTAACCTCGCCTTTTGTATCAAGGATGAAGTTATTTGGGCTGTAGTTCCACTCGATCGCACCACCAGCTGGGTTGTTCCAAACGACTTTTGTGCCCTTGCCTGTTTTATTTACAAAGTTATTTACGTAGTAAAGCCTATTTGCAAATTTAGCGCTAGCAGGCTTAGTAACCTCGATCTTGTCAAATAGCGCGCCCTTTTGATTTGGCGTGCCAGCGCTCTCTAGGTAGATAGCTGGAGCGTAAATTTTATAGCTCTCTTTTATATGTTCAGTCTTGCCCTTGTAGCTCTTGTCGTACTCGACCTCAACGGTGTTTTGATAGTCAGGGTACATACCAAAAACTGGGATGCCACCATGTGTGCGAAGATGCTTGTCAGCCACTTTGTAGCTTATAGTTTGACCGCCTTGTTTTGGCACGATAGTGACCTTAGCGTTGCTTAGTGTGTAGCCGCCATTTTTGATGACTGCAGTAAGAGGCGCTGTGTCGTAAGGGTTTACCACTACTTCGCCGATAGCTCCTGTAATAGCGTAGTCAAGTTTAGCTCCGCTTGGACCGCCTATCGCAAAAGCACTCGAGCAAAGCACAGAGGCTAGTGCAACACAACTCAAAGTCTTTCTCATAACATCTCCTTTAAATAAATTTTATAAACTCTACTCATAAAGCTTATAAAATTTAGAAAAAGCCTCGGCAAAAACCAAGGCCTCAATCAGTAAAAGGAATAACAAAAATGATTTGCTTTGTGTGTAATTGTAGTAAATCTTTATAACATAAATTTAACGCTAAGATTAATAATAGCTTAAAATTTAAAAATATATTTAAAATTTATTAAATAGCGTATTCAACCTCGTTATCTTCGCCATTTATGAGGTCAAAAATTTTAGCTTTTAGCTCAAAATACTTTAGATCATGTACGCCAAAATTTGGATTGATTATCTCTTTTATAATCACGCCATCGTGCAGGATCACGATCTTATCAGCCAAAAATAGCGCCTCATCAATATCGTGCGTGACAAAGATAGTGGTTTGAGTCTTTGACATCTGCTTTAAGCTTTTTTGTAAATTTGTTCTTGTTATTGGATCAAGTGCAGAAAATGGCTCGTCTAAAAACAGCACCTCAGGGCTTAAGCTAAGTGCCCTTGCTATAGCGACACGCTGCTTTTGGCCGCCACTTAGCGAGTGAGGGAAGAGCTCGGCCTTGTGAGAAAGGCTAACAAGCTCTAGAAATTTGCTAGCTCTCTTTTCTTGTTCAAATTTATCCTTTATACCAGAGCATTTTAGGGCAAATTTGATGTTGTCTTTTGCGCTTAGCCATGGCATTAGTGAGTAGGTCTGAGTGATGATCTGGCGCGATTTGTCTAGTGAAATTTTCTTTGTATAAATTTTATTTTGCATCGAAATTTCACCGCTACTAAGCTCGCTCGTGCCGCTTAGGATGTTTAAAAGTGTCGTCTTGCCAGAGCCACTGCCGCCAAGCAAAACGCAAAATTCATTCTGCTTTATCTCTAAATTTATCCCTTTTAAAATTTTAGTGTCCCCAAAAGATTTGGTTAAATTTTTTATCTTTATCATCGTCCAAGCCTCTCCCCTGCGTATCTTTCAATGAGCGAAAAGATGAAATTTATCACGATGCCTATCACGCCGATCACAAAAATCACCGCCATTACGCTATCTATCCTAAGCTGGTTTCTAGCGTCTATTATGAGATATCCTAGCCCGCTTTGCGCTCCCACCATCTCGCCAACTACTAAATTTATCCAAGCAAGGCTCGCTGCTAGCTTTAGCCCTGAGATGATGCTAAAAAGACTTGCTGGCATGATGACGCCAGTGATTATTTGCATTTTGCTAGCTCCAAAGCCACGAGCCGCTAAAACAAGCTCATTTGGCACGCTTTTTACGGCACTTATAGTAAGAAGTAGCATAGGGAAAAATATCGCATAAGCGATGATGAAAATGGTCGGTTTATCGCCGATACCAAAGGCAAGGACTATCAAAGGTATCCACGCAATCGGCGAAATAGGACGCAAAAGTCCGATAAGTGGCTCAAATGCATTTGCAAATTTTGGAAAAAGTCCAAATATAAGTCCGACCAAAACCGCAACAAGCGAGCCAATAGCAAGTCCTATGACGTATCTAATGAGTGAGTCAGTGACGCCAAGAAGCAATTTGCCGCTCCTTGCAAGCTCGAAAAATGCACCTACCACCTCTTTTACGCTTGGTACTAAGTCCCCACTAAAAGCTTGCCAGATAAGCAAAGCTAGGGCTAAAACGAGAATTTGAAAAAGGTATTTCATCTTTGCTCCAAGTATGAGTTTATCTCTAAATTTGCTAGTTTTTGATTGCCTAAATTTTTGCTGATTAGAAATTCTTTTAGCTCCTCTAACTCCTCTGCCCTTAGGCTTAGATCGTCGTAGCTTACGATCTCTTTATCAAGCACTAACTTTAATAAATTTGCATTTTGACTTAAGATCTCATTGCCCAAAAGTGCGCTTTTTTCGTGATCTTTTGTGATAAAGCTTGCTGCTTTTCTAAAAGCATCTAAAAGCTCGTTAAAATAAGGCTTTGAGAGTATCTCTTCTTGAAAATTTAATGTACAGCAGATGTGGTTTGGCTTTATATCTTTTGAAAAGAGTAAATTTTTCGCCCTGCCTTTAAAATTTACAGCCATTTGCCCAAATGGCTCAGCCACGATGTAAGCATCTATCTGATGGCTAAGAAGCGCAAAAGGCATCTCAGGTGGCGCCATCTCAATGATATCTGCACTCATATTTTCACGCTTTAAGATCGTATCAAGTAAAAAATAGTGCATGCTAAATTTTGAAGGCACAGCGATCTTTTTGCCAGCAAGCTGCTTAAGACCGGTCACGTCGCTTCTAGCCACAAGGGCTGAGCCATTTTTGTGAGCTGATAGCACTGTCTTTATCTTTGCGCCATTTGCTCTTAGCATAAGACCTAGTGGAGCTAGCATAAAAGCCCCGTCAATCGCCCCTGCCCTAAGCGCCTCAGCTAGATCAACCCAGCTGGCAAATTTAATAGGCACTATCATGAAATTTTCACTTTTATAGAGCTTTGAAGCGATGATGCATAGATGATCGCTTATCGACACAAAGCCTATTTTTACGCCGATCTTTGGAGTGCTTGCTAGAGCTTTTTGGCTACTAAGAGCCAAGAAAGAGCCTAGAATTTGTAAAGCATAACGCCTGGTCATAAATTTTCCTGAATTTTATTTTAAGTGTGTAATTATAGTAGCCAAAGCTAAAATTTACACTAAATTTATCCTAAATCAATCTCTGTGAAAATTTTTGATGATATAATCCAAGACTTATCCAAAAGATAAAATTTACTTGCATAAGGAGCAAAAATGCAAACAAACGACGAAATTTTAGGCATCAAGATCCAGAAATACGGACTTGATAAAGAGGCTAAGCCAAATGAAAAAGGCTTTTATGACTACAAAGACGAGGCAGAATTTACAGACTACTCAAATGCTATCTCACTTTATAAAAAAACCTTTCCAAATAAGCAAAAAGTAATCGAAGAGACACCTGATCCAGCCGTTAGCGAAATGCTCCTAAAAATGCAAGATATGGGGATCGAGACTGTTTTTGATAGATTTGACAAGCAAAAGCCACAATGCACATTTGGCATGGCTGGAATTTGCTGTAAGATCTGCTTTATGGGACCATGTAAGATAACATCAAAGGCAACTCGTGGCGTGTGCGGCGCTGATGCGGACGTCATCGTAGCTAGAAATTTACTCCGTCACGTAGCTGGCGGTGCTGCGGCTCACGGCGCAAGAGGCAGAGAAAACATGCTAGCTCTTAAAAACGCAGCAACTGGCAAGCTAAATATCCCAATAGAAGGCGAAGAGAAAGTGCGTGCAGTTGCAAAGGCCTTTGGACTTGATGAGAGCAAAAGCATAAACGAGCTTGCCTCACAGATCGCTGATATCTTACTTGAAGATCTATCTCGCACCTTGCCACAAGAGCACAAAGCCATAAAGACCTTTGCTCCAAAAGAGCGTCAAGAGGTGTGGAAAAAGCTTGATATCTTGCCAATAGGCGTCTATCACGAGATTACAGAGAGCCTTCATAGAACTAGCACTGGCACAGATGGCGACTGGCGAAATGTAATGAAGCAGTTTTTCCGCACAGGTCTAGCTTATGCTTGGTCAAGCACGCTTGGCACGTCTATTGCGATGGATTGTCTATTTGGTCTGCCAAAGCTAAATGACTCTAAGATAAATTTAGGCGCTATCAAAAAAGGCTACGTAAATATCGCGCTTCACGGACACTCTCCACTTTTAGTAAGTGTCGTCGTTAAGCTTGGCAAGAGCGAGAAATTTCAAAATTTAGCCAAAGAAAAAGGTGCGCTAGGCATTCAGTTTTATGGTGTTTGCTGTAACGGGCTTTCGGCTATGTATCGCTACGACGGCGTTATACCACTTTCAAACGCAGTTGGCGCAGAGCTTGTCGTTGGCACAGGAGCGCTTGATCTTTGGCTAGCTGATGTGCAAGATGTCTATCCTACCGTTATGGAGGTAGCAAGGTGCTTTAAAACGACAGTCATCACTACAAGCGACTCTGCAAGGCTTCCTGGAGCTGAGCACATAGGTTTTGATCATCATCACTCAAATATGAGTGAAATTCACGAGATCGCAGAGAAAATTTTATATAGAGCGCTTGAGAGCCATGAAGCTAGAAAAGGCATACCAGTGCATATCCCGCAATACGAAGTCGAAGCTAAAATGGGCTTTTCACTAGAAAATGTAAATAAAATTTTTGGCTCAACGCAGGTTATCGCTGATGCGATAAAAGAGGGCAAGTTACTTGGACTTGTAAATTTAGTCGGCTGCTCAAATCCACGCGTAGTTTATGAAAAAGCTGTCGTAAACGTAGCTAGAACGCTTCTAAAAAACAATGTCTTAATCATGACAAACGGCTGTGCCTCATTTCCACTACTAAAAACAGGACTTTGCAATGCAAATGCGCTTGAATACTGCGGCGATAGCTTGAGAGAATTTTTAGCCCCTTATAAGATCCCGCCGATCTGGCACATGGGCGAGTGCTTGGACAATGCTAGGGCTTCAGCGATGTTTAATACGCTTAGTCAAAACTTAAGCACTGACATAAAAGACCTGCCATACGCATTTTCAAGCCCTGAGTGGTCAAACGAAAAGGGCATAGATGCCGCACTTGGCTTTAGACTACTTGGAATTTCATCTTACCACTGCGTATTTGCCCCAGTTCAAGGCTCAAAAAATGTTGAAGAATTTATGGCAAATGGCACATTGCCGATCCTTGGCTCAAAAATGGTAGTAAATCTTGATCCTGTCGCACTTGCTGAAAATATCGTAGCTGACATGAAGGCAAAACGAGAAAAACTTGGCTGGAGAGCGTAAGGTAAATTTACACGCTAAGTACTTTGGTCTGCTCCAAAAGCCACTTTGGCGGAGCAGATCTTATCAAAACATGATCAAAAATAAGATGAAATTTGCCTCTAAAATACTTTTGTGATTTTGCTAAAAACAAAGCTAAGTCTTAATCCTAGATGGATTTTTGCATCGCAACTTTAAACATTTATATAAAGTCTAAATTTAAAACAAAACAAAAGGGCTAAATCAGCTAGATTTATCTAAGCCTGCGATACTGCCTCTCTTAAAAACCTATACTCTTTAAAAAATTTGCGGAGTGATTTTTGCTCTTTTGGGCCTATTTTGTAGCTTATAAATTTCAAATACCACTTGATGTCTTGCTCGCTTATGTCGCGACTTTTGGCATACTGGGCTAATATATAATTTGGAATTTTTACATTTTTTTGTAAAAATTTTGCGACTAGTCTTTTGTAGAACGAGCCATTTTTTACGTAAGAAAACCTACCAAAAACAAAGGGCAAATTTGTCTTTTCGTGCCAAATTTGACCAAGGTCGTAAAAGCACTCTTTGCCCTCGCTTAAGTATGCCTTTAGCGCCCTGTCGCCTATGATCACCTCGCCATTTAGCTTAAGCACCTTGGCTAGGGCGTTTGAGCTGGCTGAGGCAGGATCTGGCTTTGGGGCTGAGTTTTTGCGCACAAGCACGCTTTTGACATCTTTTTTGGCGATTATTCCAAAATTTAGCTTCTTTAAATTTGCCTTTTTGCTGGCTATGCTTGAGATAACCGCAGCGTCGATCTTTCTGGCGTTTAGGGCTCTATTTAGCTTGCTTGGCACGCCCTTTTTAAACTCGATAGCCTTTTTTATCTGAGAGCTTAGTGGGGCTGATTTTAAAAAAACGTGAAATGGGAGCAAATTTAGATAATCAATCTTTCCAAATATCATTTTTCATCTTTTAAAGGCCCAAATTTAACTATCTCGTTTTCGTTGCAAACGTCACGAAATAGCTGGGTTAAGCTCTCTTTTGTGGCACTATCCAAAGCATTTTCATTTTTTAGCTTTATAAGCGTTGGCTCATTTATCTCGCAAAGGCAGTCAAAGAGCGCGTCTAAATTTTTGCCGTAGTACTCTGGCAGGTCAAATTTCTTAGCAAAATACTCATGCATCTTCTCTTTTTTGAGCATCTTTTTGGCATCTAATATCACGCTTTTCATTGCATCCTCTTCTCATAAAGCAGGTAAAAATGCTCGTAGTGATCGGGCGTGTAGTAGATAAGCCCGTCGTTTGAGTATAAAATTCTCTCAGCGCCGCGCCTGCCGCCATTATAATTCACATCACACTCAAACCACTTTCTACCATCAGCCTCAGGTAGCCTCTTTTCTCGGTTTGAAAATCTATCTCCACCGATACTTTTGCCGCCGCTTATCTGCCATAAATTTCCACTTTTTGCGTCCCAGCCAAGTTCAAGTGCCTCTTTTTTGGTTATGAAATTCTTTGGTAGCTTGTTAAATTTATAGATATAAAGTGCGACATCATCTTTTGAGGTGTATGAGCCATTTTCTGCGAGACTCTGGCTCTTTTGCCCCTCTTTGTTTAGCTGCTCAAGTAAAATTTGAGCGTTTTTGTTTGCCTCGCCACCCTCTTTTGAAAAAAAGAAAGTACCGATGATGATGGCAATGACAAAGGCGACTAGAGCTGGCAAAAGTTTTTTGTTCAAATTTAGCCCTTAAAGTGTGTTAAAAACTCTATCGCCAGCGTCACCAAGACCTGGAACGATGTAGTTTTTCTCATTTAGTTTCTCATCGATCGATGCCGTATAGACCTCGACGTCTGGGTAAATTTCACTAAATCTCTTTAGCCCCTCAGGTGCGGCGATGATAGAGATAAATTTGATCTCTTTAACGCCCTTTTCACGCAAAAACTTAACCGCATCTATCGCCGTGCCACCAGTCGCAAACATAGGATCGATGATGATAGCCATGCGCTCTTTTGCGTCTTTTGGAAGCTTTGCGTAGAAAAACTCAGCCTGCGCTGTCTCTTCGTTTCGCTGAAAGCCCAAAAATCCCACACTCGCATCTGGGATGATGGTAAAGACGCTATCAAGCATGCCAAGCGCAGCCCTTAAAATAGGGCATATCATCACCTTTGTAGTGAGCCTCTTTGCGTCTGCCACCGCAACTGGTGTTTGGACTTTGACATCTTTTACCTTTAAATTTCTAGTCGCCTCAAAGATCATAAGGTAGCTGATCTCATCAACTAGCATACGAAACTGAAAAGGCTGGGTGTTTTTATCACGTAAGATTGTTAATTTATGCTCGATCAATGGGTGTGAGATGAGCTTCACGTTTTGCATTTTTTGTCCTTAAATTTACTGTTTTTACAAGGTTTGTCTTTTACAAAATGCCAAGAGAAGAATTTAGCCCAAAATTTGGGCTAAATTTGATTAAAAACCTTTTGCAAGTTTGGCTTTGTAAGCCTCAACATCAAAATCTTTTACTCTCGCTACGCCATCTTCAACTGCGGCTTTTGCAACTGCTGGAGCGACCGCTGTTAGCACGCGCTTGTCAAATGGTTTTGGGATGATGTACTCTTTGCCAAATTTTAGCTCGCTAACGCCACTTGCTTTTAAAACTTCAGCTGGCACTGGCTCTTTTGCAAGCTGCGCAAGCGCTTTAGCTGCTGCCATTTTCATATTTTCAGTGATCTTTTTAGCCCTAACATCAAGCGCGCCTCTAAAGATAAATGGAAAGCCCAAAACGTTATTTACTTGGTTAGGATAGTCGCTTCTGCCTGTGCCCATCATAACGTCATCTCTTACAGCTACGACGTCCTCTGGGAAGATTTCAGGCACTGGGTTTGCCAAAGCGAAGATGATAGGCTCTTTGTTCATCGATGCGACCATCTCTTTTGTCACAACGCCAGGCTTAGAAAGACCTAAAAACATATCAGCGCCTTTCATCGCATCAGCCAAAGTCCTATCCTCGGTCTCAAGCGCAAATTCAACCTTTTCTGGAGTTAGGTCTGTTCTTTTTGAGTGGATGACGCCTTTGCTATCTATCATCACGATGTGTTTTGCGCCAAGTGCTTTATACATCTTTGCGCAAGCGATGCCAGCTGCACCAGCGCCGCTAACTACGATCTTTATCTTAGATATATCTTTGCCAGAAATTTCCATCGCATTTATAATGCCAGCGCTTGTTATCATCGCTGTGCCGTGTTGATCGTCGTGCATTACAGGGATATCGACTGCTTCTTGAAGCTTTCTTTCGATCTCAAAGCACTTTGGAGCGCGGATATCTTCTAAATTTATACCGCCAAATGTCGGAGCTAGAGCCTTGCAAATCTCAACGATCTTATCAGGATCATGCTCGTCTAGCTCGATGTCAAAGGCATCAACGTTTGCAAATTTCTTAAATAGCACCGCCTTGCCCTCCATAACTGGCTTACCAGCGATAGCACCGATATCGCCAAGTCCAAGAACAGCCGTGCCATCGGTGATGACAGCTACTAAATTTGCTTTATTTGTATATTTATAAGCTAGTTCAGTGTCTGCATTTATCTCACGGCATGGCTCAGCAACGCCTGGTGTATAGGCCATTGAAAGGTCTCTTGAAGTCTCGCAAGGTGTCTTTACCCTGATCTCGATCTTACCGCCGATGTGGTAGTTTAGTGCCTCTTCTTTAGTTACATGTGTCATTTCTCTTCCTTTAATAAATTTTGTATTCTGTTTTTGATCTCGTTACTGCCTACTACTTCAAGCACTTCAAAGATACTTGGGCTCACGCTTGAGCCAGTTAGCGCTATCCTTAGGGCCTGAGCTAGGTCTTTTAGTTTTAAGCCATTTTGCTCTAAAAATTTATTAGTTAGCTCCTCATAGCCTTTAGCATCAAGGTCACGGTCTAAAATTTGAGCAAATTTCGCCAAAATTTCTTTGCTATTTTCATTTATAAATTTAGCCCAAGCTTTCTCGTCGTAGCTTTTTGGAGCGTTGATGATAGCATTTGCGCTGTTTGCCATTTCGATTAGCGTCTTTGATCTCTCACGGAGCGAATTTAGCAGTAGTTCACCCTTTACCAAAGCCTTAAAATCCACGCCAAATTTAAGCATATCATGCGCTAGCCTCTCATAAGGCAAAGTTTTTATATAGTGAGAATTTAGCCAGTCAAGCTTTTGAGCGTTGTAGGTGCTTGAGCTTTTGTTGATATCGTTTGGATTGAAGTATTTAAGCATATCCTCGATAGTAAAAATCTCATCATCGCCGTGGCTCCAGCCAAGACGAACGAGAAAATTTAAGAGCGCTTCAGGCAAGTAGCCCATCTTTTTATACTCCATAACGTCGGTCGCGCCGTGCCTTTTGCTAAGCTTTTTGCCGTCCTCGCCGTTTATCATAGCGACGTGATAAAATTTTGGCACCTTAAAGCCAAGCGCCTCGTAAAGAACGATCTGTTTTGGGGTATTTGAGAGGTGATCATCGCCGCGGATAACGTCTGTTACGCCCATTAGCGCATCGTCTATCACAACTGTGAAGTTATATGTTGGCGTGCCGTCGCTTCTTGCGATGATGAAGTCGTCTAAGATATCTTCAACCTTAAATTTAACCTCGCCCTTTATGCCATCATGTATGACGATCTCACCACTAAGTGGGGCTTTTATACGGATGACTGGCTCGATGCCAGCTGGAGGCGTGCCTTTAAAACCTCTATATCTATTATCATATTTTGGGCGTTCTTTTCTAGCCTCTTGGCTAGCTCTAAGCTCCTCAAGCTCCTCTTTGCTCATATAGCATTTGTAGGCTTTGCCCTCATCAAGCAGCTTTTTAACGTACTCTTTGTAAAGATCAAACCTCTTTGACTGATAGGTCACTTCGCCGTCGTGATCTAGCTTGCACCAAGCAAATGCCTCTTTTATAGCTTGTGTGGCTTCTTCTGAGTTTCGTTTTAAGTCAGTATCTTCGATGCGGAGCAGAAATTTTCCATTGTTAGCTCTTGCGTATAAATAATTATAAAGAGCTGTCCTAAGTCCGCCTATGTGTAGGTATCCAGTAGGCGACGGAGCAAATCTAGTAACTATCATTTTGTGCCTTATTTTTATGTTATAATTGCCCAAAATTATATTTACTAAATACTTAAACAAAGGTTTCATTATGAAAAAATTGCTCTTTTTGGCTGCTGGCGTGTTAAGTGCCTTAAATTTATATTCAGCTCAGATGATAAACGGCATCGCAGCTATCGTGGAGAACGAACCTATCACGCTTTACGAGGTTTATAGCTTGAAGGAACAGCTAAAGACAACAGAGCAGGACGCTTTAAATTTGCTTATCAGAGATAGGCTTGAAGATGCGCAGATAAAAAACTTAAATTTAAGCGTGACACCTTTTGAGCTAAACGACAGGATCGAGGCGATCGCAAAGCAAAATGGCATGACAAATTCGCAGTTTAGAAGCTCTATCCAAGCTCAAGGCATGGACTTTTTAGACTTTAAAAACAACTTAGAGCACAAGATGCTTCAAGAAAAGCTCTATAAAAGCATAGCTGCTGAGGCTGGCAAAAACATAAATGAGCAAAAAGCAAAGGCGTATTTTGACGCTAATCCAGACAAATTTAAGGTCTTTAGCACCGCTAGAGTCGTAGTTTATAGAGCAAAAGACCCTGATCTACTTGAAGCTCAAAAAACAAGTCCAAAGCTACTAGACGGCGTGCAAACACAAGAGGTGAGTTTGGACTATCAAAGCATAGATCCAAGACTTGCTGCAATCATCTCAAGCACAAATAACGGCGACTACACACAGCCCTTGCAAGGACCTGACAGCTTTGATATGTTTTTAGTAAAAGAGAAGATCGGCTCATATACACCAAGCTTTGCTGATGTAAAAGATAACGTTATAAACGAGCTTTACCAAGGCGAGCAAGAGAAATTAATGAGTGATTACTTCGAAAAACTCCGCGCAAAAGCAAAAATTCAAATTCTAAGATAACTTCAAATTTAGCCACTTTGGTGGCTAAATTTCTCCAAAATTTAACTTCAAACTTTTCAAACTTTATAAGCAAAAACCTGCAAAAGCAGTCAAATTTAATTACGATTTTTAGTGAAAAACCAACGCAGATAGCGTAGATGTAAGGGCTACTACAGCTTAAGGAGCAAAAAGTGTGATGCCAGCTCTCCTGAGCTTGCAAGCACGAAATTATGACTTATCGCAGCACCTGCGCCCATGCCTAAAACAAAAGGAGCTGAGCTTCAAAGCCAAATTTGTATTGATTTAGCACTAAATTTGTGATGCTTGCAAAAAGAACGATAGAGATGACACCATAAAACATCGAGAAGTCACGCTCAAAAATTTTACTGATAGCTCCCACTGAGCAAAATTTACTTCTTTGCATAAATGCGCCGATGATGATGGCACAAATAAGCGAGATAAATAAATTTGCATGCTGTGAGCCTGGACCTTTTTCTGAGCTAAATAATGCGCCATTTTCGCCAAGTTTTAGACCAAAGATAAGTGCTATCAAAAGTAAAATAGCGATGATCAGCGGCAAAAATCCTATCGCCTTTGCAGTGTCTTTGCTACTTTTTGGGCATGATATCATCTAAAATATGGCAAATTTGTAGGTATAACTCGCGCCTTATCCCTGAAATTCGTAGTATATCAGCTGCCAGCTGGGCTTGCTAAGATGAATATTTTTAGTTCTTGCCTATTTACCACGCTTAATGCTAGGGCTTGGTGTGCTGTTTTGCTTGGAGCTGGCTATTTTCTAGGCTCAAACCCTGACAAACAGACGCTTCCAATAATAACGATCACCATTTTAGCGGTGGTTGCGGTAATAAGCGCGGTCTATATAGTGAAGCAGTTTTGCTCTCAGGCAAAATGTAGCCATTTTTCTTAAAAACTTGTCCTACAAAGACACCAGCAAATAAGCCAACAACACCAGCGATAGCGACTAAATTTAACTATTTGATAACAAAAGAGATTAGTGAAAATTTTCTATAAGGTCTTTAAAAACTTCATAAAGTTTATTTATTTCATCAGCGCTAACTCGTTCGTTTTTGGCGTGTATGCGGTCATTTATGACGCCAAATTCTATCGCATCTACGCCAAATTCAGCAAAATGCCTTGCATCGCTCGTGCCGCCTTTTGTGTTTAAAAGTGGCGTAACGCCGGTGATCTTTGTGACAGATGCCATTAAATTTCTTACGATCTTGCTATCTTTGTTGGTTAAAAATCTCTTTGAGCTTTGCTTTATACTAAGCTCGTAACTAAGCCCATCTAAAACGCTTCTAAGATAGCTCTCAACGTCATTTGCGTCAGTTAAATTTGAGTTTCTAACGTTAAACATTATGCTAAGCTCGCTTGGCGTGACGTTGCAAACCTGCATGCCACCACGAATGTCCGTCACCACGATCTTGCTTGGGCTAAAAAACTCGCTCCCCCCGTCCATATCGTGATCAGCTATCTTACTTAAAAGTGGAGCTATCAAATTTACTGGATTTACGCATTTTTCTGGGTATGCCACGTGACCTTGAACGCCCTTTATCACGATCTTACCATTTATCGAGCCACGTCTGCCGACCTTTATGCTATCGCCAAATTTCTTATCACAAGTTGGCTCAGCCACGACGCAAAATTTGGGCAGATCCCCTATCTCACGCAGATATTCAAGTGCCAAAGGCGTGCCATAAGTGCCGTCGCCCTCTTCGTCACTTGTTAAAATAAGACTTAACTTGCCATCAAATTTGGCCTCTTTGCACGCACAAACAAAGGCAGCCACGCCACTTTTCATATCCTGCGCGCCCCTTGCGTAGATGTAGCCATCTTTTTCTAGTGGTGTAAATGGCTCGCTCTCCCAGCCATCACCTGGCGGCACGACATCAACGTGTCCTGCAAAGGCTAGATGCTCCCCGTCTCCATAAATTTTAGAAAGTATGAGATTTTTTGTGCCGTTTTTTTCTATAAATTTAGCCTCAAAATCAGGCAAAAATTTAGCGATGAACTCCAAACTACCAGCATCATCTGGCGTGATAGAGCGAAAGCTTAAAAGCTCTTTTAAAAAGCTAACTACCACTAAAACGCCTTTTTAGAAGGAAGTCCCAAGTAAAATCCTTGGAATTCGTCGATGCCTATCTCCTTACAGACGTTAAAGATTTCTTTAGAATGAACATACTCTGCGATCGTTTTTATGCCAAGATCTTTTGCAAATGCCACGATCGCGCTTGCGATAGCATATGAGTCTTTATTGATATCGATATCTTTGATGATAGAGCCATCGATCTTCACGTAGTCTGGCTTGATCTTTATGATGTAAGAGAAATTTGAGTAGCCAGAGCCAAAGTCGTCGATCGCTATCATAGCGCCCATGCTCTTTGCTCGCTCGATAAAGACTGAGACGCGCTCAGCACTCTTTAGCTCCTCGTCTTCAACTATCTCAAAAACTATCCTGCCAGCGACATTGTGCTTATTTAGTAAATTTAAAACAAGTGCGCTAACGTCGCCATCTATCATATCTCGGCTGCTTAAATTTATAGAAAGAACCAAATTTGGATCTTCAGTGAGGTGCTCAAAGCACTTTTTAATGAGCTGTTTTTCAAGGTCTGCGTAGCGCTTGATACGCTTTGAGATATCCAAAAATACACTTGGCGAGATGACGTCGTCGCGGTCTAAAATTCTTATTAAGCATTCATATTTTATAGGGATCTTTTTCTCGTCAAATATCGGCTGAAAATACGGCACGATGTTGTCATTTATCGTAGCGTTTTGGATCAGCTTTGAGCGCTCGATCTGAT
Source organism: Campylobacter concisus (assembly GCF_902460595.1). Taxonomy (GTDB): domain Bacteria; phylum Campylobacterota; class Campylobacteria; order Campylobacterales; family Campylobacteraceae; genus Campylobacter_A; species Campylobacter_A concisus_BL. The sequence continues at coordinate 32,994 of NZ_CABPVA010000003.1, forward strand.
TTGCGTATTCATCTTTTTGACTTAGCCCTTTAAAGTAGCAAACATAGTCTTTATCAAGCGTCTTGGCTGATTTTAACGCGATGGTTGCCTTTCTTAAAGTCTGATCGCTATCAAGCGCAAAGCCTATGGTGTTGTGAATTTCTATATCATCGACCTCTACGCCATTTTCATCTTTTATGCTAAGCATCCTGCCTTTAAAGATATCTAGTAAATTTTCAGCAAGCTCTTCGTATCTGTCGATAAAGTCGTTATTATCTTCAACCAAAGCAAACCTGTCCGCCTCGATACAATAAGCCTTCATATTCTCATTTTTTGCAAATTCTTTGATGAGATTTGCCATCTGTTTTAGTATCTGGTCGCACACGTATTTGCCGTAGTAGTCGTTCATCTTGCCAAAATCATCGATATCCATAAGTATCACTTTTGGATATTTATACTCGCTCACATCTTTTATGAGTGCTGCCTTGTTAAAAAGTCCTGTCATCGGATCGATGTATAGCCTCTCTTTTAGTTCAGCGATCTTAATAGTGCTCTCTTCTTTTACTTTTAGATAGTCAAATTTGATGTTTAGATACTTAAATACAAACCAAAGACAGACCGCAAGCCCTAAAAATAGACCGATCGAGCTTAAGATCAAAGTAAGAGTCATGTTTTTCATCAGCCACTGAAAATAAAATTGGTCGCTAGTGCCAGTTATCCTTTGATCTATATGCGCTTTAAAGCCCAAAATATAGTCATTTACGGCGACAAACATACATACTTTGGCGCTATTTTCTGGCAAAATTTCAGCCTTGAAATAATTCTTTTGAAAATCATGCGAGTAGATGTCACCACAGCTCTTGTCTTCGTAGTCTTTATTTACGAGGCTTTTGTCTGACGATGCCTCTATCTTAAAGCCATTTTTACCATTTTCTTTTAGCAAAAAGACTTCGCCAAAGGCAGCATTGCTTATGTAATTTTGAAAATCTAAGACACTAAATTTACTTATATTTTTAAAGTAATTCACATATTGATCTGTTAGATACTCAGTCTTTTTTTTGAGGCCAAAGTTGTTTGTAGATAGCGCGTTATTGTATTTATATGAATAGATAGTTAAATTTTCAGCTACAAAGAAAGCAAAAAGCAAAACCACGACCAAAGTGACGGTTTTAACCATACTAAAGTGCTTTTTTTGCGATTCGTCGCTTGGCATAAAGTTTAAACTTCCTTTCTTAAATTTTTCTAATGGATTATATCTAAGCTAAATAAAAAATTTCTTTCATTTTTTAATTAAAAATTTAGCTCAAAGCTTAACGATCTTTGCACCATATCCGCCTTGATTTGCCGGTGCATCATGAAATTCTTTTACGCTTGGATGCTCTTTTAAGAAATTTTTAACAGCAAAGGCAAGCTTGCCAGTGCCAATGCCGTGAAATACGCTAACCTCATCAAATCCCATAACAAGACTATCTGAGATAAATTTATCAAGCTTTGCTATCGCCTCGTCAGCTCTCATACCGTGCAGATCAAGCGATAATGACGCCGTTTTTGGCTTATCGACATTTAGGCTTACGCCACCTTTTTTAGGCAAGACTACTTCGTTGCCATTTTTTCTTAAAAGCTCGAGTGGCACACGTAAATTTATACCATTTGACTCGATCATCGCGTCATTTTTAGAGATACTTAAAACCGTGCCTTTTATATTTTCATACTTCACTCTATCGCCTACTTTTAGGCTCTCGCGCTCAGTTTTTTTAGGCTTAACGATGGCGGCTTTTTTCTCATTTGCCACGTTTAGCGCTCTTTGCTTGTCTTTAATGTCCTTGAAATTTATAACAGCTTTTGCCGCATTTATCGCGTCAAAATACTCTTTTTCAAGGCGCGAAATAGTCGCATTTAGCTTGATCTCATTTTTCTCTTTTAGCTCTTTTTGCTCCTCAAGCAAGCGCTCCAGCCGCTCCTCTTTTGCCGTGACCTCTTTTATCCCCTCATCAAGCTTGGTTTGTAAATTTAGCGTCTTTGTGATGATCTCGTTTAAATTCTCTTTATCTTCGCCGTAAATTTTCTTTGCCTGCGCCACTAAATTTTGAGATATGCCGTATCTTGCCGCAGTTTCAAAGGCGTAAGACTTGCCGATCGTGCCCTTTAAAAACTCAAATTTAGGCCTTTGAGCCGCCTCGTCGTAAAGTGCCGCCACTAGCTCAACCTCTGGATTCTTAGCTAGCAACATCGCGAGGCGCTTGTGGTGGGTCGTGATGATCATTTTGATATCTTGAGTGATGAGGCGCTCTATCATGACGCCATACAAGCTCGCAGCCTCCTCAAAGTCGGTGCCAAGCTCGATCTCGTCGATACCGATGATGATCGATTTTTTAGTAAAAAGCCTTGCAAAGTGCACCATCCTGCCAGCAAAGGTCGAGATGTCGTTTTTCACGCTTTGCGGATCTTCTATGATCGCGTCAAATTCTTTAAAAGAGCCGATCGTTGAGCGGTTTGCGTCGATACGCATAGGCAGCAGATACTTTGCAAGTAGCGTGGCTGAGATGATCGATTTTAAAAGCATCGACTTACCGCCAGCATTTACGCCGGTAATGAGAAGTACCTTTTTGCTAAAATCCACGCTCACGCTCTTTGGGTTTTTTAGCGCTGGATGGGCAAATTTCTCAAGCTTTATGATGTGCGAGCTGTTTGGCAAAACAAACTCATAGTCACGCGATCTAGCCAAATTTACACGCGCTTGATATGCGTCAAACTGATCAAAAGCGTTATTTATAAATTTCAAAAAAAGCAGGTTCTTGCTCATCTGCAGGCTAAATTTCTTGCAGTGCTCAAAAATGATCTCCTCTTTTCTATCAAGCAGCTCGCTTTGCTCCTTTTTTAGGCGCTCGGTGCTTGCAGGTGCGACGTAGAAGTAGCCGCCTGAGCTTCTAGCGATGACGGTGCCTTTTAAAGCGTGGTTAAAGCCGCCACGCACCAAAAGTGCCTCTTGTGAGTTGATGTAGTGCGTCTGGGTATCGACTAGATAGGGCGTGATGTGCTTTGAGTAGATGAGCTTTTTAAGCTCGGCGTCGATCTGGCGCTTTTTCTCGCTAAAAGCCTGCTTTATCGCGTAAAATCTCTCGTCCACGCTGTCGCTAAACTCGCCGTTTTCATCAAAGCTGTTTGCCATCTGGCTCATCGCTTCAGGGATTTCGACCTTTGCGATCCACTCGCCAAGCCTGCCTTCAAATTTTTGCTTTTTTAGATATGAAAAATACTTAATGATCTTTGCAAACTCGTAAATTTCACTGATGTGAAGCACCGCTTGCTTGCTAAGTCTTATAAGCGCGTCATCAAGCTCTTTTATCTCGTCAGGTGCCTTAAAATCATACTTTGAAAGCTCGCTGATATTTTCAAAGTGGATTTTGCTGTCGCCTTGTAAAAATAGCGGTTTTTGTCTTGCTAAAAATGAGTTAAATTTATCCAGATACTCGCCCAGATCGAGCTTTGCAAATATATCGTTCATTGCTCGCAGCTCGTTATAGGCACGATGACGCCTGAAAGATCGCTAAATTCTCGCTTTGGCAAAAATGACGCAGTGCCAAATTCGTAGTTAAATTTCTCAGCGCTCACGTTGTATTCGCCACATTTTAGTGTTTTACCCTGCTTAAAGTCGGTCACTAGCTTTGAGATGGCGTCCTCGTTTTTTGATAAATTCTCCTCGTAAAAATATACACAAACAAGGATCGCTACAAGCACCACGCTAACGAGCGCTTTTATGCTTTTGCTGATCTTTTCATCTTTTATCGCCCAGATCGCTCCAAAAAGCAGTATCACGCCGGCGATTATTATCAAATTTCTTACCATTTTACGCCTTTATATTTTGCGATGAGCTCCTTGTAAAGCTCAGCATGAAGCTTGATCTTTTCTAAAATTTCAGCTCTAACCTCGCTGATATCTTGCTTTTCAACCAGCAAGCAAACGGCTAGATATGGGGCATTTGGCAGCATATCTTTTATCTGGGTGCTATTTAGCTTTTGTGACCTTGCAAGAGCTATCAAGATATCTTTTTTGCCTAAATTTATAAGGCTTGAAATTTCATCCTTGCTTAGCTCTTTTTCTTTTATCTCTTTTAAAATTTCATTTTCATCTTGAGGCTTGAAATTGCTTATATCCATTAATATCCGCCTCTTAGCTGCACGCTGATATCGCCCGCTCCAAAGCCAACTACTATGCCGTCGCTTAGGCGGTTTTTCACGCCAAATTCATCTGTAAATTCTATCCCCTCTTCAACTCTCTCGACCTTGTCGGTAAAGATCGGGTTATACTCGCTAAATTCGCTCTTCATATCAACTTCGATCGGATTTTCTCCAGCTGCATAAACTGGCAAGATAACAAGCTCATCAACGCCCTTAAAGCACTCTTTAAAGCCAGGTAAATTTGTGCTAAGCCTTGTGTAGCGGTGTGGCTGAAATATCGCTGTGACGCTGTTTATACCTAAAATTTTGGCGTATTCAAAGACTGATTTTAGCGTCGCTTTTATCTCGGTTGGGTGGTGTGCGTAGTCGTCAATAAGGACAAAATTTTTGTTTGCGCAAAGTATGTCAAAACGCTTTTTTATCCCTTTAAAATTTAGTAAATTTTCTCTTATATCTTTTAGAGGCGTCTCGTGCATCGCAGCAAGAATAGCCAAAGATGCGTCTATGGCGATGTGCTCGCCCATGCCAAAGGCTTCAAATTTGCCTAAATTTTTAAGGTTAAAGCTGGTGTATGGCTGATAGTCTCTTACAACCATCGTAAGCTCCGTGATATCACTGCTTGGGTAAAGCCTGATCGCATCAAGCTTAAGCGTGCTTAAAAACTCGTCCTCAGCGTTTATCACTCTAACCTTTGCGCGCTCCAAAAAGCCCTTGTATGCTGCGTAAAATTTAGCTAGATCGTAGTCGTAGTGCTCCATGTGCTCTGGCTCTGCGTTTGTTACGATGGCTAGATATGGGTTTGAGTTTAGAAAGCTTGAGTCGCTCTCGTCGGCTTCAAATACGACGTTGTCGCTCTTTGCGTAGCGCATATTTGAGCCAAACTGCTTTGAGATGGCGCCAATGATGACTGAGCCCTCGATGAGGCTTGCTAGCATCGCTGAAGTCGTGCTTTTGCCGTGCGCGCCAGCAACTGCAAAGACGCACTTATCTTCAAGCACATAAGGCAAAATTTCTTTTCTTGAAAAGCACTTTATGCCCTTTCTTCTAGCCTCCACTAGCTCGATGTTGTCTTCTTTTATCGCAGCTGAATAGACCACAAAGTCTTGGTCTTTTATCGCCTCTTTGCAGTGCGGCGTGATGACCTCGATACCCTCATTTTGAAGTTCAAGCGTCGTCTTGCTCTCTTTGATGTCACTGCCGCTTATCTTGTGGCCTTTTTCGTGTAAAAATCTAGCGATGGCTGAGATGCCGATGCCGCCGATGCCTATGAAATGGACTTTTTTGATCTCGTTGTTTAACTCTTGCAAATTTTATCCTTAAGTTTTTCGTGATTTTAACAAAAACTACTAAATTTTGTATGATACTTCCATAAAATCTAAGAGAATTTACACATTTCGTTTCGTCTTTCTCTTTTGATTTTATAAAATTTTCCATAAGTCCCTGCTACTAAATTAAGCGGTTTTACGCTGTGCCTTAGATTTAGGGCTTATGGTTGATGTTTCGGTTAAAAATCTTAGTGTTTTAACACTGAATACAAGAAAGAAACATAACCTAAATTTTATTTCGGAGTATCAAAATGAAAAAAGCGTTTTTTTGTGGCGTTGATGTTTCTAAAGATAAAATCGATGTTTGTTTTTTAACTTCTATTGCAAGTGAAAAAGCTAAGTTTGAAACACTGCCTAACAATTATGATCTTATTAAAGTTTATTTTGATAGTTTTAAAAATGATGAAATTTTAGTTGTTTTTGAAGCAACTTCAAATTATCATTTGGA
>NZ_CABPVA010000003.1:39692-92082 GCF_902460595.1 Campylobacter concisus
ATAAACATGATTATTATCTTAATAGGGAGTATTATGCCAATATATAAAATAACTCAACAGCAGGGTAATAGAGTTATTACCTCCACGCTTGAAGCTAAAAGTGTGCCTGATTTGATAGCTTTTTTAACCGCCGTTTCTACTGCTGAAATCAAGTATATTTATAAGGTTGAGTTTGAAACTCAAAAAACAAATTTTCCACCTGATGACTTCAATTATAACAAGCAGTTTAAAGCTTTTGTTTCTAATAAAAATCGTATGTGTAAGCAAATTTTACTTCATAACGTTAAAAAGACTAAAAACGAAAATGAATTATCCACGCTTATAAAAACACATCTTGAAGTTGGTGGTTTAGCTGTTAAAGGGGTTTCTTGTTCTTTATTTATGGATAAGTAAAAATTAATCTTGCTTATCTATAATTACATTAATTCTATTTTTTAGAAAAAAAGGACTATTATGCTTAATAAATTTTTTTTATTATGTTTGTTTTTTAGTCTTTCTTTCTCTAGCTCAAGATTTGATAATTTTAAAAAGGCTTTTATGGATATAAGTTCTTCTGAAGCCGCTTTTGTTCTTTGTCGCAATTATTCTTATCTTGAAACAGTTTCTTGCAATGGTTATCCTCCTATTGTCGATAATGATAATTGTGTTGTCGAATATGTTTTATTTAATGATACTAATGCTTTACGTGAAGCCGAAACTTATCTTGATAAACAGTTTTGTTCGGTAGATTTTTTAAGAGCTTTTCTTTTCTCTAAAGCTACTCTTATAGCTAAATTTTATAATTCTAATGGTTCTTTGCAAAAAACTAAACGTTATAATCAGTATAACCGCCCAGCTTGCACCTTATTAAGATAAATTTATTCTCGTTTCTGTCTTCTATTCAAACACGGCATCACCACCGCTCTGCGGTGTGTGCCGTGTTTCCCCTTTCTTCCCCCTAAGCCTGCTTTTTATCTTTTGGTCTTTACCCTTTACCGATCCTTTTCCCTGCTTAATTGATTTCGTTTGCGTTGTGGCGTTAGTTTTCTGCTAATGGCTTGAAAGAACTTCAAATTTATAGTTTCTTTTTAGCTAGCTAACGCCACGCAAACACATCGCGGACGAAAACCGCTAGCGGTTTGAGCGTCGCTGAAGCGTCCGCTTAATATATTCTTAATTATTTAACTTCTTCTTTTCTGCTTAATATTCTCTTGTTTAAAACGTTTTAACAAAAAAAACAAATCGAAAAAGTCTAAATGACGAGAAAGGATATAAAAAGAATGTTAAGACAACAAATTGACGGACTTTATTCAAAAAGTCTTGTTTTTTCAACTGGTAGCGACGAAAGTGCTTTGATCCCACTTCTTGCGGGCAAAGTAGAAACATATTCGTCTTTTTTTGAAGGTGGTACGGCTGTAAGCGTTACTCCAAATCCATTAAATCGCAAAAGTGTTATCGTTGGTGCAAAAACTCCAACAGGTAGAGTTTCAACTATGATAACTATTCCACACGTTAAGCAAAGTTATATGTATCAAAATTTTGTAGCAGATTTTAAAAACAATCTTAATGCTAGTTTTGATGATACGACTAAATGCGATTACGTTACTTTGAAATTTGATAGGCTATAAGGAGTAAAAAATGGCTGAAAAGGTTTTAATTAAAAATACAATAAATGGCAGAACTTATAGTTTTTCTCTTCCTTGCTCTGGTGCTGAAAGTCAAACTTTTTGCGATAACGCTCTTGAAGGTACTTATCATATTCTTTACAGAGATGCCGAGCAAGGTAATTCAAATGAGCCTAGTGTTATTGAATACACTATTACTGGTAAAAATCAAGCAGGTCATAAGGCTACATTTAGCTTTTATTCAAAACCTAGCATCGATGAAGCTCAGGTAAAAACGGCTCTTGCTGGTAAAACATTTAACGGCGTCAAATTTGATGATATTTATATCATTGGCGCAAGAACTGTTAAATAATGTTTTCTCTTTTAAATCTTAGCTCTCTACTTAGTAGGGGGCTAATTATTCACATTTTCGCTTATTCAACTTTAGTTTTATATATATTTTTTCTTAGAAGTAGCATTAATGATCTTGAAATTGAAGCAACTAAATTAAAAGCTGATCTAGCTGTTGAAAAGCTTAATACTCAAAACGCTTTTTTAATCATTGATAATCAAAATTCTAAAATCGAGCAATTAAAAATCGATAGTGAAAAACTTTCTTTAAAAAATAGCTCACTAAGTCAAGAATTAAATAAACGTTTCAATGAAATTAAATTACCTAGCAATAGTGATTATTGTGAAAAAATGAAGTTTTATGATAATTTGCTTTTGGAGCTCAACAATGACTACTATAAGAAATAAAATTTACTTTTTTATCTTTCTCTCTTATATTGTGTTATTTGTTGGCTGTTCTGCTAAAACTCCGCAAACTACTATCCAAAAGGTCTATATTCCTATAAAGTGTGACGTAAAGCTTCCTAAAAAGCCTTTGTTTAATCCAGCTGATCCAGACAGCTTAAAGGGACTTATAATTTATTATATTCAGATAGAAAATTTATTAAAAGGATGTATAAATGGATAATTTTAATAAAGATGATGATTATTTAATCGTTGTTTTTATTATAGGCTTTATTGCTTCTATTCTAAATTTAGATCACGTCGATTTTAAAAAGACAAAGTATAAAATTCTTTCATTGCTTTTTAGTTCTCTTAGCTCTATGTTTCTTTGCTGGATAAGCTATGAAATATTTTTTTATTTTTTAAATACTTTTAAGGTTTCTCTTGCTCTTAGTGGCTTCGTTTCTTGGCGTGGCACTGAGTGGATAAATTCGATAATTGATAGAGCTATTAATAAAAAACTTGAAAAGGAGTAAAAATATGACACTTGGCGAAAATCAAGAAGCGTTCATGCGTGACGTTGAAAAACTTTTGATTTATCTTCATATTAACGGCTATTCTGTAAGGGGTGGCGAACTTGAAAGGACACAAGCCCAGCAAGAAATATACTATAATACTGGCAAAAGCAAGACGATGCAATCAAATCATTTAAAACGTTGTGCTATTGATCTTCATATTTTTAAAAATGGCGAATGGCTTCAATCTAAGCAAGACTTGCAAGAAATAGGCAATTACTGGGAGAGCCTAAATAGTCTTAATCGTTGGGGTGGCAATTTTACTTCTTTTTTTGATACACCACATTTTGAAAGAAATTGTTAAATGTTCTTGACATTTATCTTAAAATCTAAGGCTGAAAAATGGCTTTTATTTGCTTAAGCTAAAGCTTTCATCTATCAGGTCAAAAACGGTTTTTTGTGAGATTTTGGAGTTTAAATTTACGCTTATCCAGTACTTTTTATTCATGTGATATGCTTTAAAAATTTGCCTCTCGTCAACTAGCACCATGGCTAGATCAGGGCTACATTTTAGATTTAAAACCTCGATAATCTCGTCACTTTCAAGACCAAGCTTGCTAGCGCTTAGCTGCATAAGTAGCGCAAACCACTTATTGTTATTCTTGTGACGAAAGACACTAAATTTTGGATATTTTGGAAAAATTTGCTCACCCAAAATGTCAAATTTCTCTTTTATATATTTTTCAATCTCACTTCGTTTCAAATTTCACTCCGAAATAAAATTATTATTTTATTTAAATCCCCTGTCTGCTTGCAGTTACGAGGCGAAGCACGAGTAAAAACCTCTCGCACGTTAGAGATTGCTGTGCTTCACACAGGTTTAGTGATTTGTAAATTTTAAAATTTCATGAGCGAGCAATTTCGGCTCTAAATTTTGAGCTAAGCTGTAAGCGAAGCCAAAATTTAGTAGTCAATTCTTGTGAGCGAATGAAAGTTTTTAAATTTACTAATAAAAAACAAAATTTTAAACTCTGCACCGATAAATTTGGAGGCTAGCATCGCCCACTTAAGTCAATAGTAAGACAAACTGCCTCCAAATTTAGCACGAGTAAATTTAGATATTCTCCCCAGCTATCATGCCAAATGTTAAGCAGTCAAGTATCGCGCAGCTACCAAGCCTGCTAGCTCCGTGCGTGCCGCCAGTGATCTCACCAGCAGCGTAAAGTCCCTTGATCGGCTCATCGTCGATGTTTAGCACCTGAGCCTTGTTGTTTATCTTCACGCCGCCCATTGTGTGGTGAAGCTTTGGAGCGCCACGCATAGCGTAAAATGGAGCTTGTGAGATGGTGATGCCATCAGTTAGCTTGATTGGCTTGTCAAAATCCTCATCCTTGCCTTTTTTAACAAATTCGTTGTATCTCTCAACCGTTTTTTCTAGCTCACCAGCTGGCATTTTGTAGTGTTTAGCAAGGTCTGCTAGCGTGTCAAATTTCATTATGACGCCGTTTTTCATAGGATTTGCAAGGTCGCTCTCGACTAGCTTTGCAGCAGCTACTGAGTCGCATAAATTTATAGGATAGCTGTCGTTTTTAGCATCAATGATCCTAAACATAGCATCAGCTCTTATCTTGCGATCAGCTAGCTCGTTCATATAGCGTTTACCGGTCTTTGGATCGACTGAGATGCCGTATCTAAAGGCAGCTTGTGAGGCAAATTTACTTGTGATGCCGTTGCCTTTTTCGTCAGGGCATTTATATGGGATGTATTGTATCCAGCCGATTTGAACAGGCAAAGCACCTATTTTTAGGGCTGAGATCAAAGCTCCAGCAGTCGCTCCTGGGTGGTTTGTGGTGTCAAATTCAGGCACAGCGCGTGGGTCTTGAAGCTTTCTAAAAAATTTATCACTACAAAAGCCGCCGCTTGCTAGCACGACGCCTTTTTTAGCCTTTATAAATTTACGCTCGCCGCTTTTGTTCTCTTTGTCATCGCTAAATAGATTTTTATCAAATTTATAGTCATTTCGCACCGCAACGCCTACTATTGCGCCATTTTCATCGGTTACAAACTCATCAAATTTGCACCTTGTCCTAAGCTCGCAGCCTTGTAAATTTTTAAATGTCTCAGCTAGAGGCTGAACTATGCCAGAGCCGCTTGTGTTTTCGGTGTAATAAGTCCTTGGCACGCTGTGTCCGCCCTCAAGAAGTAGCTTGTCTAGGTATTTTGCGCCGTGTTTTACGGTGAAGTTAAAAGTATCAACCGCTCTATCAGCAAGGATGCCAAGAAGCTCCACGTGGTTTAGCCCAAGTCCAGCTTTGACGCAGTCTGAGATGAAAAGCTCTTTTGAGTCTTTGACTCCGTTTTTCTTTTGAAGCTCGCTGTTTGGCACGGCAAAAATTCCGCCATTTATTACAGAGTTGCCGCCAACTCGCCCCATTTTTTCTAAGATAAGAACCTTGTTGCCTCGCTCATTTGCCTTGATGCCAGCTGCAAGGCCAGCAAAACCACTACCTATGATAACGACATCCCACTCCTCGTCAAATTTGACATCTTTATCTCTAAAGACAGGCATATCGCTCGCATAAACTCCGCTTGCAGCAAGAGCCGAAACAGCACCAAATTTTATGAAATCACGTCTAGAAACTTTACTCATAGCGTCTCCTTTTTAGTATTACGCCAAAGCCTGTAAATTTTAAATTTACACCTTAGTTTTAACCCTTTGTGATTACTAAAATTATAGGATTATTTATGATAAAGATTACTTAAAATTATTTATTTTACATTAAGATTACAGTAGTAGCGAGCTTAAATTTTGCCTTTACAAAAGCACTCATTTTCGTGATCATCGATGACGCCAACGCCTTGTAAAAACGAGTAGATGATCACAGCACCTACAAATTTAAAGCCACGCTTTTTCATATCTTTTGAGATGCACTTTGAGAGCTCACTGCTTGCTGGCATGTCCTTAGCACTTTTTATGTTATTTATCACGCGCTTGCCATTTGTAAATTTATAGATGTAGTTATAAAACGAGCCAAACTCGGCACAAAGCTCTAAAAAAGTCTTGGCATTTTTTGGCAGAGAGTAAATTTTAAGGCGGTTTTTGATCGCTCTATCATCGCTTAAAAGGCTTTGAAGCTTTGCCTCGTCATAGCTAGCGATCTTTTTTGCATCAAAGCTGTCTAAAATTTGAGCAAGCCCAGCTCTTTTTCGTAGCACATAGTCCCAGCTAAGGCCTGCTTGAAAGCCCTCTAAAATGAGCATTTCAAAAAATTTCTTATCATCTTTGACCGCCCTGCCCCACTCACAGTCGTGATAGCTCTTGCTAAACTCGCTCTTTTTGGCCCAGGCGCAGCGCTTCATCTTTTAAATTTAGCCTCTATCTGCATAAAGCCCCAAGTGCTTCTAGCCTCGCTAAGTTCCTTTTTACTAAGCTCATCGATCATCATCTCTTCATTTTTGCCAAGCCTGTTCTTAACCTCGCCAAATGGGCTAATAAGCATCGAGTCGCCGTAAAAACTCCACTGCTCATCCTCGCTCTTGTGGCTCCCCACGCGATTTACACGAAGCACATAAACGTTGTTTGTAAAAGCTTTAACCTTTAAAAGCTCCTCCCAGCGCGCCTGCGAAAAAAACGTGCAAGCCGTTGGGACAAGCACGATATCGACCTTTTTAGCGCTCATATACGCCCAGCACACGTCAAAGTGTGCCTCGAAGCCAAACATAACTCCAACTTTAAATTTATCGTATGTAAAGATGGGCAAATTTAGCTCTTCGCTTGCGTTGCTAAAAAACTTCGCCTCGTTCCAGTGCGCGTAAGGCATGAGGATCTGCTGATCGTATAGCTTTACTTGTGTTTGGCTAAATTTGGCTAGGCTTTTAAATATCTCCTTGCCTTTTAAATTTATGATAGGTGCGATGATGTTTAGATCATACTTTTTTGCCATCGCAAATAGTGCCTCTTTTTTGCGCTCGCTCTGCTCTTTTATGAGGCTTTTTGGCATGGTGGCAAGCTCTTTAAAGAAGCTATTTAGCACGTATTCGCCAAGGACAACCAGCCTTGCGTTTTCGTCCGCGCAAATTTTAAGGTAATAATCAAGCCTCGCCTCGCTTAAGGGCTGCGTTGGTAGCTGAAGGGCGCAAATTTTACTCATCATCCACCTGCTTTATGCTAAGTTTTGCGTTTTCTAAAATTTCTCTTGCCTCGTTTAAGAGCTTTTTGCCCTGCTCGTGCAGCTTTATGCTGTTTTCTAAGCTCACATCATCTTTGTTTAGATCGTTTAAAATTTTATCAGCAAGGGCTAATTTCTCTTCAAAACTTTGCTCTTTTTGCTCCATTTTCTATCCTTTTAATATATTTTTTATATATCCATCAAATTTTTCTATCTCGACCAAAAAGGCGTCGTGGCCGTAGTTGCTATCTATCTCTATAAAATTTGTCTTTGCGCCTCTGCCCATTTCGCAAAGTGCATCATAAATTTCTCTCATGCAGCTTGGCGGAAAGAGTAGATCACCTTTGAAAGCGACTAGATGCAAATTTGCTTTGATCGGCGCAAGGGCGTCTTTTAGGCTATCGTAGTGCCTTGTGCAGTCAAAGATATTCATCATCTTTACGATATATAGGTAGCTTAGTGGGTCAAACCTCTTTGGGAAGTTATAGCCGTTATACTCCATGTAGCGATCTACCTGAAAATGTCCAAAAAGATCGTAAAGGCCGTCAGTTTCGACGTAGCTCCGTCCAAATTTTTTATCCATGCTATCAGGGCTTAAGAAGCTGATGTGCCCTGCCATCCTGCCGTAAGCCATGCCTTTTAGTCCATTTTTTCTTATAAATTCTGCGTCGTATTCGCCGTTTTTGAAATTTTCATCGTTTAAAATGGCTTCGATGGCGATTTTATTAAACGCTATCGCCCAAGGCTTCGTCTGATAGGTGCTTGCAAGCATTATGATATCTTGCGCAAATTCTGGAAACTCGATAGCGTAGCAAAGTGCCTGCATACCGCCAAGACTACCGCCTATCACGGCTCTTGCCCTTGTGATGCCAAGCTCGCTAAATAGCCTCATCTGCGCCTTTACCACGTCACTTATGGCAAGGACTGGGAAATTTAGCCTATACTCTTTGCCGCTACTTCTATCCACGCTTAGCGGCGAAGTCGAGCCAAAGCATGAGCCTAAGATATTTACGCAAATAACGTAAAATTTATCCGTATCGACCGCCTTTTTGCTGCCTATTAGCCCGTCCCACCAGCCAGCTTTCTCATCGCCTGCGTATGTGCCAGCAGCGTGGTGTGAGCCAGTTAGGGCGTGACAGATCACGATAACGTTGCTTTTATCAGCATTTAGCGTGCCGTAAGTCTCATAAATAAGCTTGAAATTTGATAGCATACGGCCACTCTCAAGATAGAGTGGCTCGTTAAATTTAATAGTTCTAGTTTGCAGGTCTAACACTAATTAACTTTGTAGTTTGGTGCCTCATGAGTGATAACTACGTCGTGGACGTGGCTCTCTTTTAGTCCTGCGCTTGTTATCTCGACAAATTCAGCTCTTTCTTGAAGAGTTGGGATATCTTTTGCGCCAACATAGCCCATAGCGCTTCTTAGGCCGCCTATTAGCTGATGTATCACATCTTTTATGCTTCCAGCAAATGGCACACGGCCTTCGATGCCTTCAGGCACCAGCTTGTCTTGAGCGGTGCCCTCTTGGAAGTAGCGATCCGAGCTGCCCTTTGTCATAGCGCCTATTGAGCCCATGCCACGATATACTTTGTACTGGCGACCTTGGAATGTTATAAGCTCACCCGGGCTCTCTTCGCAACCTGCAAGTAAGCTACCTGCCATAACGCAAGCTGCACCTGCTGCAAGGGCTTTTGCCACGTCGCCTGAGTATTTTAGTCCGCCGTCAGCGATAACTGGGATGCCATATTTCGCTGCTTCGCTTGCGCAGTCATCGATAGCTGAAATTTGAGGCACACCAACGCCAGCAACGATCCTTGTGGTACAAATAGAACCTGGTCCGATGCCCACTTTTATGCCGTCTGCTCCTGCTTCTGCTAGGTCTTTTACGGCTGCTGGATTTGCGATATTACCAGCTATGACATCGACTTTAAAATTTGCTTTTACCTCTTTTAAAGTGTCGATGATGCCCTTTGAGTGGCCGTGAGCTGAGTCTATGACGATGACATCTACGCCAGCATCAACAAGTGCTTTAGCGCGGTCTATCTGACCCACGCCAATAGCCGCAGCCACGCGAAGTCTGCCGTAGCTATCTTTGTTTGCGTTTGGATACTCTTTGCGTTTTTTTAGATCTTTTATGGTGATAAGGCCGTCAAGTCTGCCGTCTTTATCGACGATAGGTAGCTTCTCAACTCTGTTTTGAGAGAAAATTTTCTCCGCATCATCAAGCGTGCAGCCCTTTGGTGCGGTTATAAGCGGTGCTTTTGTCATGCGGTCTTTTACCAAAGTGCTCATATTTGTTTCAAATCTCAAATCGCGGTTTGTTAAAATTCCTATTAGTTTGCGGTCTTTGTCGATGACTGGAACGCCTGAAATATGAAGATCTGACATAAGGCTTAGAGCTTCAGCCACGGTCGCTTCTGGATTTATAAAAATAGGATCGATGATGACGCCACTTTCGCTTTTTTTGACGCGTTTGACCTCTTTTGCTTGGCTTTCGACGTCCATATTTTTGTGGATAACACCGATACCGCCGAGCCTTGCCATCATGATAGCAGTTCTATGCTCAGTCACCGTATCCATCGCAGCAGAGACGATCGGGATATTTAGCGTGACGTTTTTGCTGATCCTGGTTTTTACATCAACTTGCTTTGGCAAAATTTCAGAGTATTGCGGCACAAGAAGCACATCCTCAAATGTTAAAGCTCTCTTTACTATCTTCATATTTTTATCCTTTTATTGAATTTTCTAGGCTCTTAGCACCATTTATCAAGGTCTGTTCGTCCCACGCTTTTGCGATGAGCTGGGCGCTCACGTTTAAATTTTGATCATCTTTGCCAACTGGCACAGAGATAGCTGGTAGGCCTGCTAGATTTACGCTGATCGTGTAGATGTCACTTAGATAGGCTTGAAGCGGATCGCTGTGTGCTCCAAATTTATAAGCTGTGCTTGGGGCAACTGGCATGAAGATGAGATCATTTTCTTCTAAAATTTTCTCATACTGAGCTTTTATATGCGCTCTTGCTTTTTGCGCTTTGATGTAATAAGCGTCGTAATATCCGCTACTTAGCACAAATGTACCAAGCAAAATTCTTCTTTTTACCTCTTCGCCAAAGCCTTCTGAGCGTGAATTTACATATAGCTCTTTTAAATTTCTAGCATCTGCGCGTCTGCCATATCTCACGCCATCGTAGCGGCTTAAATTTGCGCTTGCCTCTGCGGTTGCGATGATGTAGTAGGCAGCGACGTCATATTTTGAGTCTTCAAAATTTGTGTAAGTTACGCTGTGGCCGTGCGATTTTAGCTTTTCGATGGCTAAATTTAAAGCGACTTTTGTCTGCTCGCTTGCGTTTTCTACGTAGTTTTTGATGACGCAAATTTTTAGTTTTTTGTTGCCATCTATCTTGTCGCTAACGCTCACAAATGGCACATCTGCGCTCGTGCTATCTTTTGGATCGTGTCCAGCGATCGCGTCATATAAAATGGCTGCGTCTTCTACGTTTTGAGCGATAGGTCCTATCTGATCAAGGCTGCTTGAGTAGGCGCCAAGGCCGTATCTGCTCACTCTGCCATAAGTTGGCTTAAGCCCCACACATCCGCAAAATGCCGCTGGCTGGCGGATCGAGCCACCAGTGTCGCTACCAAGTGCTGCTACTGCGAGGCCGGCTGCGACTGCTGCTGCTGAGCCACCGCTACTGCCACCTGGGACGTGAGCGTGATTTAGTGGGTTTAGTGTTTTGCCGTAAAATGAGCTCTCAGTCGTGCTTCCCATCGCAAATTCGTCCATATTTGTGCGGCCAAATGGAGCTAAATTTTTGCTAAGTAGCTTCTCGATAACGGTTGCGTTGTAAGGCGCTACGTAGCCTTGTAAAATTTTAGAAGCACAAGTGACGCTCCAGCCTTTTACTTGAATGTTGTCTTTTATAGCGATAGGCACGCCCTCGCCTAGTTTTGCGATCTCTAAATTTGCTAGCTGCTCGACATAAGCGCCAAGCTCTTTTTCTTTTATGATCTTCGCCTCAAGCTCGGCTCTTAAATTTTTTATCTCTTCAGCTGAAAATTTCAAAGCTTCTTTTAAAGTTACCACTATTTTTATCCTTTAAATTTATTAACCAAAAATATGCCAAACAAGCTAACAACGACCACCGCAGCGATCGTTGCTATTATGATAGTTGCGCTTACTGGCTCACTTAGCACTTATGACCTCTTCACATCTTGGGCATAGCGCGTCTTCTTTGCTAGCGTTAAATTTCCAGCATCTTGGGCATTTGTGAAGGTTGCTTGCTATGATCTTAAATTTATCGCCCTCTAGCTCAAACTCGGCTAATGGCTCGCTATCATCATAAGGCCTAACTGAGCTTACCATATAAAGATCAGCCACTTCGCGCTCGTCGTAGCTTGTGATGTTGTGATTTGTAGTCTCCAAGCTTAGCTCTAGAGTTGATTTTATCTTTTTCTCTTTTTTGAGAACGTCCACGATCTCGTTAAATTTCTCCCTGCTGGCAAAAAGTAGCTCATCTTCAAAGCTAAGGTCAAATTTGATTGGCTCATAGACTAGGTCAAACGCGTCTTTTGCCTCGCCTTTGATGATCTTTGGAGCGTAGTCCATCACCTCATCAACGGTGTAAGTAAGCGTTGGAGCGATGAGTGGGAGCAATGTCTTTGTGATGATCGCCATTGCGCTTTGAGCTGATCTTCTTCTTGGGGCGTCTTTTGCGTCGCAGTAAAGTCTATCTTTGCAAACATCAAGATATACGCCGCTAAGATCGGCTGAAAGGAAATTTAAAAGGATATTAAAGCCCTTTGAAAAGTCGTAGTTTTTAAAGCAAGCGCTCGCCTCGTCAAAGACCTTTTTGGCGCGTGCTAGTATCCATTTATCAAGGATATTAAACTCTGTATTCAGGCTCTCAAGGTCATTTACGTTTGCTAGTAAAAAGCGGATCGTGTTGCGGATTTTGCGGTATTGCTCGCTTATTTGTTTTAATATATCTTCGCTTATTTTTAGATCACTTGAATAATCACTCATACCAACCCAAAGGCGTAAAATTTCGACGCCGTGAGTTTTAGCCACATCTTGTGGAGCGATAACGTTGCCCTTACTTTTACTCATCTTCTCGCCTTTGGCATCGACGGTAAAGCCGTGAGTTAGTATGCTCTCATAAGGTGCGTGAGAATTTACAGCTGTGCTTACTAAAAGCGAGCTTTGAAACCAGCCTCTGTGCTGATCTGAACCCTCTAAATACATACTTGAAGGGTATTTGCCAGCGTCGTACTCATCGCTTTGCAAGACCGCATGCCATGTCGAGCCGCTATCAAACCATACGTCAAGGATATCCATCACTTTTTCTAAATTTTCAGCTTTGTATTTTGAGCCTTTTAGTAAAAGCTCGTCTATGCTTAGCGCCCACCACGCATCAGCGCCTTTTTCTTTAAAGATGCCTGCGATGTGGTCTAAAATTTCACTATCAAATATAACTTCTTTTGTCGCTTTGTCTCTGAAAAACGCGATCGGCACGCCCCAGTCACGCTGACGAGAGATACACCAGTCTGGGCGATTTTCTATCATCGAGCCTATTCTTTTTATGCCCACGCTTGGGTAAAATTTAACCTTTTCAAGCTCTTTTAGCGCTGTTTGTCTAAGCGTTTTGCCGCCTAGTTTTGCCTCGTCCATAGCTATAAACCACTGCTTTGTCGCTCTATAAATGACAGGCTTGTGCGTTCTCCAGCAAAATGGATAAGAGTGTCTAAATTTAGAGACGCTAAGTAAATTTTTGCCAAGTAACTCTAAAATTTTCTCATTTGCTTTAAAGATGTGCATACCGATAAACTCGTCTACCACGTCACTTCTAAATAGCCCGTAATGTTTTATGCTCTCATCGTAGCAACCACCGTCATCAACTGGCATCAAAATTTCACTAAAACCATACTTCAAACATACGTAGTAGTCGTCTTCGCCGTGACCTGGAGCTGTATGAACAAGTCCAGTACCGCCGTCCATCATTACGTGGTCGCCTAGTAAAAATCGTGACTTTCTGCCATTTAGTGGATTTATCGCGTGAGTGTTTTCAAGCAGGCTTGATTTAAACTCTTTTTTGATCTCACCCTTGCTTAGACCACTCTGCACAACGCTTTCAAGTAGTGGCTTTGCAAAGATCAAATTTTCAGCTGTTAGGACGTAAATTTCATCTGGATTTAGGCTTATAGCTTGATTTGCTGGAAGTGTCCAAGGCGTAGTCGTCCAGATGACAGCGCTTGCCTCTTTTACGCCAAGCTTTTCTAGTGCGTCGCTATCAAGACCAAAGGCTACATATATTGAGTAGTCCTCTTTTTCCTCGTACTCGACCTCGGCTTCAGCTAGCGCTGATCTAGCCGCCCAGCTCCAATAAACTGGCTTGCTTCTCTCTACTAAAAGCCCCTTTTTAGCGATCTCGCAAAGCGCTTTGTAGATGTCAGCTTCAAACTCAAATTTCATCGTCATGTATGGATTTTCAAAGTCGCCGATGATGCCAAGGCTTTTAAATTCATTTCGCTGAATGTCTATAAATTCTCTCGCGTGCTGCCTGCAAAGCTCCCTGATCTCAACCTTGCTAAGCTCTTTTTTCTTATCGCCAAGCTTTACTTCGACTTGCTGCTCGATAGGCAAACCGTGGCAGTCCCAGCCTGGCACGTAGCGGACGTTTTCGCCGTAAAAATAGTGCGTTTTTGTGATGATATCTTTTAAAATTTTATTTAACGCGTGGCCGATGTGTAGGTGTCCGTTTGCATACGGAGGGCCGTCGTGGATGTTGAAGTTTTTAACCGCATTTTGGCGGTTTTTCTTCATTTTTTCATAAACCTTGCGCTCTTCGTACCATGATTTTAGTCTTTGTGGTTCATTTTGTGGGAGATTTCCGCGCATCGGGAAATTTGTCTCTGGGAGTAAAAGTGTCTCTTTGTAGTCCATTTTTTACCTTGATTTTAAAATTTGCTAATTTTACACCTGTGCTGGTTAAATCACACTGAAAAATAGTATAATGAGGCAAAAAAAGGAGCTTAAAAATGAGACAAAGTATCTTGATAATAGGCGAAGATCTTGAGATAAATAGAGAATTTCTAAACTACATTTTTCAAAGTTACGAGGATCATTTTGGCGAGCTTGGAGTGGTTAGTTTTGCTCCAAAAAATAGCAAAGAGCTACCTTTTATCATCGAAAATTTATCAAAAGATTACGACTTTGTAAGCATTTTTGGCTCAGATGAAAATTTTGCCATCGCCGCAAAAATCGTAGCGACGCTAACTGGGGGCTCGCTTGAGCTAAAAGATAGCACGACACTTGCGCTTAAAGATAGCTTAGACTACTCAAAAAATAGCTTTTTAGCTAGCCTAAACAACGCTCAGATAAATCTCGTAAAAGCTAATCCAAATGAAGAGCTGGGCGAGTTTTTAGTCGAGTACGAGCCTGATTTTAGCTACTTTCATCTAATAGACATCGACGCAGATAGCGCGAAGATCCTTATGCTGCCACTTGCTAAAACTTACGAGGTCGATATCACCATTGCGCAGATCCTGCCAAATTTGATACTAGTAAGAGCAAAAAGTAATAAATTTGGCCAGATCGAGAGCTTTTTGCAAGGAGTAAAAACGCTATTTTCACAAAAATTTATCCCGCAAAAAGATGTGATCAAATTTGTAGCAAATAGGCTCATGCAAAAGGGGCTTAAAATTTCATTTGCCGAGTCTTGCACGGCTGGGCTTGCAGCGGCGAAATTTGCAAGATATGGAGGCGTCTCGGCTAGCTTTGATGGCTCATTAGTAACCTACGCAAATCACATAAAGCACGAGTGGCTGGGCGTTGAGGATGAAATTTTAGATACTTACGGAGCTGTGAGCGAACCTTGCGTAAAAGCGATGATAAAAGGCACACTAAGCACGACAAATGCGGACTTTGCGCTTGCCATTAGTGGTATCGCAGGACCTGGTGGGGGCACAGCTAGCAAGCCAGTTGGCACAGTCTACGTCGCAGCTGGCGATAGAAGCGGCAACATCGAGGTTGAGAGACTTCTTTTAAAAGGCGAGCGCAACTACGTTAGAGAGCAAAGCGTCCTGAGCGCCTATCTATGCCTACTTCGCCTAAAAAGCGAGATATTTTTCGCATAAAATTTATATTTTTAAAAATTGCACTAAATTTAACGGCGAAATTCATAACAAAATATCAAGAAAAAAGCCAAATTTAGGAGACTAAAGATGTTTAAAAAGATATTGTTTCTCGCCGTTGGTGCGTTATTTGCATTTGGTGCTCTAGCTCAAGCAGGCGAGATAAAAGCAAGCGACTCACCCTTTGGTTACGCTAGCATTGGTGCAGAGCAAAATTTTGGCGGATACGCCGGCAAAGAGAGTAAAGAAGTCGCCATCAAAGATAGGCAAGAGCTCGTAAAATATGTCAAAATGGGCGGCTACGTCATCTATGTGGATGGGCTCATAGACCTTAGCGAAGACAATATCCCACAAAATGGCAATAGCGATGGGCTGGATAAATTTATAAGTGAGATTAGTGGTGGTGAGTTTAGCTCTTATACCCAGTTTATGCAGGCTTACGGTGCTTCATGCCATGCAAATTTAGTGCAGTAATGGCACCATTTTTGAAAGCTACAAATAGAGCTTTCTAAAAAAGGCAGCACTTGCGAAAAGCTAACTAAGCCACCATTTGAGCCACCATATAAATTTGAGCTCATAAAAGGCTCAAACGTCCAAAACGATGTATATAAAAACGCAGGTACAGGCAAACTAGCCGTTATAAAATAAAACCAAAGCCCCGAGCTAGCTAAACGCTTGGGGCATAAAAACAAAGCTAAATTTTTATATTTTTACAAGATAAAACACTGGCAATTAGCCCATATATCAGCACGCAAAGGCTAACACTTAGCCCAAAAACGCTAAGAGCGGCGGTCTGGCTAAACGAGAGTGTGAAAAACGAGATAAAACTCGTGATAAATGCGCAAAATATCCCATAAATTCGCTCTTTTTCGCTAAGGCTCTCATTTAGCGCAAATATCATGTAGTCAATCCCCACAGCACTTGCAAGGATGAGCCCAAAGACGCCAAAAATGCTTAAATTTATGCCAAAAATGGCAAAGATAAAGAGCGTAAGAAGCACGCCAAAGATGATGATGCCCATGACAAGCGCCGAAACAAGCGCACTAAAGTAAAACCACAGCAGTAAAAACGCGACCACAAGCGCTGCTATTTTTAGTTTTAGAGCTAGCTCTTTTGCCTGCGTTAGGCTCTCATTTAGTGATCTAGCAAAATTTAGGCTAAAAGCGTTGTTGCGAGCTAGCACCTCATCACTTTGCGCCCCTTTTACAAAGCCACTCGCGTAGGCCACGCTTGCATTTTCATCAAGCACAAATTTTTTAAAATCCTTCATCGATTTTAAAGCTAAAATTTCACCAACACCAAGCTCTTTTTCGCTCAAAACCTTTAAAATTTCACTTCGCACTTCATCTTTGCTAAAGCCAAATTTCTCATAAATCGCGTAAATTTGCTCATCATCAAGTGCCTTTTTAAAGGCCTCTTTTAGCTCAGACTGCTCGCTTTTACTTAAAAATATATCGCTTAGTGAGCTCTCATCTTTTATCAAATTTCTCTTTTTTAGCTCATCTAAAAGGCTCTTTTCGTCTCCTAAAATGTCACCTCTTGATCTTGTCACTATCATCGTATTTTGGTTGTTGCCAGTTAGACTTAAGATATAAGAAGAGTCCGCTAGCAGGCTCTTTGGCATGTTTGAGTAGTCTTTGACGTTTTCGCTTTTTGATAAATTTTTAAGATCAAAACCAAGAAAAATAGCTAGCAAAATAAGTGAGATAGCTAGAAATTTAACCCCTAAATGCCTTGCAGCCACGTCTGAGAGATCACAAAATTTAGTTAAAAACGCATCAAAAACCTTTGATCTATAAAATTTCACTCCCTCAAAAACTAAAGGCATGAAAAAGTAGCTAGCTAAAAACGCAGCAACTAGCGCAAATGCCGAAAAGAGCGCCACTTCTTTAAGTAGCCTAAGATCAGAAAAAGTAAAAGCTAGATAGCCACTAAGCGTGATAAGTAGGCCTAGCAAGAAAATTTTTAGCATATTTTTTATGCTGCTAGCCCTGATCGCTTCGCCCTCGTTTTTGCTAAGCCAGTGCAAAATGTAGTCAAACATGAGCCCGATTAGGCTTGTGCTTATTAAAATAGTAAGGATATTTAGCTCATTTAGGCAGAGCAAAGTGCCTGCAAAAGCGACACTAAAGCCAAATGCAGCTATAAATATCACATAAAAAATTCGTAAATTTCTAAAAGCAAGTATCAAAAATATAGCGGTCAAACTAAGCGAAACAGCGCTCATATAAAGGCTCTCGTTCTCATTTTTTTGCTTTGAAAATGCCTGATAAAGCGCACTTGAATGCACAAAAAGCTCGTTTTGTCCAACTTTTAGCGCTTCTAGCTCGTTATAAAATTTTATTATCCCCTCGCTCGAAGCGCCACTTTTTAGCTCGCCTTTTAGTAAGAAAAAGCTCTTTGCACCGTCCTTTACCTCAAGCATGAGATCTGCTAAATTTAAGCTCACATTGCCATTTTTTGCGCTAAAGCCGCTACTTAGCAAGAAAAAATCATCATTTATTTTTAAAAGCCTAAAGCTAAAGCTGTTAAAAATTTCCTCTGCGCGCTTTTTGAAAAAGGTGTTTTTGTCACTCTTTAAAAGCTCTAAATCATCCCTACTTAAAAGTGCGATCTTTGAGCGGTTGATGTCACTTTTTATATCATTTAAATTTACGTCGATGTTCGCCTCAAAGCTCTTAAAAAGCGAGCTTTTAAGCGCTAGGCTTTGGACATTTTTGGCTAGCTCTTTGGAATTTACAAGTACTAAAAAATTTGACGCCATCTCATCTTGCACCTCTTTTAGCACCTTTGCCTCTTTGGCGTCTTTAAAATTTATCAGCGAAAAGATGTCAGTTTGGACGTTTTTTAGGCTCGTAAGCGAATATCCAAGCGAGCACAAAAAAACAAAGATAAAAGCCAAGATCGTGGCTAGTTTTTTCATTTTATACTAAACTCATTTAGCGTTTTATCGCCGCTTACCTCATCAAGCTCGATCTTTTTTACCGCTTTATCACCGCTTATCTTTATAGATTTAAAAATTTGTTTAAAGAGTAAATTTTTAGGACTTAGCTCTATGCTCCACTCTTTTAGGCTGCCGCTTGTTTTTATATCAAATTCTTTCCTAAGCTCGCTCTCATCGAGGCTGATGATAGCAAGAAAGAGTTTTTCATCAAAATTTGCGCTCGTCTTTTCAAGCTTGCCATTTTCGTTTTTAAAAATGCCATCTTTATTTATAAAAACCTTTGAAGTAACAGGCTCAAGCGTATCCCAGTAAAGACCGCCCTTTTCTAGCCTAAACTCGCCTGAGCTTTTTATGCTTTTGTTAAAGCCAGCCAAGCTCTTTGTCTGCGTGAAATTTCCGCTTACTCCATCTGTTTTTACTATATTTTTAAGCTCACCTAGCTCATAGCCAAAGCAAGATATAAAAATGGCTAAAAAAAGAGCTATTTTTCTCATCTTTTCTCCTTTTCATTGTAGGCTTTAAGCGCCTTTTTTAGGGCTTCTGGCATCTCAAAGCAAGTTTGCAAGCTATTCATCTCGATGACAGCTTGGGCTGTATTTGCCTCGCTTAGTTTTTCGCCCTTTTCATTTTCTATAAGGTAGTGAAATTTCAAAAACGTTTCGCACTCGCTAAGCGTCGTCGTGACCTTTATGACGTCGTTAAAAAAGGCTGGGCGCACGTACTTTACGTCAAGTTTTACGATAGGAAAGGCGTAACCATCTTTTTTCATAGCGATGTAGTTGTATCCTAGCTTGTCAAGTAGCTCACAGCGCGCCATTTCTAGGTACTTGACGTAGTTGCCATGCCACATCACCTCCATGCTATCAACGTCAAAAAACGCCACTTTAAATGTGCTAACGTGTGAAATTTTCACTCTCATCTCCAAAAATCAAAAAAGTTAAACCACTGCGATGGGTTCTTGCACGCTCTTGCTTCAAGCTGCCTTACATAGCTTTGAACGTATGGCAGGACGCTTGCCTTGCGGTCTCTGCTAAGCTTTATCTCATCAGCGATATCACTTAGCTCGATATCAAATTTATCGCCCTTTTTTATGCACCAAAGTGCGCTCACTTTTACTCCCAAGATGCCAGCTAGCAAGTATGGGCCGTAGTTAAATTTAGCCTCCTTGCCAAGAAAGCCAAGCCTTATAAATTTATCTCCATTAAGCGGTGTCCTATCGCCCATTATGCCGATATTTACGCCATCTTCAACCGCCTCTTTTAGCTCAAGCATAGCAGCCGCGTCGAGCTTTTCAACGCTGATTAGTTTGATCTGCCCCTTGCTGATCTGCTCTAAAATTTTATAAAAATTCTCACTTCCCTTGCTATAAACCAAGATGATCATGCGAAAATTTGGCGATCTAAGCGAGAGTGCCTTGCAAATTTCTACATTTCCAAGATGGCTTGTAAGCACGATCCTGCCACGCTTTGAGGCTTCAAACTCATCTTTTATGCTATTAAATTTACTAAGCTCTAGCTCGCTTTCAAGCACGCCATTTTGCCATATACGAAATTTGTCACATATTGCTATACCAAAGTCGTAAAAGTTACTAAAAACGCCAGTGACCGGCTTTTTACCGCTAAATTTCTCTACATTTAAAAGAAATTCTCTTATATTTTCTCTCTCAACTTTTGAAAAGAGATAGTAAAAGCAAACGACGATGATAACGATAGGTTTTATGAGAAATATAGGCAAATTTCTAGTTAAAAATAGGCTAACTCTAAGAAAAAATTCGTTCGATCTCTCGCCCTTTTGCCACCATATGTATTTATCTTTGCCAGTGATCTTGCTAAGCAAAAATGGGGCTAAATTTAGAAAATATCTAGCGTGCATGAGACTTATTAATGCGTTATCTTTTAGCATTTTAAAGTGCGAAACACCGCCAGCCTCGTAGCGTACTTTTAGCGCTATCCACTTGATCTCTACGCCAGATCTTATGGCATTTACCAAGATCTCCATGTCAAATTCCATCCTATTTGAGCTGCTTTTAGAGATCGCGCCCTCAAGCTCTTTTAGAGGATAAATTCTAAAACCACACATCGCGTCTTTGATGTCAGAGCTTAAAGAGTTGATCTTGACCCAAAAATTTGTGATCTTTCTACCATAAAACCTCGACTTTGGCGCGTCTTCGCCGTATATTGGATCAGCCATGATTAGATCATTTGGATATCTTTTGCTAAGCTCTAAAAACTCCGCTACCTCACTTATGTCGTGCTGAAAGTCAGCGTCGATCTGAAATGCATGCGTATAGCCATTTTGCAAAGCGTGCCTAAAGCCATCTTTTAGCGCAGCCCCCTTGCCGCCGTTTTGGGCTCTTGTTAAAATTTCTACACCAAATTCGCTCAAATTTTGCAAAGCTTTTTTTGAAGCTTCATTTGAGCCATCATCGACTATCAAAATGTGTAGATCATATCTTGCAAGCGCCTCGCAAAGGGCTTTGATCTTTTCTGGATGGTTGTAAAATGGTATAAGAAAGAGCGTCTTCATAAGCCCAGCTTTATCCTACCGCAAGCACTTCTAGCGCCGTTACAAAATATCTCAAAATAGACCTTCTCATCTCTTTGCGAAATTTCTATACAAAGCTCGTCATTTGGCCTTACAAATTTTAAAAATTTCAAATTCTCCACCACGCATTGATTGCCTATTTCTGCGCCAAGCTCTCTTGCAAATTTAAATACAAAATCAAGCTGCACAAAGCCAGGCAAAAGTGGCAAATTTGGAAAATGCTCCATAAAAATGCCAAGTGCTGGGCTTAGCTTTGTCTTAAATTTATAGACGCCATCCTCGCTACTTTTCTCCCAAGAAAGCTCCTCGTTTTTTTCTAAAAGAGCTTTAAAATTTGCCTTTAAAAACTTGCCCTGAGCGTTTTTGCAAAGCGAACTAACGATCTTGAAATATCTAACACTATTTTTAAACTCAGGCCTTAAAAGCTCATTTAGCCTTGCTACAACGCCCTTTTTGCCACTATCTCTAAAGAGCTTCACCCCCTCGTCGCTAAGCTCCAAAAGCGCAGCTAGACGCTTAAATTTAGGATGCGTGTCGCAGTAGCAGTCTTTTAAAAGGCCACTTTCAAACATCTTATTTTCGATGCTTATTAGATTGACCCTTTTGTCGTTTAGCTTAACGATCCTATCGATCCTGCCTTTTAGCGTGAGCCTGCCGCCATCTATCTGCGCCCAGTCGCTAGTTTGGAAAAACTCGCACCACGGCGAGCTCACATTTAGCGCCTCGTCCTCGCTAAGACCAGCCTTTACCTTGCTAAAAAGCAAGAGCTCATCGCCTAAATTTCTAGCAACTATGCCAGTTTCGGTGCTGCCATAAATTTCAATTATCCTAGCGCTACTTAAGCTTTCTATCTTTGCTCTTAGCTCGCTCTTTAGTGCCGAGCCTGCGCAGATGATGTTTTTTAGCCCTGAAATTTCAGCCGCTCTTGGACTAGAAACTAGCGTTTGAAGCAGGACTGGGCTTGTTACAAAGCTTAAATTTGTAAGGTCAAGCTCAAAGATCGCTTCTGGGTAGTTTAGCTCCTTGCTAACGGCTTTTGCGCCAGAGATGAGTGGCAAAAAGACTTTAAATGTAAGGCCAAACATATGCTGGTGCGAGACGCTAGCAAAAAATTTATCACCCTCGCCAAATCCAAGCTCATCTTTTAAAAATAGCCCCTCATCTATCATCGCGCCAAGTTTTTTTGGAATATTTTTGCTATTTCCTGTCGAGCCCGAGGTCTGAAGAAAAAATGTAGAATTTTGATCAAATTTTAGCTCCATGCTCTTGCTAAAGTCTAAAAAATCACCAAAATTTTCATCATTAATGACAAATTTATCCCCGCTATATATCGGCTTTGCAAGCAAGATAGGTTTTACGCCAACCCCAAGTGCTCCAAAAAAAGCGGCGCAAAAGTCAAAGCTCTGGCTTAAATAAATTTCTATCTCGCTTAAATTTTTCTCTTTTAAATTTGCCCCAAAAGTAGCCGCATACTCGTAAAGATCCTTGTTAATATCCACAAATTTAAATGCCTTTAGACACTTTTTAAAATCCATTTTCCCTCTTTAAAATAAAAATTTTACGATATAAAATTTCGCCAAAAAACAAAACTCCCATCAAGATATAAGATACAAATGAGCAGTAAATGCTCCAGTAAATTTTATCCTCAAACTGCGCCAAAACAAAGGCGAGAACTGCGTTAAAAACGAAAAACCAGCACCAAATTTTAGTTAGCCCTCTTGTATAGCTAACGACCTTTTCATCTATCTTTTTCTCTTTTAGCCTAGCAAGCCTAGTTATCACCGCCTCGCCCTTTAAGCTGTAAAAAAATACCGCCAAAAAGCCAAGACTTACGATACTTGGGTATAAAAGCGCTAAATTTACGCTTCTAAAAATAGCGCAGACTGCAAAAAATAGCCCGGCTGCTAAGCAAACCTGCCTTGTTTTAGCGCTTTCAAAATAAGCCCTAGCCAGCCAAAGAGCGCATAGCACGCAAAAGATAAATGTAGCACCCTTTTGCCAAAAAAATAGCACCAAAGGATAGGCGATGCTTGCTAAAACTAGCGCTACTTTTACTATCTTATGCTTCAAATTTCTTTGCTACGGCTTTTACGATATCATCAAGCGTTTTTACGTTTTTAAAATCCTCTGGCATCAGCCTATAACCAGTTTGGCGCTTGATGTAGTCAATCATATCAATAGCATCTATACTATCTATCTGCAAGTCCTCATATATCCTAGTTTCAGGCTTTATCTTGCTCTCGTCTATCTCAAAAAGCTCGATCAAAGCCTTCTTTAAAATTTCAAAAATTTCTACTTCGCTCATTGTTATTTCCTATTTTCATAAATGTATTTTGCAAGAGAAGATACACTAAAGAATATCTCTTTTAAATTTGCTGTCTTTGAGTCAAGCACGAGGCCATATTTTTTCTGCACGGCAAGCCCAAGCTCTAGTGCATCTACGCTGTCAAGGCCTAGCCCCTCGCTAAAAAGCGGCGCATTCTCGTCGATATCGCTTGGCTTCATATCCTCTAAATTTAAGCTTGTAATGATCAGCTCTTTTATCTCATTAACTAGTTCTTTCACTAAATTCCTCCTTATAAATTTTACTTATCTCTTCGTGTAGCGCCCTCGCCCTTACTGGGCTTGGCCTATCTTTTAAAAACTCACTAACTTCAAATTTCTTTAGCTCTTTGAAGACGTACTTTATCTTTTCATCTGGCGTTTTGTACCATGGCTCATTTTTTCTAAGGCTTCTTGGAGCCATATTTATACCAACGCAAAGCACGCTAGACGCGCCCTTTATGCCCATATACGCGGCCGCTTTATGAAAGATGATCTCCTCTTTTGTGCGTGTGCCCTCTGGGAAAATGAGCAAATTTTCGCCGCTTTTTAAAACATCTACGCTTTTTTGTAAAAATTCCTCATTATTTGTGTTTGGTATGTAGTTGCACGCCCTAATCGCCGCAAATAAAAATATATTTTTGCCAAGCTCGCCCTTTACGATGCAGTTTATCCTTTTAAATTTTGAAACCAAAAAGACCACATCAAGCAGCGAAGGGTGGTTTGCAATGACTAAATTTGAGCCGCCATTTAGCTTTGTAAGCTCAAATTTATAGTCCAGATACCCACAAATTTTAGTAACTTTTATAAAAAATCCCCAAGAAACTCTAACTAGATCTCGGCATAAATTTTGCATAAATTTAAATTTATTTAGCTCAAGAAGCACGACTGGCACGAGCAAAAGGTCGCCACTTATGCAAATTAGCGCAAAAAAGAAAAATAAAAATCCAGCTCTTAAAATTTTAAGGCTCATAGCTAAAATTCCAAGACGCGAAATGACTGTTACTTTGCCATGTTTTTGCCTCATTTGGGTCAAAATTTACGATGAAGCTTTGCAGTAAATTTTCTGAAATTTCTTCTTCTTTTTCCACTCTTTTTAGAGTTAAAACTCTCTTATCTTTTGCCTTTGAGACGACAAGAGCTAGCATAAATGATGGCTTTTTCTCATCAAAATAGCTCTGCGATATCGACTCATGATAGGCAAGTATGAGCACCTTTTCATATCCGTCATTTAGCCTCAAAAACGCAGCTTGCAGCGCATCTTCTACTGGGCTAAATGATGAGATGGCTAGAATTTCATTGTGATTTTTAGCTTCGATGCTAAGAAGCGACGAGATAGCGTTATGCACAGAGAGCGAAAACGACGTTGGCGATACTGGCTCAGCCTTTGCAAGCGCAGTTTCTAGCTCAAAACAGCGATTTATCTCGCCCTCATAAGAGCTAAAAATGACTGGCATATTGATACTCTCAAAACTACTAAGCAGGCTAAAAGCGCACTTTGCAGCACTACTTAGCCTTCTTCTTTGCATGGGCGGGATCTTTGCTAGATCAAATTCTTTTTTGTATCTAGCTAGATCCTCGCTGATCTCGCCATAAGCTATAGCGTCATAAAAATCAACTTGAAATTTCATTATTTCGCGATGTCGCCTCTTAGTGTGACGCCAGACATCAAAGAACCGCTGCCGCACTGAAACTGAGTTTTAGAGTTAAATGGCTGTTTTTTGTAATATCCAGTCAAATTTACAACCTTCGTGCCACCCTCTTTAACCGCTCTTTCTTGAAATGACTTTAAAGCAGAGAGAAGTGCGATCTGGCAAGCCTCTTCGTCGCTTTTGTTAAAGCCATTTGTCTTTTTGTTTGACGTTAGATCTCTTACGATCACCTTGCCAGTGTATCCTGTGCCAAAGCTGATGCTAACGTTTGGTAGCAAAAATTCTTTAGCCTTTGGGCCGTTTAAGAAGTCTAGTGAGTGGTACTTCACGTCATCTCTAGCGCTAAGGCTTGAGGCAAATGCCAAAACGGCAACTAATGAAACTAATCTTTTCATTTTCTATCCTTTTTAAAATTTGTTATCTACTCTTTTAAATATCAAAGATGTATTTACACCGCCAAATGCAAAGTTGTTACTCATCACAAAGTCCGTCTTTATCGGTGTTGGCTCCTTTAAGTAGTTTAGCTTTGCACACTCAGGATCAGTTACGTTTAAATTTATAGTTGGGAAAAATAGCTCTTCTCTCATCATCATTATGCTTGCTATCGCCTCCAGCCCGCCACAAGCACCAAGCGTGTGACCAAGATAGCTTTTAAGTGAGCTAATGGCGATATCCTCTCCAAAAAGCTCGTTTGTAGCGATACTTTCAGCTATATCGCCATGTTTTGTAGCGGTAGCGTGGGCATTTACGTAGCCTATGCTTTTTGGCTCTAGTTTTGCCGCGCGGAGTGCTAGGCTCATCGCCGCTTTCATCGTAGCACTTTGTGGTCTAGTGATGTGCGTGCCGTCACACGTAGAGCCAAAGCCAACGACCTCAGCGTAAATTTTAGCTCCTCTTTTTAAGGCGCTCTCTTCGCTTTCAAGCACTAAAAATCCAGCTCCCTCGCCAAGCACCAAGCCATCTCTATCTTTTTCAAACGGCGTTGGTGTCAAATTTGGCGCGTGGTTTTTGACACTAGTCGCATAGAGCTTGTCAAAGACGTACGCCTCGCTCACGCAAAGCTCCTCAGCCCCACCAGCTAGCATCATGTCTATGCTGCCATTTTTTATGCTCTCATAAGCGTAGCCAATGGCGTGTGAGCCGCTCGTACATGCCGAAGATGTAGGGATGATACGCCCTTTTAGCGAGTAAAATAGCGCGATATTTGCCGCTGTGGTGTGAGGCATCATTTTTATGTAGGTATTTGCGTTAAATCCGCTATCCATGTCCAAAACTAGTTTTGCCATGTCAAGTATAGAGTCGGTGCTACCAGTGCTTGAGCCACTCGCCACGCCCATCCTGCCATCTTGCACGCTTGGGTCTAAATTTGCAGCCTGCAAGCCTTCGCCATTTAGCAAGCCAGCATCTTTTAATGCAAGTCCAGCTGCGTGCACGCTATAAGTTGAGACCTTGCCAAGGCTTCTTAGCTGTTTTCTGTCCCACTCCTGCGGATGTTTGTAGTCTATGATGGGTGCTGCTAGGCGTGTGTTTAGCTCCTTATAGTCCTCCCACTCGCTCATATATCTCACGGCGTTTTTGCCTGCAAGAAATTTAGCCCTCATCTCATCCCAGCTGTTGCCAAAAGCACTGACTGCGCCGATACCTGTGACAAATACACGCATTAGCAAAGTCCTCCATTTACGCCGATAACCTGCCTTGTGATGTAGCTAGCCTCGTCGCTTAGTAGAAATTTAACAAGTCCAGCCACCTCGTCTGCCTCGCCAGCTCTTTTTGCAGGTATGGCCTTTAGCACTTCGTCTAAGAAGTCGCTATTTAAAATTTCTTCGCTCATATCTGTCTTTATAAGCCCAGGTGCCACGCAGTTTACTGTTATGCCCCTGCTGGCAAGCTCGACTGCAAGGGCTTTGCTAGCTCCTATGATGCCAGCTTTGCTAGCTGAGTAATTCACCTGACCTCTGTTACCAATAACCCCTGAAACAGAGCTTAGCGTCACTATCCTAGCTGGCTTTCTAGCCCTTATCATGGGCATTAGCGCTGGTCTTAGGACGTTGTAAAAGCCATTTAAATTTACATCTATCACGTCAAACCACTCTTCGTCACTTAGCCCTACAAAGGTATTATCCCTTGTTATACCAGCATTTAAAATAACGCCATAATAGACGCCATTTGCCTCCATATCAGCCTCTATGGCCTCTTTTACTGCAGCAGTGTCAGCCACGTCAAATGTCATAAATTTAGCCCCAAGCTCACTAGCCATCTTTAAAAGCTCATCGCTCTTGCTTCTTGCATGAAGCACCACTTTGTATTCATTAGCAAGGCGCCTAGCGATGCTAGCTCCTATACCTCTACTTGATCCAGTTATCAATACTCTATTACTCACTAAGTGCCTTTTTTACAAATTCTTCATCAGGGCTCATCACGTTTAAAACCGCCCTTGCGCCAAGCTCACCATTTACAAAAAGCTCGCTGTCATAAACGCCAAATCCGCTCTCATCTTGGATCGAGCACTTTGAGGCGATCACTATCTCATCGCCCACTTTAAAATACGGCCTAAAAATTTCAAATTTTCTACTTCCTAGCAAAAAGCCAAATATCGCCTTCTCGCCGCGCAGCTCACGCATCTTTGAGTCGTAAATCCCAAGGCTTTGAGCCATCATCTCTATCGCCTTTTGCGTGTGAAATCTCCCCTCTTCTAAAAAGGGATTTTGCTCATTTATCACACTTCTCACTTTTATGCTCTCACAAGGGATAAATTCTAAAATTTCATCGATCAGGGTTATGGCGCTGCTGTGCGGTAAATAGTCACTTATCATCATCTCACTCTTTTAAATATTATCGCGGCGTTATCTCCGCCAAAGGCAAAAGATAGCGACATCGCCGTCTTTACGTCAAATTTAGTGCCGCTTTTTACTAAATTTATAGCCTCCAAGCTCTCATCATACTCGCCGTCATAAACGTGTGGCGGCAAGAGGCTATTTTCCTCCATGCAAAGCATGGCGCAAATGGCGCTTTCTATTGCTCCAGCAGCCCCAAGCGTGTGACCGATCTGTGGCTTTAGCGTGCTTGCAAAGGTGGTGCCAAGCGTTAAATTTACAGCTTTTGCCTCCATTTTGTCATTTGCCTGCGTGCCGGTGCCATGTAAATTTACATAGTCTATGCCGCTCATGCCAGCTCTTTTTAGCGCGTCCTCTATGCAATTTACCGCCATTTTAGCGCTAAAATCAGGCTGTGTCATGTGAAAAGCATCGCAGTTTGAGGCTGAGCTAGCGACTACGACGTTTGAAATTTCATCACGGCTTAGCAAAAATAGCCCAGCTCCCTCACCGATATTTATCCCCTCTCTATTTTTAGAAAAGGCCTGACTTGGGGCGCTACTTAGGATGCTAAGCGAGTTAAAGCCGTTTATCGTAAGCGTATTTAGACTATCGACGCCGCCACAGATGACCGCATCACAAAGCTCGCTCTCAATTAGCCTTTTTGCCTCAACAACCGCCTTAACGCCCGAGGTGCACGCAGTCGATACGCAGTAGCTTGGACCACTAAGCTCGTAAAAGTCGCTCACAAACTCAGCCACGTTTGCAAGGCAGTTTCTGTTTATGCCAAACCTGCTTTTATCAAAAAATCCAGTCGCGATATAGCCTTTAAATGGCTCAAAATTCTCCTCAACACCGCTTGTTGTAGTGCCAAGAACTACTCCCACTCGGCTTTTGCCATATTTTTTGATCGCTCTTTTTATCTCATCACCCACCTCTAACATCGTGCTTAAAAGTAAGGCGTTGGTGCGAGTTTTGAAGTGCTCTTTAGTTTTGCTTGAAAAGCTAGGCAAGGCGCCATTAAATTTACCCACCAAAAACTCATTTTGTGGGTGAAATTCAGAGCTTTTGCTTAAAAATCTCTTGCCACTTAAAAGCGAGCTTAAATTTTCATCACCACTACTACCTGCGGCGCTGATAATGGCTGGTTTGCTAACGTAGATCAACGCTTTTTACCTCATAAATTTGATCATCTATCATAAATTTTTGCTCATTTTTTTCATCTTTTATCATCTCAAGCACCTTGATAAAAAGCTCATTGTAGGCGCTATTTGGTGGTAAGAAGCCCAAATTTGCAAATGTGCCGTCCTTTAAAACTCGCCTAGCTTCTGGTGCGCCAAGTGCGTTTACAAGGCTAAATTTATACTCGTTTTCGCTATTTTGCACGTAAAGCATTAGCGGCCCTTTTGATGAACTAACCTTAAATGCCTTTAAGCTAAAATCCGCCAGCTTTGGCGCATCAAATTTCTTCGCACAGCCAAAAGCTAGAAGCGTTACCGCAAGGATCATAGCTATCTTTTTTACAAGCACTTTTTGCCTTTTTAGTGTTCTAAAATCATAAAAATTTAACAATTATATCTTTGCAATGCTTAAATGCAAGGCAAATGATAAATAGATTATTAATAATCAAGTATCTTCTCTCCATCTCGTCAAATTTAACGCTAGCAAGATCACTAAAGGCTAAATTTTTGGCTTTTATCACAGCCTCTTTTGCGGTGTAAAATTCATAAAATTTTTGCATTTTGTCTTTTGCATTTGCGTAAATTTCGCTCTCTTTTTTACTAAAGCAAAATTTGATCACTCCGTCAAAATTTCGATCTTTTAGCTCCTCCACATCTACGCCAACTTTTTCTTTTGAGATAGCCAAAACGGCGATATTTTCTTTGTGAGAAAGGCAAATTTTGCCCCGTTTTTTTGCTCTAAATTTTAAATATCTAGAGAGTTTAAATGAGTTTGAATTTACTAAATTTGGATATTTTTTTAGCTTTCTACGCTCTTTTCTAGAGAGCATTTTTGGGCTAAATTTCTCAGCCTCAAAGCCGACAAAAAGATAAATTTCACCCTTTTTTATAGGCATTTTCAACTCTTTTTTTATACTCTTTTGCACTTTCAAGGACCTTACTAAACTCGCCACTAACCGCCCTTAAAGCGTCATTTTGAAGCTCGCTCTCATCTTTAAACGATCTAATCCTTGGCGTAAAAATGGCCTCATCCTCTCTAAAATCAGCCTCTTTTAGATCAAAATTTAAATTACTTATTTTGCTATTTAAGATATGCAAGGCGCATTTTCTTGGTCCAAAGATGAAATTTCGCTCATTTAAGGGCTTCAAGCTCCTTACCAAAATGCCGCCATAAAGCGCTGGCTCGCTCTTAAAAGAGATGTCAAAACCAAAGTTGTGAAAGTAAATTTCGCCCGCTTCGCACGATCTTTTGTAGGTGTTTGCATCAAAGCAGGTGTAAATTTCAAGCTCGCTAAATTTATACTCCGCGCCGCTTACAACGAGGGTCTTGCTTTGCATCAGCTCACGCAAAAAGCTCTGAAATTTTGCATCAATATGTGCTTTAAAGCCCGCTATTTTAAGAAGCTCCTCTCTTTGGCTCTTGTCTAAACTTTTAAAACCATCTCGCCTAAGTGCTTGAAATTTTTCTTTATCAAAAGAACTTTGCTTTAAAAACTCACTAAGCATCGCCACTAGATCAAATTTAGCAAAATGGCTTTTAAGTAGCTCGCCTGATAGCATTTTTGCTCCTAATTTTTTGGCATATTTTAAGAAATTTAGCTTTTATATGCAAATATCTGGTCCAAAATCTTTGAAATAACTTCTCAGTTTGTAAATTTTTTATCCAAAAAGGGAGACAAGGGGACTCGAGTTACGAGGCCGTCCCCTTATCCCCTTTTTAAATCCTCCAATCCCCTCGCACGTTAGAGGTGCATGCAATGGTGCTGACGCACTGCATGCGGTTAGAAATTACGACAAATTTTATTTATCAAGTCAGATGAGTGTCAATTAAATTTTAAAATTTCGTGAGCGAGTAATTTCGGCTCTAAAATTTGAGCTAAGCTATAAGCGAAGCCAAATTTCACCAGCTGCCGCTGGCTCCGCCTCCACCAAAGCCGCCACCTCCGCCACTAAAGCCACCTCCTCTGCCGCTTGAGCGACCGCCCCCTCCATTTGAGTCTGAACCACCTCGTCTAAAGCCCATTGGCAAAGAGCCACCTTGGCTATTTTTCTTAAAAACGTCTTTTAATATTAGAAAAAATACCGCAAATATAAAGGCAAAAACGCCAAAGATGATAAGGTAGTTTTGCACGCCAAATCCTTGCTCAAGTACGGTTGATACAAGCCCAGCAAAGCACGTACTAAAGCCAGTTCGCATAAAAAATTTGCCAAAGATCACAGAGGCAAAACAAGAGAGCATGCCAGCAAAAAAGGCAAACACGCCAAAAGGCAAGTCGCTAAGGCTAGTTTTGTTACTAAATTCCTCGCCGCTAGCCACTTTTATGATCGCCAAAACGCCATCTTTCACGCCTTCGCTCATCTTGCCATTTTTAAACTGAGGTATCATCACGCTATTTATGATCTGGCTTGAGATGGCGTCAGTTAGCGCCCCTTCAAGTCCGTATCCAACCTCGATGCGGACCTTTTTCTCATTTGGAGCTATCACTAAAAGCACGCCGTTACTATCTTCTTTTTGACCTAGTTTGTAGCCTCTAGCTATTTCAAGCGATAGCTCCTCAATGCTCCTGCTTTCAAGCGAATTTAAAGTCACTATGGCGATTTGCGTGGTGCTATTTTGCTCGAAATTTTGCACTAAATTTAGAAGTTCATCTCTTTCGTTTTGTGAAAAGATATGAGCCTCGTCGTTGATCTGCTCATTGAAATTTAGAGCAAAACAAAAGCTAAATGCAAAGAGTAAAAGGCTAATGATTTTTTTCATTATTTCTCAAACGAAACTTTTGGGTTTTTCATATCTTCACTGCTAACCTCGATGCCTTGTTTTGGCTTCATCTCTGGGTAGAAAATGCCTACTATAAATTTACCTGGAAAGCTTCTAAGGGCTACGTTATACTCTTTTACAGCCTCGATGTAGTCGCGTCTTGCTACGCTTATGCGGTTTTCTGTGCCTTCAAGCTGGCTTTGGAGTGAGAGGAAATTTTGATTTGCTTTTAGCTCTGGATAGCTCTCGCTAACTGCCATTAGCCTGCTTAGAGCTGAGCCTAGCTGACCTTGAGCTGCCATAAATTCTTTAACCTTTGCCTCATCGCCAAGACTGCTTGCATCGATGCTTACTTGCATGCTCTTGCTTCTTGCATTTGCCACGTCTTCAAAGACCTTTTGCTCGTGAGCTGCGTAGCCTTTTACAGTTTCAACTAAATTTGGCACGAGATCGGCTCTTCTTTTGTATTGATTTAGCACCTGAGACCACTTCTCGTTGGTGTTTTCATCAAGCACTACAAATGAATTTGCGTATTTGAAAGCGCCAAAAACAAGTGCGGCGATGACCACAACTATGGCTATTAAATTTTTCATATTTTCTCCTTTAAAAGGGGTGATATTAGTAAAATAAGGCTTAAAAAATGATGTAAATTTGAGGTTAGGTAAGTGAAGTGAGTGCTTAGAGTGCACTCACTTTTTGGGATTATAGGTCTGTTTGGATATTATCTTCAATGATAATATGTACTGTTTGACCATTTACAGTATCGTTGCTTGTGTAGCCTTTTGAGCCAAAGTCAGCATTTACTGTTGAATCTTCATGCCACTTATCTTTTATATCTACCTTGCTAGTGCTATCGCCTCTGATCTTAAGGATAGTGTTGATGTTATCAGTCATAGCAAAGATATCTTTTGCGTCAAATTTGATCTCAGAGTTGCCTTTTAGCTCGATCCTTTCGATGCTCTCAACTTTTGTGTTAAGGTCAGTAACGCCACTAAGATCTACGTGAGAAGTATCTCTAAAGACGATCGTATCAGATGTACCCTCTCCACCTTTCATCACTTTGCTTGGATCATAATCCATTCTAAAGTCTTCAAGCTCTATGCGAAGTGTATCGCTATGAGTTTTATTTACAAGACCGCCTGGAGTTTTAAGCGTAGCATCTACTTTTAGATCATAAGCTGATCTTGCGTTGATGTCTAGTAACTGATCAAATACGCCTTTACTCATATCATCTGCTGTTAGTACATGATTTACTGTTTTTGTTTGAGCGTGATTGTCTGGATCAGTATATTTGATCTCAACTGTATCACCTACTCTTGCATCATCGCTAACATAAATTTTAACTGGCGTTGTATCTTGAGTTTTATTATTACCGCCAAAATTTTCGTTGCCATATAGATGTCCGTCTCTATTGCCATCTTCGCTAAACTGCATACCTCTTATAGCGTCCATCTCAACTTTTGCATGATCCTCTGTGCTTACAGTAGTTGTTCCATCAGATAGAGTGACTTTCGCTTTTGTCTCTTGTCCTACTGCGATAGCTGCATCAAGCTCAAGTGGTTTGCCGTTTTCAAGAGTGATCTGGCTGTGATCAGCTTGATTTTCTAGTACGATATTGCCAAGTGGATCTTTGCTAAGAACTTTAAATTCTTTAGTCACAGGCGTTGTGCTACCAGCATTTGTGATCTCAACTTTTATGCTATCGCCAGCTATTACGCTACCAGGGAGAGATACACTTACTTTTGAAGTATTACTACTTGTCTCATCTCTTGTGATAGTACCATTGTCGTTTGCATCAGCTGCTATGCTTACACTTAGACCTTTACTGCTTAGCTGTGCTAGTTTTGCCTCTGCGTCAGCATGTGCTGTTTGATCATCTTGAGTAGTTATAGTCGCATCTACTTTTGTCTTCTCACCTGGCTTCATAGGGACATTATCTACTTGTATGGTGTTAGTTTTTGTGATATCTTGTGGTGTTCCACCATTTATTATATCAGTAGCAGTGATTTTACCATCTGCTGTTTTAGTTATTTTAAATTCTCTACTTCCTAGGGTGCCAGTATTTGGATCAACATAATCAACTTTTACGTGATCGCCTGTTACAACGTTGTAAGGCACTTTTACGCTTACTGTTGTAGTTTTTAGGTTGTTATCTGATATAGCCTCATCTCTGCTTAGCTCATTGTTTCTATTAGCATTATCTTCGTTGAAAATTACGCTTAGCTCGTTATTGTCTATAGGCTCTAGTTTCGCTTGTGCTGATTTAGGTGCGATATTAGGTATCTCTACTTCAA
Organism: Campylobacter concisus; assembly: GCF_902460595.1. Taxonomy (GTDB): domain Bacteria; phylum Campylobacterota; class Campylobacteria; order Campylobacterales; family Campylobacteraceae; genus Campylobacter_A; species Campylobacter_A concisus_BL. The sequence goes on from NZ_CABPVA010000003.1 coordinate 73,336, forward strand.
CCTTAGCAGGATTTGTAACGCTTACAGCGATACCAGGTATCTTTAGTAGGTTGCCTGGTGCTAAAGGCACATTGTGCCCAGGTCTATCTTCTATAGTTAGCACGTGGCTATTGTTGCTAGTTACTTTATATGTAGTTGGCACGCCATTTACTTTTACAGTAAATGTATCACCTGCATGTAGGTTACCACTTGGTAGAGATACAGTTGCAGATGTCTCTTTAACCTTACCATCTGAGTTTGCCTCATCTCTGCTTAGTTTGCCATTTCTATCTTTGTCCTCATCGATAAGTACATAGAAATTTGTACCACCATTACCATCAGCATCAAGTAAGATATCGCTACCAGCTTTTACCTTATCAACACCTGTTGCATCGCTAACTGTTGCACTTACCTTGCTTGTTTTATCTTCCTCAAGCGGTACTGTATACTCAACAGCTTTATTGCCAACTACATTTAGACCATCTACTGTGATGTTACCCTGAGCGTCTTTGTGGATAGTGTGACTTGTAGTAGTTGGTGTGCCATTTTCTATGCTTGTAGTTATCTTTAACACGTCACCATCTACAACATTGCTTGGTAGTTTTATGGTAGCTGTGGTTTTATCTAAAACACCATCCGAATTTGCTTCTGCTCTATTTAAAATTCCGTTAAAGTCTGCATCCTCTTTAAATATAACAGTCATATCATCGTGAAGATTTTCAAGGGTGGCATGATTTGTTACTATAGTTTTTGCATGATCTTTAGCATCTGTAAATGTTGCTTGAGCCTCAGTATTTTTACCTTCGCCTATTACTATGCCTGGGACTGTGATTTTATTATCACTATCAGCTGTTATAGTATCAGTGCCATCTGTTAGAGTAATGCTATTGCCATTTCTTGTGATAGTAAATTCTTTTTGTAAAGTTTTGGTGCCATCAGCTTTAACCTCAAGTATCATCTTGTCGCCAGTTATCACGTTATTTGGCACTTTTACTTTTAGATCAGTCTTATGAAGATCACTATCTTTCATGCTCTCATCTCTTGTGATAGATGTATTAGCATCAATGTCTTCACCAAAGAAAATTCCAGAGTCATCAAGCTCTGTTACGCTTACGCTATTTGTTCCAGTAGCACTTTGAACATCATCTTTATCGATGATAGTAGCTGAAATTTTGGTCTCAGCTCCTGTTAATGTACCAACATGAGAAATTTTAAAGCCGTTGTCGCTTACTGCTACATCATTGCCATGCTCATCTGTTATCTTAACGCCTGAAGCATCTTTATGAACATTAAATTTAAGCGTTCTATCTTTAGTTGTGCCATCAAGCTGTGGCTCAGTGATCTTAACTTCGATCCTATCGCCATCTACTGCATTTTTAGGGATCTTGATAGTTGCAGTTGTATTAAATTCATCACCATCAGCAGCCGAAGCTTTTCTGCTCATAGTTTTTGAGTTATGCGCCTCATCAAAGATAACCTCAGGTGCTTTTACATGCTCTAAGCTAGCTGAAACTTCTGGCTCATTTATATATGTATTATGTCTGCCTGGTGTCATATTTGTGATGCTAGCTTTGATAGTGGTATCTTGTCCGTGCCTTAGATCAAATCCTGGCACTTCAAATGAGTATTGATTAAAGCTCTCTTTTGTCAATGGGAAATTTTGTCCGCCATTGCCGATCTCAGTTATACTTGTTACCTCACCTTTATCATTCATATTTATAGTGAAATTTCTTGTATAAACGCCTTTTGTAGGCTCATTTATAGTAAGTGTAACTATGTCACCATTGTCTATTTTGTTTGGAAGTCTTATAAGAGCCGTTGTCTCATTTACTTCATGCTCATCCATGCTCTCTTGTCTTGAAATTTCATGAAGAGTATCTTGCTCTATAAATTTTATCTCCATGTTTCTGCCGATAGGTATTACATTGTCTTTGTTAGACTCTGCACTCTTTGGTGTACCATCTGCAGCTACGACATGAGCACTTGCATAGTTCCATACGTCAGGGAAGACTGGTAATGATGTATTTACCATATGGTTATCAACATCTGCTTGTGTAAGAGGCACTATTTTTGTTGTATCGTGTTTTGTTAGTGGATCGGTATAAGTTATAACAACTTTATCACCTACTACAACATCTTTTGGAAGGGTTACTTCAACAGTTGTGCTTCTAAAGTTTCCATCTTTGCTATTTTCGAAGTCGTCTATGCCGCCATCATTATCGCGATCTTCAGTAAATGTTAAAGTTGGTCTTACATCTGGAGTAACATCATCAGTTGCTATATCGCTCTTCCAAGTGTTAGAGTTTGTGCTATCAGTAACATAAGCATCTACTTTTGAAACTTTACCCTCAGCAACTGGCATGTCTGTTATCTTATAGCCATTATTGATTATATTTTGATCGATAGTAACTACTTTATTTTCAGTAGTACCATCTGGTTTTGTTAGAGTAATGTGAAGTTTATCTCCAGGGATAACATCACTTACTTTTATAAGTACTGGCGACTCATTTTGTTTGCTGTCATTGTTGTTTTCTGTATAAGTTAAAAATTTATCGTTATTTCTATCTTCTGTAAATTCAACGCTTACGCTTGATTTTGTAGGAGTTACGTGATCTTCACTACTACCACCAGTGTTACCTTGGAAATTTGTAACACTTGCTTCTACTTTTGAGTTTTTACCTGGCTCTACAGGTGCGTCTATAGGATAGCCATTAGTTATGATAGCTGGAGTGATGGTTATGTTTGTTGTAGTTTCATTACCATTTGGATCAGTTACAGTGACTTTTAGTATATCACCAGCTCTTACTGTACCGTCATTTGGTACTGTGATAAGAACTTTAGACGTATTTATATCTGTATCGTTTCCATGCTCAACTCTACTTAAAGTGTGGTTGCCATTTATATCATTTATAAATTTAACAGTAGGTGCGCCAGGGATTATATTAGCGTTTGCGCCATTATCACCATTATCACCATCGTTGCCATCATTATAGCCGCCTATTGGGCTATCGTATGAAGCAAAAGCTCTATTTGTATCAGTTAAATTTCTATAATTTTCATTGATGTTTGAGTAGTGACCACCCTCAGCAAATCTAGCTTCGCCAAGGCTAACGCCATCTCCACCACCAGCAGCAGCATTACCACCAGCAGCAGTCTCTTCAAGTTTTGTTAGATCACCGCCGTTTAAAATAGCATTTTGTAAAGCGCTTATATCAGCTAAGCCCTCAGCGCCTATCGTATTTGGATTTAAAGAAAGCGTGTCACTGCCTAGTACAGTTAGCTCTTTGCCGTTATTTGCAACGATAGTTACTTTGTCGGCTGCATCGCTAGTTTTGACACTCTCGCCCATATAAACGATGTCGCCAACTTTTAGCTCTCTCTCGTTTCCGTTTTGATCAACTGCGACCGCCTTGCCACTTAGCGATTTTACTACACCCGCTTCTTTAGCCATAAAACTCTCCTTATATAATTTTTTCGGCGATTATATAATAAGAGTGAGGCTGGGGATATTAAGTAAAATTTGGGTAAATTTAAGTTTATTTTTAGTTATTTAATACTCTTTTATCACACTTTAATATTTTTAAAATTCCCCCTAAAAAAGGCATTTTGCGTAACTTTTGTGTAAAAAATTTTTTAAAAAAAATTTATATGGTACATGTACCTTTCGTTTCATGAAAGCGTTATTCTGAACGCCTTAAGAAAGAGCATCTTTTAAGCTAACACGAAAATATTATGCGATTTTTAGCTACTTTTGCCAAAAAATTTTCTTGCCAAAGCCTAGAGTATTGCTCGTAAATTTAACCTTTTCAAGGCTTATAGACCAAATTTTTGGATCCATTGCTTTTGCGTAAAAAAATCTTTTAAAGTAAATTTCTCGCTCGCTTGCGCTAGCCTCTCTCATCACCCCTTGAAACTGCACGCCCTCTATCTTACCAACGATCTTCGTATCAAGAGCGATGGTGCCAGCAACGAGCTTTGAGTTTTTTAAAAATTTGATATGTGAGCTCTCATCAGAGCTAGCCAGCAAAAGGCAAAAATTTAGCTCATCAAAGGCGTAAAATGCGCTAAAAGCGTAAGGCTGACCCTCATCATCAATAGCGCAGACACTTGCAAGGTGCATCTTTTTTAAAAATTTAACTATCCTCTCATCCATCTAAATTCCCCTAAAAATGTCAAGAATGGCTTGAAATTTAAAGATGACTATGGCGATTATTAGCATCCAAAGCACGAAAATAATGAGTTCTATTAGAGTAAATTTATCTTTTGTAACCTTTTTAAAAGCAAGCATTGTTAAAAATGCTCCAAAAAAGCCACCAATTAGCGAAAAATAGTGGATCGCATTTACCTTTACGAAGCTTGGCAAAAGCCCTTTAAAAAATAGTGAAAACATTAAAATGGCAAGTAAATTTGAAAGTATCAAGTAGTAGCCAACGACTGGCAAAACAGGCCAAAGCTTAGCAAAAACAAAGCTTAAAACAGTGATAAGCATCAGCAAAAAAACCCTAGTCCCAAAACAACACATCGCCCATCCTTTTTTGACGCATTTTACAAAATTTTGCTTTATGAAATTAAAATTTTGCCGATTTAGCCTCAAAAGGATTTAAAAATGCAAACAAATTTTTACTCTCAAGGAAGCTACAACAACATGAGCTTTTCGATGAAGACTAGCTCAGGTGACGAGATAAGTTTTTCAATGTATGACAACAAAAATTTAGAGTTTTCAAGCCAGAAAAATGGCACTTCAAGCCAAAGAAGCCTAACTCTAACGCACGAATACGGCTATGAGTTTTTATATAAAGGAAACGGCATAGACGAGCAAGATATGAAAGAAATCGAAGAGGCGATGAAGCAAATTCGCCCACAGGTTGATGAGTTTATGAAAAATGTCAAAGAGGGCGATAAGATCGCAGGTAGCAGTCAAAGCATAAGCGAGCTTTCAAACAAGATCAAGCAGATGTTGCCTGACGCAAAAGATCTGGATCACAAAAATTTCATAAATGACAATATGCTAAAGATGTTTGACGAACTTTTAGCTAAAAATGATGCAAATAAAAATCTACTAAGTGCGACAAAAAGGTTATTTGATACCTTGCTTGATGAGAGCAAAAAAGTATCTTACTACGCTTAAATTTAGGGCCTTTTGGCTCTAAATTTTTATAAGCGCCTCTCTTTGATAAAAGAGGTGCGACAAGACTATCACGAAATAAAGCTGAAAAAATAATCCCACAAGCGGCACAAGCGAGATGAGATAAAATAAAAGCGTAAAAACTATAAATTTAACCCCACCGCCTTCAAGCAACGCTAGCTCAAATTTATCGCTATCAAGTGTGTTTGAGCCAACATCTATGAGTAAAAGTTTGTAGTAGATGTAAAAAAACGGCACGTTTATGATAAAGAAATTTAAGACTGGCACAAACAAAAGTGGCAAGCAAACGAGCAAGATCCCAAGAAATTTCATGATCTCAACCATCATCACCTTTAGCACTCTAGCCGTGCTAGCCTCGCTTTTAAGCACGTAGTTGTAGTGTCTTTTGTTTATCTCTTTAGCCACGACTGGCGTTAAAAAGCCAGCTACGATTAGGGCGATCACGATGCTAATGATGATCGTTAAAAAGGTACTTAGAACGTAAAAAAGTATGCTAACTATCCACTTTGTAGCGCTAAAGCTTAAAATTTTAATAGCTATAAAAGATAGCGTCGAGTTTGACTCTAAAAAGGCGAAATTCTCGTTTTTAGCGCCATCGCTTAAAAAGTCAAATATCTCGCCGCCTCCCCAGATGCTTAGCCAAGCTAGGCAAAGTATGCTAAGACAAAGCGGCAAGATCGATAGTGTTATAAATTTGGCTGTAAAAAAGTCTTTAAAGCCAAGGCGAAGAAGATTTATCATTTTACCTTTTTGTACTCGCGCTCAAGTGCGGCGTAAATTTCATCTATCTTACTAACGCCATTTGATAAAATTTCGCTCATCACTTCGTTATCTTCACGTCCGTTCCAAATTTTCTTATAGCTTCCCTCTTTGTAGCCGTTATTTTGGCGGAAGCGATTTAGCACGTTTTTAGCGATGTAGCACTCATAAAGCGAGTATAAATTTACGCCACATTTTAAAGACATTGAGAAATAAATTTTAAAGATATCAAAGATGTCATAGTCAAAGCCGCTGCACTCATGTATAAGCATCTCAACGTCGTTCATGATCTCATAAATACTCTCATCTTCGACCTTTAATGGCTCTTTGCAAAAGTCGCTAAACCCGCTTGCTTGGCAGATATCCTCAGCTAAAGTCTCAACATCGCCAAGCTGTTTTGCCTTGTAAATTTGTAGCGCTAGGCTCATTATAAAGTGCCAGATATCGACAACCTCGATGCGTAAATTTTGTTCATCAGTCTTGGCATCTATGCTCTTCCAATGCTTCCACGCAAAGCTGTCAATGAGCTCAGCACACTCCATATATATGCAGCGCCTCCAGCTTATGAGTTTATTTTTATTTGTATAGCCATTTTCCCAACCAAGCCCGTTTGTCTCGTCATTTAGGCTTTGTTGCATCTTTAACATCTCTAAAACAATAGTTCTTTCATCCATTTTTAAACCTTTTAAATTTTAAATGATTATAACAAAAAACAATTAATGCTTAAACGACAAGCTTGACCCAAATCATCTTAATGCAAGCTTACAAGATGTAAAATCACCCAAAATTTCAAAGGAGAAAAGATGAGAGAGAAAGATCTAGTAGTTTGCAACGTTTGCGGACTAAAAAGCAGCGATGATAAAAATGCAGTTTTCATCCACGCTCACAAAAACGGCGAAGAGGTCGATATCTGCACAAGCTGTATCCCAAGCGTGATACATGGCTCAGGCATGGTCGTAAAATCAAACGAAGAGATAAAGGCTGAAATTTAAATATCAGCCACCATGTGAGAATTCTGCCTTAAAGAATTCTCAAACTCCTCCGCACTCATCGGACGAGATAGGAAGTATCCTTGCATTTCATTACAATTAAGCTCTTTTAAAAGCTCTTTTATCTCGTGGCTTTCCACGCCTTTTGCTGTCACTTTTAGCTTCATTGATTTTGCTATATTTATGATAGCAGCGACTACTTGCATATCTTTTTTATTTATCACTGACTGAGCGACAAAGTCATTTGCTATCTTTATGCGGTCGATCTTATACTTTCTGATATAGACAAACGACGTATATCCAGATCCAAAGTCATCTATACAAACATCTATACTATTTTTCTCTAAAAGTGAGAAAATTTTATCAAGCGTTTCATTATCGTTTTGCCATATACTTTCACTAAATTCGAGTTCAAACTGCTTTGGATTTAGGTGGTGTGAGTTTAAAGTTAGCATAAATTCATTTACAAATTTTTCAGATGTGCTTTGAATTTGCGCTACGTTTATGCTTATTTTTGGCATTTTTAGCTTTTTGTTTTGCCACCTTACGGCTTGTTCTACTGTTTTTGAGACAGCAAGCGTGCAGATGTCGTTTAAGATGTCGCTATTTAAGCTAGCTATATCCATAAACTCGCCAGCCTCTTTTTGTCCATACTCTTTTGACTGCCATCTAAGTAGCGCTTCTACGCAGATGATCTTTAAATTTTTAATGTCATAGATCGGCTGAAAATATACCTCAAAATCCTCTTGTAAATTTGCTTTTTTAAGAGCTATCTCTATGTTTGAGCTTTGTTGTATCTCGCTATCTATCTCATTATTATAAACCATTGGGTTTTTAGCTGGGTTTTGCTTAGCGTAGTACATCGCCATATCAGCTTTTTTGATGATATTTCTAGGATCGCTGATGTTATCTCTTGTGACAACGTGGATACCAACGACACTCTTAATCGCAAAGTGATACTTATCTATTTGCAAAGGTTTTTCTATCGTATCTCTTAGCTCCATACCAAGCTTCATGCGTTTAGTGTGGCTATTTTCTTCCATTTTCGAAAGCACGATAAACTCATCAGCGCCGATCCTTGCGGTGACCTCTTGTCTGTTGCAAGCTTCACGTATGCGCTTTGCTACCGCTTTTAAAATTTTATCGCCAACCTCGTGTCCGTAAGAGGTATTTATATTTTTAAAGCGACTTATATTTATATAATAAACTGCGATCTCTTGCTTCTCACCCAAAACGCTACACATACCTTTTAGCTCATTTAGCAAGGAGTCTCTGTTGCCAAGAGAGGTTAGATAGTCTTTTTCAGATACGCCCTCTAAGCTTAAATTTATCATCTCAAGTTCGTTTGTCTTTAGGTGCTTCTCTTTGTTTTTAGCATCATGTAAATTTTGCTCTGCGTTATATATCTCTTCGCTTTGATCAAGTACTTTCATAAAATAGCTAATAACCGCCCCAGCTACAACAACAAAAATTATAAGCAGATCAACATAAGATGAGAGATCAGTTTTTATTAGTATTAGTGCAGCTGAAATAATAGGCACAAGCTTAGATGTTGTTTTTATGCCAACATCTGCTGCGCTTATACGCTTGTTATCACCCCTTAAGTAAAAAGCCCCGAGCATTAAGAGAAAAAATGGCACAAGATAGATAGAGTGCAGAGTAAAATCATGCCCTTTGTTTATAAGCTCATTATAAAAAACATATAAATTTAATAGCGTAAAAATCGCACTTGCTATTATCAAAAAAAAGCCGCTATGCCTAATATAAAGATGGTTGCTATTAAAAATTTCACTAAGAGCGATGAATAAAATAGATAAATTTACAAAAATAGCAATGCTAGCAGCAAGCTCGCTAGGGCTTTTAGGATGGATCAATATATCAAAATCACCCATATCGCCAACAATGCAATAAGCAAGCGTGAAAACTAGCAAAAGCACATTAAAGCTATCGGCTAGAACTAGGATCTTTTTATCACTAGCTATAAATTTGACCACAAAAAATATACCAACAGCGGCCAATAGTAAAAACATAGGGAGTAGATCAAAAAAATGAAGATAAGAAATTTGCTCTTTGCTTCTTAAAAGAAAGTCTTCATTGACACTCCTAATGGCATCAATAATAGTCCAGATAAAGACTCCAAAGCATGCAGCAAGCCAGTGCATAGCTTTAAGCTTTGATCTGTTCATAGAGATGTAGATACCAAGAACTACAAGACCAAAGCCAAAAAATATCAACAAATTTTCAAAAATTTTATAGTTTAAGATGCCGGCAAACTGAGAAAATATAAAAAGAGCTATAACGGCATAGAAAATTTGTTTTTGTCTTACGATAAGTGACGAATTTGACGTAAAAAAAATGTTTCTCTCCATTGTTTATTCTGTTTCAAACCTTATTTTTAGTTATAATTTTGCAAATTTTTCTTTAAGGTTAATCATGAAATGTAATATCGTCTTATCTGGAGAAAATTTAATAGACTACCAAGCATTTAATCTATTTTTCTCAAAAAAGGCTAGAAAACAGTATTTTATAAATGTTTTTATGATTTTTACGGAGGCTATTATAGCTGGATTTGTCGCTGATATGCTTTTAAAAACTAAAATTTTTACTATTATCGGCGTCATTTTTGCTATTTTTTGGATCATTTTTTATCCAATTTTTTTAAAAAATAGACGAAAATCGGTGCTAAAAAGCTTAGAAATTTCAGACTTTAAAAAAGAGATGATCTTTGAAGTAGATGAGAAAAATTTGGCATTTTACGAAAATGAGCCAAAAGAAAATGAAATTTTTGACATAAAAGATGTAAGTGAAATTTACGAGCTTAAAAATATCTTTGTCATCTTTATAAATGAAAAAATCCACCTCGTCTTGCCAAAAAACAAAGAAACTTTAGAGCTAGTAAAAGCGCTTATAAAAGAGAGCAAAAAAGAGCTACTACTTTTTGAAAATTTAGACTACAAAAGCGTTATGGGCTAAGCTTGTAAATTTACAAGCTTAGATGTGATCAAGCGTGCTTCTTATAAGCTCTTCAAAGTCTTTAGCGTTCATCGGCTTGCCCCAGAAATAACCTTGTATCTCATCGCAGCCTAGCTCTCTTAAAATTTCAAGCTGAGTTTCATCCTCAACACCCTCAGCGATCGTCTTTAGCTCGATATTTTTAGCTAGCGTTATAACGCTTTTTACAACGTCTCTATCGATCTCATTTATAGCGATATTATCAACTAGCTCTTTTGCGATCTTTAGCCTATCTAGCGGATACTTTTTGATGTAGTTCATCGATGAAAAGCCAGTACCAAAGTCATCGATCGAGATGCTCATGCCTTTATCTGAAAATTTCTTTAAGACTGTTTGCATGATCTCTTCGGCATTGACGAGGCTTGCCTCTGTAAGCTCGATATCAACGCACTTTGGATCCATGCCAAATTCTTCGACATAGCCAAAGATGTCCGATGCAAAATTTACATTATCAACCTGTTTTGGCGAGATATTGATGCCAACTTTTAGGCTGATGCCATACTTTTTGTTCCAGTAGCTCATCTGCCTTATAGCCTCTTTTGCCACCCATATTCCTATTGTATTTATGATAGAGCTTTGCTCAGCTACTGGGATAAATTTAGCCGGACTTACAAAGCCTTTTACTGGAGAGTTCCATCTTATAAGAGCCTCAGCACCTATTATCTTTTTACCATTTAGTAGATACTGCGGCTGAAAATTTAGGCTAAATTCCTCATCAAAATTCATAGAATTTAGCAAAATTTCTATGTAGTTTTTCTCCTGAATAATCTCTTTTATATCATCATAAAAGACATATTTTGTATTAACATCTCTTTTGGCTGCATCAAGTGCAGCTCCAGCTTGCATGATGAGATCATCAGCTAAAATTTCACTTGTTTGAGTTGAGCTAACGCCAACCTTTGCTCCAAGAGCTATCTTATAGTCGCCAACTGAGATTTGCTCGGATATGATGTTTAGCAGATAGTATAAAAATTCTCTATAATGCCCTTCATTTTTTTGCTTTAAAACTATCATAAAGTCATCACCACCAAACCTTGAGATGATAGCACCTTCTGGCAAGATAGCTTTGATATTTTTAGAAAGTTTTAAAAGCACCTCATCACCCACGTAGTGACCGTATGAGTCGTTTATAGCCTTAAAATGGTTGATGTCGATACTATAAATATCTATCTTCTCACCAAGCGCTTTAGTCTTTATCATCTCTGAAAGTTTGCTTAAAAATGACTGTCTATTTAAAAGTCCAGTGAGTGAGTCAAATTCGCTAAGCTGCCTTAAGCGCTCGTTTTTTTCTTCAAGCTCTCTTAAACTATCTTGGATCTCTTCATCTAGTTTAGCGATGATATGCCTTTCAGATCTAGCTAGATCCCTCATAGCAACTGTGCTTGAGATACTATAGATTAGCGCTGCATAGGCTAGCAAAACCATAAGTAGAAAAACTATCCAAACTGAGTAAATTTTATCTGTATTAGTAGCTCCTAAAAAAAGTAGGGATACGATAAGCAGGGTGATAAATTTATATATAAGCGCCCTTGTATAGTCTTTTCTATAGCTTCTTATCTTGATATTTGCCTCGTTTTCCTTTAGATGCAAGCAAGCTACAAATATAATAAAAAACGCAACTTTAAAGAAAAACTCGTAATGAACATTTGTGCCGCCATGTGTCAAAAAGGCCTTTGATGAGTAGTATGCGTCGCAAATGCAAATGATAAGCAAGGCTAATAGATATAAAAGTAGGCTAACTCTTTTATAGCTAAAAACTGGTTTTTTTGATACAAAATTTAGTGAAAATGCGACAACAAAGACAAAGCAAAAGATAAAAATATCCATTATGATGTATGAAAGGCTAGTCACGAATTCTTTATTAAGCGCTACTGCTAGACTTCTATCAAAAACTACAAACCAAAAAAAACTAACCGTTATAAGCATCAAAGCAAGCGCATCTACCACGACTTGCTGCCATATCACTCTTTTTAAAATTCTTGCAAAAAAAGCAATAGCAGATACAAGAAACATAAAAAATGGGATCAAATATAAAATTTGCATAAGATCCGTGCGGGAGATGTTTCCTTGCATAAGAAGCGATCTATCATAAAGCAATAAAAGGATATCAGCCAGCGCCCAGCTCGCGATAGCCAAAAATATATAGGTCCAGTATGAGTTTAAATTTCTACTACTTTTTAAGAAAAAGAACAAAAATAAGGCGATCACTACATCAGTGCCGACCGATATAGCTGTCAGATAAAACTGATCACCCAGATAAATAGCAGAAAAATAAGCAATAATCAGGGCAAATATAAATAAAAACGAGCCGTTGTGAAAATTTGTTATCCTATCAAGCACGGCCACTCTCCGCTTCCTGGGCTAGCTTTTGCCACCTTTGCCACTCGCCGCTATCATCGACGTCGTTGCCGATAGCCTCGTACCTAGCGTAGAAATGCTCAACAAATTTCTTGCACTCTTCATCTTTTGGCAGATAGCTTAGCTCATCTTTTTGGCAAAATTTCTCCAAAAACGTGCTCGCATCAGCTTTTTTGGCGTATGTTTGTGCTAGCTCGTAATAGTTCTCTAAGCAAATTTCTTTAAATTTAGCGTAAGCTTGCTCACTCATATCCACGCTTAGTGTGCCATCAAATTTAAGCACTCCAGCCCTAAAAAGTAGGCTAAGATGTATGAGCCCCTCGCAGTAATAAGCCCTCACCTCATCGACCTTTCGCCACGCTATAAGCCCAACAGCGCGGGCTATTAGCTCGTGAAAGACGGCCATTTTATACTCCGCCTCTTCGTGCAAGAAGAAATTTACTAGCCCGCCAGTCGTCGCCTTATACTCTTCTATAAATTTAAAGACGCCACTTTTATTCATACTCATCTCAGTATCAAGTCCGATAAATAAAATGTGCCCAAACTCATGGCCGATCGTTGAAATTTCATATACTTTTTTCCAAATTTTTGGCTTTAAAAATAAAATTTCCCTACCAAAATCCAAAAATTCCTTGCTAAAAATTTCAGCCCCAAGCTTCATAAAAGGCTTTGCCTTTGCGCCCTCGTAGACGTGATTTACAAAAGCAAAAATTTTCTTGCCACATTTTGCGCTCACACTCTCGTCATTTGGCACGACTTGAGCGCTAAAAAGCCCGTTTAGCTCCGCTGCGTAATAGATCATCGGCACGCTTATATAAAGCTGCGTTCTAGCGATATTTTCGCCAACTGCTTTGTTTGTCACGGCATTGTCAAATTTGATCTTTTCGCAAATGCTTTTGTAAGTTTTTGTCACCTTTTCTTTAAATTTAAGCTCGTCAATGCCCTCGCTATCGACCAGCCTGATGTCCCACTCAAGCGCAACTGCGCGTGTGTAAGCATCCTCGTAGTACTCCAGCGGATGGCCTGGCTGAAGCGCGCCTTTTACATCCATCCACGCTATCTCAGCCTCTTGCCAAGCGTTTATCACCTTTGCATTGTCCTCTTCGCAAAAGGCATTTTGCAGCTTTTCAAGGTATTTTACGTAGGATTTTTGCTCGTCATTTTGAGCTAAATTTCTTAAAATTTCAAGATTTTTTATAAATACTTTTTTAAGCTCTCTAACCTCATCTTTAAAGGCAAGCGCGTAAGGCAAAAAGCTAAATTTCTCGCCCTCTTTGCAAACTGCGCCGTAAGTTCTATCAGCCCTAACGCCGTTACTATCACACTGAAATAAGCCGTTTTTAGTGATAAACTCATTTGCCTGGCTTAGATCTTTAAATTTAGCTTCAAACTCTTTATTTGTAGTGTCTATTATCTTATCTTGCCATGAAATTTGCCACGAATTTAGACTAAGTCCAAGCTCGTGCATAGCCTCAACAAAGGCTTGATAAAATGAGTCTAAAATTTGCTCATCTTTTGCTTTTTTTATAAGCTTTGAGTGTAAATTTTCATATAAATTTCTAACGTAGCCATAGATCAAATTTAGCACGCGTTTTTGCTCGTCCTCGCCTAAATTTAGCTTTTTTAGCTCATTTTGAAGTGGATCAACTTTAAGATCAACTATCCTTCTAGCAAGGGCTAGTTTTTGGCTTGGCGTGCCAGTAAGACCACAAATTTTCACAGCATCAGCTATGATCTTGTCATCTAAATTTTTATAAATAGCGTTTAGCTTGGATTTTTGCTCTTTTGTAAGTTCATTTAGTCTTTTAAAATCATTCATCTTTTCATCCCTTAAAGTTGCAGGATTTTAGCATAAAGCCATTAAAATTTGCTACAATTTACCAAAAATTTAAAATCTAAAAGGCAAAAAATGGACATTTTAAAGGACTTTGGCGAGCCACGCATCAAGCAAGTGATGCTGCCAAAAGATACAAACTCAGCTGGAAATATTTTTGGTGGCTGGATAATGAGTCAGATCGACCTTGCAGGTGCTCAGGCAGCTAGAGAAATTTCGCCTGAGCGAGTTGTGACTATTTCGATGAAAGAGATCATCTTCAAACAACCAGTCTTTGTTGGCGACGTGCTAAGCTGCTATGCAAAGATCATCGCAGTTGGCAAAACATCGATAACAACGCAGATAGAAGTGACTGCGCTTAGGCTAAATGACGGTGGTTTTAGAGAGACTATACACGTCACAAGTGCGACTGCTACCTATGTCAGTGTGACAAAAGATGGGCACAAAAAACCGATAGATGAGAAGCTAAAAAAGCTCCACGGCTTTTAAAATTTGGTTGCAGTTTATGCAACCAAGACCCTCGAATTTATCACTATTTTTAAAAGAATTTGAAAAAAATTGACTTCAAAAAAGATAAATTTCAACTTATTTAAATGCTTTATAAAGTAAAATCAGCCCTTACACTTTTTTGGGAGAAAGATGAAAAAATCACGCTTAGGGCTTTTACAAACGCATATTTTAGATATCTTAACACAAGATGAGCTGGAGAAATTTGAGTTTAAAGAGCTGCCAAAAACAAGCACGATCTACACCGAAGATATCGAGATCATCGTTCTAAAAACCGGCTCAGCAAAGCTCTCATTTTTTGAAGATGGCGAGGAATTTATCCTTTATCATTTAGAAAAAAACAATATCGCCATACTTGATGATAACTGCGCCTTTGAAGTGCTTGAAGATGCCCAAATTTACGTCATTAGACTAGATAATATCGGCGAAATTTTGCACAATCAAAAAGCTGCAAGCGAGATCCTAACAACCACTCTAAACACCATAATCGTGCAGCGCCAGATCACAAAGTCGATACTCTTTGAGGACGCAAAGGGCAGGATCGCAAATTTCTTGATCGAGCTTGCAAATGAGCAAGATCTAAAACAAAACGGCTACCAATACGTGTTTTTGCCATTTTCTCTAAAAGTGCTCTCAAGCTTTGTTGGTCTCAAGCGCCAAAGCGCCTCAACAGCCTTTAATGAGCTTATCAAAGACGACATCATCAGAAAGATCACACCGCACGAATTTCTCATCATCGACCACGAAAAACTTGAAAGTTATACGAATTAAAAAGCTTTTACGCCCTATCTTTAAATTTAGCCAGCCTATCTCGAAGCTCTTTTGAAAGTGTGAATTGCGAAAGCTCATATCTGTCAAAAATAACGATCATATCATCGCCAAGTGCCTGAACTAAGCCAAAACACGCATCTCTACCCAGGCGATTTTTTCTAAATTTAACACTTAGCGCATCGACCTTTTTCTTATCGCCAAAGCTCTTAATGGCGATCTCGTCGATATCTTTGAAGAAAAATTTGATATTTTTTGAGCCTTTTTTTATGACAAATCCATCATCATCTATCTCAAAAAAGTTGTTTTGCAAGATCTTTCTCACGCAAAAAAAGGTTGAAATGGCGCCAACGATGACACCAAAAAGAGAGGGCGTACCAAGATCAAGATAAAAGTAGCTAGCGACGCTAAAGACAAAGAGCCCAATCCCAAAGGCTAGTGCCCAAAAAACATCTTTTTTACTCTCTTTGGTTATCATTTTTGCCCTCTTATGCCAAAAGTCCAGCGCCATTTATCGCTTGGCTGCGCTCTTTGGCGTAAATTCTCTCGCCATTTATCACGTCATATTTCCAGATCGGCGCATTTGCCTTAAAGTCCTCGACAAACTCGTTTATAAGCCTTAGCGCGACCTTTCTTTGAGGGCTTACTACACCTGCTACATAAGAGCTCGTATGCACTGGCACGTCGCCTTTTGAGTGAGCAAAGAGCACGTAGGCATTTTCTTTTTTGGCTCGCTCTTGCCAAGCATCTAGCCATTTTTTAAGGATCGGCTCATAGATATCAAAGCTAAGCGCCGAAATCCCGCCCTCTTCGCGCACTATGCCAACAAATGTAATGAGCGCGCCGCAGTTTTTATCCTTAAATTTATCATACCACTCGTTTGTGATGCTTTGAACGTCCAAGCTTCCATTATAAATTTGCATCTTAGCCTCCGCAAACTGGCGGTAAGATAGAAATTTTATCGCCTGATTTAAGAGCGAAATTTATATCGCTTACGATCTCGTCATTTACAGCCACAGCGCAGATATTTAGCCACTTTTTAAGCTCCTCTTTCTCGCTTAAAGCCGCTTTTACCTCGCCTAAATTTTTCGCTTCTACTTTTATACTCTCAAGCCCGATAGGCCCAAGAAATTCGATCTCTACCACATTTTATCCTTTGAAATTTTTGCTGATTTTACTTAAAAATAAATTTAGATATACTTATTTGAAAATTTACAAAAGAGAAAGAAAATGGACAAAATTTTAAAAAGCATAAAAACCCCAGCCTACGTCTGCGAAGAGGCAAAAGTACGTAAAAATTTGGAGCTTTTAAAGTATGTAAAAGAGCAAAGTGGAGCTAAAATTTTAGTAGCTCTTAAAGGCTTTGCATTTAGCGGAGTGATGGATATGGTGGGCTCATACCTTGACGGAGCGACTTGCAGTGGGCTTCACGAGGCCAAATTTGCAAGCGAATACGTAAAAGGCGAGATCCACACGTATAGTCCGGCCTTTAAAGATGAGGACTTTGATGAAATTTTAAAAATTTCAAAGCACATCACCTTTAACTCTTTTGCTCAGTGGCAAAAATTCAAGGGTATTGCCTTGCAAAATGGCGTCATCTGCGGCCTACGGGTCAATCCAGAGGTCTCACTTGCGCCGACTGATAGCTACAACCCATGCGGTAAATTTAGCAGGCTTGGCATCACGAGGGCAAATTTTAAGCCAGAGCTTCTTGATGGCATTAGCGGGCTTCATTTTCACGCACTTTGCGAGGAGAGTGCGAGCAGCTTACAGGTCGTGCTGGAGGCATTTGAAGAGAAATTTGGCGAGTTTATACCAAAGATGAAGTGGATAAATATGGGCGGTGGCCATCACATCACAAGGGCTGATTACGACGTGGAGCTGCTTATAAAGATAATTAGGCGTTTTCGCGAAAAATACGGCGTAGAGGTCTATCTGGAGCCAGGCGAAGCGGTGGGCTGGCAAACTGGCTTTTTGATAAGCAGCGTGCTTGACATCGTGCATAACGAGAAAGATATCGCCATCCTTGACACCTCAGCTGAGGCGCACATGCCAGATACCGTGCTAATGCCCTACCGACCAGCCGTTAGGGGCGAGAGTGAAAATGGCGAATTTACTTATAGATTTGGCGGAAATACCTGCCTAGCTGGCGATATAGTGGGGCTTGAGGCGGGCGATGCGGAGTATAAATTTGATAGTGAGCTAAAAATTGGCGACCGAGTCATATTTGAAGATCAAATTCACTACACGATCGTGAAAAATACGACATTTAACGGCATAAAACTGCCTGATCTGCTACTTCTAAAAGAAAATGGCGAGGTTAAAATGATCCGTGAGCTAGACTACGAAGAGTATAGGCGCAGGAACTAGAATTTTGCTTTTTGAAGGTAAATTTGGCTTTTTAAATTTAAGATAGGTCAAATTTATCTGGCTTGTAAATTTTGCCAAAATGGCTTTAAACTGCTTAAATTTAAAAATTTATCTTGAAGCTATTTTCGTTTTCAAAATTTAAACTTATTAAATTTGGCAAATTTAAAGTCCGATTACGAACTCCAAAATGATTTAAATTTATTATCTACAAATTTTATCTTGACACTTTTTATTAAAGCTATCTTAGCTTGTTATATTTTTTAAAATTTAGTAGATTTCTGACTTTATCTAAAATTTAATACCCATAAATTTTGGCAAATTTATCTATCTTTGAGCTTTTTTGCCAGTTGTATTCAGTCTCGTTTGCGATCTTTTGGGCTAGCTCCTTGCCAAAATGATCACTGATAAAGCCAAGCGCCATATCCATGCCAGCAGCCACGCCTGAAGCTGTGTAAAACTTACCAGCTCTCACCCACCTAGCGCGCTCTTGCCATTTTACCGCCCTGCCGCAACTTTTTACCCACTCAAGCGATCTTTTATTTGATGTGGCTTTTAGTCCGTCAAGCTCTCCAGTGCGAGCGATGAGCGCCGAGCCTGTGCATACGCTTAGGCAAAATTTAGATGCCAAAACGCACTCTTTAAGCTTTAAGATAAACTCACTATCATTTACAAGCGCCCTTGTGCCCTGACCTCCAGGGAGTAGCAAAACGCTCTCTTTTGGCATCTTGCTAAGCTTTTTTGTTTTTATAAGAAAGCCTTGCTTGCTTCTTTTCATCCCACCATCAAACGAAACATAGCTTATCTTCATCTCAGGCACCCTTGCTAAAAACTCAACCGGACCCATGAGATCAAGCGTCTCGTAGTCATCAAAGATAAGAGCGTAAATGTCCATTGCTTCGCCTTTTAATAGAGATCTAAAATGCTTTTGATATTTTAATTCAACTTTTAGAAAATATAAATTTAATAAGGTATTTTGAGTTAAAAAGCTAAATTTATAAAGCATTAGCTTTTTGATAAAAATATTC
>NZ_CABPVA010000003.1:92153-143371 GCF_902460595.1 Campylobacter concisus
AAGGTTTGCTTGTGATTAGCTCTGATATAATAGCCGCAAAACGGCATAGCTGTGTGATTTTAGCATATTTAACCAAAGCTTAAATCATTTAAGCTTTAGCAAATAAAGGAATAAAATGACGAGAATTCTTACTCTACTTTTTACATTGTCCGTTGCGGCAATGGCCATTGAAGGACCAACTGGTGTAAATCAATTTGACAGCACCATTTGGGCAGCACAGAGGATAGAAAATATCAAGCCTTATGAGCATGGCTGGGGCCCGATATTTACTTTTATACAAGGCAACGACTACTTCGCGATAGCTGCACTTTCTATCATTTTAGCTGTTATCGGTGCGTTCGTGCTACACTTCTTGATCATCGGACCAAAACACTTTAGTCATGATGGCAAAAAAGTATTTGCGTTTTCATTGATCGAACGTATAGCTCACGGCTTAGCTGCGATCTCTTGGATCATCTTAGTGCCAACTGGCATCATCATCATGTGGGGTGCAGAGCTTGGCGGTGGCACATTTGTGCGTTTCTGTAGATACTTGCACGATATAGCGACTATTATATTTGCTATTTCTGTGCTTCCTATGTTATTTGCTTGGACTATCAGAATGCTTCCAGCTGTTTATGACATCAGATGGATGATGATAGTTGGTGGTTATCTATCAAAGAAGAAAAAACCAGTCCCTGCTGGTAAATTTAACGCTGGTCAAAAGGCATGGTACTGGATCGCTATCCCTGGTGGTATCGTGATGATCATCACTGGTGCGATCATGTATTTCATGGATATTAAAGAGCCTGCAGTTGCTAGTTGGTTTGGTATCTCTCAAATCGATCTTTTAAGATATAGCGTAGTTATCCACAACTGCCTTGGCATCGTCTGTGCGGTATTTTTCTTAGTTCATATCTATATG
The DNA here is from genome assembly GCF_902460595.1 of Campylobacter concisus. GTDB lineage: Bacteria > Campylobacterota > Campylobacteria > Campylobacterales > Campylobacteraceae > Campylobacter_A > Campylobacter_A concisus_BL. Next base: position 93,058 of record NZ_CABPVA010000003.1, read on the forward strand.
GCTGCGATCGCTATACATGGCGCTATCTGGTCGATGATCACTGGATACAAAGAAGAAGAAGAGGTCTATGTGCTTCACCACTACTGGTATCAAGAGCTTGTTAAAGAAAACAAGATCCCGGTATCTGACTACGAAAAATCATATACAAATTTAAAATAACTAACCTTGACCTTGCGACTTGCGCAGGGTCAAACTCTCTTTTATAGCAAATTTCAAAGCACAAATCCTTTTAAAAAATTAATATTTTTTAGCTATAATCCAAAATCAGTTTCAAGGTTTGAAATACTAATCACAAAGGAAAAACAATGACAAGAACAATTGATTGTAGAAATTTAGAGTGCCCAAAACCAGTCATCATGACTAAAAACGCACTTGAGGGTTTAAATGAAGGAGAGAGCTTAGAGATCATCGTAAATGCCCTAGCTCCAAAAGAAAATATCTCAAGATTTTTAAAAAATCAAAATATAGAATTTAGCCTAGAAAGCAACGGCAATGAGACTAAAATTTTAGCCATCAAGGGCAAAAGCGCACTTGAGCTTACAAATTTTGACGAATTTGTCTGCGATATAACACCAAAAAACGAAAAAGTGCTCTATCTAAACGAAGAGCGCGCAGGTAGCGGCGAAGTTGGCATAAATTTGCTATCAAAATTCCTAGGCGCACTTCTTCAAGTAGAGAAAAAACCAAAGATAATCATCTGCGTAAATAACGCCGTTAAGATGACCACAAACCGCGCACATCCAAGCTTTAAGCCACTTAAAGATCTTGAAGCTGCTGGCGTTCAAATTTTAAGCTGCGGAAGCTGCTTGGAGGCTTATAAGCTAGTGAGCGATCTTGCAGTTGGCGAAATTTCAAACGCTTATGAGATCATCGACATACTCTCAACTCACGAGCAAATCAAACTATGATCTATCACGACAAAAAGCTTACGCAGTTCGTTAAAGCCGCTGGTTGAGCTGCTAAGCTTGACCCGTCGGGTCTTCACAAAACGATTAGTAGTTTAAATTTATCTCATCCAAACCTGCTCTCAAGCATCGGCTCAAACGAAGATGCGAGCGTTTTTAAGCTCTCAGACGATCTTGCACTCGTTCAGACGCTTGACTTTATCACGCCAGTAGTCAATGACCCATTTATCTACGGTCAGATCGCTGCTGCAAATAGCCTAAGCGACGTCTTTGCAATGGGTGGCGAGGTGATAAACGCCCTAAATATCGTGGGCTTTGATAGCTGCAACCTTGCACCTGAAATTTTAGGCGAAATTTTACAAGGTGGAGCCGATAAAGTAAGAGAGTGTGGCGGCGTCATCGTTGGCGGACACACGATAGAGACGCAGCAGATGTATTATGGGCTAAGCGCGACTGGCAAGGTGAGCCCACAAAATTTCTGGGCAAACAACACAGCAGAAGTTGGTAATGTCCTCATCCTCACAAAACCTCTTGGTAGCGGTATCTTAAGCACAGCGATCAAGGCTGATCTACTAAGCATGGAGCAAATAAATGAGGTCGCAGGCATCATGGCTCAGCTAAATTTCTACGCTCTAAAAGCGCTAAGTGGCATCAAGGTTTATGCTGCTACCGATGTGACTGGATTTGGATTTTTAGGGCATTTAAGTGAGATGTTAAACGACAAGATCAGCTTTAATGTCTTTGAAAAAGATGTGCCAGTGATCGCAAGTGCAAAAGAATTTGCCGATATGGGCATCATCCCAGAGGGAAGCTACAAAAACCGCGAATTTGCAAAGCATTTTGTGAGCAAAGAGGCTGATATATTGCTATATGACGCGCAAACTTCTGGCGGACTTTTGCTAGCTGTTAGCGAAAATGATGCAAATTTAGCTCTATCACGCCTAAAAGAGGCTGGCTATGAGCACTCAGCCATCATCGCAGAAACGATCCAAAAAGGCGAGTTTGATATATTTTTAAACTAGGCTTTTTGCTAAATTTAGCCTAGTTTTCATGCACTAGATGATAAAATTTCTAAATTTCTTTTAATTTACCTAACCGCTTTATAATGTTAAGAAATTTAACAAAGGAGATATGATGAACTATCTTGAAATTTTAAAATTTCGTCACGCTTGCAAAATTTTTGACGAGAGCAAAAAGATAGGCGCTGGCGAATTTGACTTTATCTTAGAGGCTGGCAGACTAAGCCCAAGCTCGACTGGGCTTGAGCAGTGGGACTTTTTAGTCGTGCAAAACAAGGAGCTTAGAGAAAAGATAAAAGCTGTTTCGTGGAACCAAGTGCAAATCACCTCTTGCTCGCATTTGGTTGTCATCTTAGCTAAGATCAAAGAGGTAAAAGTTGGCAGTAGCTATATCGATAAAATGATCGCTAGAAGGGCTGATAAAGATCCTGAAGCTATCGCTGCAAGGCAGAAATTTTATCACGACTTTTTGCTATCAAATTTCAAAAATGACGATGAGCTAACCTTTCAGTGGTCGCACGAGCAGTGTATGATAGCTGCGACAAATATGATGAACGCAGCTGCAAGCCTTGGGATTGACAGCTGCCCGATTGAAGGCTTTGACAGACACGCTTTAAATGAAATTTTAGGGCTTGATGAGAGCGAAAAAAGAGTGGCTATCATAGTGCCATTTGGCTACCGCCTAAATCCACAACCTGAAAAACTACGCAGACAAAGATCTGAAGTAGTTACTTGGATCTACTAAGTCACGGGGCAAAACGCCCTGTGATCTCTTTAAATTTAAACAAAAAGGCATTTTATAAGCTAAAAAAAGTAAATTTGCGTTAAAATCATGGCTAGTTTTAAAAAGCGAGGCTTAAATTTAATGCAAAAAAATAGCGCTAAACCAGTTTTGCAGATTTTTAAGAGGTTCTATGTAAAGATAGCACTACTTCTTTTTGCCTTCATCTTTCTTGCACTTTTTGTCATATTTGCTGGCATAAACGATATAAAATATGAAATTTCAACGCTAAATTTAATCACTAGAAACAATATCGTCAATACATTTGTAGAGGTAAAAGACAATATCACCACAAAGGCAAGACTCATTTCAAACGGCGTAGAGCCATTTTATGAAGATACTGTTGTAAGTAAATTCTACGCCGCTTTTTACGTGATAGCAAAAGATAACTCCTTACTTTATGAGCGTAAATTTGATGATGCCTTTGAGCTTCATAGCTACGATATCTCGTGGTTTTCAGATATCAAAGAGGGCGAGTTTAGGCTCTCTGATAGATTTTACAAAAATAGGCGCTTTAAAGATATCTACATAGCTTACGGGCTAAAAAATGGCAATAAAATTCTTGCCCAGCTAAATCCAAATCTTTTAAAAAACAAGGTCGATACAGGCTACAATAAAAACCTTGCCGCATACGTCTTTTTGGTCGATAAAGATGGCAACCTCTCAAGAGATGAGTTTTATAGAAAATTTATAAAAGAGGACTTTAACAAATACATCTCACAAGGTGGCGAGTTTAAAAGTGACAAGATCATTTTTATGCTAAAGGATATGAATTTTTACAAGATCAGCTACCTAGAAGAGCAAAAGCTATTTGTCATAACAGGCTCTAGCAGACAAGCACAGATCTTTATCCAGCTAGTTCTAGTCGTGCTTTCGTTCTTGTGTTTTGTCACATTTAGCATACTTTGGCTACGTGATAACTCATATATAAAAGATAAAATTCTCTCTCCATTTACTAGGATCGCTCTTTTTGCGGCAGATAAAAGTAAGCCAACTAATGAAGAATTTGACATAAAAGAATTTATCTCACTAAATAACAGCATCAAAAAACTCTACGAAGATAGAGATAAAGCTTACGAGACAGCACAAAGCTACGAGAGTAGATTTGGCTATGTATTTGAAAAGAGCTTTTTAAAGATCGTGGTCTTTGACGCTTATACTGGCGTCATAACGGACATTAGCAACGCTCTTTTAGAAAAACTAGGCTACAAAAAAGATGACGTAGCAGATCTAAATATAAAAGAACTTCTTGAAGATGAGTCTAAGAATTTAGCAGAAGATAGAAAAAATGCTATCAACAATAATCTATCATACGAGGCTAAGCTAAGGCGTAAAAATGGTGAAATAATCGATGTTTTAGTAACCCAAAGTAGCTTTGAGCTAGAAAACACTAGGCTAAATTTCATACTTATAAAGGATATCACTCAAGAAAAGATGACCCAAAGAAATGACGATATCATCAAAAGCTACGTCTTTTTATCGCCAAATGTTATCGCTATCGCTTCAGCAAAAGAGCCATTTTTGATCATCCAAAGCACAAACAATGTCGAGAAAATTTTTAATGTCCAAAGCCAAAGTCTCATAAATTTAGAAGATATCATCGCAAGCGAGGACTTTGATAGCTTTAAAGCTGCCGTGCTAGCAGGTAAAAAAGCCTTTTTGCAAGCAAGCTTTAAAAATGAAGAGCTAAATTTCATAGCAAATATGACAAACGCTTATGGCAAGAAAATTCCATTTAAGATAAAGGCTAAATTTATCGATGCAGACGAGCAAAAGGTCATCTACTCATTTACCGATCTTAGCGATATGTTAAAGCTTCAAGAGAGATTTGAAAAACAAAGCAAAGAGAGCAAGGCGCTGCTTTGGGCGAGTGAAGCAAATGTCTTTACTTGGGATAAAAGAAGCGACATGCTCAACATCTCAGACGAGCTAAGTAAAATTCTTGGCACGCAAAGCACTCTAAATTTCGAGCAAGCAAAGTCGGTCTTTGTCGATGAGTTTGATAGTTTTTATAGCTTTTTTGAGAGCTTAAGAGATGCTCAAACATACATCAAAGATATCAAACTTTATAGCATAGATAAAGAAATTCTACACTTTAGACTAAGAGCAAAAGCACTTGAATACGATGAATTTGGCGAAGTAAGCTTGATAAAAGGCACACTAAAAGATCTTAGCCTAGAAGATAACTTCTTTGTCTGTCAAGACCTACTTGCAAAAATTTTCTCATTTAGCAAAGAAGAGGTCATCTTGCTTGATGAGGAGCTAAAGGTCATTGATGCAAATGATACATTTTTTGAAAGTGCTGGCTCAAAAGATAGTGTATATCTAAAAGATATCACATTTATAAAGCAAGGCTTAAGCGATATAAAGCACCAGATCATAGATACTATAAACAGCGGTGGCTCATGGAGTGGTAAGGTTTGGAGTGAAAATAATAAAAACAAAAGCAAGCTTGAAGTCATAGAAATTTTACCACTCATCGATGCGAGCGAGAAAAGAACTGGCTACATCATGCTCGCAATGCTTGCAAATAACGAAGCTCAAAATGAGAAATATCTAGAATTTATCGCATATCACGATCCGCTCACAAAGCTACCAAATAGATTTTTACTCTACAACAAGCTAAATTCTCTCATACAAAAAAATGAACAAAAAATAGCCGTCATCTACCTTGATATGGATGATTTTAAGGGCATAAACGACAACTTCGGCCACCAAATAGGCGATAAATTTCTAGTAGCTATCTCTGAAAAAATAGGCGCTATGTTTAATGGCAAAAATATCTTTGCAAGGATAGGCGGAGATGAGTTTGTAGGCGTTATAAACTACGAAAATTTAGGTGAAGTCTATGAGATAGCGCAAAATATGCTAAGGCTAGCTTCAGATGAAGTAAAGATAGACGAGCTAAAACTAAAAGCAAGCGCTAGCGTAGGCATAGCCTTGGCTGATAGTGAGCTTGGGGCTGATGATGTGCTACAAAGAGCCGACTGGGCGATGTATCAAGCCAAGATAAGTGGCAAAAACAGAAGCTATACATTTGATGCGAAAAAAGATGTCTATTTTAAGAGCCAGTACGAAGATGGCTCAAAAATTTTAAAAGCGCTTGACGCTGGTGAGATGTTTTTAGAATTTCAACCAGAGATCAGCTTTAGCACGGGTGAGACTTTAAGTTTTGAAGCACTGATTAGATGGAGAAAAGATGGTGAGATCATCTATCCAAGTGACTTTTTACCACTTATAAAGACAAGTAGCGCATCGAGTAATATCGCTTTATTTACGATAAAAGAGGCGCTTTTAGCAAGAAAAATGTGGCTAGAAAATGGCATAAGCGCAAAGGTTCGCGTAAATTTAAGCGTTAAAAAGCTCTTTACAGAAGAATTTTGGCATAAATTTAAAGCGATATTTGACGAGGATAAAAGCCTTGATCCAACTGGGCTTATCATCGATGTTATCGACGCTGCAACAGCTACAAATTTAGAAGTTTTAGAAATTTATGTTAGAAAGTATAAAGAGCTTGGCATACACTTCTCGCTTGACGACTTTGCCTCATACTCAAGCTCGATCGAAGCTCTTGGTATGCTAAAGACAAACCGCTTTAATATAGATAATAAATTTTGCAAACATATCTTTAACTCAAAAGAGGCACTTGAGAGCATAAATATGATAAGGTTTGTGGCTGATAAATTTGGACTAAATGCTACTATAAAAAATATCGATGACAAAAGAACGCTTGAGTTTTTACTTGGCCTTGGTTTTGATAAATTTCAAGGCAACATTTTCTCAGTGGCGCTTTTGGCAAAAGACGCTGCTTCATTTAAATTTGAAAGACCATATCTACACATAAAAGATTATAAAAATAGTGAAAATTTCGAGCTTTTTAAAGGTTTAGTCGTGCTAAAAGAGCTTGCAAATGAAGTGATAACAAATTTAAATCAAGACGACAAACTAGCACAAAGCCTAAAGCAAAAAATAGAAGATGAGATAAAAAATATAGGTAAATTTAATCAAGAAATTTCCATAAATTTAAGCAAACTAGCAAGCAGTAGTGACAGCGGCGAACTCTATAATCTAGCCATGTCCATCATCAAAGAGTGCGATATAAATTTAGGTTTTAGTAAGGAGATAAGAGTTGAGTGATGTAAATGTTTATGAGCACGAGATCCCAAACGGAAGCAAACTTTACTTTGCAAAAAGTGCAAAACTAAAGAGAAAAATCGAGCAAAAAGCGAGTGAAATTTTAGAAGATGAAGGTTTTAGCGAGATCGTAACGCCGTTTTTTTCGTATCATCAACATCTAAGCGTAGATGCGACAAATCTTCTGCGCTTTAGCGACAGTCTAAATCACGAGATAAGCCTAAGGGCTGATAGCACGGTTGATACCGTTAGGATCGTGCTTAGAAGACTTAAAGCGAACGAGCCAAAGAGATGGTTTTACATCCAGCCAGTCTTTCGCTACCCAAGCCAAGAAATTTATCAAATAGGCGCTGAGCTTATCGGCGAAAACGACATTTTAAAGAGTATAAACATTGTAGCAAAGCTTTTTAGCGAGCTTGAGATCGGCGCTTGTTTGCAGCTTAGCAATATGCAAATCCCAAGGATAATTTGCGAAATTTTAAACTTAGAGATAGAAATTTTTGAAAATTCATGGCTAGAAAAAATTTTAGCCCAAAACGTGCCGTGGCTTAGCAAACTAGCCCTTTTAAAGGACGCTAGCGAGCTTGATGAGATAGTAAATTTAGTCCCTGATAAGCTAAAAGAGGCGCTAAAAAATTTACAAAGCGTAGCCAAATCACTAGAATATAAAAATTTAAGAATAGTTCCGCTATATTACTCAAAAATGAGATATTATGATAGTTTATTTTTTAGATTTTTAAAAGACAACGCCATCTTAGCAAGTGGCGGAAACTATGAAATAGACGATATTTCAAGCAGCGGGTTCGCTGTATATACTGATGCATTGATAGAAGAAAAAATTAATTTAAGGAAGTAAGAATGAGAAAGGCTGATTTAGTAGTTGGTGTTCAATGGGGTGATGAGGGCAAAGGCAAGATAGTTGATATGCTAGGACTAAACTATGACATGATTTGTCGCTCTCAAGGTGGCCACAACGCTGGTCATACGATCTGGGTCGATGGCGTAAGATACGCACTTCACCTTGTCCCAAGCGGGATTTTGCACAAAAATATCATAAATATCATCGGCAACGGCGTCGTTGTCTCTCCAGAGGTGCTCATCACTGAGATGGCGCAATTTGACAACTTAGAGGGCAGACTTTATATAAGCGACAAAGCGCACTTAAATTTAAGCTACCACAGTCAAGTCGATCAAGCAAAAGAACGCTTAAAAGGTGAAAAAGCGATCGGAACGACTGGCAAAGGCATCGGACCAACATACGCAGATAAGATAAGCAGAAGCGGCCACAGAGTTGGCGAGCTACTTGAGCCAGAGCGCTTGTGCGATGCTTTGATGCATGATTTTGAAACAAATAAACCAGTATTTGACGCTCTTGGCGTAAAGATACCTGAAGAAAATGAGCTACTTGAAGAGCTAAAAAGATATAAAGAGGTGCTTGCTCCATTTATCGCAAACACTACAAATTTAGTTTGGAAAGCGCTTGATGAAGATAAAAAAGTCCTACTTGAAGGCGCTCAGGGCACACTTCTTGACATCGATCACGGCACATATCCTTATGTAACTAGCTCAAATACCATAAGCGCTGGCGCTTGCACAGGCCTTGGGCTAAATCCAAAAGAGATAGGCAAGGTAATAGGCGTCATCAAAGCATATACAACTCGCGTAGGACACGGACCTTTCCCAACTGAAGACAAAGGCACGAACGGCGATAAGATGTGTGAGATCGGTAAAGAATTTGGCACAACAACAGGCCGCCGCAGACGTTGTGGCTGGTTTGACGCAGTAAGCGTAAAATACGCTTCAAGACTTGATGGCGTCGATACTTATGCGCTTATGAAGCTTGATGTGCTTGATGGCTTTGAGGTGGTAAAAATTTGCAAAGCATATCAATATAACGGCGAAACTATCGACTACGTGCCAACAGATCTTGAAAATGCAACGCCTATCTATGAAGAGCTTGCAGGCTGGGACAGCGTAAAAGGCATCAGCAGGTATGAAGACCTGCCAGCAAACGCAAGAGCTTATATCGAGCGTATCGAGGAGCTAACTGGCGTGAAGGTCGGCTATATCTCAACAAGCCCTGAAAGAAGCGATACGATCATTAGATGAAAAGTAAATTTACCTCCGTCGTCCGCGTCAAAAAGCAGGAGATGGATAAGGTAGAGGCTAAGCTCGTCGTTGCTAGGCTAAATGTAAGAAATGCTGAAGAAAAAATAGCACTCTTAAGGGCTAAGCTCAACGAGTTTAGCCTGCCAAAAAGTGGCAACATAGGCGAGCTAAGAGAAAATTTAGAGCTCATAAATATAGCAAGAGCCGAGCTAAGTGCCTGCAAAGAGAGCTTAGAGATAGCAAAAAAAGAGGTCTTGCACTACGAGCACAAATATAAAAATGCAAATTTAGAGTATGAAAAGATGAAATATCTAGAAAAAGAAGAATTTAAAAAAGAGATAAAACGCATACAAAAGGCTGAAGCGCTTGCTCTTGATGAGTTTGCGGTTATGAAATTTGCAGCCAAAAGCGAGGCGTAATGAGAGCTGTTTTACTCTTTTTTATAGTTATAAATTTTGCATTTTGCTTTGAAGTGCCGGTTGATTGCACTCAGATCTTTGAAGCTAGAAAAGAGGAAATTTCAAAGGAGCTTGAGGTCATCGACGAGCAGCGCCAAGCCCTAGAGGTCTTTCGAGCAAGCTCGGCTGCAGCTTATGAAGAAAACAACAAAAAGCTCGCCAAAAAAGAGGCTGATCTAAATGCGACGATGAAAGTGATCGAGCAAAAACGCAAAGAGATCGACGAAGTTGTCGCTAAAAATGAGAAAATTTTAAAAGAGCTTCGCACGATGACTACCGATAAAGTCAATGAATCCTACGCCAAAATGAAAGATGGCGCAGCAGCCGAAGTGCTCTCGCAAATGCCAAGATCAAACGCTGCTACCATACTTTACGCCCTTGATGCAAAAAAGATCTCAACCATCATGGCCAAAATGGATCCAAAGGTTGCCTCTGAGATCACAGCCCTACTTCAAAAAGGCCCTCCATTTATCGACGAAAAAGGCGATATGCCAGCCCCTGCTGGAAGTATAAATATGCAGTAAATTTAACTTACTGCTGCTCTATAAAAGCCAAATTTAACTAATAAATTTAACCTATTTGCTCACCCTTTCTCAAATTTTTACCCCCGCTCTTGTTGTATAAATTTAGTGGCGATGTGCTTTTTACGCACAGGGGCGTAAGTGGTCCAGTGATACTAAACGCCTCACTTTTTTGGCAAAAGGGGCGAATTTGCATAAATTTTTTGCCTAAATTTAGTGAGAAAAATTTAGTAAATGGCAAAAAACAGCTTAGCTCTGTTTTGCCTTTGCCAAAGAGATTTGTACTTGAGTTTTTAAGAAATTTTGGCTTAAAAGATAGGGCTTTTTATGAGTTTAGCGACGATGAAAAGAGCATCATAAAAAGGCTTTTTGCCTATGAGTTTGCCCCAGCTGGGACATTTGGCTTTGAAAGGGCTGAAGTTACAAAAGGCGGTGTAAAAACAGAGTTTTTAGATAAAAATTTAGAGTGCAAAAGCGTAAATGGGCTTTATTTTATAGGAGAAGTTTTAGACATTACCGGTATGCTTGGCGGATATAACCTGCATCTAGCCTTTGCAAGCGCTCTAAAGGCGGCTAACGCTTTAAAAAATAGCTAATCAAATAGAAAAGTGAAATTTAGCTAGTGGCAGCCAAAACTGCCACTAGATTTATTATTTCTCGCTTAGATACTCTTGCAAGCTTTTTACTTCGAGTGCTTTGCCAGTTTGAACTGTGCTTAGAGACTTAGCAGCTGCGAGTGCTGCGCGGATCGTTGTAAAATATGGAATTTTAAATCTAAGTACATTTTGGCGGATCTTTTTGCCATCATCCACGCTTGATTTTGTATCGCTTGTGTTTATAACAAGTGCTATATCGCCATTTTTAAGCCTATCTTCGACGTTTGGTCTACCCTCGCTTATCTTATAGACAAACTCAGCCTCCACGCCAGCTTCGGTTAAAATTTTATGCGTGCCGCCAGTTGCGATGATGTTAAAGCCAAGGCCGATTAAATCCTTTGCAAGGTCTGGCGCGTAAGTTTTATCAGCGTCAGCTAGCGTTAAAAATACCCTGCCCTTGCTTGGCAAAGTGTTGCTCGCAGCGATCTGGCTCTTTGCAAATGAGCTTGCAAAGTCGTGGCTGATACCCATGACCTCACCCGTGCTCTTCATCTCAGGGCCAAGGATGAGATCGGCACCACTTAGCTTGTTAAACGGCAGCACACACTCTTTTACGCAAACATGCGAGCTTACGCGAGGTTTTAGGATGTCGCCGTCCTCATAAACGACCTTGTAATCATCATAAAATTTAAGTGCCTCACGTAAATTTCCCTGCCACATAACTCTTGTCGCCACCTTTGCCATAGGCACGCCAGTAGCCTTGCTCACAAATGGCACGGTCCTGCTTGCGCGAGGATTTACCTCGATCATATAAAGCTCGTTTTCATAGATGGCAAACTGGATATTCATAAGGCCGACAACGCCTAAATTTAGCGCGATATCTCTGGTTTGCCTCTCCACTTTTTTTATCATTTCTGCGCTTAAACTCATCGGTGGCAATATGCAAGCTGAGTCGCCAGAGTGAATTCCAGCCTCCTCGATGTGCTCCATTATAGCACCTATATAAACCTCTTTGCCGTCACATATCGCATCCACATCGAGCTCTTTTGCATCTTGTAAAAATTTATCAAGTAGCACTGGTGAGTGGTTACTAACCTTTACCGCCTCGCTCATATACTCTTTTAGCTCGCTCTCGTTATGTACCCTTCTCATCGCCCTGCCGCCTAAGACGTAGCTTGGGCGAACAAGCACTGGATAGCCGATAGTCGCGGCCTTTTGCAAGGCTTCTTCTAGGCTAGTGGCGGTGTCGTTTTTAGGCTGAAGGACGCCTATTTTATTTATAAATTCGCTAAATTTCTTTCTATCCTCGGCCACGTCGATCACTCTTGCAGTTGTTCCGATGATCTTTGCGCCGATCACGCTTAGGCGTTTTGCAAATTTAAGCGGAGTTTGGCCGCCAAAATGCACGATGACGCCGTCTGGCTTTTCACGCTCGATGACTGATCTAACGTGCTCAAAATCGATCGGCTCAAAGTACAAAATATCGCTCGTGTCGTAGTCGGTTGAGACGGTTTCTGGGTTGCAGTTATACATTATCGTTTTTACGCCAAGGTCTCTTAGTGCGTAGCTTGCATGCACGCAGCAGTAGTCAAATTCTATACCCTGACCGATCCTGTTTGGACCGCCGCCTATTATCATCACCTTTTTAGCGTCTTTTACAGGCTCTTTTTTAGGAAATTTAGTGATATTTGTGGTTGAGTAAAGGTACGGCGTTAGCGCCTTAAATTCGCCAGCACAAGTATCGACCTCGTTGTACTCAAGCTCGATGCCAAGCTTCTCTCTCGCAAAATAGATATCATTTTGACTAAGCTCAAGATCGTCTTTTTCATTTATAAGCACCGCTATCATCTTGTCTGAAAAGCCCATGCTTTTGGCCTCTCGCAGCAACACTTCGTTGTTTAAGATATCCATGTCTATCTTATCTTCAAATTTAACTATCTCATAAATTTGCTCTAAAAACCAAGGATCGATCTTACTAAACTCATACACATCAGCCACACTAAAGCCATCTCTAAATGCCTGCGCTAGATATAAAATTCTTCTCTCATTTGCATTTCTAATGCCATAAATCAAAGCGTTTTTCTCTAAACTAAGGCTGTTAAATCCGCAAAGATCACGCTCTAAACTACAAAGCGCCTTTTGGATACTCTCTTTAAATGTCCTACCTATCGCCATAACCTCGCCAACTGACTTCATAGCAGTACCTAAGTATGGGTTTGACCCTGGAAATTTCTCAAATGTAAAGCGTGGGATCTTTGTCACGATATAGTCGATCACTGGCTCAAAGCTAGCAGGCGTGCCTGTGATGTCGTTTTTGATCTCATCTAGGCTAAAACCAACTGCAAGCAGCGTTGCAACCTTTGCGATCGGATAGCCAGTAGCCTTACTTGCTAGCGCCGAGCTACGGCTCACACGTGGGTTCATCTCGATAACGATCATGCGGCCCGTTTTTGGGTCTATGGCAAACTGCACGTTACTGCCGCCCGTATCAACGCCGATCTCGCGAAGTATGGCAAAGCTAGCATCACGCATAGCCTGATACTCTTTATCTGTGAGCGTTAAAGCTGGTGCGACCGTGATGCTATCGCCTGTGTGCACGCCCATTGGGTCGAAATTCTCGATCGAGCAGACGATGATGCAGTTATCGTTGCGGTCACGGATAACCTCCATCTCGTACTCTTTCCAACCAAGCAAGCTCTCTTCTATCAAAATTTCATGTATCGGGCTTGCGTCAAGGCCGGTGTTGGCTAACTCTTTAAACTCATCCATATTATAAGCCACGCCGCTTCCTGCGCCGCCAAGCGTATAGCTAGCTCTTATGATGAGCGGAAAGCCTATCTCATTTGCCGCATTTAGCGCGTCGTCCATGTTGTAGGCGTATCTACTCTCAGGCAGGTCCATGCCGATCTTTTGCATGGTTGCTTTAAAAATTTGTCTATCTTCGCCTTTTTTTATCGCCTCTGGGTTTGCACCAAGAAATTTAACATCCTTTAAAAGGCCACTCTCAAAGACCTCCATGGCGGTGTTTAGTGCCACTTGACCGCCCATAGTTGGCAAAATGGCATCAATCTTTTCTTTTTCTATGATCTTTAAAATGCTATCTTTTGTGATAGGCTCTATATACGTTGCGTCGGCGAAATTTGGGTCAGTCATGATGGTGGCTGGGTTTGAGTTGATAAGCACTACGCGGTATCCAAGCTCTTTTAGCGTCTTGGCTGCTTGCGTGCCTGAGTAGTCAAATTCGCAGGCTTGACCGATGACGATAGGGCCTGAGCCGATTAGCAAAATGGTATTTATATCTGTTCTTTTTGGCATCATTTTTCCTTTGTAACAACGTATAGGTAGTTTGGTATGTTTAGCTTCGCATAGGGCTCAACTATCACGCTTTGATAGGAGCTCTCTTTTAAAATTTTACTCACGCGCCCTACTGGCACCCCACTAAAAAATATCCCGTCAAGTCCGCTCGTAAAGACCTCGTCGCCCTCTTTTGGGCTGAGCCATTGTGGGATAAATTTCACCATTATTTGGCCTTGATTTCCATGCGCTACGCCTGGAATTTTCTCGTTTCCTATATAGACTGCAAATATACTTTTTGGGTCATTTTGCAAGTAGGCTAGTGGCTTGCCGTCTTTTGCGATGACGATGCCAGCGCTGCTTCCTTGGTAGATGAGCCCGTAAATTTTATTTGGATCGTATCCTTCAAACTCGCTTATCCAAATTTTATTATAATCCCCGATATGCACGTAACTAAGCCCTTTTACTAGCTTTACGGCTGGGGCGTAGGCAGTTGAGTTTTTATCTTTTAAAATTTGATTTAGCTCGTTTGCAAAAGTAGATAGAAGCGTGGCTGAGCGCTCTAGCTCTTTGTTTTGCGCTCTTAGTTTTTCTATCTCGCTAGCCTGCCTAAAATATTCATTTATATAATCTTTCACGCTTTTAGCAAAATTGTCGTATGAATTTATAGCGTAGTTGCTAAATTTGATAGAGATGTTGCTTAAAATTTCGCCCTTAAATATCGAGGCGCCAGCAAGCAACGCTATAAAAACAAAAAGAACAATCTTACTCTTCATTTGTTAGCTGTTGCAAAAGTCCGATCTCTTGAAGTGCCTTGCCTGTGCCTCTAGCAACAGCAAGAAGCGGCTCGTCAGCTACAAATACTGGAAGCTTAACGATATCAGATAAGAACTTATCAAGCCCTCTAATAAGCGCCCCACCGCCAGTTAGCACGATACCAGTCTCGACGATATCGCCAGCAAGATCAGGCGGCATCATCTCAAGCACGGTTTTTAGCGCGTCTGCGATCTCTTTTAGCGGCTCTCTCATCGCCTCTCTCACATCCTCGCTCGTTAGCTCAACCCTGCTTAAAAGACCACTCACTTGGTCGCGTCCTTTTACCACTACGCTTAGCTCTTTTTCTAGCTGCACAGCAGAGCCCACAGCGATCTTTATCTCCTCGCCTGTTCTCTCGCCTATTAGTAAGTTGTATTTTTCTTTTATGTAATTAACTATGCTGCTATCTATCTTATCGCCAGCTGTGCGGATAGACTTTGAGATAACTAAACCGCCAAGTGAGACGACGCCGATCTCAGTCGTACCACCGCCGATATCAACTACAAGGTTGCCTTGTGGCTCGCGAACTGGTAAATTTGCTCCGATAGCCGCTGCCATAGGCTCTTCTATCAAAAATACCTCTCTTGCACCAGCACTTAGCGCGCTCTCTCTAACAGCCTTTCTCTCAACCTGAGTAAGTCCGTAAGGTACTGAGATGATGATCCTTGGGCGTAAGAAATTTTTTCTTCTATGAGTCTTTTCTATAAAGTAGCGTATCATCCTCTCTGTCATGTCAAAGTCCGCGATAACGCCATCTCTCATCGGTCTTATCGCCTCGATGTCGCCAGGAGTTTTTCCCACCATCTCTTTTGCAGCGTGACCGACTGCTAAAATTTTTTGTTTTCCATATTTTTCACGTCTTACCGCAACAACTGATGGTTCATTTATGATTATTCCCTTATCTTTTACCAAAACCAAAGTATTTGCCGTACCTAAATCTATACCCATATCACTTGAGAAAAAACCTATAACCTGATCTAAAAACATCTATTTCCTTTATGCTGTTAATTTATTGTGCTTTACCAAAATCGGCTTTGCCTTATCTTTTACCGTCTCTTTTGAGATCACGATATCGTAGTCTTTTAGCTCTGGCAGATCATACATTATATCTGTCATGAGCTCTTCCATTATGCTTCTAAGCCCTCTTGCTCCAGTTTTTCGCTCGATAGCAAGGCTCGCTATCTCTTCAAGTGCCTCATCATCAAATTTAAGCGTAGCGCCGTCGATCGCACAAAGCTTTTGATATTGTTTTAATATCGCATTTTTTGGCTCGGTCAAAATTTTAACCATATCCTCTTTTGTTATCTCATTTAAAGTAGCCACCACGTGAAGTCTGCCGATGAGCTCTGGGATGAGGCCATATTTCACAAGATCGTCTGGCTCAAGCAGGCTTAGTAAATTTTCTTTTTCGTTTTTGCCACGTTTTTCTTGGTTAAAACCAAGTACATTTTTACCAACTCTGCGCTCGATAATGTCAAGAAGTCCGTCAAATGCACCACCGCAAACAAATAAGATATTTGTCGTATCTATCTGGATGAAGTCTTGATTTGGATGCTTTCTGCCGCCTTTTGGTGGGATATTTACAACGCTACCTTCGATGATCTTTAAAAGCGCTTGCTGCACGCCCTCACCTGAAACGTCTCTTGTGATGCTTCTGTTTTCGCTCATTCTAGCGATCTTATCGATCTCATCGACAAATACAATGCCCTGCTCCGCCTTTTTCACGTCGCCATTTGCAGCTTGCAAGAGCCTTGTTAAGATATTTTCAACGTCCTCGCCGACATATCCAGCCTCAGTTAGGCTTGTCGCATCGCAAATCGCGATAGGCACGTCAAGAAATCTCGCCAAAGTCTGAGCCATCAAGGTCTTGCCACTTCCAGTTGGACCAACAAGCAAGATGTTTGACTTTGAAATTTCGGTGTCGTCTTTGATGTCGCTTTGTTTAAAAATTCTCTTATAGTGGTTATATACGCCGACGCTAAAGACCTTTTTAGCCCTATCTTGACCGATCACGTAGTTATCAAGTACTGCTTTTAGCTCCTTTGGTGTGAGCTTTTGGTACTCTATCGCCTCATCGTTTTTACTCTCTTCTACACTTGTATCACCATGTATCATATCGTATGCTGCTGCTATACAGTACTCGCATATATAGGCGTTTCCTTCGATATCTGCTAATAATCTTCTCTCAGCAGACTCAGCCTCGCCACAAAAATTACACTTTCTAGCCATTAATCTCTTCCTTTTGCAAGCGGAATTCCTCTTGTCGTTTCTAATATAAATTTACACATTTTTTTAACATTTTCGTCGCTGGTTTTTGCGATAAGCTCGTTTGCTTGATCTTTTAGGCTAATGCCTTGATTAAACAAAAATTTATAAGCGCGAACAAGCTCTTCAACCTGCTCTTTGTCAAATCTACGCCTAATGCCGACTAAATTTAAGCTTCTTATATAGGCTCTGTTACCCTCAGCTAGGCAAAATGGCACTACATCTTGGCTGAGCGCACTAGCACCTGCGACCATGCAACTTTCCCCCACTCTAACAAACTGATGAATAGGTGTAAGACCGCCCACAACAGCGTAGTCGCCAAGCTCGACGTGGCCTGCTAGAGTTGCGTTATTTGCCAAAATGACGTTGCTACCTATTATGCAGTCGTGTGCGATGTGAGAATATGCCATGATAAAGGCGCTATCGCCGATCCTCGTTATGCCATCGCCCTTGTGCGTGCCTGAGTTTATCGTGCAAAACTCACGTATAGTTGCGTGCTCGCCAATGATGACGCCAGTATCGACCTCGTCTTTATAGCTGATATCTTGTGGGATGTCGCCAACGATCGCGTAGCTAAATACACGAGAGTTATCGCCGATCTTCGTCTTGCCAAGCACCCTTGCGCCTTGTTTTATCGTGACGTTGTTGCCAAGGACTGCATCTTTACTTACAAATGCGTAAGCCTCGATATTTGCGTCATCTCCAATGATCGCTCCATCTTCTATAACAGCTGTTTGGTGGATATTTTTCATTATTTCTCTTTTTCTTAAGCAAAAGCCTATTTATCGACTATCATCGCTTTAAGTTCAGCCTCGGCGCATAGCACGTCATCTACGTATGCTTTACCCTCAAGCACCCAGATATTGCCTTTGTGTTTTAATACATTTAATCTATACTCCAGCCTATCTCCAGGACGGACTGGATGGCGAAATTTCGCTCCGTCTATGCTCATAAAATAGACCACTTTGTTCTCGATGCCAGCTTGGTGCTCGTCGCTCATGCTCTTAAACGCTAGCACGCCGCCAGCTTGCGCCATGCCCTCGATGATCATCACGCCAGGATAGATCGGGTGACCTGGGAAGTGCCCCTGAAATATCGGCTCGCCAATGGTTACATTTTTATAAGCGACGATGTTTTTCGCAGGCTCTAGCTCGACAACTCTATCGATAAGCAAAAATGGAAATCTATGTGGGAGAATTTTTTGAATTTCTACGACGTCTATCACGTTTTAGCCTTAGTAATGTAAATTTTGGCAGATTGTAACAAATTTATACTAAGAAAAAAATTATTAGCCTCTTTTACAATCTCTGAAATTTAGCCTTAATAGGTCTAAATTTAGCCCTCTAAAACCAAAATTTCTTCGCTGTCGTTATAAAAAGCAGCCTTTGCGTAAATTTCGTAGCTACCCTTTTTGACCTCGTCTAAGATGATGATAGGATTTTGCGAAAACTCCCCGCTTATATTACGGCGAAATTTCATCTCAGCGTCAAGCTCAAGCGGCTTTTTACAAAGCTCATCAACGCTTTTAAATTTGCTATTTGTAAATTTATTAAAGCGCTCTATGCTCATAAATATCGCGCCCTCTTTTAGCTCATCGTCCATTTCGCACGCACGCTCTACGTTAAGCTTTAAGCTCTCTCTTTTAAAGCCAGAGTAGAGCACAAAGTAGCTTGGCACCACAACTGCTTCAAATTTAACACTAGCGCGCAATAGCCTGTAGTTTAAAAATCGTCTTCTAAAAAGGTGAAATTTCTCTCCTCTCGCCTCGCACTCGCGCACCTTTTTATAAAGCTCAAGTCTAGCTTCTATACTGCCATAAAGCGCCCTTGCATGCAGCTCGCTCATCAGCTCACTTTGGGGCAAATTTTGCGAGTCGCGCTGTTTTTTTAGCGCAAAGACGCAGCCGCAGTAGTTTTGATGATAGAGTTTGTCTTTTTTAGCGAGGATAAACTGCTCGCTTGTGCCGCCATTTTTTCTATAATCAACCGCAACCGCTTCTAAATTTGATCCAGCCACCGCCTCATCGAGCGCCTTTTTAAGCTGAGAAAAGTCCTTTTTTGGGCTCATCAAAAGTGTCGTCGTGATCTTACTAAGTCCTAGCTCTATCGCCTTTTTAGCGGAGTCCGCCATGCGAAAATCAAAGCAGTACTCGCACCTTTTGCCCTTTTCTGGCTCATCTTCAAGTCCTTTTGTGCCACCAAGCCACGCTTCGTAGTCGTACTGGCCGCATATTAGCTTGATGCCAAGCTTCTCGCAGCTTCGCTTCACGTCCTCAAAACGCAGTAAAAACTCGCTATATGGATGTATGTTTGGATCGTAAAAATAGCCTACTATTCGCTCGTTTGGGAAGTCTTTTCGTAGGCGCTGTAAAAAATAGTGGCTATCGACCGAGCAGCAGATATGAACTAACAAATTTGACCTTTTTTGCTTGCATTATATCAAAGTTTGTCATCATAAAATTTAGCTGCATAGAGGTATTTTTTAAGGACATTTTGGCTTGCAAGATCCTCAAATTTACCCCACGCCACTTGCTTGCCAGATTCGATTATTAGCACCTTTTGCGCTATCTTCATCGCGCTTATGATATCGTGCGTGATGAAAATAATGCTGATCTTTTCATCCAAGCTTAAAAGCAAATTTATGATCTTTTGCTTCGTCTCGTTGTCAAGTCCGCTTGTTATCTCGTCGCAGATTAAAATTTTTGGTTTTGAAAGAAGCGCTAGCAGTATCCCAACCCTTGTCGCCTCGCCGCCACTTAGCTGTGATGGATATTTTTCTAAAATTTCATCTTTTAAATTTAAATTTACCATAAGCTCTTTGAGCTCATTTTCGCTAAAGCTAAGCTTAAGATATGACCTCACATGAGCGATGGCTGTTTTTACTTTTAGTGCTGGATTTAGGGCTTGTTTTTGGTTTTGCAAGATATATCTGATATCTTTTTTGAGCTCATTTTTGTCCGTGATCTCTTCACTGTTTATATAAATTTTACCCCCGCTTTTTGGCTCGCTAAATGATATGAGCTTTGCAAGCGTGCTTTTGCCACTGCCACTTTGACCCAAAATGGCTAAATTTTCGCCATCGTCAAGCTCGAAATTTATCCCCTCTAAAAGGTGCAGCACTTCAGCTCTAGCGTTAAAATGCTCCTTAAAACTTAAACTTTTTGAGACGTTTTTGAGCCTTATTTTCACGCATTTTCCTTTAAATTTAGCCGCCCATCTCTCATCTGCCAAATTTCATCGCTAAGATAGTTCGTCAGCGCCTCATCGTGCGAGATAAATATGACGCTCATCTTGCCCTTTAAGCTCTCTAAAATGCCTGCCACGTGGCTACCGCTAATGCTATCAAGACCGCTTGTTATCTCGTCGCAGACTAAAATTTTTGGCTTCAAGCAAAGCGCAAGAGCGATCTGTACGCGGCTCGCCTCACCGCCACTTAGCTCGTATGAATATTTGTGCCAGATGAGATTTGCGTTATCTAGCCCAAACTCCCTAAAATAAGCAAACGCAAGCTCTTTATTCGCCCTTTTGTCGCCATCAAGATAGGCGTTAAAATGATCGCCCACGTTTAAGAGCGGATGAAGGCTAGCAATAGAGTTTTGAAAAACAAGCGCGGCGACCTTTCTTCGGTGTTCTTTTAGCTCATTTTGACTAAGTTTTAAGATATCTTTTTTGTAAATGCTAAATTTATCTGCCCTCACTTTAAATTCATCATCAAAAAGCCTTATTAAGCTCTTTGCAAAGAGCGATTTACCGCTGCCACTTGCACCCGTGATACCTATAAATTTACCCTCACTCATATCAAAATCAAGCCCGCTCAAAAGCTTCTTATCCTTATAAAAAACGTTTAAATTTCTAATCTCTATCATATTTTTATATTGCCATTTTTTGAATTTGACGTGATGATCGAAGTTGCAAGGATGAGCAAAAAGAGCGTCACGCCAGGGAAAAGCACCATCCACCAAGAGCCAAGAAAAAGTGCCTCTTTGCTTTCATTTAGCATGATGCCAAGGCTTATTTTATTAGCGTCACTTCCCACGCCAAAAAAACCAAGTGTGGCCTCCATGACGACAGCGTTTATCGCATTTATACCAAAGATACTAACTATTAGGTGCTTTAAATTTGGCAAAATTTCAAAGCAGATAAGGCTAAATTTACTAGCGCCATTTATCACGGCCTGCTCGGCATAGTCGCACTTTTTATTAAGTCTTAAATTTTGCATAAAGACCTTTGCGCCCTGCATAAAGGAGCAAATGGCAATGATAAAAGAGGTTATAAGCAGATCTCCGCTACTAAATGAGCTAAAAAGCATGATAAAAACGATGTTTGGTATGCTTAAAAAAGCATCAAGCCCCTTATCAAAAAGGCTCTCACAAACTCTGCTCTTGCTCGTGCCAAAATATGCGTAGATGAGCGAGAAAAGCGTCGTTAAAAAGCCAGCTAAAAGCAAAACAAGAAGCGAGTTTTTAAGCGCATAGGCCACTCTTATGAGATTGTCCCTGCCTAGGATATCCGTGCCAAAGATATGTTCGCCGTTTGGGGCTAAATTTACCGCCATAAAGTCAGTGAAATTTGGCTCAAATTTAGAAACAAATGGCGTTACAAAGGCAAATGTGGCAAGCACTAAAAAGACAAAACAGGCTAGGAAAAATATGACTTTTCTCATAAATTTCTCTTATCTGCCAAGATAGCGAAAATTTTAGCCAGTAAATTTGCAAAAACGACAAAAACAGCCGTTAGCAAAATGGTCGCAAGTGCAACTGGATAGTCCTTGGCGATCACCGCATCAAGGCTAAGCTTGCCAATGCCTGGAAATGAAAAAATGCTCTCAATGACGTATGAACCAGCAAAAACGCCAGCCACAAGGGTTGCAAAATAATAAACTATATCGGTGCTTGCGTGCTTTATCGCAAAGAGATAAATTTTGCCCCGCCCAAGCCCTCTAGCGTGAGCCGTCTGGATGAAATCGGCGTTTAGGCTTTGATTTAGCCTGTCACGCACAAATTTCACGTTTGCGCCAAGGTGTGGCAAAATGATGGCGAGCGTTGGCAAGATGATAAATTTCACCCCAACACCGCTAGAGCCTAGCTCGTTTGCCCCAGAGCTTGGTAGTACGTTTAGATAGATGCTAAAGATCGCTATTAGCACAAGAGCGATGTAAAAATGTGGCAGTGAGGCCAGCAAAAAGGAGCTAAAATTTATAAAGATATCGGCAAATTTATTCTTATAAATGGCACTTAAAAGCCCCAAGAAAAAGGACAAAAGAGCTATCAGAAAAAATGAAGCAAAAAATAAAATGAGCGAGTTTAAAAGCCTCTCTTTAATGAGCAGCGACACGCTTGCCCCGCTTACAAAACTAGTGCCAAAGTCGCCTGTCACAAAGTGAGCCAGCCATCTAAAATACTGCACGAAAAAGTTATCTTTTAGCCCTAAATTTCTTAAAATTTGCTCTTTTATGGCTAAATTTATCGCCTCACTCCTTGAAAACATCGCGTCAGTGACATTTCCTGGCAAAAAGTATATGAGCAAAAATAGAAAAAATGAGATGAAAAACAGCAACCCAAGGCTTGAGATCGCTGTTTTTAAAATGGCTCTAAACAAAGTTTTTATCCACTATTTTACTTGCCACTCTCTTATGTTCCATAAAAATCCAGCCCCGTGATGACCTAAAATTTGCGTCTTTATGCCTGAAATTTTGTTATTAAAGGCGAGCGGATAGTCAAGATAGGCTATAAAAATGTAAGGTGGGTTTTCATGAAGCGCTTTTAGAAATTCTTTGTAGTATTTTTTCCTAAGCTCCACGTCCTTTGTATATCTCGCGTTTTTTAGGGCATTATCGACGTTTGCGTCCTTGTAGTGGCTAAAGTTCCAGCCATTTTCATTTACGCTCACATCAGCAAAGCCGCCAAAAATTCTATATGTATGAAAGTCTGGATCAAATGGGCTTCCCCAGCCGATCACAAAGCTATCTACTTTGCTTATGCTAAAGGCTGTTCTTGGCTTTGCGTAGGCTTTGGCTTTTACGCCAAATTTCTCAAACTCGCTGCTTAAAATCTTGGCTAGATTGACCCTTAAAACGTCGTTATTAAAGGCATAGATGTCAAAGCCAAGCTCCTTGCCGTCCTTTTCAAAAAAGCCAGCCTTATTTTTCTTAAAGCCGCTCTTTTCAAGTAGCTCCCTAGCCTTTTGCGGATCGTAGCTAAATTTAAACTCGCTGTCGTTTGCAAAGCTTTTTTCTATCGGATTGTTCGCTACGCTTGCATATCCGTGAAATAAGCTTTTAACGATCTCATCTTTATTAACCGCGTAGTTTAGGGCGATCCTTACATTTTTATCTTGAAAGATAGGATCTTCAAGGTTAAACATCAAAGCTCTATAGTCCGCACTTTTAAACTTAAGCAAGCTTAATTTCTTATCATCTTTTATGAAATTTACACCAGTTGGAGAGATGAGCGCAACGTCGATCTCACCGCTTTTTAGTCCAACTAGTCTTAAATTTTCATCGCCAACAATCTTAAAAAATACCTTTTTTATCTTTGGCTCGCCCTTGTAAAATTTCTCATTTGCCGCAAATTCCAAGCTCTCATCTTTTTTCCATTTTACAAGCTTGTATGCACCAGTGCCGATAGGTGCGTCATTAAATTTATCAGTTGCGATATCTTTGCCCTTTAGGATATGCTCAGGCAAAACGCCAAAACTAAGCGCATCTAAAAACGGCGGAAATGGCTCACTAAGCGTGATCTTTACTTTATAATCGCCCAAAATTTCAACGCTTTTTACCACCTCGTAGTTTGAGATAGCAGGCGCGTTTAGCTTCTTATCTTGAGCCGCTTCGATAGTAAATTTAACGTCCTTTGCGCTAAATTTCACCCCGTCATGCCAAAAAGCATCATCTCTTAGCTCAAAAACATACTCCAGCCCGTCATCACTCACCTGCCAAGACTTGGCAAGCTCTGGCACTACATGGCTATTTTCATCGTGGCTAGTAAGGCCAGAAAAAACCAGCGAAAGCGTAGGATCGTGATCCTCGTCGTAGAGTGGATTTATACGAGGTGTTTGCTCCTCGATAGCGACTACAACGGCATTTTCATTTGCATAAGCAAAGGCAGAAAACAACAAAAACAATAAAGCCAAAAATCTCTTCATCACTCGCTCCTTTGTTTAAAAAATATTTGACGAATGGTAATACGAAATGCATAAAAGTATTATTAAGATAAATGTAAATTCAATGTATAAAAAATTTGAAATTTCTAACTATCTTTTAACCTTTTTTAAAGTAAAATCAGGGCTCATTTTAGCTGACAAAAAGGTAAATTTCACAATGGATAAAAAGAAAAAAATAGCCCTGATCACTGGCATCTGCGTAGTTTCACTTTTGCTTATCTATACGCTACTTGGCTTTTTTGGCCTGCCTTATGCTATCAAAAATATCGCGCCAAAATACCTAAAAGACTACAACGCAACGCTTTTTGTAAGTGATGCTAAATTTAACCCCTTTACCTTTGAGCTAAACGCTACAAATGCCGAGCTAAACACCACTTCGCCGCTTTTTAGCACGAAGCAGATCGACCTTAAGCTAAAGCCATTTTCTATCTTTAAAAAGCTAGTTGAGATAGACATTTTTAGGCTAGATGAGCCAAAAGTAAAGATCGCAAGAGATAAAAAGGCAAATTTTAACTTTAGCAATTTTATAAGCGATGATAACGCAACTAGCGAAGATAACAGCACTAGCTCGATAAATTTCGCGCTAAATAATGCAAAAATCATCAAAGGCTCATTTTCATATAGCGACCAAAATTTAACAAAGCCATTTAATGTAAGTTTTGATGATATAAACTACGAGCTTAGCTCGCTAAATACGAAGAAAAATAGCGCAGGTAGTCACATATTTGACTCAAACTCAAGCCTGGCGCACAAGATCGATCTAAATGGCGATATCAAGCTAAATCCACTAAAAATAGAGGGTAACGTCAGCATAAAGGACTTTAGCATAAAGCCAGTTGCGATAAGTTTTATAGATAATGACACGTTAAATCTCAAAAATGCCATTATAAACTTAAAGATAAACTACGCTTTAAAAGCCGATGAGAACGCAACTAAGATAAATTTAAAAGATGGCTTTTTAAATGTAAAAGGGCTAAATTTAAACGAGAGCGAAAATGAATTAAGCCTTGGCGAGTTAGAGCTTCCAAAATTTGATCTTGATAGTAAGATAGCGGACAAAACGGAGGCTGCGCTAAATTTAAGCGCTATAAATTTAAATGACATCTCTTTTAAAAGTGCTATCGCTGCGAGCGTAAAATCACTAAATTTAAATGAGATCTCGCTGCTTGCAAATTTAAATGAAAAAAGCGAACTAAACGCCACAGCCAAGCTAAAAAATATGGGTGCAAACGCTTTAAAAATAGATGAAGCAGATAGAAATTTAGCAAATTTAAAAGATATAAATGCTTCAAATTTAAATCTAAATTTAGTAAATAACAAAACCGCTCTAACGCTTGAAAAAATGGCACTAAATGGCATCAACGCGCCACTTAGCAAAAGTGCAAGTGCAAATGTAGCAAGCGCTGGCGTGACAAATACAAGCTTTACAATGGATGGTAACAAGAGCCTTGCGAGCCTTGATGAGCTAAACGTAAAAAACATAGAGCTTAAAGCAAAAAATAAAGATATAGCAAGCGTTGCTGATGTGGCGATAAAGAGCATAAGCTTTGATCTTTTAAAAATGGCTCTAAATATCGCTAGTGTCGATGTTAATAAGCCTAAATTTGCTTCAGAACTAAATGACAATGGTCTAAGCGCTGTAAGTGAGCTAGGGTTTGGCGAGCAGAGCACAAAACCTGCAAAAGCGGCAAAACACACTAAAAAAGTAGAGAAAAAGGTTGAAAATAAAAGCGCTTCAAAAAGCAAAGAAAATGAGTTTAAATTTGATGTAAAAAATATAAGTGTAAATAACGCAGACATCGCTTTGACGCATCTTTTTGAAGGCGAGAAGATCGCTCATAAATTCGATAATCTTTTTATAAAAGTAGCAAATTTAAGTAGTGATTTTAGCAAGCCATTTGACGCAAAAGTGGCGATGAAAAGCTCACAAAAGCTAAATTTAGATGTTGAGTCCAAGATAAAGATCGAGCCTCTTGATGTGAGCGCTAAAATAAAGCTAAATGATACAAATTTACCAAAGTATTTTGCCTACGCAAAGCCCTTTTTAGAGGCCGATCTAGTTAGCGGACAGATGAGCGCAGATGCCCAGCTTCACTACGCAAAAGATATCAAAGCAGATGCAAAACTTAGCATCAAAGATATAAGGCTAAATGGCAAAAAAGCTGAAAAATTGGTCGCCTTTAAAAGCCTTGATCTTGAAAAAATTTCATTTGCCAAAAACGACCTTACTATAAACGGAGTGAGCTTAAATTCGCCATTTATCAAGGCTCATCTAAGCAAAGAGCGTAAATTTAACCTATCTCAGATCATAAAAGAGGATAAAAATAAAGCTAAAACTGAGGCAAAACCTGAGACCAAAAAAGTAGCTAGCAAAAAAGAGGACGAGCTAAAATTTAGCGTGAAAAATTTCTCTCTAAAAAATGGCGAGGTTGATTTCTCGGACGCATCGCTATTTATGCCATTTGCCACAACGATCTCAAAGCTAAATGGCAAGCTCACCGACATCGATAAAAAGCGCCCAAGCTCAGGCGAGTTTCAAGGTGTGGTTGGCAAAAATGGCTTTGCGCAGATCACTGCAAAACTCTTTCCGTTTGAGCTAAAGCAAAATACCGATATAAAGCTTGACTTTAAAGATATCGATCTAGTTAACGTGACACCTTATAGCGGGCAGTTTGTGGGCTATAAGATCAAAAAAGGCAAGCTAAATTTAAACCTAAACTATAGCGTCACCGACTCAAAACTAAATGGCTCAAATTTCATAAATTTTGACTCTCTTACACTTGGAGAGAAGGTTGAGTCAAAAGATGCTGTAAATTTGCCACTTTCACTTGCTATCTCGATACTTAGCGATCAAAATAATCAAATAAACATCGATCTGCCAGTTGAGGGAAATTTAGACGACCCTGACTTTAAATATGGCGGCGTCATCTGGGCTGCTGTGAAAAAGCTCTTTGCCGACATCACGCTAGCTCCATTTAGATTTTTAGGCAACGCCCTAGGACTTGGCAACAAAGATCTTAGCTCTATTGATTTTCTTGCTGGAAGTAGCGAGCTTATAAGCTCAGAAGCGCCTAAGATAGCTGATTTTATAAAGCTAACTGGCTCAAAACCTAAAATGAAGCTTAGCATAACGCCAACATACTCAAAACTCGATGAGAGCTTTTATAAAAACAAAAAACTAGATCAAAAGATCAATCAAATCATCGCTTCAAGTGGCAAAGACTACATCGCGGTTTTAAATGAGCTTGTGCCAAATTTAAAAGATAGAAGCGAAAAAGCCTTAAGAGAAGAGGCGCTAAAGGGCATCGAAGTCGATAAAGCAAAGCTAGTAGAGCTTGCAAATGAGCGTGCAAATGCAGTAAAAGAGGCACTTATAAAAGCTGGGCTTGAGGCTAGCCGCATAGATACAAACGATGCAACAAGCTCAGAGCCTAAGCAAAACACCTACACAAGCGTGCTAATGGGAGTGGCGAACTAAATTTCATTTATTTCGCTGCTTCTTGCATTATAGACAAACCAGCTAAGAAGCATAAGCATCATAAATGCGCCAAAAACGAGGCTTGCGTAAAAATATAAGTTAAAATCAGCTCCGAGCAAATTTGCGTTGTGAAGGGCGATCATGACACCAGCTAAAGCGATTAAGTAGCCAATTAGCTTGATGATGAAAATTTTTGGATTTACAAGGATCAGCAAAAGACCGCAAAGTATGATGCCAAGGGCTATTTGTAAATTTGAAACATCAGCTTGAGCGCTTGAGCTAAGTGTTAAAAAGCCAGCTAAAAGTGCCATTAGTATCATCAAAACTGCATAAACCGCCCTGCTTCGTCCAAAGCCATACATAAAGCAAACAAAGCCCTTATTTTGCCTGTTATAATCCATTTTCGCTCCTTTTGGAAGTTTGCTTATTTTAATGCCAAATTCTTAAATAACGGCTTTAATCTGAAATTTCACTCATTTTGGCTAATATTTTACATCTTAAAAAAGGAGCAAAAATGCCTTATGTAAATATAAAAATAGCAGGCCCAGAGCCTACAAAAGAGCAGAAAGATCAAGTTTTTAAAGAAGTGACCGAGACGCTTGTAAGAGTGCTTGGCAAGAAAAAAGAGGCGGTTATGATATTTTTAGAAACTCACGATGCTGGCAATATCGGCGTAGCAGGCGAGAGCGTAGAAGATAAGAGAAAGGGGACAAAATGAGCGAATTTAGCAAAGCAGACATGGAAAGAAAGATAACACTTGAGGTTGGCGACAAGGCGCCAGAATTTGAAGCGCTAAATCAAGACGGCGTAAAGGTCGCGCTAAAGGACTTTATAGGCAAAAATGTGGTGCTTTACTTCTACCCAAAAGACAACACTCCTGGCTGCACGACTGAAGCTTGCGAATTTAGCGCAAACTACGATCAGTTCATCAAAAATGATACCGTTATCATCGGCGTTAGCCCAGATAGCGTGAAGTCTCACGTTGGCTTTATCGCAAAGCAAAATTTAAAGCACATCCTCTTAAGCGACGAAGATAAAGAAATTTCAAAGCTTTATGGCGTTTGGCAGGTCAAGAAAAACTACGGCAAAGAGTATCTTGGCATCGTTAGAAGCACCTTTGTGATCGGTAAAGACGGCAAGATAGCTAAAATTTATAAAAGCGTAAAAGCCAAAGACCACGCCGCAAAAGTACTAGCTGATCTGGTGAAGTAAGGAGCAAAGATGAAGCTTATAAAAATGCTAATTTTAAGTGCGTTTTTTGCGCTAAATTTATCAGCACTGACTGAAGGCGTTGAGTATCAAACTCTGGCAAAACCGCTTAACGTGCCTAAAAACTCAGTCGTCAAGGTCTTTAGCTACGACTGCCCTCACTGCTATAAATTTGACCGAACTATCACAAAAAAGCTGATGTCAAAGCTTGACGGGGTTAAATTTATCCCATATCACCTAAGCACCAAAGGCAAGCTTGGCGAGACTACAAGTAAAATTTTCGCCGCTCTTATATCGATAGATGAGGCAAATGGGACTGATCTGCTAAGCGATGAGTCTAAATTTAAGCAAGCTAAATTTGCGATCTACAAAGCAAGACACGATGAAAAAGATGACTTTAATGACGGCAAAGATAAGCAAAGATTTATAGATCTAGCGCTAAATGCGGCTCACGTGAGCAAAGACGAATACGAAAAAGCGCTAAGCTCAGATCGTGCAAAAGAGCTTTTAAACGAGTGGTTTGCCTCTTATGATGTAGCAAGTATCAGCGGTGTGCCAGCCTTTGTGGTAAGTGGCAAATATCTGATAAATTTAAACGCAGCATCATCAATCGATGAGATGGCAAAGACGATAAAAGAGCTTTTAGATAAGTAACTTTAGCCTAAAATTTACGGACATTTTGGGCTTAGAAATGTAAATTTAAAGCAATTTTAGATAAACTCGGATCAAATTTCTAAAAAAGAAAGGTTTAATTATGAACGCTTCAGAATTCATCTGGATGGATGGAAAACTAGTAAAATGGGACGATGCGAAAGTACACGTTCTAACTCACTCTTTGCACTACGCTAATGCCGTATTTGAGGGCACAAGAGCTTATAAAACAAAAAAAGGTCTAGCTATTTTTAGACTAAAAGACCACACAAAAAGACTTTTAAGATCAGCAAAAATGACCGTTTTAAACGTGCCTTACACTGAAGAAGAGCTTGAAAAAGCACAGATCGAGCTACTTCGCGCAAATAAATATAACAGCAACGTCTATATCCGCCCACTTATCTTTTTAGGATACGGCGTAATGGGCGTAGCGCACACAAAAGCACCAGTGCAAACTGCTATCGCTTCATGGGAGTGGGGTGCATATCTTGGCGATGAAGGCTTGGAAAAAGGCATTAGAGTTAAAATTTCAAGCTTTGCTAAACTTGCCCCTGCTGCTCAAATGAACAGAGCAAAAGCTAGCTCAAACTACCTAAGCTCACAAATGGCAAACTACGAAGCAAAAGAGGCTGGATACGACGAGGCGCTGCTTCTTGATAGCGAGGGCTTTGTGGCTGAAGGTCCAGGCGAGTGCTTCTTTATCGTTGAAAATGGCGCATTGATCACTCCACCAAACGACAACAGCCTACTTAGCATCACTCAAGATACAGTCATAAGACTAGCTCACGATCTTGACATCGAAGTAAGAAGAGAGCGCATCACAAGAGATCAAGCATACACAGCTGACGAGGCATTTTTCACTGGCACTGCAGCTGAAGTAACGCCGATAAATAGCATAGATAACCGCATCATCGGCAACGGCGCTAGAGGCGAAGTGACAAAGAGACTACAAAAAGCTTACTTTGACGTAGTTTATGGTCTAAACAAAAAATACGAATCATTTTTAACATATATTTAAGATTTAAAGGAACGAAATGCCCGCTGATTTAAATGATTATTTCAACAAAAAAAAGCCAGGTAATGACAACAGGGGCTCAGGTCAAAATAACGACAAAGAGCCACCTTTTAAAAAGGATTTTAAAATGCCAAATATACCAAGCGGCTTTGGCAAATTTGGTGCGCTAGCCTACATCATAATCGCCATTATCGCGATCCTTGCTATCACTCAGCCATTTAAAGTGATACACTCAGGCGAGGTCGGCATCAAAGCCACAGCGGGTAAATATGAGCCAAATCCTTTGCAACCAGGATTTCACTTCTTTTTGCCATTT
The DNA here is from genome assembly GCF_902460595.1 of Campylobacter concisus. Classification (GTDB taxonomy): domain Bacteria; phylum Campylobacterota; class Campylobacteria; order Campylobacterales; family Campylobacteraceae; genus Campylobacter_A; species Campylobacter_A concisus_BL. Next base: position 123,785 of record NZ_CABPVA010000003.1, read on the forward strand.
ATCCAAAACATCATCGTAGTTGATACTAGAGTTAGGATCATCAACTACACTTCAGGCGAAGATATGGGCGAGAGCTTGCAAAAGTCTTATCAAGGGGCTGGAATTTTACGCAAAAACTCAATCTCAGTTTTGGATGCTAGAAATTTACCAGTTAGCATAGATATCACCGTGCAATACCGCCTAAATCCAGAAAATGCACCACAAACTATCGCATCTTGGGGTCTTAGCTGGGAGAGCAAGATCGTTGATCCTGTCGTGCGCGACGTGGTTCGCAGCATCGCTGGTAAATACACAGCCGAAGAGCTACCAACTAAGAGAAATGACCTAGCAAGACAGATCGATGAGGGCATAAGAAAAGACATCGACTCTCAGCCAAACAAGCCAGTCGAGCTCCTAACCGTGCAGCTTCGTGAGATCATCTTGCCTTCAAAGGTAAAAGAGCAGATCGAGCGTGTCCAGATCGCTAAACAAGAGGCTGAGAGGACAAAATACGAAGTAGAAAGAGCAAATCAAGAGGCACTAAAACAAGCTGCCCTTGCAGAAGGTAGTGCAAAAGCTGCTATCATCGAAGCAAAGGGTAAGGCTGACGCTATCAAGATCGAGGCTGATGCGACTGCTTATGCAAACAAAGAGATCGCAAAAAGTGTCGATCAAAATTTATTAAATTTAAAGCAGATCGAGACGCAAAATAGATTTAACGATGCTCTTAAAGAGAACAAAGATGCCAAAATTTTCTTAACACCTGGCGGAGCTGTGCCAAATATCTGGCTAGATGCAAAAGATAGGGCAAAAGCTAGCTCGGTTAGCGAAAGGTAAAAATGAATAGCGTAGCAAAAAGTATAGACTGGCAAAAGATTGGTGGATTGCTCCCGGTGGTGGTTTGCGATCACGCTACAAACGAGGTTTTGATGCTTGCTTTTATGAATGAAGAAGCACTAAATTTAAGTCTATCTAGCCGCTACGCTCACTACTTTTCACGCACTAAAAATAGAATTTGGAAAAAAGGCGAAGAGAGTGGCAACACGCAAGAGATCAAGGCTGCGTTTTTAGACTGCGACAACGACACTTTGCTTTTAAAAGTCGTTCAAAATGGAGGCGCTGCTTGTCACACTGGGGCAAGGTCTTGCTTTTTTAACGAGATAAATTTAGAAAATTTAGAAATTTCTGATCAAAAAAGCGAGGTTAAAAAGCCAAGTTACGGCGTTATTGACGAACTTTATCACGTTATAGAAGATAGAAAACTAAATGCTGATCCGCAAACTTCATACGTGGCAAGTCTTTTTAAAAAGGGTGAAAATCAAATTCTAAAAAAAGTTGGCGAAGAGGCTACAGAGCTTGTCATGGCGGCAAAAGAGCTTAGTTTTGCCAAGCAGATAAAACAAGATGAGCAAAAAGCAAAAAATGACCTCATCTATGAAGCAGCCGATCTTTGTTTTCACACACTTGTGACACTTTCAGCCCACAACATACATCCAGATGCCGTCAAAAACGAGCTTGCAAGGCGTTTTGGCATGAGTGGCATCGAAGAAAAAAGATCGCGAGATGTTAAATAGCATCAAGCATAACATACTTTTCATACTTCAAAACGCCAAACTTATCGACTTTCTAGCCTATGGCTGGGTGTTTTTAGCCTTTATATTTATCGTGCTTTTAGGAATTTTCGTCGCGATAAAATCATGGTGGCAGATAGGATTTTTATTTATCCTAGCTGGTTTTTTGGGACTTTTTGCGGGCAACTACTACGCAAACAAATATATAAATGAAAGCCTAAGACCTGTTAGCATAAGCAAAATAAACACAAAGCAGCTTCAATATGTAGATGCGTTGATGGTCGATTTTAACATCACAAATAATTCAAACTACACATTAAACATTTGCAAAATCGAGCTTGGCTTCTATCTTGGCTCAAAGCAAAGCACGAGAAATTTTCTAAATTCACTAAACCCTTTTGCTAAAAAAAGGATCATTTTAAATGAAGTGCTTTTGCCAAAGCAGAGCAAGCAGATAAGAGAATTTGTCAATGATTTTGCCTTCATTGACTACAATATCACCAAAAAAGCGGAGTGTTTTTGATGAGTTCAAACTACTTTACCATCGTGCATATCATCGTGCTTTTTGCGATCGCACTACTTTCTATTTTATTTCTTGTGCTCTCGCTTAGAGCCGAGCGAAAATTATTTTTATCGCTACTTTTTACAAATATTTTGGTATCAACCACGCTTGCCATTTTTTTGATGCTAGTTCTTGATAAATACACCAAAAAAGGCATAGTCGAAGGCGTAAAAAGCGAGCGAGTGCTAAGAAATGAAAGCATTGTATTTCGCGGTCAAGTAAGAAATGTCGGTAAATTTACCATTAGCAAATGCACTCTTACAATTAAGCTCATTAATCAGCCACTAAACAAAAACGATCTTGGCGGTGAGGCGCTATTTAAACCAAGCGGGATCTCATTTTTCTCATGGGTTTTTGGAGGCGATGAGGACGAGAAACCAAACACTGTGGCATATAAATTTGACGTAGCTCAAAATTTGCCAAAGCAAAAAGCAGTGCCATTTACAGTGACCATGCCCTATCCGCCATATTTTAAAAACGGTATGAATATCACAAAACTTAGCTGCTACTAATAAATTTAGATAAATTTTTTAGTATTTATTACGTTTTGCAAGTAGTTATAAACTGGCTAAATTTCTCTTAAATTTAAAATAGCTCAACTCATAAAAATTTGGCTTTATAAAATAAATTTAAATATGAAATTTTAAACCAAAGCCAAAGGGCAATGGTTTAAAATTTAGTTTTAATGTCTTGAAAGATAGTTTGTATCGTAGTTGTTGCTTAAAAAGTCTTTGTTTTCCATCATGGCGATGTGAAAGTCTTTTGTTGTTTTGATGCCACTTATTATGAGCTGATCAAGAGCAACTTTCATCTTGTGAATAGCTCTATTTCTATCAGTGTCCCAAACTACGAGCTTGCCGATCATACTGTCATAATACGGCGGTATAGAGTAGTCTTGGTAGATGTGGCTATCCATTCTCACGTTGCGACCGCCTGGGCAGACATATTTTGTGATCTTGCCAGGGCACGGAGTGAAGGTGTTTGGATCCTCGGCTGTGATCCTGCACTCGATCGCATGGCCTTTTAGCTCGATGCTCTTTTGTGACGGTAGCTTTTCGCCCTCGGCCACTTTTATCATAAGCTCTATAATATCAAGTCCGCTTACCATTTCGCTTACTGTGTGCTCGACTTGAAGCCTTGTGTTCATCTCGATGAAGTAAAAGTCTAAATTTTTATCAACCAAAAACTCAAACGTACCTGCTCCCTCGTAGCCGATCGCTTTTGCCGCTTTTATGGCAGTTTCATGTAGCCTCTCTCTTGTCTTTTCATCAAGCAAGATAGCTGGGCTCTCTTCGATCAGCTTTTGGTGACGGCGCTGCATAGAGCAGTCACGCTCGCCTATGTGAAGCACGTTACCGTGGCTATCGCCGATGATTTGAACCTCGATGTGGCGTGGATTTAGGATGTATTTTTCCATATACATCGTGCCATCGCCAAATGCACTCATCGCCTCGCTCTCAGCAGACCAAAACGCTTTTTCTAAATCAGCCTCTTTTTCAACCACGCGCATACCGCGTCCGCCGCCGCCTGCTGCAGCTTTTAAGATGACAGGATAGCCGATCTTTTTAGCTAGCTCTTTTGCAGCTTTTGTATCAGCCACAGCGCCATCTGAGCCAGGGATGACTGGCACGCCAGCTCTTTGCATGACCTGTTTTGCCTTGCTCTTATCGCTCATCAAAGCCATCGCAGCAACGCTTGGTCCAATGAATTTGATCTTGTGGTGTGAGCAAATTTCAACAAAATTTTGATTTTCACTTAAAAAGCCATAACCTGGGAAGATAGCGTCTGCTTCGCTGATCTCAGCTGCGCTTATGATAGCTGGGATGTTTAGGTAGCTGTCGCTTGAGCGCTCTTTGCCGATGCAAATGGCTACGTCGGCGTATTTTACGTAAAGCGCGTCTTTGTCAGCGGTTGAATAAACTACAACGGCTTCTTTACCCATCTCCTTTATCGTTCGCAAAGCACGAAGAGCGATCTCACCGCGGTTTGCAATTAAAATTCTTTTTAATTCCATTAATTTTTCTCCACGCCAAATAACGGCAATCCAAACTCAACTGGCTGTCCGTCAGAGACTAGCATCTCAGTGATTTGGCAGTCAAACTCAGCCTCGATCTCGTTCATGATCTTCATAGCTTCGATGATGCCTACTACATCGCCTTTTCTCACTCTTTGACCTACTTTTACAAATGGGGCAGCGCCTGGGCTCGGAGCAGCGTAGAAAGTACCTACCATAGGAGATTTTATGCTATCTTTTGGCGAATTTGCAGCTGGTTTTACCTCTGAGCTAACGACAACATTTACAGGTGTTGGTGCTGGAGCTGCTGCTTGTGCTACTGGCTTCGCAGGCGCGCAATAATCAGCAAATTTCTCTACCTCGACCTCAAAATCACCACTTTTTATCTTGATATGATTCATCTCCATACCATTAAAAAATTCGATAAGCTCTTTTATATCTTCTTTTTTCATAGAAAATTCTCCTAAATTTTTATATAAGCCCCTAATTGTAGCGAAATTTAAATAAATTTAATTTTTAGCTGGCATAAAATTTGTGCTAAATCCTACTTTTTTCTAGCAAATTTATAACCCAAAACAAAATAAAACTAAGCATAACCAAAACAAGGCTTAAAGCGAGTGCCTGATCGCTTCTGCCGTCACAAGACTGCGTTGTAGATAGCAAGTGAGATGGTGTCTGTTTTGCCTATGATATTACCGCCTAAAATGAGCGTTATGCCAACCTCGCCAAGCCCTCGTGAGAGCGCTAGGATAAAGGCTGTAGCCACGATATTTTGAGGCATAAAGATTGCTTTTTGCATAAATTCACTAGCCCTTTTGCCTACGCCAAATTTCGCTAAAATGGTATAATCTCGCAAAAACAAAAGGACAGACATGAACGAACTTGAGCTAAAGATGCAAGGCAAGATAGAGAGGCTAACAGATAAGACTTTTAGGCTAGATCCTAGGATTGGCGAGGGCTATTTCACGGCGAAATACTTTCTAAAAGTAAATGAGATAATTAAGCAAAACCTGCCAGATCAGCACGTGACGATGCAGTTTTTCCAAAGGCGTGATGATATCATGCTTTGCGGTATCGACGAGGTTTTAGCTATCATCAATAAATTTGCTAAAAACCCAAGCGAGCTTGAAATTTACGCACTTGATGATGGCGATATCATAAATGCAAACGAGCCAGTTTTAAAGATAAGCGGCAAGTATGAGGATTTTGGCTTTTTAGAAAACGTCATCGATGCGACGCTCACTAGAAGAAGCTGCGTGGCGACAAACTCCAGAGACGTGATAAAAGCAGCAAATGGCAAGGACGTCTTTAGCATGGCAGACAGACAAGATGACATCTGCACGCAGCCAGGCGACGGATATGCTTCATTTATCGGCGGTATAAAAAAGGTCGCCACAGACGCTCAGGGCGAGCTTACAGGGTTAAAAGGTGGTGGCACCATGCCTCACGCACTCATTCAAATGTGTGGCGGAGACGTGGTGAAGGCTTGCCAAATTTACGCTAAAACCTTTGAAAACGAGCAGATCACGGCCTTGGTTGATTACAACAACGATGTGATCACGGACGCGCTAAAGGCTGCAAATGCCCTAAAAGAGAGGCTTGGCGCGGTTAGAGTGGATACTAGTAAAAATTTGATAGATAGGTATTTTGAAGGCAAAGATACGAGTAAATTTGACCCGCATGGCGTTTGTAAGGAGCTTATATTTGCCCTAAGAGAGGCGCTTGATAAAGCTGGCTTTAAGCACGTCAAAATCGTCGTTAGCTCAGGTTTTAATCCGCAAAAAATGAGCGAATTTGAGAAATTTAACACCCCAGTTGATATTTATGGCGTGGGAAGTTATCTTGTTAAAAATGACATTTGTGGCTTTACAGGCGATCTAGTCGAGCTAAACGGCAAAAGTGAGGCTAAATTTGGCAGAAAAAATTTCGCTTCAGATAGGCTAAAAAGAGTTAAAATTTAGGAGAAAAGATGAAATTTATAAAAATTTTAACGATTCTGTCACTTTTACTGACTGCTTGCACCGCCGCAAACTACGCTAATGCCTTTGAAAAAGTTGGCATACTTGAAGACGGAGTTTATCGCTTTAGTCAAAATGGCATCGGAGTCAAAAAAGACCTGCTTGTAAAGGTGATCTCGTTGCAAAACGCGGACAGCTCGAAAAAGATCATCTCCATGCTAAATATCCCTAAAAAATCTAAGATTACGGACTTTAAGACAAGCGACGCAGGCGTGATAGTCTGGCCATTTTACGAGTTTGAGGATAAATTTATAACGACAATAATCGTTGAAAATATAAAAAAAGAAGATAGCGATCAAAAACTGCTTAAGATGCTAGAACTTAAGCATCCATTTTACTCGACGCTCCAAGCTCGAAGAAAAGGAGCTAAAGACGCCATAGACGTGAAATACGTGCTAAATTTCAAAGAGGCAAAGCTGGTAAAATCGTTTCAAAACCGCCCTTAAAACTTTATTTTAAATAAATTTCATTAAAATGGCGTAATCAAAAAAAGGATCATCTTTGCACAATCTAAAAACCATAAACGTCGCTCACTCGCCAGACGCTGACGATATTTTCATGTATGCCGCGGTCAAATTTGGCTGGGTTAGCAGTAAAAATTTAGCCTTTACATCAAAGGCGCTTGATATAGAAACGCTAAATGAAGAGGCGTTAAAAGGCACTTATGAGGCAACGGCGATCAGCTTTGCGCTCTATCCTAAAATTTGCGATGAATTTGCGCTTTTACGCTGTGCAGTGAGCTTTGGTAATGGATATGGTCCAAAGCTTATCAAGCTAAAAGATAAGCAACTAAAGCGAAATTTCAAGGTCGCTCTCTCTGGCAAAAACACGACAAATGCCCTGCTTTTTCGCATAGCCTACCCAGAGGCAAGGATCGTTTATAAAAATTTTCTTGAGATTGAAAATGCCGTGCTTAGCGGCGAGGTCGATGCTGGCGTGCTCATACATGAAAGTATCTTAAATTTCTCAGACCAGCTCTGCGTGGAGCGCGAAATTTGGGACATCTGGAGCGAGCTAAACGGCGAAAATTTACCACTTCCACTTGGTGGCATGGCGCTTAGACGAAGCCTACCCATAACCGACGCGATCGAGTGCGAGAGAGTGCTTAGCGAGGCCGTTAGGATCGCCACTTCTCACAAGCCATTTTTATCTCACATGCTAATGGAGCGAAATCTCATCAGAGTTGGCAAAGATGAGCTAAAAACGTATCTAAATTTATACGCAAATGACGAGTCAATAAGCATGAACGAAACGCAGCTAAAAGCGCTAAATAAGCTCTATCAAATAGGCTACAACAAAGGCTTTTTTGAAAAGCCAATCGACGTAAACGACTACCTAATCCCAACTGAATACAACGAAGTAAGGTTTAGCTGATGCAAAGTACGCTTGTCTCACTTGGAGTTGAAACCTTTAAGATCGCCCTTTATATCAGCCTCCCGATGCTGTTAAGCGGCCTCATTGCAGGTCTTATCATCTCCATCTTTCAAGCGACCACGCAGATAAACGAAACCACGCTAAGCTTCGTGCCAAAAATTTTGCTAGTAGTCGTTGTCATCATATTTTTAATGCCTTGGATGATCTCGATGATGGTTGAATTTACCACTCGTATGCTTGATTTTATACCGGAATTTATCCAGTGACGAGGCTTGTTGATTTTTCTAAATTTACCTCAGTTAGGATAGGCGGCGTGCATGAAATTTTCGAGGTTGATAGCCTTGAAGATTTAAATTCGCCTCACTTTTTAGGCTCTGTGATGATAGGCGGGGGTAACAACCTTCTTATCTCGCCAAATCCCCCAAAAATGGCGATGCTTGGCAAGAGCTTTGACTATATAAATTTAGAAATTTGTGACGAGAAAATTTACCTTGAGATAGGTGCTGCGACAAAATCAGCTAAAATTTATAACTTCTGCAAGCAAAACAACATAGCTCACCTTGAGTTTTTAAAAAATATCCCAGGCACGCTTGGCGGACTTATAAAAATGAACGCTGGACTGCTTAAATTTAGCATAAGCGACAATCTCACGCATGTGCGTCTGGCTCGTGGCTGGGTGAGCAAAGAGGAGATAAGCTTTAGCTACCGCCATAGCGGCATAGATGAGGCTATTTTGGGGGCTAAATTTAAGCTTTCTAGCGGCTTTGACGCAAGCATATCTGATGCTATAAGCGCAAAAAGGGCAAATCAGCCAAAAGGCGCTAGCTTTGGCAGCTGCTTTGTAAATCCAGAAGGGCACTTTGCAGGGGCAATGCTTGAGGCAGTTGGACTAAAGGGATACGCTATTGGCGGAGCTAAATTTAGCGAAGAGCACGCAAATTTTTTGATAAATTTTAACCACGCAAGCTTTGAGGACGCCACTAGCCTTATAAATTTGGCGAAGGCTAGAGTTTTAGAGAAATTTGGCGTAGAGCTTAAGACTGAAGTTTGCATTTTATAAGGATGATAATGAGTGAGTTTTTAGCAGAAGTTTTAACACTTTCATTTTTGTTTATTATGATTGGTTTTTATGCCGTTTATAGGGCTAAAAAGGCACAAAGCGAGCATGAGAAAAATATGGCTGATCATGATAAAAATCTGCTAAATTTTGCTCAAATTTTAGGTGTGCAAAACTACATCGACCTAGTTAAATTTGATGAAATTTTAGCGCAGGCCTTAAAAGAAAAACTAATTTTTAAATTTAATAAATCTACCTCGCAAGAGAAATTTATCTCTTTTATAAAAGATGAAAATTTCAAAACCAAACCCCAAATTTCACAAAATCATATCGATGAAGCTTTTTTAAACATTTGCGCAAGCTCCCTTGTAGAGCCGCTTAAGCTTGCAATACTAAAAAACGAAGATCAAATTTATGGATTTTTGTTTGAAAAAGAGCAGCTTTTTGCTCTTATTGATAGCGCTGCGCTGCTTGGCGAAAATATTATAATTTGCGAGTAAATCAAGTAAAATTCATCTCTTTTTAGATAAAATCAAGCCAAATTTCAACTATAAGGTAAAAAATGGCAAAAGAAAAAGATAGTGACAAAAAGATAGCTATCCCAGAGAGCGAAGCGGACAAGAAAAAGGCGCTCGAGCTTGCGCTAAAGCAGATCGATAAAGCTTTTGGCAAAGGCACGCTTTTAAGACTTGGTGACAAAGAGGTTGAGGCTATCGAGTCGATACCGACTGGCTCGCTAGGACTTGATCTGGCTCTTGGCATAGGCGGCGTCCCAAAAGGCAGGATCATCGAGATCTACGGACCAGAAAGCTCTGGTAAGACTACTCTAACGCTTCACATCATCGCTGAAGCGCAAAAAGCTGGCGGAATTTGTGCATTTGTCGATGCAGAACACGCACTAGACGTAAAATACGCTTCAAATTTAGGCGTAAATACCGACAACCTTTACGTCTCTCAGCCAGACTTTGGCGAGCAGGCACTTGAGATCGTTGAGACGCTTGCAAGAAGTGGTGCTATCGATCTTATCGTGGTTGATAGCGTCGCTGCGCTTACTCCAAAGAGCGAGATAGATGGCGACATGGGCGATCAGCACGTGGGCCTTCAAGCAAGGCTAATGAGCCAGGCGCTTAGAAAGCTAACTGGAATTTTAAGCAAGATGAAGACAACTGTTATCTTCATCAACCAAATTCGTATGAAGATCGGTATGATGGGATATGGCACGCCAGAGACCACAACTGGCGGTAATGCGCTTAAATTTTACTCATCTGTAAGGATCGATGTTAGAAAGATAGCCACACTTAAACAAAATGACGAGCCTATCGGCAACCGCACAAAAGCAAAAGTCGTTAAAAACAAGGTCGCACCTCCATTTAAAGTGGCTGAATTTGACATCATGTTTGGCGAGGGTGTGAGCAAAGAGGGCGAGATCATCGACTATGGTGTAAAACTAGACATCATCGACAAATCAGGTGCGTGGTTTAGCTACAAGGCCGAAAAACTAGGTCAAGGTAGAGAAAACGCCAAAGCCTACCTAAAAGAGCACCCAGAAATTTCTGACGAGATAGTAGCGGCGATCAAAGGCTCAATGGGGATAGATCACCTAATAAGCAGCGGCGCAAAAGACGAAGACGACGATACAAACGAAGCAGGAGATGAATAATGGTATTTATTGAAGATGTAGAAGCTCACGAGGTTTTAGACAGTAGAGGCAACCCAACAGTTCGTGCGACAGTTAGACTAAGCGACGGAACCGAGGCAAGCGCGATCGTACCAAGCGGCGCAAGCACTGGCAAGCGTGAGGCGCTCGAGCTTCGCGACAAAGACGAAAGATATGCTGGCAAGGGCGTTTTAAAGGCTGTTTCAAACGTAAATGAAAAGATCGCTGAAGCAGTGATAGGACTTGATGCTTATAACCAAAAAGCAGTCGATGCTGAGATGCTTGAGCTTGATGGCACGCACAACTACTCAAATTTAGGCGCAAATGCGGTCCTTGGCGTATCTATGGCAGTAGCTCGCGCAGCTGCAAAGAGCCTAAATATCCCGCTATACCGCTACCTTGGCGGTGCAAACGCTAGCATCTTGCCAGTGCCGATGTTTAACATCATAAATGGCGGCGCACACGCAAATAACAGCGTTGATTTTCAAGAATTTATGATCATGCCATTTGGCTTTAGCACATTTAGCGAAGCACTTAGAGCTGCAACTGAAATTTACCACAAGCTAAAATCTATCCTAAACGCAGCCGGACACAGCACTGCTGTCGGCGACGAGGGCGGATTTGCTCCAAATTTAAAAGACAACGAAGAGCCACTAAAACTAATCTCACAAGCCGTAAAAGAGGCTGGATATGAGCTAGGCAGCCAGATAAAACTTGCCCTTGACGTCGCTTCAAGCGAGCTTTACAAAGACGGCAAATACGAGCTTGAGGGCAAGAAATTTAGTAGCGACGAGCTCATTAGCTACTACGAAAAACTTTGCGAAAAATATCCGATATTTTCTATCGAAGATGGTCTTAGCGAGGATGACTGGAGCGGCTGGGCTGAGCTTACAAAAAGGCTTGGCAGCAAGGTGCAGCTAGTTGGCGACGATCTTTTTGTCACAAATGAGAAAATTTTACGCGAGGGCATCGAGAAAAACATTGCAAACGCGATTTTGATCAAGCCAAATCAAATAGGCTCAGTCACGCAAACTATGCAAACTGTCCGCCTTGCTCAAAGAAACGGCTACCGCTGCATCATGAGCCACAGAAGCGGCGAGAGCGAAGATGCGTTTATCGCTGACTTCGCAGTCGCACTAAACACTGGCGAGATAAAGACTGGTGCCACTTCAAGAAGCGAGCGCAACGCAAAATACAACCGCTTGCTTGAGATCGAGCTTGAGGCGGGTGAGTTTTTAGGGGATAATATTTGAGCGAAATTTTAGATGAATATGGCAAAGAAGATGGCATATTTCATAAAATCGTAAAATTTGTTCGGCCGACACTGCGCTACGTCATAGCCACCATTTGCGTGGCTATGTTTGCCTTTTACGTGGGCAACATGATGTTTGGCAAACGCTCACTTGACGTGATGCTAAGCCTTCAGAGCAAAAAAGAGAGGCTTAGCGAGGACGTGGAAATTTTGAAAAAACTAAACGCACGTCTGCAAAAAGATTATTTTGAACTACAAGGCCTTGAGCCAGACTCTAATAAAAAGTAGGAACGATGAAGAAAATTTGGTTAGTTTTATCTATCTTGACTGCGAGCTTATGCGCTAGAGAAAACCCATTTATGCCTATTAGCGAGCTAAACACAAGCGTTATGACGACAAACGTCGTAGAAAAATATGACAGCTTCAACTCGCTCTCGTTTAAATTTCCAAGCGATGCGATGCTTTTGCTTGATGTCACCATAAGATACAGAGCAAATGACGGCAGCATAAAAGAAAAAAGACTAACCGATATAAACAAAACTATCGACTGGAACGATGAATTTGCCCTAAGCAAGATGAAAAATCCAGAACCAGTCGCAGCTAAAAAACTAGATGTTTCTGTCACGATGGCAGAGGTACCAGCTCAAAAGGTTAGCACGCCAGTGATAATAGAAAAAAATGAGACTAAAATTTCAAACAAAGATAGAAATAAAAGCTCAGATGTGCCAACTCCAAACGTCGTAGTGATCGACCTTGGCACAAAAAAAGTAAAAGAGTCTGCTAAGCCTGAGCAAAAAGTAGTCGAAGTAAAGATCGAGCCAGCCTCAAAGCCTGTTGGGGAGATAAAAAGCAGCGAAAAAGAGGTGAAATTCTTAGGATTTGTGAGCTTTTTAACACATGAAAAAGAGCTAAATATCATCACAAAAGCTAAAAATTTAAAACACTTTGCCTACGAGAAAAACAAGATCGTGCTTGACTTTGCAAAACCTCCAAGAAGCTTTAAAACTAGAAATTTAAAGCTTGAAAACGAAACTTTTAAAAACGTAATAATCGGCTGGCATGACAAATATTTCAGAGTGGTTTTAGAGCTTGATAAGATGCATAAATATAAGCTTGAAGCCGTTGAAAATGGATATGTGCTTAAGCTTTTATAGTTTTTATATTTAAATTTCTCTTGGTCGTAACCAAAAAAGCTGACACTAGTGCAAAAAGCTTTTAGATATGCAAGCCTAAATGCCTCGCGAATTTACACACACTTTGATAGTGACAAGCTAAAACTAACCACAAAAGTGGCTGAGGATCTAGCGAACTAGAGCGCTCAATAATAGAGCAAACTAGCTATACTAAATTTAACCCATATAAATTTAAAACATCAAATTTAACTACGAAACTCTATAGATATGTGAGAATTTTTAGCTTGCAAGCAGCCTCAAAGCTTGCCCTACATATAAATTTACGCCAAACGGACAAAAAGCTATCACGAAAATGAAATTTGGCAAGCAAATTTTACTCTGCTCGCCAAATTTATCAAACTAGCCTATCTTTCTTATCTTTGCAGGGGAACGTTTGCCCAGTGCGAGTGCCCACGAGCCAGTCATTTAGGCTAAATTCACCATTTACTTTTAAGAGTTTTTATTTTTGCAAAATGTATTAAATTTTGAGAATTTTTGTAGCACTTTGTGAGTAAAATTTGAAGTTAAATTTTGGGAGAAAAAGATAGAAATTTAGCTTCTATCTTTTTTAAATTTATGCTTTGTGATTTAGCATATAAAGGCGGATGACTTGCTCGGCGGTCATCTTTAAATTTCTAATGGCATTATCTTTTCGCATGGCTTCTTCAAGGCTCATTGGCTCATTTAGTATGCAAAAATACGCATCTATGCCGTGTTTATGGCAGTCTTTGGCGCACCTTTGCACGCTTCCAGCAAGCGCGATGACTGGCTTATGATGCCTCTTAGCTATCTTTGCCACGCCTGTTGGGGTCTTGCCCATGGTGCTTTGAAAGTCCATACGACCCTCACCAGTGATGACAAGATCGGCCTTTTTTATCTCATCTTCAAGCGCTATTGTCTGCGTGATGATCTCGATGCCAGGCCTAAGCTTTGCGCCCAAAAAAGCGACAAAAGCAAAGCCAAGTCCGCCAGCTGCTCCAGCGCCCTTTTGCGTGTGAAATTTAGTGCCATTTTTCTCTTTTACAAGCCCCGCAAAGTGCTTTAGCCCATCATCAAGCTGCTTTACCATGCGGCCATTTGCACCCTTTTGTGGGGCATAGACGTAGGCTGCGCCCTTTTGACCGTAGAGTGGATTATCCACGTCACAGGCGATTAAGAATTCACACTCTTTTAGCTCTTTTATAGCCTCTTCATCTGAAAACTCGCAAATTTGAGCCAAGTCCTCGCCTTTGCCCTCAAGCAAAGAGCCATTTTTATCATAAAATTTAAAGCCAAGAGCACTTAGCATACCTATGCCAGCGTCGTTTGTCGCACTTCCGCCAATACCTATGATAAATTTCCTAGCACCCTTGCTAATGGCATCTTTTATCATCTGACCAAAGCCAAATGTGCTAGTTTTCATGGGATTTCTCTCATCAGGATTTATAAGAGTAAGCCCAGAAGCGCTTGACATCTCAAGTATGGCAAGGTCATCTTTTAGGGCATATCTAGCTAAAATTTCAGTGCCAAGTGGGTTTTTGACGATGGTATCTATAAATTTAGCATCAAGTGCGTCAGCCATAGCCTCCACACTGCCCTCACCGCCGTCAGCTACAGGCTTTACGACGACATCGCAAAAGTCTTCAAGGGCTTCTTTTATAGCAAGGCCCGCCTCAAGCGAGCTTAGCGAGCCTTTTAATGAATCTATCGCAACCAAAATTCTCATAAAAGCACCAAAGATAGTATATAAACGCTAATCATACCAACAACGCCCATGATAAATGTCATCGCAGTTTGTGTGCGGTAACCTTGATCTGCGGTCATCTTACTAAAGTTTGTCACGACCCAGAAATAGCTGTCGTTTGCGTGAGATACGCACATCGCACCAGACGCTATCGCCATGACACAAAGAGCGGCTGAAATTTCACTCGTAAAGCCAAGTGTGTGCATGAGCGAGTTGTCAGCGCTAAATGCGCCCATGATAGAGGCTGTCGTGATGATAGCAACAGTCGAGCTTCCTTGAGCGGTTTTTAGCACGGCTGAGATGATGAATGGGAAGAAAATTCCTATCGCTTTTATAGTTGAGGCATTTTCTTTTATGAAATTTACAAAGCCAGCCTCAGTGATGACGTTGCCCAAAACGCCGCCAGCTGCGGTGATAAAGAGTATAGGACCAGCGATCTTTAAAGACTCGTTTGTTATATGATCAAATTCTCTCATCTTTTTAGTTTCAGCTAGTAAAAATACACAAAAGATAACGCCGATAGCTAGAGCGATGATAGGATTACCTAAAAATAAAAATATCTTTGGCAAGAGCGCAGCTTTATCAAGCATGCCTTGTTTTGCCAAAACGTCGATCACAGAGCCAACCGCCATGAAAATGATAGGCATGATGATAGGTGCGATGCTTAAAAATCCGCTTGGCAATTTGCCAAATTTATTTAAAAGCTCCTCGTAGCTCGCTGTTATCGTAGCGTCAGCCTCTTTATCGCTGATAGTTACGCTTTTAGCGATACTTTTTGAAAAGAAATAAACAGCTACCAAAACAGGCACCGAAACTACTGTACCCATGATGATGACAAGAAGTAAATTCCCTCCAAGTCCAAGTGTGCCAGCAGCGGCTATCGGGCCAGGAGTTGGCGGGATGAAGACGTGAGAAGCGTATAGACCGCCACTAAGTGCTACTGACATCGCGACCGGGCTTGCTGAAATTTTCTTATAAAGTGCCTCGCGGATAGAGTTTAAGACGACAAAACCGCTATCGCAAAATACCGGTATGCCTACAACCCAGCCCATTATAAGCATGGCAAGCTCAGGGCGTCTTTGTCCGACTAGCTTTACGACCATGTCCGCTAGCTTTAGCGCGGCTCCCGTTTTTTCAAGCACTGTGCCGATGATCGTTCCAAAGATGATGACGATGCCGATGCTCTTAAATGTGCCACTAAAACCAACGCCTATCATCGCTGGGATCTTGGATAGATCGATGCCTGCGACTATTGCTAGCACCAAAGATATACTCATAAGTGCCAAAAATGGATGCACCTTGAACTTTGAGATCATAAGGATCATAAGGATGATTGCTATAACAAAACAGACAATCAAAGCCATACCGCTCATGAAAACTCCTTTATTGTGAGATTTTGCTAGTGATTTTAGCAAAATTTGCTTATATTTTTTCTAATATTTTTAAGTTTTTCTATTAGTTAAATTTTTTTCATTATTTTTCTGAAATTTGCATCATCTGCCCAAATTTAGTCACTTTATAAGATTAAATTTTTAAGGCTATTTTAAAATAACAAAGCCAAGACCGACCTTATCTGTGTGCCTATCATAATCAATCAAGCTCTCGCCATATCCTGTAAAATACTGCAAATAGCCATAAACGCCGCTTGAAAATATCGGAAACATATATGAAATTTCAGCTGCACCTTTATTTGTTTTATCAAAATGTAAGTTATTTCTTAGCATTAGGCTAAAAATTTGATCATTTAGCTTGTAGCTAAGCCTTAGATCTCCGTGTCCGATGTAGTTTAAAATTTCTTTGTTGTCGTTCTTTTCGCCGATCACGCTCCAAACTCTTGGCGAGACGCTAAAGTTGCCATAGACAAAGTCGCTTTGCACGTAGGCTCTGTTCCAGCTTCTTGATTTGCTGCCATCTCGTCCGTTTGACTCATGCAAAAGGCCAAATTTTAGATTTTGGATGCCTATTTGCTCTAGGTATTTTGGAGAGGCAAAATTTAAGAAAATTTCAGGCTGATAGTTTGTCTCGCGAAACGGCGATGACTTTTTAGCGATCTGCCACCACGAAGTCTGTGTATAGGCTGCCACAAGGCTCTCTCTAAGACCAAAAACGTCGTAAAATAGCGGCTTTGCAAGGCTTATTTGAAACTTGGTCTCAACGCTCTTTCGCCCATCATCTGGCACAGTTTTAGCGTAAGTTACTGGTAAAAGGTAGTTAAATTTATAAAGCTCGATACCAAGTGCGTTTTGTAAATTTTTATCGCTTTTATCTCTTAAAAGATCAGCCTGCTTTAGCTTCGCTTCATTTGTTGCAGGCTCGCTTGCTTGCACATTTTGCGCCGCTTCTTGCTCGCCTAAAGAGCTTTTGGCTAGCTCTTTATAAATTTGCATAGCAGCCCTTATATCGCCACTTTGCTCAAGCTCTTGCGCCCTCTTAAAATCATCCGTCCTGCTAGCCATCAAAAATGTAAGGCCAAGGCTTAAAAGTAGTATAAATTTACTCATTTTTCATCTTTTCATTTGCTATTTTGTATTCTTCCGGGAAATTTACGTTAAAAAACTGCTCTTTATCATCAAAATTTACTATCTTGCACTTGCAGCTTTTTCGTAAAAGTCCGATTTTGTGTTCATTTTTTTGGTAAAGCTCATGCGCAAACGGGGCTAAGCTTGGGCTAAAAAAGCCACAAAGCGAGTGGATATGCTCATCATCGCCAGCTACGACCATGTCAAATTCATCTTTAAATTTAGCTAGCTCGTCAAGACTTACAAGATCAAAAAATGGCATATCAGCTGGGATGATAAAGACGCTATGATCAAAGCTTTTAAGCACAGAGTAAAGCGCTAGCATCGGCGAAAAATCCTCACTACTCTCATCTTTTATGAGCTTTATAGGTGGGTTAAATTTCTCAAATTTGGAGCTTACAAAAACCTCATCAAAGACTTTGCTAAATTTAGAAGCTTGATAGTGCGTAAGCGTTTCAAAGCCCCCAAATGGCAGCAAGGTCTTATCCTGACCCATGCGTGAGCTCTTGCCCCCTGCTAAAATGACGCAAGTTTGCATTTTTATCCTTTTAAATTTTAAAAATTACAAAAGTATAACCAAATTTTCTAACTCATCTTGTTTTAAATTTATTATCACTTGATAAAAGCTTCGCCCTTAAATTTGCAAAAAAAGGGCAGTTTTGCCAACGCAAGAGCTACTTTCTAGCAGATAAAATAATTTTTACCTCGCTAATCATAAAACTAGAAAATAACTGCTTACTTTTAAAGGAGATCACATGAGTGAAAGAAATTTACAAATTTTAGGCTAGATAGGTACGTGCTTACCAGTTATTATGTACTTTTTCATATATCCCACAAATAATGGGCAACCTTGATGGCAACAAAACACCTTTTATCCAGCCCTTAGCTGCTGCGCTAAACTGCACGATCTGGACAAGTTACGGCTTGCTAAAAGCTAAAAAAACTATCCACTTTCTGCTGCAAACCTACCAGGTATAATCTTTGGACTTTTGGCAACTATAACAGCATTTTAATGCGCTAGCTTCAAACCTTTTATGCTAAAAAATAGCCGATAAATTTGCAAATTTATCGGCTAAATTTAATTTATACAAAATGCTTTTGAATTTCTTTGATTTTTACAGATAAAACCAGATATTACAACGAAAATTTCACAAAAAAAATATTTCACCAAATTTTGTCACAAATATAAGGCAAAGTATCGTGAGATGGGTTTAAAGGCTTTACCCCCTTGAGGTCGCAACTGCAAGCAGAAGCGACGTAAAAATTTAGCAAAGATAAGACAATTCAGTCTATCGAGCTAAATTTTTACTAGCTCCATTAAAAGCGCTCGCGAGACGAGCCGTTAAATTCTAAAGATCACGCGGATCGGCGATTTTACCTGCTATCGCGCTCGCCGCCACAACTGCCGAGTTAGCCAGATAAATTTCACTCGTTCTATCGCCCATACGGCCGACGAAATTTCTATTTGTCGTTGAGATACAGCGCTCATTTGCGCCTAAAATGCCCATATATCCGCCAAGGCAAGCGCCACATGTTGGGTTGCTGACAACCGCTCCTGCTTCGATGAAAATATCTATAAGCCCCTCTTTTTCAGCAGCTCTTGCGATCTTTTGCGTCGCTGGAGTGATGATGAGCCTTGTTTTGCGAGCTACTTTTTTGCCTTTTAGGATCTGCGCTGCTATACGAAGGTCGCTTAGACGGCCATTTGTGCATGAGCCGATAAATGCCTGATCGATAGTTAGATCGTCGCGAACTGCCTGTCTTACGCTCTTGCCGTTGCTTGGCAAAAATGGATATGCGATGACTGGATCAAGGTTTGTGACATCTATCTCTAAAATTTTGTCGTATTTTGCGCCCTCGTCTGAGTAGAAAAATTTTGGTTTATCGCGCAAATTTTTATCTTTTAAAAACTCTTTTGTGATCTCATCAACTGCGATGATACCGCTCTTTGCGCCAGCTTCGATCGCCATGTTGCACATTGAAAATCTATCATCTATACTAAGGCCATCTATCACCTCGCCGCTAAACTCAAGCGCCTTGTAAAGTGCGCCATCAACGCCTATTTGGCGGATGATCTCAAGGATGAGGTCCTTGCCGTAGACGTGCTTATCAAGCTTGCCTTTAAAGACGACCTTGATACTCTCAGGCACTTTAAACCAGTTTTTACCAGTGATCATCGCATAAGCTAGGTCGGTGCTACCCATGCCGGTGCTAAAGGCCCCAAGAGCGCCGTGCGTACAGGTGTGGCTGTCTGCGCCGATGATGACGTCGCCTGGGATGACTAGCCCTTTTTCAGGCAAAAGCGCGTGCTCGATGCCCATATCTTTTTCGTCAAAATAGTTTTTAAGGTCGTGTTTATAGGCAAATTCGCGTGAAATTTTGGCTTGATTTGCGCTTAGGATGTCCTTTGTCGGGATGTAGTGGTCCATCACGATGGCAAAGCCGTCTGGGTTAGCTAGCTTTTTTGCGCCACTTCGCTCAAACTGCTTGATCGAAATAGGCGTCGTGATGTCGTTGCCTATGATCATATCGATCTTGCTCTCGATGATCTCTCCTGCGCTTACCTCTTTGCCAACGTGATCTGAAAATATTTTTTCTGTGATGGTTTGTTTCATAAATTTCCTTTAAATTTTGAGGCGATTTTAACGAAATTTGTATAAAAAGATATTTAGCCAGCGCTTTAAATCAC
>NZ_CABPVA010000003.1:143520-162849 GCF_902460595.1 Campylobacter concisus
GCATTTTCTTTTTTATATATTTTAAAATTATAATTTAAGCAACTAAAATAAATTCAACGTAAAATTTAGCTTTAAATTTTATGCAAAAGCCCTGAAATACTCCATTTATTGTTTTGGATAAACAAAACAACAAAATTTAGTAAAATTTATCACAACTAACGTTATTTAGCTACTTTTTGCCATTTTTTCTTAAAAATAAAAATTAAGAGATATTATTTAACTTTTATTATAAAATACGCCGAAAATTTTAAAAGGATTTAAGATGAAAAGACTTTTTTCTAGCTTGTCTAACAAGATAGCCTTTTTGCTGACAGCTTGGATGCTAATAGGCATAGGCATATTTTTTAGTATAAACTACTCAAATTCCAAATCGGAAAAAATTCAGTCGTACAACAACGTACGAAAAACAGGGCTTAAATCGACGATGTACTTTGTCGATGAGTTTTTAAAGTCAAGACTTCACATGGTGCAAGCCTTTGCAAAAGAGCTAGGGGATAAAAAGCTCTATGCTAGCAGGGACGACATAGCTGAGGCGCTAAAGGGTGCGTTTGTCATTTCGCCATTTGACGCGCTATTTGTAGGCTATGCGGATAATGGCAACGTCATCAAGACTGATCTTTTGAAAAACAACGAGCCATTTTTGATACCAAATTTTGACGGCCGCACAAGGGCTTGGTTTAAGGGTGCGAGCAGCAGCGGCAAGCCTGGATTTTCAGAGCCATACGTAGATGTCACGACAAAGAATTTAACCATCACAGCCTACGCTCCTATCTTTGATGGCAACCACAAGCTTGTGGCGGTAATTGGCGCAAATATCTTCTTAAACGGCCTTAGCGAAGAGCTTTTAGAGATAAAAACAACTAAGACTTCAAACATCATGATCGCCGATGATAACGGCAAAGTGATAGTTCATCCTGATATAAATTTAGTCTCAAACGAAGATGAAACCTATAAAAACCTCATCAAAGAAAATATGAAAAACAGCATAGATAGCGACAAGGTTTCGCTATTTTTCCATAATGGCATGAGAAACGTCATCTACTGCCAAAACCAAAAGCTAACAGGCTGGAACGTCTGTATAGTGGCTGATGCTGATGAGTTTGTAGCTGAAATAAAAAGCGCTTCAAATAAGCAAATTTTGATGTTTAGTCTATTTTTGATCTCAGTCATCATAGCTATCATCGTGGTCGTTAGATACTTCTTAAGGCCGGTTCTAACGATACAAAATGGGCTAATCGAGGTCTTTAAATTTATAAACAACAAAACTTCAAACGTCGAGCCTATCAAGCTAAAAACAAGCGACGAGCTAGGCATTATGGCTAGCATCATCAACGAAAATATAGAAAGCACAAAAGAGAATTTAAATAGCGAGCGCGAATTTCTAGCTAAAACGCAAGAATTTGTAAGCAAGATAAAAGGTGGCGACTTTAGAGCAACGCTTGAAGCGACGACAAATAGCCAAGCTCTGCTTAAACTAAAAGAGGCATTTGGCGAGCTACGTGACGCACTAAAGACAAATATCGCTTCAAATGAGCATGACATCTTAAAAGCGCTAGAAATTTACTTTAAAAACGACTTTACCGCTAGGATAAACGACGAGGGCGTCATCGCAAAAGGTATCGACGCACTTGGCGATAAGATCGCGCAGATGCTAAAAAACAACGAAGAGATCGCAAAACTGCTAGAAGACCGCGCAAAGGCACTAAAAGGCTACATGCAAGAGCTCACTACTAAGGCAAACAAGAGTGCGACTTCGCTCTCTGAGGGTGCGGCTGCGGTTGAGCAAATGAGTGCGTCTATGAGGCAGGTAAATGCAAGATCAGATGATGTCAAAAGGCAGTCTGAGGAGATAAAAAATATCATCACCATCATCCACGACATCGCCGATCAGACAAATTTACTAGCTCTTAACGCTGCAATAGAAGCAGCACGTGCGGGCGAGCATGGCAGGGGCTTTGCGGTGGTGGCTGATGAGGTTAGAAATTTAGCCGAGCGCACTCAAAAAAGCCTTGGCGAGATCGAAGCAAATGCAAATATCCTAACTCAAAATATCGACGACATGAGTGCGGCGATAAATGAGCAAACCATAGCGATCGCTCAGATAAACACGCTAGTTGCCGATATCGACAACCTAACAAAAGAAAATCTTGAAGTGGCAAATCAAACAAACAAGGCCACAAACGAGGTCGATGAGATAGCTGATCAGATCGTAAAAGAGGTCGCTAAAAACAAATTTTAGTGATTTTGGTCCTAGCAAACCAGCTAGGGCCTTTTGTTAAAACATTTTTGCAACATTTCTGATATAATCCACGCATGAAGTACGCACATTTAGTTCAAATAGCAGATTATCTATCAAAATTTAAAAAGATAAGCCAAGCAAAGCGCGTAAGCGACATGGCTATACTTATCGAATTTAGCGGCGAAAAGATCATTTTTGATCTAAATAAGTCAAACTCAGCGATCTACAAAGATGATGAGCTAAAAGAGGCGAAAATTTATCAAGCACCCTTTGACAACGTCCTAAAAAAGCGTTTTAACGCCTCACACATAAAAAGCGTCGAGTGCCTAAAAGACAATAGAATTTTAAAATTTACCTGCACACAAAGTGGCTCATATAAAAGCGAAAATTTTATACTTTATCTTGAATTTACAGGCCGCTTTACAAACGCCGTGATAACTGACGAAAATAACGTCATCATCGAGGCGTTAAGGCATATCGATAATAGCTACCGAAAAATAGAAACTGGCGAAGTTTTAGTTGAGCTGCCAGCCATCGCCATAAAAGAAAAGCCGTGCGAGCCTATAACGGACTTTGATGAGTTTTTTAAAAGTGAAGCCACTAGGATAAATGAAGCAAGGATAGCTGGGCTAAAAGAGGCAAAGCTTGCTAGCGTGCAAAA
This sequence comes from Campylobacter concisus, assembly GCF_902460595.1. Lineage (GTDB taxonomy): Bacteria > Campylobacterota > Campylobacteria > Campylobacterales > Campylobacteraceae > Campylobacter_A > Campylobacter_A concisus_BL. The sequence continues at coordinate 146,421 of NZ_CABPVA010000003.1, forward strand.
AAAGATAGATAGCATGAGTGAAATTTTAAACTCGCTTGAAGATAAAGATGAGCTTATGAAAAAGAGCGAGGAGTTTGCAAACTACGGCACGCTTTTGCTTGCAAATTTGGCAAATTTTAAGGGCTATGAGAGAGAAATTTGCCTGAAAGATTTTGACGGCAACGAGATAAAACTAACTCTTAGCGATACACCCAAAAATAGCGCAAATGAATTTTATGCAAGATCAAAAAAACTTCGGGCAAAAGCACTTGGAGTGGAGATAGAAAAGAGAAATTTAAGTGAAAAGATCGAGTTTTTAGAAGGTCTAAAGTCACTTTTAAAAGAGGCAAATAGTGCCTATGAGCTTGAAATTTTAAGCCCAAAAAACAAGGCAAAACAAAGAGAGAGACACATAAAAGATGTGAGCGAAAATGCTGAAATTTTTTACGTTAGAGAGTTTAAAATTTTAGTTGGCAGAAACGAAAAAGGCAATATAAATTTACTTGATCTAGCCAAAAAAGATGACATCTGGCTTCATCTAAAAGACGCCCCAAGTGCTCACGTCATCGTTAAAACAAACAAAAGCAAAGTGCCTGAGGATGTGCTAGAGATGGCGGCTAAATTTTGCGTGGAGTTTAGCGTAAAAGGGGCTGGCAGATACGAGGTGGATTACACCAAACGCGAAAATTTAAGGCGTGAAAATGGCGCGAACGTCACTTACACAAACTACAAAACGATCATCATAAATAAAGGCTAAAAATGGCGGTAACACCTTTAGGAAACAGCAACTTCATCAACCAAAACGCCCCAGTCGTCTCGCAGGTGCATGCAAACCAGCAAGCACGCTTTGACATGCAAGCGCTAATGGCATCTGAGCTAGCCACCCAGCAAAACGAGGAGATCAAAGAGGTGCGTCCGACGGAGGAGTCGTATAGACTTGATCCTGAAAAAGAGCACGAGCGTCAAAAGAGCGAAGAAGAGGCGAGCGAGTTTGAAAATGAAGAGCAAAACGCAAAAGCTAAAGATGAAGAGGCCTTAAAGGACGAGCTTGATAGCGAAGAAGAGAGCGAAGAGCCACACGTTTTGGATATAAAAATTTAAACTTTAAATTTAAAGACCATGGTTTAAATTTGCAACCTTTGTTTTTGAAATTTTACTAGCTATCTGCGCCTTAAAATCAAAAAAAGATCATTTAAAAAGCAGAAATTTAAAAGAAGTAAAAGTGGCGAGAGGATGAGAGAATCGAACTCCCCACCAGACGGTCAACCGCCCAGTCATCGGGTTTGAAGCCCGTGAGCATCACCAGATTACTTTATCCTCCGTGAGCGTTATTTTAGCAGATTTAGATAAATTTTAGCCCATTTTCTATAAACTTTTTGAAATTACAAAAGGATTTATGATTTCTAAATTTAGCGTTTTTGCATTTTTGGTCTTATTTTTTTGCTCTTGCTCCTCAGTCCTCACCCCAGCAACAGCGCCACTAAATGTATATGACGCATACTCTATTTCTCGCGATAAACGCGGTATCTACTCGATCTCTCGTGATAAATTTATCCAAAGCAAGCTACAAAGCAAAATTTTCTTTTCAAAAGGACTTAGTAACATCGACATCGAGATAGAGGTCTTTTACGGCGATGCCTATCTCATAGGGCTTGTTGATAGCAAAGAGCTTGAAGATAAGCTAGTTGAGCTTGCCAAAAGCACGGACGGTGTGCGCAAAATTTACACCTATCTTAGGGCAAAAAAGAGCGAGTATCCGTGCGATAGCCTAAGCATTCTTGCAAATTTAAAGCAAAATCTCTTCAAAGATAGCGTCGTTGAGGGTACAAATGTGCGTGTTAGCATCGTTGGCTGTGACGTTGTTTTTAGCGGTGTGGTAGATAGCATCGAGCAAGAAAAGCATGCCATTTGGTACGCTAAGCACATTGATGGCGTGGCGGATGTCTATTCGTTTATCAAAGTTATCAAATAAATTTATACCTCGCGCTTTTTCACAAAACTAGCTATCAGACTTGGCAAGATGATGAGCGCTCCAAGCAGCATAAAGACCATAACAAGATCGGTCAGCAAACCAAAATAAATAGTCGGTATAAAGTTGCTTGTTATCATCACGCTAAATCCAAGGAAAATGGTAAATGAGGTGTAATACATCGCGTATCCTATGCTAGCGTGTGCAGCCTTGATGCTTTCAAAAACATCCTTTGTAAGCAGCTCCTCTTTGAAGCGGTGGATGTAGTGGATGATATCATCAACGCCGATACCTATACTAATGGCCGCTATCGTAATGCTCATCACATCAAGCGGTATGCCAAAAAATCCCATCACGCCAAAGAGCGTGCAAAGCGGGATCAAATTTGAGACTATCGCGATGGTTGCTAGCTTGATACTTCTAAAAACAAAGCAAAATATGACAAAAAGTATCGCAACCGTTAGTCCAAATGTATCAACCTGCGAGCTAAGTAAATTTTGAAGCATGTTGTTATAAAGCACCATCATACCAACAACTTCGATGCTTACATTATCGTTTTTAGTAAGCTTGGAAAGCCCAGCCTTAAGCTCTTTTAAAAACTCATTTCGCCTAAGCTCAGAGTCGCTATCGATGATCCTTAAACTAAATCTAAGCTCATCGTTTTCGACGCTCACGTAAGGACTTAACAAGATGTTTTTATACTCAAGTGGTAGCTTCTCATACATCGCTGCTAGCAAAAAATCATCACTAACGCCGTTATTTAACTCTTTTATCGCCTTTATGAGAGTTGCAAGAGAGCTTACGTTACCTACAAAATTTTGCTGCGCCAAATGGTCGTGAATTTTCTCTGCAACTCTTGTGTGGTAGCTGTTAAACCAGTATTTCGCGCTCTTTGCGTCGTTTTCAAACTCACTTTCAAAGTCATCTTTTTCTTCGCCACTCTCTTGCTTTGGCTCGCTCTCTTTAAATTTCACTATCACATCAACCGGGATCGTGCCACCAAGCTTTGTGTCGATGACTTGCATGCCTTGACGGATCTGCGTGCTCTCTTTAAAGTAGCCAATGAAGCTGTTCTCGACCTTTATCTTACTGATGCCATAGATGCCAAAGCAGACGACTAGCACGCAAACTGCGTAGATGATCTTTCTTGAGTTTAGGGCTAAATTTGCGCAGTATTTTGTAAATTTAAAGCTATTTTCAAATGTCCTAACAGGAGCAAGCTTCTTTAAATTTACATTTATCGCGCCAAATAGCAAAAATGCAAGCACAAGTGAAACGCTAATACCAGCACTCATCATAATGCCAAGCATGATAACTGGCTTTATATCGGCACTCATTAATGAGCTAAAGCCAATGACTGTCGTAAATATCGCCCAAAAAGATGGAGAAAATTTGTCACGAAGTGTCAGATAGATGAGCTGATTTTGGCTGTATTTTGGATGTCTTGCGTAAAATTCTCTGTAGCTTACGACTAGGTGGATGACTGTTGAAATGGTGATAATTAGCTGAAGTGCGATGTAGTTTGAGCTAATGACCGTCACTTCCCAGCCAAACATACCAAAAATCCCAGTCGTAAAAATAGCACTTACCGCGCAGATAAACATCGGCAAGACGATCCATCTCACCTGCCTGAAAAATAGCCACAAACTAAAGCTAAGAAGCGCTAGAACGCTTAGCCCATAAACCAAAAGATCGCTCTTTATAAAGCCTATCATATCATCAGCGATCATGTTTGCGCCGCCTAAAAATAGCTCATCGTTTGCGTTAAATTTAGCGATGGCTGCCTTTATGGCTTCAAGGTTTTTGTGATCGCTCTTTCTAAGCTCATCACGGTAGGCTTTAAACTCCGCTAAAAGCGCTTTAAATTTAAGCTTTTCAGCCTGCGTGATAGTGCCGTTTGACTCTTTTTGACTAAGTAAATTTCGCTCATTTAAAAGCTCGTTAAATTTATCATCTTGCTTTAAATTTAGCGCGATCGCTGTAGTTTTTAGATCTTTGCTTATCAAATTTCCGCTATAAATGGGGCTTTTTGCAAACTCAAGCTTTGCTTTTGAGATATTTATATCTTTATCACTTAGCGTTGGAGTGTGATCTAAGATGCCTGTAACGCCGCCTTTTACGCTATTTAGAAGTGGCACGTTTAAGATAGAGATGACGCTGCTAACCATATCATTTTTGGCTAGCTCATCGCTTAAATTTTTAATAAGCTCTAAATTTTTAGGTGAAAAAAGATCATCTTTTGGGGTAAAAGCGACCACCAAAAGCCCTGGCGAGTCATAGCGCTTTGCGATCTGCCTATAAGCTTTTAGATCAGGGTCATGCTCAAGCAACAAGGTCTCAGCCGAAGCATCGATACTAAGCTTTGTGCTAAGGTAGCCAAAAACTACGCTTAGAACTAGCACAAGCGAGATAACAAGCTTGTTTTTGGCAATGATAAATTTAAAAATTTGTTGCATTAAGGATTGGTTTTGTTTTGATCAGGCAAAACCGCTTCGTTTAGTTTTTGTAAAAGCGTATTAAAATCGCCATTGTTTAGCACGTCGCCAAACTGACTTCTATAAGTTTGAATGATACTCACACCAACGATATCAAGGTCATAAATGAGCCAGCCACGCTCTTTTGCATCGTAAAATTTATAGACAAATTCATAGTTTTTACCGTCATTTAGAAGCTCAGATGTGAGCCAGTATCTATTTTTTTGAGGCTCACTCTCTCCAGTGATGTGGATCTGTTGGTCTTTGTAGCCTAAAAGTTTGTCTATGTATGAGCTTTTTAGCTTTTGCTCAAATGCAGCGTCAAATTTAGCTTGCTCGTCAGCACTTAGGCTATTGTAGCGTTTGCCAAGGCTGATCTTTGCCATTTGTTTGTAGTCAAATAGTGGATCAAGCAGAGCAAAAATCTCTTTTGTCTTTGCATTATTATCTAAATTTGTATTTTTTAAAATTTCAATCACCTTTGTTGTCTTTGCCTCTATCTCAGGCTTTATCTGCTCTTTTGAGAGGGCAAAAAGGCTAGTTGCTAAAAGTAAAATCGCCGCTATAATTTTTAAAATTTTCATACTTACTCCTTGATAAGTTTATCGCGTCTTTGCTCGTAAGCATCGCGTAAAAATGGATATAGATCGATCGCATCTTTTCTTAGTTTTTCATAAGCAGTTGGATCTTGTGAAAAGCTGTTAAACGCCCTATATGACTTGATGCCAGCCGATAAAAGCATAGGATCAACGTAGCTGATAGGATCAGCAAAATAGTCTCCAACTAGGCCGCCAGTATCTCTTAAATTTGATGGTCCTATAAGTGGCCAAACGATGTGAAAGCCGCTTCCAAGCCCCCAGTAGCCAAGGGTTTGTCCAAAGTCCTCGTTGTGAGCCTTTAGTTCATAGTATTTTGCCCCGTCCGTTAGCCCTCCAAAGCCAATTATCGTGTTTGCTAAAAATCGCAAAGTCTCTTCGCCAGCATTTTGAAATTTAAACTGAAGCAGGTTATTTACAAAACGAACTGGAAAAAGGAGGTTGTCAAAGAAATTTGCAACCATCGTTCTAGCTGTGGCTGGCACGACATAAGCGTAGCCTTTTGCTACTGGAGTTAGCATGTTTATATAGATAAAGTCATTTACGTTTGTCATCACTCGGTTGTAGCCACTAAGTGGGTCAAATACATCTTTTTTTGCTTCAAATTCAACATCAAAGTCATCATTTTCATTGCCATTAGTCGCGTTTATGTCGGCGCTGGCACAGGCTAAAAGCAGGCTACAAAAGATAGCAAGCAAAAATTTCATCATAAAACCTTAAAATTTATTTATAAAATGTGGCTTAGATTTTATCCTCTTGAAACTTTACAAAAAGTTAAAGAAAATTTGTAATTTAAGCTTGCGAATTAATATAATTAGATATACTTTGCAAATTATTATTATATATTTAGAGGTTAAAAATTTGAAAGCAGATATAAATTTAGAGCTATTTCTAGGCGAAGATACGCAGGTTTTAGCAAAGCATATAGCGCTACTTAAGGCGATAAAAGAGACAAAAAGTATCACAAAAGCAGCTGAGGTTGTCGGCATATCATACAAAAACGCTTGGGACTGCTTAGATACGATAAACAACAAAAGCAGCAAGCCTCTCATCATAAGAGCTGATGGCAACAAGAAAAATAGCGGCTCAGAGCTTAGCCCATACGCCAAAAAACTGATAAAAATTTACGACGCTATCCTCGAGACGCAAAAGGATTTTTTGCAAAAAATTTGTCAAAAGGTTGATTTTGAAGATGTTGATATCATAAATTTACAAAGGATGAGTATGAATTTAAGCGCTAGAAACCAGCTCTCATGCGAGATCGTTAGTATAAATAGAGGCGCTGTAAATTCTGAGATCACCGCAAAGCTAAGTAACGGCAACACGCTTGAAGCGACCATAACAGTCGAAAGCGAGAAAAATTTAGGCCTAAAAGTGGGTCAAAAGGTAGTTTTCATCTTTAAAGCGCCCTCTGTCATCCTTGCAAAAGATCTTGATATAAAAATAAGCACTAAAAATCAGCTAAAAGGTGAGGTCATCGAGGCAAAGATAGGCGCTGTAAATGCCGAGGTCACGCTAAAACTAAGTGATGAGCAGACCCTAACTGCCATCATCACAAAAGATAGCGCAATGGATATGCAAATAGGCGTTGGCGACACGCTTTTAGCAATAGTAAAATCATCTCAAATCATAATAGGAGTATAAATGAAAAAGGTTTTTAAATTTCTATGCGCAGCGGCTCTGCTTGCCATAAACGCACTTGGCGCAGAGGTAAATATCTATGCCGCGGCAAACACGACTTATGCGTTTCCTGAGCTTATAAAAGAGTTTAACAAGCTTCATCCAGACGCTAAGATCAACCTAACTCTTGGCGCAAGCGGTGGTCTTGTCACGCAGATACAAAACTCGGCCCCAGCTGATATCTTCATGGCTGCTGATATGGGCTTTGCACAAAAAGCCTACGACACAGGCTTTGCAGTGGCTGCTCCAAAAGTTTATGCGCAAGGCGCTTTGGCGATCTTTTCTATAAGAGATGTGGACTTTAAAAAGGGTATCAAAGTGGTTCGCGGCTTAAAAGCGATCTCGGTAGCAAACCCAGAAACCGCACCTTATGGCAAGGCTAGCATCGAGGCTCTTAAAAACGCAAAAATTTATGACGAAGTAGAGAAAAACATCGTCTATGCTCAAAAAATTTCTGAGACACTTTCTCAGGCACTGAGTGCTTCAGATGTTGGATTTATCGCTGCTAGCGCGCTTTTTAGCGAGAAAATGGCAAAATACAAAGAGGGCACCAACTACATCTTCGTGCCTCAAGAGCTCTACACTCCGATCGATCAAGGCATCGTGCTCTTAAAACATGCTGATAATAACGCTGATGCGAAAGCATTTTATGAGTTTATCTTGGGCGAAAAGGCAAGAGAAATTTTTAAGAAATTTGGCTACAACGTCCCAGCTAAATGATAAAAGCAAAGATCGTTCAAATTTCATCCAAAGATGGCGTCAGTTTTTTTGAGTTTGAGTGCCTAAATTTAGGGACAAATTTATATATGCTAGCCTTAAATGAGGCTAGCAAATTTGCTCTAAATGATGAGGTGAGCTTAAATTTCAAAAGCTCAGACGTCATCTTATCAAGGCTTAGACTTGAGGCTAGCTCTCTTGAAAATGAGCTAAAATGCGAGGTTGCTAGCATAACTTGCGGTGAAATTTTAAGCATCATTAGCCTAAAGTGTGAGCAGCTTTGCTTTGAAGCAATCATCTCAGATCACGCTCTAAAAGGGCTAAATTTAGCGGTAGGCGAGCAGGTATTTGCCTACGTTAAATCAACAAGTATCCACGTAAGTGCTTAAAAATGATAGAAATTTCTTGCAAAAAAGAGCTAAATGGCGGTGGCGGTAAATTTATGCTTGAGGCTGAGCTTGCCTTTGAAAGTGGCGAGTTTATCGCACTTTATGGAGCAAGTGGCGGAGGTAAAACTACGATTTTAAGGCTTATCGCTGGCTTTGAAGCCCCACAAAGTGGCGTGATAAAGGTTGGAGATAATATCTTTTTTGATGAAAAGACAAATTTAGCCCCGCAAAAGCGAAATATCGGCTTTTTGTTTCAAGACTACGCACTTTTTGAAAATATGAATGTCTTTAAAAATTTACTCTTTGCAAATAATGATGAAAATTTAGCAAACAAACTGCTTGAAATTTGCGAGCTAAAGAGCCTAAAAAATGCGAAAATTGGTGAACTTTCAGGCGGTCAAAAGCAGCGCGTGGCACTTGCTCGTGCAGTGATGAGAAAGCCAGAAATTTTACTACTTGATGAGCCACTAAGTGCCCTAGATAACGCCATGCGCGAGAAGCTGCAGGATTATTTACTAGCACTTCACGATGAGTTTAAGATGAGTGTTATCTTAGTAAGTCACGACATAGCTGAAATTTACAAGCTTTGTAGCAAGGTTTTTGTCCTTGAAAATGGCAAAATTTCAAGGTCTGGCAGTGCGAGTGAGATATTTTTAAAAAGCGCAGGATCGCAAAAATTTGCGTTTAACGCTAAGGTTTTAGAGATCAAAAAGCGTGACGCCATTTTTGTAGCAAGCGTGCTAATAAACCGCCAAATTTGCGAGATCGTGCTAAGTAGCGCAGAAGCTAGTGGGCTAAGAGCTGGCGACACGGCCATAGTTAGCACAAAAGCCTTTAGCGTAAATTTGGTAAAGACATGATGAGTGAGCTAGCAAATATTGATTATGAGCCGTTTTGGCTTTCGCTAAAACTCTCTTTTATCACGACATTTATACTATTTTTCTTCTGCGTGGCACTGGCTTATTTTATGTCGCAAAAGAAATTCTTTGGCAAGGCATTTTTAGAGTCCATCATCTCACTGCCTTTGGTGCTGCCGCCAAGCGTTCTTGGCTTTTATCTGCTCATTTTTCTCTCGCCTTACTCATTTTTTGGCAAATTTATAGAAGAGCTCTTTGGCGTGAGGCTAGTTTTTAACTTCACAGGCCTTGTTGTGGCAAGCTGCATCTACTCGCTGCCATTTATGTTTGGGCCCATTTACGCTGGGCTAAATAGCCTAAAAAAGAGCCTTTTTGAGGCGAGCTACAGCCTTGGTAAAAGCAAGCTCACGACCATTTTTAGGGTGATCTTGCCAAGTATCAGGTCAAATTTACTAACCGCAATCGTCGTTAGTTTTGCTCATACGATGGGCGAGTTTGGCGTGGTTTTGATGATAGGTGGCAGCGTGGCTGGCGAGAGCAAGGTCGCTAGCATCGCGATATTTGAAGCAGTTGAGATGCTTGACTATACCAAAGCTCACATCTACGCACTTTTGATGCTAATAATCAGCTTTTTCGTCCTTTTTATCGTCTATCTCTTAAATTCTAAAAAAGCTTAAAGATATATAATAGATAAAATTTTTAAAGGACGAAACATGATAAAAGTGCCTACAAGTATCTATTTAAGGACTTTAGACGGTAAAGAATTTGACTTTTCAGCCTTTGCAAGGACCCACGACTGCGTAGTTTTTATCTATCCAAAGATAGGCGAGGACTTCGGGCTTTTAAGCGAGCAGTTACAAAAAACTGCTGGCATGAAAGGCTGCACCAAGCAAGCGATAAACTACAAAAAACTTCTTAAAGAATTTAATGATCTTGGCTTTATGGTAGTGGCTATTGGCTCCCAAGATATCGCGGCTCAAAAGAAATTTGAAGAAGAGACGGCAACCGGCGTGATGTTTTTAAATGATAGCGAGTTTATGCTAGAGCGCGCGCTTGAGCTTCCAGTCTTTGCTGCTTCAAATGGGCATAAATTTTACTTTCGTCAAACACTTATCATAAAAGGTGGCAATATAAGGCGCGCATATATCGTTGATGAGCCTGAAAACGACGCTAAAAATATGCTGGAGAAGATAAAAAACGAAGACTACTGAGGATAGAAAATGGACAAAAATAGCAAGATCGAAAAGTCTTACGACGAACTAACATATAAATCAGCAGCATTTGCGCAGTCATCGCCCTATAAACTAGAGGCTTGCGCCACACTTCTTGGTATCAATCCACCGCCTTGCAAAAACGCAAAAGTTTTGGAGATAGGGTGCAGTTTTGGTGGAAATTTGATCCCATTTGCCGTAAATAACAAGGATGCAAGAGTAGTTGGCATCGACCTTAGCGGCGAACAAATAAGGCGTGGTAAAGAGATCGTAAAAGAGATAGGACTAAGCAATTTAGAGCTAATTCACGGCGATATCTGCGAGTTTAAAAGCGATGAGAAATTTGACTACATCATAGCTCACGGCGTCTTTAGCTGGGTGCCTGACTTTGTGAAAGATGCTATTTTAAGGGTCGTAAGAGAAAATTTAAGCCAAAACGGCGTGGCGTTTATCTCTTACAATGTCTATCCTGGCTGGAAGATAAAAGATGTCGTGCGTGATCTTATGCTACTTGCCGCAAAGGATCAGAATAGCACAGAAGAGAGGCTAAAAGCTGCTAAAGAGGCGCTTTTAATCTTTAAGGAAATTTTACTAGCCAAAGACAATGAAATATACGAGAAACAAATACCTCTCAAGGTACTTCTTTTTTGGATAGATAATATTCTTAGCAAAAGTGATTTTTACGTAGCACATGAGTTTTTAGAAGAGATAAACGATCCATTTTACTTTAAAGATTTTAACGCTATGCTTGTTAAAAACGAGCTTGCCTATCTTTGCGAATGCGGACTTGAAGATATATTGGCTCCTAATATTGGCATGGAACTTGCAGATAGCTATAAAGATAAGAAATTTAAAGACAGGATCGATCTAGAGCAGTTTATAGATATAGTTAGCAACAGGGTCTTTAGACAAAGCCTCATCGTGCATGCTAAGGCTTATGAGAGTGTGGCAAACAAACAAATAGGACCAAGTGATGTAAATAAAATTCACATTGTGGATGACTTTATAAAAAAAGATGATGGGTGGCACGATAAATTTGCTCTTATGCCTCAAGATATCTCTTGGCTTTGTGAGGTATTTTACAAAATGTATCCAGCAAGTATAAATCTCTCTCAAATTTTAGAGATTTTGCCAGAAGATAAGCTAGCAGTTTATAGCGCTTTTGTAAGGCTTTTAACAAACTCGGCAGACGCAATGATCGTAAAAGATGAGCTAAAAGATATAGAATATGCTCCAAATCACTCAAGGCTAAAGACAAATTTAACTGGCTATATAAAGTACTTTTTAAATCACAAAGATAATACAGACATAATCTTTGCAAATAAATTTGGACTCGCAGAACAGCTTAGCATGCTTGATTACTACATATTTTTACTACTTGATGGCAAAAATACTTTAGAAGAAATAACGGCTAAGAGTTTGAAATTTATAAAAGAAAACAGCATAAAAATATCTGACAAAAATGGCAAAGAGCTTAAAAATGACAGATTAGTAGCTCACATAAAAAGCTACGTCATAGGCACAGCAAAGATAGCTAGCATGCTCTATTTGCTTGAGGAAATTTAAAATGAAAAGAACTTTAGCTCTTATATTTTGTCTTTTTCTTATAGGTTGTGCTAGCAAGCCAAGCGTGAAAAATCTAAATCTTAAAAGCAGCCTAAACTACGGCGGCGAAGAGCTTGCAAAGATACTTGAGCAAGATGATGCAGTGGCATTTAGCAGCAACTTGCGTGAGGGAGTTTTCATCTATATAAGCAATGCTAAAGTCGCAAACTATCTTGGCGTAGTAAGAGCTGAGAGACACGCTAAATTTAACGTAAAAGAGCTAGGCAAAAACGATCTTTTGATAAAAAGCGTAAATGATCTAACGCAAAGCTTTGATGCCAGTTTAGAGCGAGCTAGAGAGCTAAAATGCGGCACTTTAGTGATCAGACTAAAAGATAAATTTCAAGATTTAGAAGCGGCAAATAAATTTTTAGAGCAAAACGAGAGCGCATTTTTAAAGATGAGTGGTGAGATAAGGTGCAAGTAGCCTTATCTGCCCTGCTCTATCAGCCTAAAAACTTCATCCTCTAAGCTCAAAGCATTTTTGCCAAAAGCTACGTAAAATGGGCTTTTTAGATCAGCTAGCTTGTAGCTTGGCTCGCATCTGTCGCTAGCGTTTAAGACCTTGCCACCGCTAAATTTCACTACCGCCTCGCCTGCAGCATTGTCCCAAAGATAGCTTGGGCTAAATCTCACATATATCCCGCCAAGCTCGGCTAAACGGCAAAATTTAATGGCAGATCCGATGCATTTTTGCTCTAAATTTAAACTATCTCTTATGAGCTCAACCTTCTTCGTCTCGCCTCTTCTGCTTGAAAAGATGAAGTTGTTTAAGCTTTTAGTTTTTTCATTTAGATCTTGTTTTTCTATGACCTCATCATTAGCGCCTAAAATTTCTTTAAAAGCGCCGTTTTCATCAGCGTAAAAAAGCTCTTTGCTAACTGGGATAAAAATGACACCAAGCACCGGTCTAGCCTCTTTTATAAGCGCTATACAAACGCAAAATTCGCCGTTTCTAGCTAAAAATTCTTTCGTGCCATCAAGGGGATCAACTAGCCAAAACTCATCTTTGTCACTCTCTTGCAAGATGCTCTCTTCAGAGCAAATTTTTATCCCGCTTTTGCTTAGCTCTTTTAGTATCACCTCATTTGCCGCTAGATCAGCGCTAGTTAGCGGCGAGCTGTCATCTTTTAGGCAGACTTTAAGCGCCTGGCTATTAGATGAGTAAAATTTCATTATCTCACCCCCAGCGCCGATGGCTGCCTTGATGGCTAAATTTAAAAGCTCGCTCATTTTGGTGTTCTGTTTGTCTCTCCGACGTAGAGCTGTCTTGGGCGGACGATCTTTATGCTCTCTTGCTCTTTTAGCTCGATCCACTGGCTGATCCAGCCTGGCGTCCTACCGATCACGAAAATGACGGCAAACATATTATTTGGTATGCCAAGCGCCTTTAAAATGAGCCCTGAGTGAAAGTCGACGTTTGGATATAAATTTCTACTTACAAAGTAGTCGTCATTTAGCGCGATCTCTTCGATGCGGTTGGCGATCTTTATGAGCTCTGAGCTAATGCCGATCTCATCCATCAGCTGATCTCTCATCTTTTTAAGCACCTTTGCGCGCGGATCGAAGTTTTTATAGACCCTGTGACCAAAGCCCATTAGTCTAAATGGATCGTTCTTATCCTTTGCTCTAGCGATGTATTTATCGACGTTTGCGACCGAGCCGATCTCTTCAAGCTGGCGGATGACACCCTCGTTTGCCCCGCCATGAGCCCAGCCCCAAAGTGCGCCGATACCTGCGCTTATACATGCGTATGGGTGTGCGTGCGTAGAGCCAACTGTCCTAACAGTCGTAGTCGAGGCATTTTGCTCGTGGTCAGCGTGCAGCATAAAGACCGTATCAAGCGCCTTGATCTCGATTGGCTTAAGATCGACGTGCTCGTATGGATAGCCCCTCATCATGTAGAGGAAATTTTCAGTAAAGCCACGATCTAAATTTGGATATATGATAGGAAGGCCGCGTGAGTAGCGGTAGCTAAAGGCTGCGATCGTTGGGATCTTGGCGATTATCCTCATAGCCATCTCGTGGTACTCTTCAGGCTTATCCATATTTAGGTGGTCTGAGTAAAAGGCACTTAGCGCTGAGACTGCTGCCTGCAAGATCGCCATAGGGTGCGCTTTGTCTGGAAATGCATCAAATAGCTTCATCATGCCCTCGTGTATGAAGCTCCTTTTTTTGAGCTCATCTTTAAAGCTTGCATATTGCTCGCCAGTTGGTAGCTCTTTGTTTAAAAGCAGGTAGGCAACGTCTAAAAATGTCTTATTTTCAGCCAGATAGGCGATGTCGTAGCCTCTATACATGAGCTCACCCTTTAGGCCGTCGATGTAGGTTATGGCTGAGCGGCACATCGCAGTTGAGGTATAGCCCCTGTCAAAGGTAAACATCCCAGTGTCGCTAAAAAAGGTCGATATGTCGATGACGTCTGGCCCCATCGTGCCTTTTAGAATAGGAAATTCATAGCTTTTGCCAGTTCGGTTGTCGGTCAGCGTGGCTGTATTTGATGACATTTTTACTCCTTGCTTTTTGATTGCATTAAAATTTTGATGATTATAGCTCCTATTATAGCTTGTGCGAGGCTCGCTAGGATGAAAGATGAGTAAGAATAGTCACTTATCTCGCCTGATTTGTGTGCGATAGTAGCAACTGCGATCAAAAGAGTGAGCGGCATAGACTGCGAAACGGAAAATAAAAATATCCCTCTAAAGCCAAGCTTGCCCAAAAAGAGCAAACTAGATACAACTCTCGTGCCAAGCATCGCTAAAAATATAAAAATAGCATCCTTTATCACTTCGCTAGATCCTAGGCTTGAAAGCTTAAAGGTCGAGCCTATGTGGATGAAAAATATCGGCACCAAAAAGCCAAATCCAAAGCTTGAAAGCTTGTGCGGCAAGTCCTTTTTGTGATCAAAAAATGTCGTGATAAACATACCCGCGATAAACGCACCAAAGGCGACCTCTAAATTTAGATAGAGCATCAAGGCTATCATCGTGAAAAATACCGCGATGCAAAGCCTGATGTCCTTCTCGTCCTTGTCGTAGTGTGGCATAAGCACTACTTTAAGCCCCGGATACCACCAAAAAAGCACGTCCAAAATTTTAAAGCTAAGCACGCTGATAGCCAAAAATAGGATCAAATAGCCAATCGTTAGCCATAAATTTATGCTCGCTCCAAACTGCAAGTAAGCAGCGGTAAATGTTAGAAGCGTGATGCTTAAAAGCTCGCCGATAGTTGCGATTAGCATGCTTAAATTTAGCCACTCTTGCTGCTTGCCATACTCCTTAAATAGCGTAAATATCATGCCAACGGCCATTATCGGGATGATGATGATGTAAAGCAGACTAAGCTCAAGTCCTAGCGTCAAAGCTGTGGCTAGAGCGTAGATGAGCGCTAGATAGATGAGCCCAAGGCGCAAAATTTTACGGTCGATGTTTATGAGCATCCTAAGATCGATCTCCATGCCAGCTAGAAACATCAAAAAGAAAAAGCCAACTTCGCTGATGAGCTTAAACATCTCGTTCTCGCCGACAACTCCGATGTAGCCAGCAACCGCTCCAAGTAGTATCTCAGCAGGCGCGACTGGGATGCGTAAAATTTTAGAAATATAAGGCGAAGCAAAGACGATAAATGCCAAAACGACAAGGATGCTAAGCTCGCTTGCTTGGTGTAACTGCAAAAAGATCCTTAAAATAAAAATGCCTGATTGTATAAAAAGCTTTGTTATTTTTTGATTAAGCTAAGCGAAATTTGGGCAAAATGGTGGCTATTTTTAGAAATTTGGAGTGAAATTTTATGCGTAAATTTAGCCTTTTTGTTTTGCTGTTTTTTGGTGTCATTTCTTTGGCAGATGAGCTAAGCTTGGTTGAGAGTTTTAGGTTTGATGGGAGCACATTTTATAAGAAGCAAGTGGTCAAAAACGAGAGCTTTTACTTTTTAAAAAACGAAAACATGGACGAGCACTTTGCCTCTTTTAGAGTAAAGTTTAACAAAGATGTCAAGACAAAAAGCGAGCTAGAAGAGCTAAAAAAGGCTCTTAAGCAAGATAAAAATGTGCTTTTTAGCGAAGAAAATGATCAAATTTTAGCTCTTATAAAAGATGAAACTAAGAGCAAAAATATAGAAATAATCCACTTTTTGCTTAAAAAAGATGGAGTTTTAATGCTTTCGTATGAGAGAATTTACGACCCAAAAACCTCAGCAGATGCGCTCAAACCAGTGCTTTTAAGCGAAGCTAGAAATTTTATGCTGCAGATGCCAAAGATAGAAGCTAGGTAGAGGGGCGCATGTGGCGAAGCTACGCACTGCATGCGTTTGTATATCGGTGAGCGTCAAGTAAATTTTAAGAGCAATTTCGGCTCTAAAATTTGAGCTAAGCTGAAAGCGAAGTCAAATTTTAGTAGTCAATTCTTGCGAGTGAATGGAATTTTAAAATTTGCAAAATAGCTTTATTAAATTTGCAAATTTTCTTTTTATTCAAATTATTCAAAAGGGAGACAAGGGGACTCGAGTTACGAGGCCGTCCCCTTATCCCCCTTTTTAAATCCCCTGTCTGCTTGCAGTTACGAGACGAAGTCGAAGTAAAAACCCCTCGCACGTTGGAGGTGCATGCGATAGCACTGTCGTGCCACATACAGTTAAAAAATCTAACAAAATTTAAATTTATAAACAGCTCTGTTAAATTTGCAAGCTCTCACAAATTTTTACCAAGCAAAATGCCAAAATAGCTTGCGATCAGGCAAAGGATAAGGTTTAAAAATATATTTAAAAAGCCTTTTATGAGTTCGCCTTCTAGTAAAAATTTAACGCTATCAAGGCTAAAGCTTGAAAACGTGGTAAAGCCGCCAAGTATGCCAACGACTAAGAAAACCCTCACACTTTGGCTTAAATTTAGACAAAATAAAACGCCTATAATGAAGCTGCCAAGCACATTTACGCCAAGCGTGGTTAGCGGAAAG
>NZ_CABPVA010000003.1:163361-180678 GCF_902460595.1 Campylobacter concisus
TGTGGTTGTAGCTAAAAACGCCAGCATTTTTGAGCTCGCAAAGCTGCTCGTAAGTCGCCATGCCGTTACATGCGATGAGCATCAAATTTGGCACTTCTTTATGCACAGCTCTTGCTAAAGATGCGATATAGTCGGTTTTTTTATCATTTAGCCTGGCGCCACTTGTGACTAAGCAAAAGCCAATAGCGTGGTTTTTATATGCTATTTTGGCTTCGTCAACCACCTGCTGCACGCTTTTTTCTTTAAATTTTGTGATATCAGCGCCAGCTTTGGCACTTTGCGTGCAATAAGCGCAGTCCTCAGCGCAGTTTCCCTGAGTGACGGAGCATATCGCACAAAGCATAATTGTCTTCATTTTTATCCTTTTTTTGGGGTGTATTATAGCTTTGGTAGGTTTAAAATTTAAGTATGATCGTCTTTAATTTACGAAAAAACGGATAAATTTTAAAATTAGAGCTGGCATATCACTGCTCTAAATTTAGTGGCGAGTGGCTATGAGGTCTAAATTCAGTAGCCCGCTAAGGCAAGTGAGTAAGATTTTAAAATTTGCAGAATTGCTTTGTTAAATTAGATAGGTGTCAAGTAAATTTTAAAATTTACAAAGACAGCTTGATTAAATTTGTAAAAAAATAAATTTAAAAAATCACATACCTATTTATATATGTAAATTTACTAGAAAGAATTTAAGAGCCAAAAAGGCTCTTAAATTTGAGCTAAGCGATAAGCAAAGCCAAATTTTAGTAGTCAATTCTTGCGAGTGAATGGAATTTTAAAATTTGCAAAACAGCTTTATTAAATTTGTAAATTTTTTTATTCAAAAGGGAGACAAGGGGGACTCGAGTTACGGTCTGCTTACAGTTACGAGACAAAGTCCGAGTAAAAATCCCTCGCACGTTAGATGTGTATGCGATAGCGCTATCGTGCCGCATACGTTTTATCATCATGTAAGTGTCAAGCAAATTTTAAAATTTGCTCTTAGAAATAAAACTATGCGAAAAATTTAATTTTACAGCATCACTTTTTCTTATAAATTTCAGCTCTCTCTTTTAAAAGCCCTGTTTTTAAATTTGGCAAAGCACTAAGCTCGTCAAAAAGTCCAAAAAGTGCATGCTGTGGCGGCAAACTGAGGTGAGTGAGGGATTTTAGAGACAAGATAGGCGAGTAGTCCTTGCTCTTTATCCTAGCCACCAAGATCACAAGGCTCGTAAGTCCTGGCATCTGGCGTAAAAACTCTAGGCTATCTATGTGGATAAATTTAGGCGAAAGTCCGTCTCCGCTGATCTCTAGGCTCTTTAAATTTTGTAAATTTGAAAACTCAGAGTAGTCGCTTATCTTTTGAAAATTCTCCACCGCAAGGCTTTCAAGTACGGCAAGTTTAGCGATCGGTGCGATGCTTTTTACACTAGCTCCTGAGCCTATAAAAAGGCTCTTTAGGCTAGAAAGATTTGCCAGCGCGTCGAGGCTCTCATACGAGCCCCATTTGATGTGAAGGCTCTTTAAATTTCTTTGGCAGCACACCGCGTCAAAGAGCTCCTGAGGCATTTTCGTGCAAAAGCTAAGCTCATCAAATGCCTCTTGCTCACTTCTTAAAAAGTCGCACCACTCATCAAGCACGGCTCTTTTTTGCTTGGCGGTTTTATACTGCGGCGTGAAGCTGTCGCCTAGCTGCGTGCAGTTTATCACTAGGCTCTTTTGCCCTTTATACTGGCTAACTTGTGTGATAGTTTCAGGCATTTAAAGTCCAAATTTATAAAAGCCAAATTTAGGCTAGTGGGCTTAAATTTGGCTAGAAGTTTTTAGTTTTCAGAAACTAACGTCTTTTTCTTGCACTTTGTGCACTCTATAAAAGTGCCTTTTTTAAGCTCTTTTTTGATCATATCGCCGCCGCACTCGTCGCATTTTTGTGCGACTGGCTCGTAGTTTGAGATGAAGTCGCATTTTGGATAGTTAGCACATCCATAGAATTTACCACGCCTGCTAAATCTCTCTACGATCTCGCCGCCACATTTTGGACATGGCACGTCAAGTTTTTTAAGCTCGCGTTTTGGCTTAGCTGCCGTTGCAGTGCTATCCTCTGCACTCTTTTCATTATCTTTTGCAACGTTTCTTGAGTATTTGCATTTTGGGAAATTTGAGCAAGCGATAAACTCGCCGTATCTGCCCTTTCTAAGCACTAGCTCGCTTCCGCACTCTGGGCACTTCTCGCCGATCGGAGTGGCTGTTTTTAGGCTTTTTATGCCAGTTTTGCCAGCGCTGATTTTCTCCATAAATGGATAGTAAAAGTCGCTTAGTACCTTTTGCCAGTCAGCCTTGTCAAGTGCGATCTCATCGAGCTTTTCTTCAAGATGCGAGGTAAATTCGCTATCGACGATGTTGCTAAAGTGCTCCTCCAAAACGCCTATCATGCTAAATGCGATCTCGTTTGGTATGAGCTGCTTTTTCTCGATCCTTACGTAGTCTCTTGATGTTAGCAGCGAGATGGTCGGTGCGTAGGTGCTTGGGCGGCCAATTCCTAGGCTTTCTAGCTTTTTAACAAGGCCAGCTTCAGAGTACCTAGCTGGTGGCTCGGTGAAGTTTTGCGTGCTTTTTATGCTCTGCAGGCTCATCTCGTCGCCCTTTTTTAAATTTGGCAAAATTTTATCCTTATCAAGCTCGCCATAAACCTTGTAAAAGCCGTCAAATAGCACTTTTCTGCCGCTTATCTTAAACTCGCCTTTTTCGCTTGCGACATAGACGTTTTGCGTTTGGCTTACACATGCGCTCATTTGGCAGGCTAAAAATCTATTGTAGATGAGCGTATAAAGTTTGAGCGCATCTTTTTCTAAAAATTTAGCGGCGATTTGCGGTGTGAAGTTTAAATTTGTAGGGCGGATCGCCTCATGGGCTTCTTGCGCACCTTTTGAGCTTGTCGTGTAGCTGATCGCTTTGGCCGGCAAGTACTCTTTGCCGTAGTTTTGAAGGATGTGCTCTCTAGCGGCTGTGACGGCCTCTTTGGCTAAATTTAAGCTATCCGTTCTCATATATGTGATCGCACCCATGAAACCCTCGTTTGTTTGCACGCCCTCATAGAGGCTTTGCGCGATCATCATCGTTTTTTTAGGGCTAAAACCAAGGCGGTTGCTCGCACTTTGCTGAAGTGTTGAAGTCATAAATGGCGGGCTTGGCTGGATCTTTCTATCCTTGCTCTCGATCTCACGGACGCTAAATTTCTCATTTTGTAAATTTTCAATGATATATTTTGCGCGGTCTGGATTTTGGATGGTTAGCTTTTCGATCTTTTGGTTTTCAAATTTAACTAGCTCGGCGTCTAGATCTTTTTTAAAAACGGTGTCAATAGTGTAGTATTGAACTGGTTTAAATGCCTGAATTTCACGCTCGCGATCGACTATTATCTTTAGCGCCGCACTTTGCACACGGCCAGCGCTTAGTCCTTTTTGTATCTTTAAATTTAAAAGCGGGCTTAGCTTGTAGCCAACTATGCGGTCTAGCAAACGCCTTGTTTGCTGGGCATTAACGCTATTCATATCGACGTGTCTTGGGCTTTTTAGAGCGTTTTGTATGGCACTTTTGGTGATCTCGTGAAAGACGATGCGAGGCAGGCTGGTTGGCTCTTTGCCGATGGCATTTGCGATGTGAAACGCGATCGCCTCACCCTCTCTATCCTCATCGGTCGCGAGATAAATTTCATCAGCACCCTTAGCAAGCTCTTTTATCTCTTTTACGATGGCGGAGTGATCGCTGCTGATGCGGTATTCTGGGGTAAATTTATCATCTTCTATCTTGATGCCAAAGCTCGTTTTTGGCAGGTCTCTGATATGACCTTTTGAGGCGATGACGTTGTAGCTTTTATCTAAGAAATTTTTTATAGTCTTTGCTTTTGCGGGAGATTCCACGATGATTAAGCTTTTCATTTATATATAGCCTTTAAATTTTTTGGCGTAATTGTAGCAGAAATATTTTTTAGAGTGTAACGTGTGAAAAATTTTTTAGATGGCGAGTAATTTTTATTTTTGTAAAAAATTTTTATGCATAGCTCTAAACTTTTTTAAAAACCGATCGATATAGTTTTCGTGCGACATGAAGTCGTAACTTAAAACATAAAAGGATTTACAATGAGTTTTCGTATTAACACAAACGTAAACGCACTTAACACACACGCTAACGCAGTTAGCAACAACGTTGACCTATCTAAGTCACTTAACAAACTTAGTTCTGGTCTTAGAATTCAAACAGCTGCAGATGACGCTTCAGGTCTATCTATCGCAGATAGCTTAAGAAGCCAGGCTTCAGCTCTAGGTCAAGCTATTGCAAATGGTAATGATGCTATTGGTATCATTCAAGTTGCCGACAAAGCTATGGACGAGCAGTTAAAAATTCTTGATACTATCAAGACTAAAGCTACTCAATCAGCTCAAGACGGCCAAACAACTCAATCACGCCAAGCATTGCAGGCCGATGTCGTTCGTCTAATGGAAGAGCTTGACAATATCGGTAACACTACTTCATTTAATGGTCAGCAACTACTAAACGGAACATTCTCTAATAAAGAGTTCCAAATAGGTGCTTACTCAAACCAAACTGTTAAAGCAAGTATTGGTGCGACTACATCTGACAAGATCGGTCTTACACGTTTTGAGAGTTCAAAACTACTTACAGCTATGGGCGAAATAAAACTTAAATTCCTTAACGTCGATGGCGTAAATGATGTAGGCGTTACATCTGCTGTTATCTCAACTGGTATTGGTAAAGGCCTTGGTGCATTAGCAGAAAACATCAACAAAGTTGCTGATAAAACTGGTGTTAGAGCTACAGCTGACGTTACATGGAAGGCTGGCAAAGCAATTGAAGGTGGTCTAATTAAGTCTTTAACAATCAACGGCGTTAAAATAGGCGACCTAGATGTTAAGAAAAATGACTCAAATGGCGCACTAGTAAATGCTATCAACTCTGTTAAAGATCAAACTGGCGTTGAGGCTTCAGTTGATGCTGAAACAGGCGAAATGGTGCTAACAAGCCGTGATGGACGTGCCATTGTTGCAACTGGTGGAGATATTGAAAAAGGCCTTGGAGGCAAAGGCAATAACATAACAAAAGGATTTGTTGGTAGACTAAACCTTGTTCGTCTTGATGGTAGGGATATTAAGCTATCAGCAACAGCTGCCTTCAAGCTTGATACAGCATTCTCTACTGATGGTGGTGCTCAACAATCTGTTTCTCTTAGAGATGTAAGAGGACAAATAGACGCTAAACTAGCTGATGCTATGGGCTTCCAAAGAATGAGTAAGGGCCTCGATAAAAATCAATCTGCAGGTGTTATGACACTTCGCGGTGCGATGGCTGTTATGAGTATCGCTGAGTCAGCTCAAAAAACACTTGATCAAGTTCGTTCAGACCTTGGTTCAGTTCAAAACCAACTTCAAGCTACAGTTAACAACATAACTGTAACTCAAGTTAACGTAAAATCAGCAGAATCACAAATCAGGGACGTAGATTTTGCTAGCGAGTCTGCTAACTTCTCAAAACATAACATCCTAGCTCAATCAGGTGCTTATGCTATGAGTCAAGCAAACAGCGTACAGCAAAACGTAATGAAACTTCTACAATAACGTAGCTAGTTAAATTAAGTTTTAAATAGGGCTTTGTTGCAGTAGCAAAGCCCTAATGTGTTAATGCTTTTACAATACGCAAACCCCCAGCCCCAAAGCTAGTCTTTGGGGTTTTACAATAAATAAAATAACCAAAATATAGATTTGTTTGTTGATCGTTTTAAATTTAGATGTGATTTAAAGGATTTGTCGTGTTTAATTTATATAGATACTGCAAAAAAATAATATAAGTGCAAGTAAAAATTAAATTTTTACTTGCAAATTTATCTATATACTTAGCGTAAAATTCTCTTTTACACTTCCTATCTCATTTTTAGTTATTAACTTTCTCTTTTTAAGCTCAGTTACAAGTGCTTTTGAAGCCTTTTTAGTAACTTCTATATCGGCATTTAGACCGCCCGCTGCAGAGAACATCCAGTACTTATGCATTTCAACCCACATAAGAAGTTTGTTGACTTTTTGTAGTGTCGTATCACTTGGTGCAACAGAGATTTTAGCTAGCTCAAGCTCTTGATAATAAACTGAAATTTGTATAACATTTTCTATATATTTTTGATAACTTTTTTTTGCAATTATGTCTTTAAGCTTATCTATTTTTTTAGTTATTTTAAGAAGCTCATTAAAATGCTTTTCGGTTATTTTATTTTCATTGTCGAGTTTGAGCAACTTATCTATGCTAGGCACTACATCCAAAAAGACTTTTTCTATTTGATGTTTTACTTGGCTTTGGATTTTTACCTTTGTCTTTATTACTTCATAGGCTTTTAGTAAATTCTTATTTATAGTAGTTTCACTATCTTTTCTAATGTTAGGTAGTGTCTTTGCCTTTTTGTCTTTGCAAAGCTCCCCCATAACATCTAAAAATGATCTTTCTATGGTTCCTTCTATCCTAGCGCCGCCTTCTGTGCAATTATAAGACTTGATGCTTTCCAAACTTGATTGAGCAATGTCATTTTCAAACTGATTCTTAAACAATGTCCAAACATATGTTGTTCTAACCTCTCCAACTCCTCCATAAGCCTTAACAAATATATTCTCATCAGCTTGCGCAAAAGCATGTCCAGTAGCATGGCTCTTGCCATCTGGTGCAAAAGCTAAGTCTTGTCCTATAAAAACAATATTTTTGTGACCTAAAACATACGCTAATTGATATGCCATATTGGCACAACTGTGCCCAATGCCCAAATATCCATATCTTTTCATACCAAACATTTGCTCTTCTTGCTGAGGTCTCATAGTTAATACCAGCCTTCTTGGCAATATGTTTTTTATAGTTTGCTTGTGTGTAACAGAAGCTACAACAAAATATATATTTTTATCAATATTTGGATGCACTTTTTCAAAAAAAGTTGAAGTTGGCAATACTCTTTCCATAGACATTACATAATCAGGAGCTATATCATGTTTTGCTAATATAGGATAAGAAGCATCAACACTTATAACTGTAACATATGGTGCGAATTTTTTAAGTGTATTAAGTTGTTTATCAAGGCTCGGACCAGTTGAGACTATAATAGCCGTATCCATAAGACCATATCTTTTTTTAACAAGGCTTGTATAACAGTAGTTTTTAATCATATATGCTAAATTTTCGCAGTTTTGTCTCGTGCCAAGCAAAAGATCATCAATACTATTGCCATGAGAAACAGCTATCTGAGAAAATGCTCTTGTGATCTCTTTGTTTATCCTTACATAGTCTTCTTCAAACTGGTCATAAAAAGGGGTATGAACTTTAAGGTCGTAAGTCTTTGCGTATGAATTTAGCTTAGCCTCTGTTACCATATAATAAAAATGCGTATAAGTTGCAAATTTTGAGTAAAAAAGTATTATCTGTCCGCTTGTTAGCTCACTTGATAGATCAATGACGTTTAAAACAAGATATATAATTTCGATCTCTGGCTCAACGACTACAATTTTTTGATGAGTTTCATTTTTTGCTAGAGCTTTATAAAGTATGCCATTGCCAAGACCATAAAAAAATAGCATCGGATAACGCTTATAGCCCTTTTCAGTATCTTCAAGTAGTTTTAGGATATCGGCAGCTGGATTATCATATATATATTTAAAAGTATGTTTGTTTATTAAATTTATATCAATAGGGTCTTTTCCCATAAAGATTTCATAATCTTTATTACCAACAATAGACCAAAGCCTAGCTGCTAGAATTTCATCTTGTTGAAAAAGTGCTTGAAGGTTTTTTTGAAATATTGGATTTTGAACTTTTGCTCCGCCATTATCAGATAATTTAGTTTTATCACCAATTTGGTTACTATTTTTTTTACTCATTTTAAATCCTCTATCGTTAATCTTGCAGCAAACTTTATATCTCTTTTTGCTTTTTTACCTAGTAATTCATGTTTAAATTTCGGATGCAACCCAAAAAAAGGTCGAATACTCCTTACATTTTTCTCACTAAAAATTTCACCTTTTTTTATATCTGCGCTTGCATAAAGTGAGCGAGCACCATATCGATTTAATGCTGCTTTTTGATCTAGCTCATAGGTCACACTTCCTAGTAGTTTTTCAGTATCTCTTACGGCATCTGCCATCTGTCTAAATTCCATCTCGTCAAGACTAAATGCCTCATCTACACTTTTTACTTCTTTGTTTAGGATAAAGTGCTTTTCAACTATCCTTGCACCTAGGCTAACGGCTACAACTGGCGCTACAATCCCTAAAGTATGATCTGAAAAACCGGGGGTAACATTAAATTTAGCCTTCATATCTGCAATAGTGCGTAAATTCATATCTTCAAGTGGTGCTGGATAGCTTGATGTGCATTTTAAAAGAGCGACATCTTCATTGCCACAATCTCTACAAATTTTTACCACATCATAAATTTCTTCTTCTGTGGCTATACCAGTAGAGATAATAACTGGCTTGCCTTTTTTGGCTATATGCTCTACAAAATCATAATCTGTCACTTCAAAACTAGCAATCTTATATGCTGGTGGATTAAATTGCTCTAGAAAATCAGCATCGTCGCTACAAAATGGACTTGAAAAACAAATAAGCCCCTCTTCTTTTGCCACTTGAAAAAGTTTTTCATGCCACTCTCTTGGAGTTAGAGCTTCTTCATAAAGGCTATATAGGTCATAGCCGTCCCAAAGTCCGCCTTTTATCATAAAGTCATCATTTTTTGAATTTAAAGTAAGACTATCAGCAGTATAGGTTTGTAATTTTATTGCATCTGCTCCAGCTCTTTTTGCAGCCTTAATAGTCTCAATAGCAAGCTCTAAACTACCAGAATGGTTTGCTGAAAGTTCGGCAATCAAAAGGACATTTTTATCGGTATCAAAATTTGCTATTTTCATATATTTTACTCCATAGTTTTAGTTTGATTTTATCATAAAATTTTACTTGCTAGGCTATAATCAGCCAAAAACATAAGGTAAAAAATGCAAGAAAAAACAATAGCCATTATCCCGGCACGTGGCGGCAGCAAGAGGATACCTAGAAAAAACATCAAACCATTTTTTGGTAAGCCCATGATCGCATATAGCATCGAGGCGGCGATCAACACAAAGCTATTTGATGAGATTATCGTTTCAACAGACGATGATGAGATAGCGGACATTGCTCAAAAGTTTGGTGCAAGTGTCCCATTTATGCGTCCAAAAGAGCTAAGCGATGACTTTACCACAACAGGCCCAGTCATAGAGCACGCCATAAATTTTTTAAAAAATAGTGGCGAGCAAATAAAATTTGTTTGCACCATTTACGCTACTGCTCCGCTAATCGATGAAAAATACCTAAGGCTAGGGTTTGAAAAACTATCTAACTCAAATGCAAAATACGCTTTTTCTTGCACATCTATGCCTTTTCCTATTTGGCGAACATTTAAAATTACAGATGATGGCAGATGCGAGATGTTTTGGAAAGAAAATTTTGTCAAGAGAAGTCAAGATCTAGAAGAAGCCTATCAAGACGCAGGGCAATTTTATTGGGCAAATTTAGACATCTCATCAAGTGATGATGTTTTTTTTGGACAAGATAGTATTCCTATCGTTTTACCACGTCATTTAGTGCAGGATATAGACACACTGGATGACTGGCAAAGGGCTGAATTTTTGTATGAGGCACTGCAAAGATCAAAAGGTACAAAATGAAAAAAAAAGAGCTAAGGATCATAAATTTCTTAAATTTATCTCATGAAAAATATATGCAAATTCTAAAATATCGTAATCAAGAATTCGTTAGAGTTGTTTCAAATTCGACTGAGCTTATAACTACCAAGCAGCACAACGACTATCATAAACTTCTAGAAAAAAAGGACATCTTTTTTGCCTTTTTAATAACATGTGATGATAAAGACTACGCCGTAATAAATTTTAAAAAACTTGAAGACGGATCATTTTATGTTGGGTATTATTTAGTAGATGAGCTGTATAAATTTGAAGGTGGCGGAGTAGTGCTTCATAACTGCATGATGTTTATATGCTGGAAGCTTGGGATCAAATTTATATCTTATGATATAAAGATCGAAAATAGCAGAGTGCTTAGAGTTGGATATGGCGGAAAGACCATATCATCAAGCAAAAATGGCGATTCATATCACTATATTGCAGAATTATTTGAGTTTGATAATGACATTGTAAAAAATACAAAATCAAGAAAGCTTTTTGATAAGCTTTACGAGATAAAAGAGATGCAAATATAAATTCTGAAAAATAGGCTGTTTTTAAAATTCCGTTACAACCATCTCGCAAAAATCAAATTTGCCAAGCTCCATCACTATGCCTGCATAGTTTAATCCTGCACCAAATCCAGCTAGCATACATAAACGTTTTTCTCCCAAAAGCTCATCCTTTGCATTATGTACCATACACACAGGGATGGTTGAGCTATTTGAGTTGCCATAAAATGTAACAACATTACTTGGAACCTTTTGACTTGAAACTCCTAGCTTTTGTGCTAGTTTATCTACCATAAATTTATTTGGCTGATGAAAGAAATAATATGCCATTTCATCTTTATTTTTTTTTGAAAATTCCAAGGTTTCATTTATATATTTTGGTACATCCTGCATAACGTATTGAAATACAGCTTGCCCATCCATATGGATGCACTCTAAACAATCACAACCACCATATTTAGAGCTTGCAAATTTTGCCCTCTCTTCGTCAGTAACACGCCTATAGCCCATTGACGGAAAGATAAGAGCATCATAACCTTCTGTATTTACTACAGAGTGAAAATAAGCAGGAGAGTTATCTCCATCGTTTTCTACTATAGTAATGCATACTGCATCACCTGCTAAGGGATAACTACTTGTATTGCTTCTATCTGGATTTTTACACAAAACATCGCCAGTTATCAATACTACTTTTTTAGCATCATCATTATTTAAGAGCATAAAAGCCTCAAATAAACCATTTACAAAGCCAGCACATTGTTGATTTGTGTCCATGCAAAAGGTTTCACTATTTAAATTTGCTGAAGCCATTATCAAATTTGATGTAGATGGCATCAAGAAGTCAGGCGTTATAGTTGCAACAACAAGGGCTGAAATTTCATCTCTTTTTAATAAACCATTTTCAAAAAGATAATTTAGCCCATAAGTTGCTATTTGAGATATATAAGAATCATCTTTAAAAAACCTATGGCGATCATAGCCCATAGTATTTTTAAGCTTTAAATTTTGCTTTTCAGAGAGTGAGTTAAATTTCATATCCTCTTCGAAAGTAAATTCATTTTCTGGCAACAAAACCAGCATGCCTGAAATTTTTTTACCATAAAATTTAGTTTTCATTGGACTTTAGCGCCACTTTTAATAAGTAGATCTTTTATCGCATTTATACTGCTGAAGTTTTCTGGCAATATATCACCACCATCTATTTTTATATTAAATTTCTCTTCCAACTCAGTCACCAAAGTAAGAACATCAAAACTATCTAACATACCCGCTTCGATAAAATCTTTATCTTCCAAAAAATCATATTCAGGTCTAATATCTACTAAAATTTCTCTTATTTTTTCTTGCATTTTTATCCTTATTTTACGCTTACTACACCACCATAAGAGTAGCTTTTACCAAGTGGATACAAATCATAAGGTCTTTTAAGAAATACATTTATATCTTCCTTTAGCCAACCCATTGCCTCATCAAATGAACTCTTACCTTTTATTAACATTAGCTCTTTTTCACCTAGTGGTGATCTTTTTAAGATATTTTTGGCTTCTAGTCTGTCTTGCAACTTCATATCTATGTAAGGTATTACAGTATCATAAAGGGTGCAAAGTTTGTATGTATCGTTTGATTTTACACCATTTTCATCTATTATTTCGCCACTAAAATCTCTATCATACCTGTAAGGTACACCGTATATTGATTCAACATAGTGAAAAAAAGTAAAACACTCAGTAGGCTTCGCACCAAAAAACAAAAACATATTTTCGTCACTTTGTGCCATTATCTCAAATGCACTCCCTTTGCCACATGAAAATTTTGAGATATTTTTTAATTCGCTAGGCACTTCACCAATGACACAAACCGACATAAGTGGATCTTTTGTTCTAAACGCCCCATTTTGACATCTAGCATATTCGTTTAGCATCCCCATGGGGGTTTTTGAATTTTTTATATCATAAATTTCACGGTTACAAAAACTAAATGTATATGTTGGAAAAATGAGCGTTCTTATGCCCAATGCTAGAATACTTTCATAAAGCTTTGCGATAAAATCTTTTCTTTTTAAAATTGGTTTGCCAAATCCGATATCGGTATGAACATAAAGTATTTTAGCTTTATTGGCACCTAAATTTTTCATGGCACTTGTTACATCATTAAGGGTATAAACTTGTCCTTTAATATCCGAAAATAGCTCCATACTCATTAAAAATAGCCTCCATCCATAAAATAATTTTCACCAATTATATATCTTGCACTATCGCTTAGCAAAAATATTGTCATACTTGCTACCTCGTTAGCAGATAAAATTTTAAAACTATCTGGCAGTATTTGTATTTCATCTCTAAGCATACGATAAGCGTCGGTTTCTTTTACCATCTTGGTCATTACAGCACCAGTTATTATGGTATTTAACCTAAAATTTCTCTTAGATAATTCATTGCTGATTGATTTTGCTGCAACGTTGAAAGCTCCTTTGCTAACAATATAAGGAAGTTGTCCTTTTGCAGCGGTTTTAGTTAAAACAGACGATATAAATACTGCACTTACATTATCATTTGAATTTTGTTTTTTTGAAATTTGCTTTATTAGTTCAATAAAAGAATAGGCATTTATTTTAAAAGCTTTTTCAAATATTTCGTAGTCTAAAACTTTAATAGGGTAAATGGCTGGAACGCCTGCGGCATGAACTAAGCCGTCAAATTTTACACCATCAGCTAAAGCGTCCTTAACAAAGTTCATAATGTCATCTATATTTTGCAGATCATATACAAATGCCTTATGTGCTGATGGGTTAGCCATTAAATTTAAACTCTCATTTAATCTAGCTTCATCGCGTCCAACTAGCACTACGATTGCGCCAAGTTCACTTAGCTGGATCGCTATTTGCCTGCCTATGCCAGAGCTTGCTCCAGTTATTAAAATTTTTTTATTTTTAAAATTCATCATACCAGATAGCCTCTAACATCAAAATGCCTGCCATAAACGCCACTTGATGCATCACTTAGTAAAAAAGCTATCTGATGAGCTAAAATTTTAGGATCTATCGGACCAGTTTGCATCATAGCGACTAGTTCTTTTTCTCGCTCACTAAGCTGCTTGTCGCTTTGCACTATAGCTGGTCGTATAGAATTTATTCTTATACCTTTATGGTAAATTTCTTTTGCGATCGCAGGCATACTGTTATCCATCGCTGCTCTTGATGCACCGTAGGCTATTTGCCCTTTATCAGCCCCTAGTGATGCATAGTTTGAAACTGCCACTATGCTACTATTTAGGTTATAAACTTCTTCGCTGATAAAAGCCTTAATCACCTCAATAAAAGCAAAGAAATTTACCATCATAACATCTTGTAAAAGTTCTAACGAGGCATCCATTAAAGATGCGGTTAAATTTTTATCTACAGCATAAACCAGCCCATCTAGCTTTAGGCCATCAACAATAACAACTTTTTTTATAAAATTTTTTATTTGATCTACTTGTCTTACATCAAAAACTACTTTATGATGTTGCCGTTTGTCTAAATTTGATAAAATTTTATCTAAAACAAGCTCATCTTTATCACTTATAACAACCTTTGCACCTAGCTCATTCAAAATTTCAGCCGCTGCACCACCTATAGCACCACAGCCAATTATTAGTATTTTTTTATTTTTTAGATTTATCATTGGCTTCAAGTACTTTTGATCTACCTTCATTCCATGTAATATCTGTTTTGATGATAGGCAAAATATCTTTTGGATTGATATATGTATCTGCAACACCTAGTGATAATCCGATGCCAAAACCAGACATTATAACTTTAATGCTTTCATCTTTATCTTTATTGCCGTAGTAGTCGCACATAGCATTAGGAACACTAGCCGATGAAGTATTAGCATATCTTTCGAGACTTAAACGCAATTTGTCTTGTGCTTTTATTTTTTTAGCTATCGTGTCGATCATAGACTTATTAGCTTGATGTAATAACACAGA
Source organism: Campylobacter concisus (assembly GCF_902460595.1). GTDB lineage: Bacteria > Campylobacterota > Campylobacteria > Campylobacterales > Campylobacteraceae > Campylobacter_A > Campylobacter_A concisus_BL. The sequence goes on from NZ_CABPVA010000003.1 coordinate 177,573, forward strand.
GTCATAATCATCTATAGATGCTTGAAATTTTTCAAAAAAAGACTTAAATAACTTTGGAACCTTTGTTATACTAAAAGATACTACGGCTAGCCCATCCATATGCAAAGACAAATCAAATTTTGGATGTCCTGCATATGCATATCTAGTTCCATAGCAAGCTCCTATAGCCTTAAATCCTTCTCCCATAGTTTGCAAAGCAAATCTTATGCCCTCATTTCCTTCATCATATTCGATCAAAGTCGCACTTCCACAGTCTCCAAAAAGAAGATCGTTTAAGTCACCAAATACACTAGGCATATTTTCGCGTATTCCAAATACAACACTAGGCTCAGTTACTTCTCCTGCTAGTAATATAACCTTTTTTAAATATCCGCTTTGTAGCATCGATGCCGCCGTATGTAAGCCATAGATATAACCAGAGCAACCTAAATTTATGTCATAAGCTATGCACTCTTGAGAGAGCCCTAGTCTATATTGCAAAGTTATTGCCGTAGCTGGCACATTGTAATCAGGGCTTTGCGTCACTAAGATAAGAGCGTCTATCTCATCTCTTGATATATTTTTTTTTCTTATTATCTCTTCGGCTGCAGCAAAACAGAGATCAGACGTTATAGTCTTGTTGTTTTTACTATAAAATTTTTGCTTAATGCCAGTATCACTTACAAATCTATCCACTCTTTCTTTATCAAATCTTTGATAAAAGTCGTCTATAGTAAGTTTATCTTCTGGCACAGCGCAACAAACTGCTGAAATCTTTACATTTTTTATATGATCAAAAGCCATTAATTCATACTATCTAATATATCTTGAACAGTTTTAAAATTTCTTACATCATTTGGATTTGCTGTTACACCAAAATGTTCATCCATCATTACGACATAAGAGATGGCTGCTAAAGAGTCCCACTCTTCAAGCTCTTCAAGCTTCGTCTCTGGGGTAAAATCACCAACTTCAAGTTCTAAAAGCTCAGCAACAAGTTCCATCTTTGCTTTTGTATCCATCTTAAATTCTCCTTAAAAGTTTTAGTTTGATTTTAACTAAGATATAATAAAATTAAACTAAAATTTTAACCACTACAAACAAGGTAGAAAATGCAAAGAAATATACTCTCCTACTTACAAAATTCGGCTTTAAAATTTCCTCTCAAAACGGCGATAAAAGATGAAAAAGAAAGTATAAATTTTAGTGAGCTAAATTTTCAAGCAAAGGCGATCGCTGCACATTTGCAAAGCTTAAATATAGTTAGAAATAGACCTATTGGCGTTTTTTTGCCAAAAAGCATAAATGCTATAAAGTCTTTTTTGGGAATACTTTATAACGGTTGTTTTTATGTGCCGCTAGATGTCAAAAATCCTGTGCATAGGCTTGAAGCGATCATAAAAAATTTAAAGCTTGAGTTTATTGTCACAGATACGAAACACGCCGAAATTTTAAAAAATTTAAACGTAAATTTAATAGTATTTGACGAAATAGATCTAAGCAAAAAAGATAAATTCGATATAACAAATTATGAAAATACGATCGATACTGATCCAATTTATATCTTAAATACTTCAGGCTCAACAGGCGTTCCAAAGGGCGTAACGTTGCCACATAGATCAATTATAGATTATATTGATTGGATCGTAAAAGAGTATAAATTAGACGAAAATTTAATCATAGCAAATCAATCTCCACTCGTTTTTGATATATCAACATCAGATATTTATGTAACTATGGCTGTCGGCGCGACACTTATTTTAGTTAGCGAGCAGTTATTTACCTTTCCCATTAAATTAGTCGAGTTTTTGGAGTCTCAAAACGTAAATTTTATATTTTGGGTTCCTTCGATACTTTCAAATATAGCAAAGCTAGATCTTTTAAAAGATAGAAAGCTTTGCATAAAAACAATAATTTGCGGCGGCGAACTAATGCCAACAAAGCATCTAATGTATTGGCAAAAGCATCTACCAGATGCCGTGTGTGTAAATACAGGTGGAGCTACAGAAGTAGGCGTGGTTTGCACCTATTATAATGTGGATAGAGAATTTAGTGACACCGAGATACTACCTATCGGAAAACCTTGCGAAAATACAGAAGTGTTGATTTTAGACGAAAACGACAAGCTAATAACACAAAAAAATGTTGTCGGAGAATTTTGCATAAAAGGCAGTAGCTTAGCACTAGGTTATTATAATGACCCAGCAAAAACTGCTAGTGCTTTTACACAAAATCCTTTAAACCTAGAATACCCAGAGCAAATTTATCGCACTGGTGATCTAGCCTACTATAATGATCGTGGCGAGCTAATGTATAAAGGACGTAAAGATTTTCAAATCAAACATATGGGATACCGCATAGAACTTGGCGAGATAGAGACAGCTGCACTATCTCTTAATGGCATAGACAGTGCATGCGCATTATATAATGATGCTATTATATTAATTTATACTTCACAATTTGCTATTTCACAAAAGGAAATCTTACTATATTTAGGCAAGATTTTACCAAAATATATGCTACCGACACGATTTATAGCACTTTATGAAATGCCATTAAACGTAAATGGAAAGATAGATAGAAATAAATTAAAAAATTTAATAAAGGAGTGAAAATGAATATAAAAGATGCCGATTTTAAAGGACTAGTTGATGCGCTTTTTGGGACTCAAGATGGCGAGTTTAACCATATTTATGAAAAAGAGAAGATTAAACGATTTAAAGAGCTTTGTAAAAATAAAAAGCTCATCGTTCTTGGCACTGGTTACTACTTAAAAGTGCTTCCTAAATTTTTAAAGCTAACATACGATGTAGATATATATGGTGTATATGATTGGGTAGCAGAGAGAGAAAGTGGCGATGGGATTTTTGCAAAATGTAAAGACTATGACTATTTGGATCTACAAAAATACAATAAATACAAGGATAAAACAAACATTATTTCTAAAGATGAATTTTATTCGGACCCAGAGAATACAGTTATTTTTATAAATAGCGAATCTTTTTTATATATGCCATTCTTTCTTTATTATAATGGATTTAAGCATTACTATAGTATGAGAAATTTAGGTAAAAATTTATTATCAAAAAACTTTCTTGATAATAAAGCTACTGAATTTGCTATGTAT
>NZ_CABPVA010000003.1:185890-188806 GCF_902460595.1 Campylobacter concisus
AACAAAACACAAAAACGGCAAAGAGCACAAAGAAGACGTCACACATTTAGAATTTATGCAAAAAGATGAAGAGAGATCAAACAATACCGCTTCAAAGTGTGAGGGGCTATTTAAGCCATTTGCCGATAAGCTAAATTCTCTTTTGAGCTCTGAGACATCAAAGAAATTTGAGACCGAAAATATCTACTGCGTAAATTTAACCTCCTCTTCAACCTCTAACGCTTCAAGGATAAATAAGCTCTTAAAAAGAAGAGAAGAAGAGCTTTATAAACAAGAGGATATGCTCATACTATGCCCTATCAAGACGGCTACTCCTATTAGGATATTTCAGCCTAAAAAGAGCAACTTTACCATCGTGCTAGCTAGCCAAAGCGAATTTGACTGTAGTGAGCTAAACCCAAAAGAGTTAAATCCTAGCAGACCAAACTATGGCAAGCTAAATTTATGCGAGCTAATACTCACTGACTTTAAATTTGACACTTACGAGAAAGAGAACAATGGTGCTTCATCTGATAGAGATATCAAATTTAAAAACGCAAAGACCAAGTCAGATAGTGTGATACTTTATAAAGAAAACGATGATGGCAAAGATGATAAAAACAAGACAAAGGGCGCTTGCTTTACTAGCATAAGACAAAGTAGCGATGAGATAGAGTACAAGCTAGAAGATGGTGTTGTAAAGATGAGCCACTTTAAGCTCCCCTCATCTAAAGACGAATATCTAAATTTCAACCTTCTAAATTTCGCTAAGGAGAATAACTTTACCCTTAGAGACGATAAAGACTCAGCTATGTTTGATATGAAGCTTCGTCTAGCTCTTGGTAATAATGTAGTACCTACATCAACATCTAGCTCAAGCCTTGCTCTAACACTAAATAATCTCATCATTGAAAACGAAAAAGGTGAAGCTAGTGATATAGATAAGATATATCTTCACCACTGCGGTGATAAGAGTATATATGAGAGTATATCTTTAGTTAAAAATAAAGACTCAGATATCAAAAACTCATATACAGCTACATTTAATATCCCTATAGATAGAAATGATAAGAAAGATACTAAGCTTATAGTCTATTCAAGTGATCTAAGCAAAATTTATGATACCAAAGGGATACATGCCTACACTGGTACAGCTATCATATCTATAGGATATAAAGATAAAAGTGGTGGTAGTTATAGCTATACAAACAAGGTATCTTTAAGAGATATAACAGATCATATAGTAAATGTAGTCTCTGATAATGAGTATCCATTTAAGACAAATGAGCCAATAAGCCTAAAGGCTATATATAAACAAGAAAAAGGTAGCAAGAGGTATAAAGAGGTACTTTGGGGATATAAGGTGATAAAGAGCATAGAGTATAACGAAGTATCTAAATCAAATCCAAAAGATGTGGTAGAGCTAAAAGATCAAAAGGGTAAAGAGATAAGATTTAAAATTTCAGATCTTATAAAAAAAGATGATCTAGATAAGCTAAAGCAAGGTGGTCATACTATAGTATTTTTTGCATATCTTGAAGGAGAGAAGGATAAATTTAAATACAAAAGCGTATATGGTAAAAACCATATAAGGATAGATATAAAGATACCTCTATATATTAAATTTAAAGATGATAAGCTAATCATATATGAGTTTGAGCATGCTATAAAAGAGAAGAGTTTTAAAGCTAGTCTAAATCATGATGATGCCTTAGTAAATAAAAGTGGCTACTTATATATAAATAAAGATATGTCAGCACAGGATATAAATATCTATGAAGATGATAAACTAAGTAAAGAGCTAAAGAGTGATGAGAAGAGAGATAAGAGATATCAAATTTACATAGATGAAGCAAATTCCACAAACAATCAAAACCAAAGCAATACAAACCAAACAGGTAACACAAAGATAAACCAAGATACCAAATATGGTATCAACCTACTAAGTAAAGATAATATGAATAGCTTTATAAACTCTTTTAATGAGTCAAAGAGTATAACAAGAGTAGATAAAGGTATGTGGGTGGATGGGGATAGAGGAGTTGTGGTAAAGACGGAAGAAAGCTGTCTTTGCGGCAGAAATATATCAAAGGAAGAATTAATTAAACTAGGGATAAATAAAAATAATGCAAATATTTTTCTAGATTATATTAATTTTACTATGTAAGGATATAATATTAATACTTGTAAAAGAAAACTGCATTTTCTGGCACAAATAAGACATGAATCTAGAGATTTTGCATATTTAAAAGAAAAAGAAGATGGCTCAGCACATGAGGATAGAGCTGATCTTGGGAATACTCAAACTGGGGACGGCAAACGTTTTAAAGGCAGGGGTTTAATTCAAATAACCGGCAGAAATAACTATACTGCATATAGTTCTTATAAAGGAATTGACTTTACGCAAGGCAACAACAATACCAAACTCGAAGAAAAGGAATATGCTGTAGATTTATCTGGGTGGTATTGGTCCAGACACTTAAATGTTGATTTAAACAATATGGCTGATTTTGATGATTTAATTTATATTACCTATAGAATAAACGGTGGTTTTAATGGATTTAGTGATAGGAAAAATAATTTACTCAAAATGCATTTAAAAATAGAATGTTTGAGGGATAGTTTTAATAATCTAGAAGACAATAACTACTCTATCAAAAGCAGTAAAGCATGGAATATTCACGATGCTGTTTATCAATATGCCAATTTAAATAACTCTGAATCAAATGAGTGTCGCTTAAGATACCTTGAACTAACAAAAGATTATTTAAAATTACCAAAAGGAAAAAAGAGAGATACAATCATGAGTAGGAAAGCAAAAATTAATACAATTTTAGGAGTAGATAAATGAAAAAATCACAATTCTTTATAGCATTTTTTGTGCTTATAGTATGCTCTAGCAGCTATGCTAGGGATATAAATATAACTGGAACATAT
>NZ_CABPVA010000003.1:190398-197910 GCF_902460595.1 Campylobacter concisus
TTTTAAACCTTTTGATGATTAAAATCTTAATTATTTTTTAAACAATAAATTTACTTTAGCAAATTTACCCCTGCGCTTTTTGAATATGCTTTGTGTCTTTATAAATTTATAGATATTACTTTGACGTAAAACAATGATAATACCTAGCATCTTTCACTACAATCTCCACAAAATAAGAATTTAGCTATACATATTTTATAAATTTATCCGATATGGCTTAGACTAAAACAAGGAAAGATATGAAAGAAAAAAAGCTGATCATAAAAGACATTCAGGGTGAAATTTACATCATCAGTCAAGACGGAAGCATAAAAATGCTAAAAGATGGTGATGAAATTTACGCTGATCAGAAAATTTTTACTAAAAATTTAGATGCCAAGATCACTTTAGAAGATGGCGAGCAGGTAAATTTAAACGCTCATCAAAGCATAAATTTAGATGAAATTTTAAAAATCTCAGCAAAAGAAGCAGAAGAAAAAGGCGAGAGCGAGCGCGGATATGGATCATCGGCGAGCGAGGGCATATCTTTAAGTGCGGCGAGCTTTGTCACAAGCGGACATAGCGCAAATATCCATCAAATTTACAACCAACACAGATCTTTAGAGCCAAACATAAATAGCGCCCAGCCAAGCGAGCTAAAAAGCGTCTCAGGTGCCTCTAGCACGCTGGTAGAAAAAAGTAGTGCCACCGCAGAGCCAAAAGAAGAGCCATTTATAGATACCATAAATGTGTTAAAAAATGTCACAAACAGAGGACTAGACGCAGATATATGGCTTTATGACTCAGCTAGAAACCATGGGCGAGGGCTTGATTATTATGATATAGAGCATAATAGCAAAAGCATACTAAAAGAGTGGAGTGCAAGCCATCACGTAAGTGCGACAAGTACTTTTAATGACCTATATTACTATAGTGGGCAACAGGCTGATCCTGGATATTTCGACACATCAGATCCAGCTAAAGCTAGCAGAATACGCGACCGTACTCCGACAGCTATGGAGCTCGCTAGGATAGGCAGAGCTTCAAATGCGGACTATGCCAATGATAGACTAAGCGAAAATATGACCAGCCCCTTCAAGCCACACAATTTAAACGGACACTATAAACTATATGAGTCCAAGATAACAGCAGATGGAGTGATGGTCAGTATGGATGGCTGGATATTTATAAAAAATCGTAGTGATATTAACAAGTTTTATTATGATTCAAAGCAAGAAAGGCAAAGTATTAAGTTTGAATTTGATGGTAGAGAAATTTCATGGCAGCCATTTGGATGGGCAAGTAAAAATGGCGGCAGAGATGAAGGCAATGCCATACAAAGCGAAAGCACAAGTAGCCTAAATTTAACAGAAGACTACGGCTTTTATAAAGTACATATAGAAGTATCTGATGAGAGATATAGTTATATTTTTGTAGCATTCTCTGGTATCAGCCCTAATAAAATTATTTCAGATGACCCTAACATAAAACTAGTCAGCAACGCCTATATGGAGGCTCTTGCTCAAAAAGGCCTTGTAACAAAAGAGAGCGATACGTTTTATAAGGCAAAAGAAACAAATGGTGTGAAATTTGGCGACAATGCAAGCGATTTTGATAAGCCATTTGACCTAAAATTTGAAGGCACAAAAGACGTTGGTAGTAACGATGATGATAAATTTATCTTTAACTCACACGATATCGACGCAAAAGGCGGTATAGACACGCTACTTTTTACCCAAAACGTGGATCTAACAAAGATAGAGGATCTAGATAAGCGCCTTGAAAGCTTTGAGCGCATCGAGCTTGACAGCACAAAGGCAGTAAAACTAAAGCTAAACGGGCAAAACATAATCGATATGATAGACTCAAACCCTACCAAAGGGCCTGATGGCTTAGAGAGCCTAAACACCATCCTTAAAATTTCAGGCGATAGTGACGACGTGGTGCAGCTAGTTGGAAATTTCGTAAAGGCCACAAATGGCGAAGTAGCCGCCCTAAATGCAAAAAATAGCGTCATCGGAGCTGATGATAACAAGCTCAATGAGGTTGGTGGCGAAGCGGTCAATCAAGTCTATAAAGGCGAAAATAACGCTGGGCAGACATTTTTTGTCGAGATAGATAAAAACGTGCATGTCGAGGTGATGTAGTACAAACTATATAAATTTTTAAGAGATTTTCCGATACTACAATACACACATTTTACAGGGATGAAAAAATGCCAAATTTTGACGCCATAAGGATCGGCGTTATCAAAAAGATCAAGGGTGAAGCCATCGCCATAAGTAGGGACGGCACTATGAGGGTGCTGCACAAAGGCGATGAAATTTACCTTGGTGATGATATAAAAACGAGCGAAAACTCGAACCTTACCATTGCTTTTGATGACGGTGAAAAGGCTTATGTCGGCTTTAGCTCGGTATTTCACACTATAAATGTCTTTGCTGAGCACAAAGGCGAGCTAGTCATCCCAAAAAACGCAAACATCCTTGAAAACCATAAAGAACACGCAAATGACGATGATCAAATCTCCCATCAAGAGCTATCTCCTCACGGCTCATCATCGCAATACTCTGCTTCAGTGGGCAGTGGTGGCATCAAATTTGAACTAGGTGGCCACTACTCAAATATCTACGACTTCTACACTGGTTTGCGCGCTCTTGAAGCTAGGCATGACGAGCTTAAATGGCCAGTTGGCGAGGCTAAAATCGGCGGGGTCTCTTACGCTGGATTTGGCGCGCAAAACCTAAATTTTACACCGCCAGAGCCAAACATCGTGCTAAATTTTAACCTCACAAGCGATACTGGCGAAAAAAAGGGCTTTCTAGGAGGAGCTCAGCTAAACTCGCTACCAAAAACTCCTGATGGCAAGAAAATCATCACAAGCATAGACGCCCATATCCCAGACGTTGCTAAAAATGGCGACATCATCACGATAAAGACAAACATGAAAGGTGGCGGCAAAACTAGCAACTACAAAGTAAATACGATAACAAACGAGCTAATCCCAGTTGATAGCACCGGCACGCCTACTGGAGCGCCTCCTATACCTATCGTAAATGGCAAAGCAGAGATCACTGGGGTTGAAATTTTAAACCATGGCAAAACGACCGTGACAAGCTCATACACCACTGGAGGCAGGACATTTACAGCGCCACCAACTGCCTATGAGCTAAACGACACGCCAGCCATCTCAAAAGTGACAGCCACGCTTGATCTTGATAAAAATGGCGACGGCGTGATAGATGCGACCGAGCTAGGATATGGCAGTGGCACGCAAACTAGCGGTATGAAATTTGTAGTGCCTGACGAGCTTAGCACTGGAGATAAGATCACGTTTAAGCTAAATGAACCAGGCAAACCACCAGTTGAGAAGAAATTTACGCTAGATAAAGAAAATGGCACAGCAACTGATGAGGATGGCAACATATATACATTTACGACCGATGAAAATGGCGCGGTTAGCTTTAGCGTGCCAAACATCGCAAACATCACAGCAGGAAGCAGCATAGAAACTGGCGTAGTTGATAAATTTGGCAACGTCTCAGCCACAAGTACTACACCAAGTAGTAACGTAAGTGACACCGTCAAAGTGACGCTAACAGCTGATAAAAACGGCGATGGGCTGATAAGTAGCGACGAGATAGGTGATGGTACTTCAAAGGTTGAGATAAATTTACCTCGCACTATAAAGCCAAAAGAGAGCGTCACTATCAACATAGGTGGCTCGCCAAAAGAATTTGTAGTAAGCGACGATGGCACAAGCGTCTATGATAAAAATAACCCAAGCGTAGTAGTGCCAATAGTTAATGGTAAATTTGAAGTGCCAGGCGTAAGCGTGCCAGTAGCACCTGGCTCAAGTGTATCTATAAGCACGGCGGTTAATGACGAGCATGGCACGCCAAAACCAAATGGCACAAGTAGCCAAACCACCCCAAGCGTCGTAGTAGCTCCTCCTGTAAAATCAGCCAAGATAAGCTTTGATAGTGACTTGGGCTCTAGTAATAGAACACCAGATGGCAAGATAGATACCTCAGAAAATAGATATAATGACGGCGACCCAACAAAAACTGAGGCATCTATAAAAATCCCAAGCGTGATAAAAGAAGGCGATAAGATAGCTATCGATGTCACCAACCCAGACGGCAGTAAAACGCACAAGGTTTATACATACACTAAAGGCAAGATAATCGCCCCTGATCACAATGAAGTGCCACTAAATGATGGTAAATTTAAGGTCACAGTGCCAATAGAGCATGGCAAAACCACAAGCATAACGACGACCATGATGGACAAGGCTGGCAACAAAGGCGAGAGCGACACAAATGAGATAAAATTTAGCGACAGTCCAGTGGCGAAATTTGTCAAAGACGCTGACGGAGATGGGCTCATAGATGACACCACTGGAGCTATAACGACCTCTGATGTAAAGGTCTATCTCCCAAGTAGTGCGGTGCCAAAAGATGAGCTAAAGATAAGCATCCTAAACCCACTTACAAACAAACAATCAACCGTGAGCTACATCCTAGACGATGATGGCGTGCATATGATAAACAAAAAAGATCCAAGTGATATCAAAGTGATAAGTGATGGAGCTATCACCATACCAGACGTGACGGTAAGTAGCAAGCGCCCGACCTTAGTCGATGCGACCCTTATAAAAGATGATGGAAGTGCAATATCAGGCACTTCAAGCGGTAGGCTATTTGCCTTTGGCGTGCTTGACTATATAGACGATGTAAAACTTGTTACAAAGATAGATAATGCCGATATCCACTCTGCAAAATACCTAAACGAAGAGAACTACGAGCATATCATCTCAACAAGCCAGTATGAGTCAAATTCGACCCAAAAGATAAACTACAACATCGCTCTTACAAATGACGAACAGCCATACATTAAATTTGGTATAAATAAGCCAGATACCACAAGCGACGGCAAAGGCTACGTGCTAATCGAGATAAAAGATGAAAACGGAAATATAAGTGATAGCTTTATAGCCAAGATCGAGAATAACACCGTCATAGCAGACTTTGAAAAGGTTGGCAAAAAGCTAGATAGAACGCACCACATCATAGACGCCACCTACGTGGGGGCTGACGGCGTGCCTCAAAGAGATGATAACCTAACTATCACGGTCGATCTTGACTCAAAGCCTGACAAGCTAATAGAATCTGACTTTGATAATATAAAAAATAGCTCTGGTAGCTACGCTATAAATTTTAGCGGCAAAGGCGAAGCTGCAAACAATCCGCACGATGAAAAATCAAAAGATGTAGAGGTCATAGATGCTGAGACATCTGAGAAGACTACACTGACACTTGATAGAAATTTAAGCTACTCTGGAAGCTTTAACGTAGCACAAAACACTGGCAGCAAAAACTACATAGTAGAAAGACTAGATGACGCGGGAAATTTAGCCGTTCAAACCGTGACTATGGTGGCAAACAAAGGGCTTGATGTTGATATGTGGTTTTATGATTGTACAAATAAAGAATTTATAAATAAATTTATGTATCCTGGACCATTTTTACAAACAGATAGTGCAAATTTATTTTATGTAAAGCATCACTATAAAGAGTGGATGGAGTGGGCTGGTGTTAGTGCAACTACTACGTTTGATGAAGTCTCCTTTAGGGGAGGAAAAGATTATAAATTAAGCTGGACTAGACCATCAGCAGGCGAACTAAATACAAATGATATGGCAAGAGTAGGACACTCCCCTTTGGCAAGCGATACAGACCACACTAATACCCACTACAATGTAAATCACTCGGGTAACTACACCTTGCTAGAAGCTGAGACTGTAGGAACAGACCTTGTCATGCATATGAGTGGATGGATATATATAGAAGAAGATGGCGAGTACCACGTAAGGGCGGACCGCTTTCAAGATCATGTATATATGGAGCTTGGCAATTATAAAATAGTTGCGTCATATTGGAATGGCGACCAACAACCACATCCTCCACAAAATCCAAACCCTTGGTCAACAAGAGAAGTTAATAGAGTGGGTGATACTGTTTTGGGATACCCTAACGTCATAACATTAAAAAAAGGCTTTTACAAATTAAATATCGACTATATAGATCAAAGAACAGATGTGGATCTCGATATACAGATAAGAAAACATAAAAATCCTATATATACAGATGCTGACTATAAAAATATTGGCTCGCAAGGAAGTGGCACACATCTTTTTAGTAATAGCTATATAAAAGCTTTGGAAGATAAAGGATACGTTAGTAGTGCTGATGCAAATGGCTATAGAAAAGCACTAAATGGTTATGGAAATGACCCAGATGATTTTAATAGAGTAATGCACTTAAAACACAATACAAATACTCTTGAAGGAAGTAATCTAAATGATGTCTTTATCTATAATGGCAAGAGTATAGATGCAAAAGGTGGTGTAGATAAGCTGATATTTGTTGAAGATACAAAACTAGAAAAAGTAAGTAATTTAAATGATACTTTAAAAAGCTTTGAACGTTTGCAACTAGGTACTGAAACCCAAGCTGTCTCAATATCACTCAATACTAAAAACGTTCTTGATATCATAGACTCAAAAGAGACCACCATAACCATTGGTTCAGGAAGTGGTAGAAAAAAGATACAAGATACGCAAAATATGAATACTGTCTTAAAAATCTCAGGCGATGATGAAGATGGCGTTAAGCTAATCAGTGATGGAAATAATAAATTTGAACTAGCTACTGATAAAGAAGTGACTATGCTTAACTGGAAACATAGTCAAGCCATTGGAGATGAATTTAACAAAGTAGCGATTGATGGTAGCGGACATGCACTAAATCACGTCTACAAAGGCACGTACACCGATGGAACTAGCACAAAAACATTTTTCGTTGAGATAGATAAAAATATCAAGATCACTCACGAAGGAGATGATCAAAACAATACCTTTATCTACGAAGGCAACAAGATAGACGCAAAAGATGGCGTTGATACGCTCATCTTTACTGAAAATGTCGATCTTAGTAGAGTGGATGATCTAAATGATAAACTAAAGAACTTTGAAACTTTACAGCTTGGCAGCAAGAGCACTCAGGCGGTCTCGATAGGACTGGATGCCAAAAGCGTGCTTGATATCATAGACTCGCAAGTAACAGATGGTGGCTTAAAAAGCGTAAATACCGTGCTAAAGATCAAAGGCGATAATAATGACAAAGTGGCGCTGGAGGGCAAAGGCACTATCTTAACGCAAGCTACAGACAGCGAAGTGGCAGCACTAAATTTAAAGCATAGCACTTTAGGTGATACGCACAACCAAGTGGCGATTGATGGTAGCGGACATGCGCTAAATCAAGTCTATAAAGGTGTATATGGTAGCGGAGCTGGCGCACAAACATTTTTTATCGAGATAGATAAAGATGTAAGTGTAGTAAATTTGGTGCATTAAATTTAACTCTGTCAGGCTAAAAATTTATAGTTTTATATTTAAATTCCTTAAAAATAAAAGCTTCTTGTAGATTTTTAAACTTAGTTTAAATATTTAAAATGTATAATCCAATTTCC
>NZ_CABPVA010000004.1:0-50561 GCF_902460595.1 Campylobacter concisus
TATAAATCTTTTAAAAAATGTTGCTAACCTGTCCTAAAAGTTAGGAGCAAATATCAAAAACTAATAAATTAAAGCCTTTGGCTCAAAATTCAAACGTTTATCTATCTTTTTTTAAAAATTAACGTTACATAAGGTAGCGAAATTAGAGTTTAAAAACTAAAAAATAGCTCTATGATGTTGGTTAAAGACATTTAAATAAAAGCTGCTTTTAAAAATTTATTTTCATCAATAATCAATCTTTAATGCCATTCTTTGCAATTTTTTAAAATAGCCATAACTCACAAAATATGACATAAACGCTGTGTCTTTCATTAAATTTAATAACAGTAATAAATCAAAACAAGGTAGCAAACTAAAAAATAGTCAAAAAAGATACATACAAAAGCAAAAATCAAAATAGCAGCTAAAAAGCATCAAATTCAAAGAGGTGCAGTAGATAAAATAAAATTTGCCACCTCTTACAAGGCGGGATTAGAGCCAAAAGGGTTAAATTTTATAAACGAGCTAAAAAGATTTGATAAAGAAATTTACGCACTTGGCGGACTAGACAACCAAAACTACAAAGAAGCTATAAAAGCTGGTGCAAATGGCATTTGCTTCATGAGCCTAGCGATGAACGGCGATATGGAGCTTATAAAAAATATAGTAGAGAGCAAAAACGAGCAAATTTAACCCTATTTGCATAAAATTTTACATATTATTTTATATATAAAACTACGTAAGATTAAATTTATAGACTATTCTTGCTCCTCTTATAAGAACAAAGATGAGTTTTACAACAGATCAACTTGCACGCCGTCTTGGATCTCGACAAAAACGGTATGCTTTGAATTTATTGTGTTGCCATTGATAACTTCTTGGCGATTAAAGGTCGCTTTATAGACTTGATTTACCGCGTCACCATCACTTGTAACATCTACTTTGTTATAAGTATCGCCAACAACGCTATGTTTATTATTTAGCGTGGTGATATCTGCTTTTGTGGCTTTTACAAAATCATGTGTAAGCTGCACCAGGTCTTTACTATCGCCTATAACTTTTAGCACGGTATTTACGCTCTCGCTGGCTGCGCTATTGCTCGCATCTCTTGTATTTCTACTATCTATGATATCAAAGATGCCATTTGGACTAAATTTTATAGAAACAGCTTGATCTGCGCTGCCAAGTTGCACTTTTTCAAAGTTATTTATCTTTTTAACATTGTCTAAATTTGAAAAATCCACATCATCAACTACTATAAGTGTATCTACGCCACCTTTGCCGTCTATCGCCCTGCCCTTACTATAAACAAAAGCGTCATCTAGGTTACCACCTTTTACGTCACCTTCTTGTTTTAGATAGATTGGGTCTCCAAAATTTGCCTCGCTATATTTGCTTGTATTTATCTCGTAAGAATTTGTAGTGCCTATCTTTTTTATAAAATCATTTTGAATGAGCGCTTCGACATAGTTGTTACTAAAGAGGCGAGTGCCACTATGTTCTGACCCCACCAAAGTATCTGATGGATATGGTCCACTAGCTGGCGCACTATTTTTTTGCATTATATACAAAGATAAATTCATCTCGCCAGTTCCATCCATATACTCCATATCAAATTTATAAAAGCCAGCCTTATTAAATGTAAAATCCCTGCTCCACCACTGACCATTTTTGCCATATGATACCTCTGTGGATGGATTTATAAATGTTGTTGCACTTCCAAATTTTTGTGTATTGCCATTTATAGTTAGCTCTACATAGTTATGTAGGTCTGCTGCTCTTACTGAGTATGTCCCAGGAGCATTTACATATATCCAACCATCCATTTTCATGACAAGGTCAGAGCCAACAGGGTTTGACTCACCAAGCGTGTAGTTGCCAGGCTTGCCTTTTAATGTGCCATTTGCAAAGCTTATATTTTCTCCCGTGCCAGCAGTCGTATCTACGCCGTTTATAAATTTCTTTGGTGCGTATGGATTAGATGCGTTATACAAGGCATCACTGCCATATCTACCCACTCTTGCTAGATCTTCTGCATGCATATTGCCCTGATCAGACAGTGTCTTATAGTGCGTCCCAGAGGCAAACTGCACAACGTCATATGTAGTAGAGGCGCTTGGAGAGTAAATTTTAATATAGTCTTTATAGATGGATTTACCCCCTCGCTGCGAGTAAACACCAGAATCGCCACCAACTCTAGCTCTCCACGATGGATCTACATAGTTATAAAACCACATATCAGCATCAAGGCCACTGTTACCGATAAATGTCACCGTGCTAACAGAGACATTTCCTGCGGTGTCGGCATTTTTTATCATGAAATTTGCTCCAGTGCTGTTTGCTGGTAGGGCAAAATTTTCAGAGTAGCTGTGCGTATCATCAAGAGTAGAGCTTTTATGGACGGAATTTAGCAGATCATAAAGATCTACTTTGTTTATGGTGTTTTTATTTAGCGTGTTGTTGCCGCCCGCATCGGTGCCAACACTGCCTGAGATATCTACGCTAGTTACATGTGAAGTTGCCGTTGGAGTGCCGATCGCATCAGGGGTGGCGTCTAGGTCTATATGAACTATTAGATCATCATCCTTTGTGTCATCACTCTTTAAAACGGTCGCTCTTATGTTTGAGTATCTCTCATCTAGCTTTATACCAAGGGACTCAAAGTCCATATTTACACGCTTATCTGCGCCGACTGTTAGATCTATATATGTTTGCCCGCTTGGTAAAATTTTGGCATTACCATGATCATCCTCAAGTGCTAAACGAAG
This sequence comes from Campylobacter concisus, assembly GCF_902460595.1. Lineage (GTDB taxonomy): Bacteria > Campylobacterota > Campylobacteria > Campylobacterales > Campylobacteraceae > Campylobacter_A > Campylobacter_A concisus_BL. The sequence goes on from NZ_CABPVA010000004.1 coordinate 2,748, forward strand.
CTTTGTGCCAGGGTCACGGTCCACGCCAAATACAATATTTGGTTGTTCGTCATTAGTAAGTGAGATGTTGTACTCTTTTATGGTTTTGGTCTCATCGTCAAAGTTGTTTTTCTGGATAACCTTCTCATAGTCCTCCACTCTAAGGTATTTAGCAATATTTATAGCTCCGCCATCTATCTGCGTGGCAAGCTTGACATCATCTATGTAGCTTAAAATTCCAAAGTCAAAGAGCCTACCGCGAACGCCATCAGTTGTGGTGACCTCGTTTGGTGTCGTGATAGTAGCCCTAACAGGCGTAGAGTGATCGACCGAGATAGGGACATTTGGTATACTAAATTTGCCATCCACGATAGGAAGTGGTGCCGAGCCGTCGCTTGGCAAGGCGGTTAGTCCATCGTCGCTTATTGTGTATTTGACCGTTGTGGTTACAGCTGGTATGGTCGGAGTTGAGATAGTGACGCTTACGTTGCTTCCTGGTTTTGCATTGCTAGGCACGTAGATATCAAGGTCGCTTTGGGTTGAGGGTGAGCCAGAAGGCGTGGTGATGCTATCTATTAGCCCGTCTCCGTCATTATCCCTTGCAAACTGCACCTTTATACTGTTATCTACGGTGATCTCGTCTGTAACTGGGTCTGCTTTGTTGCCAGCTTTGTCGGTAAATGTGGTCGTGAAATTTGTCGTAACGCCATAAAGTTTTGTCGTGGTCTCTATGGTGCCATTATTTACATTGATAGCTACGCCATCATCTCTTGTGGCACTATATGCGCCGGATGCGTTTTGAGAAATTTTAATGGTTATCTTATCTGTTTTGCCGTCGCTTCCTGCGATATCTATCTCAAATTTATCGCCATTTCTTGCGTCGTTTGGAATTTTCATCTTTATAGAGGTCTTCGCACCATCAGGGCTAAAGCCACTCTCTTTACTAGTTAGCACGCCGTCTTTATCGCTATCTTTTGCAAACTGCACGTGCGGAGACCTAACAGGTGCGACCGTATCGCTTGAAATTTCACTCACACTTGAAGCTTTTAAAGCTCCAGTCGTGCCGTCAATGATCGTCGTGCTTAGCTTTTTTCTGCTTGGATCAGTTGAGCTTGTAGGGTCAGTAACTGTGATCTTACCATTTTGGATAGAGATAGTCTCACTACCTCCATCAAGCGTGGCAGTAAGTCCGTCAGGTGCGATAGTATAGGTCTTTGTGACGCTTGTTGGTGTGCTAGCTGGGTCATCGACCTTTATGCGGATCTTGTCGCCAACTGCGGCGTTGTTTGGCACATAGATATCGATAAGCGACGCCGTGCCACCACTTTTAGCCAGTTCGGCTGCATTTATAATGCCGTCTTTGTTCTCATCAAGGGTAAAAACAGCGATCGGATCGTTATTATTTGCGATAGTTATCGTATCTGTCGCACCTGGGTTGCCTGACTTGCTTATCATTTGGATATTTACATTTGTTGGCGTTGATGATGAAATTTTAACAGCACTTGCCACGTTAAAACCGACATTTCCGCCGCTTTCACTTGTGAGCGGATAGCTCTCGCCACTATCTTTATCCACAAGCGTGCCACTAGATGTTTTAACGAGCGTCTTTTCATGCAAAGTGCCGTCAGGATCAGTGGTAGTGAGTTTTATCTTATCGCCTATTTTCATGTTTGGTGATAAAACGATCTTTGCATCGTCGCTTGGGGTACTGCTGGCTGGATTAAAGCCATTCTCGCTAGCGTCTATCACGCCGTCGCCATTTAGGTCTTTGCCTAAAACGACCTTTGTAAAGCTAAGAGCTGGCGTAACGGTATCAACACTTGCGGCCGCCTTTGCTGGAGCTGAGCTAGCGCCATTTGCTAGTGTGATACTAGAGCTTACATTAAACGGGGCATTTGGCGTGATAGCAACGCTTGGGATGATAAATTCTTTTTGATCTGGATTTGTTGCATTTGGCATGATAGGCAAAATTTCACTTGGATTGTTTTCATTTATCACGCTTGTGCCTGCAGGATCTACTTTATAAGAAAGCGTGGCCTTTACGCCGTTATTTACAACTTCTAGCGTTACTTTGTCGCCTGGCCTAAAGTCATTGTTAAAAGCAACAGCCATGCTTGTGTGATTAGGATCGCCGCCTGCTTCTGCGATATTGATATAGCCATCGCCATCAAGGTCTTTTAAAAGTGCAATGCTAGGAGCTAGGATAGCTGGAGCGCTCTCTTTTTGCAAAGCCGCTACTGGTGCTGCTCCGCTAATAGAACTAACCGGCATTGCTGGCTCACTTGAGATGATAGCTGGTAGCTCTAATGTACCGCCATCAAACCAAACTACGTTTGAGATGTGTCCTTGCGTGTCAAAATTTGATCCATTTATGCTTGCTGTGTCGCTACCATGGCTTGAGCCATGAGAGTGGTGGCTGGAGCCTTGAGCGTTTTCGTCGCTGTTTTTGCTATTTGAGCCTTCGCTCTCACCAAAGATCCTTCTCTTGTCCTCTTCTATCTGCGCTTCATTGCCTTGGGTGTCAAATTTTGCATTTGATAGCTCTTTTGTGATAATGATAGTTTGTGGTTCAAGTAGCGTGATAGGTGCAGCGTGGTCAAAATTTATAACGATAGTGTCGTTGCTGCTTTGCGTGACGATCTCATCGCCTAGAAATATCTCGTCGCCCTGCTTTAGCAAGATCAACTTTCCGTTTCGTTTTACAAAAACTTTTCCACTTATCTTTGCAACAACACCAACGCTTTGCATCTTTCTTCCTTTAAATTTAAAACTAAAACATCCATTTAAAATTTCACGCGATTATAACCAAAATAATAATAATGTAAATAAAAAATCTATATAAGAATTTTTGTCATTTCTGCTTTGTTTTTAAATTTAAAAACGACTTGAAAATTTTATAAATTTACCAAAAAATCGCTGCTAGATTTTAGTAAGATAAAATTTTCAATTTTTATGAAATTTGCCAAAGAGATGTTTTATCGTTACAAAGTAAATTTTAAAACGATAATGTTATTAAAATTTGTATATTTTTGATAAGTAAAATAGAAATTTGGTATAAATTCTTAAGGAATTCCCACGCCAAAAGACGAGGGATAAATTTATGCTATCTTTTTGCGGTAAATTTTATAAAATTACGTAGTATATCCCGCCGTAGTGTCTGACTGAGAAAATAAAGCTTAAATTTATATCAAATATCTCAATGTCATCAAGTGACGGATACCAGATATCGCTAAAAAATTTAGAAAGGTCATCAAAATGCAAAATATCAATGCTCTCAAATTTATTAAAATTTATGCAAATTTCATTTGGCGTTGCGATGTTAAGCTTTCCAAAAACAGCCTTGAGATCAAAATTTTCTTCGTCCGCATTAAAGCCATCAAGCCTGCTAAATTTATCTATCTTAAAAAACTCATCTACATCATCTAGGCTAAATTTATGAAGTAAATTCTCTCTTATCTTTAAGCACTCACCAGGCGACAAGCTCCTAATGATAGGCATATAAAAGCCATGTTCTTTGCAGAAATTTTCTAGTTTTATCTGATCCATATTGTGAGGTTTTGGCTAAATCAAATTTAGCCAAAAATTTATTTTAAAAGCTCTTTTGCGTATTTTAGGCCTAGCTCGTAAGCTTTAGCATTTGCCTCTTTAACTTTAGCTGGCACGCTTGCTAGCATCTCTTCACGCACTAAATTTTCATCCATGCACCCACTCATCGCCACAGCCACGCCAAGGGCTACGACGCTTTGAGTGATGACGTTTCCGACCTCGTCTTTTGCGATAGAGATGATAGGAATTTCATAAATTTTCCAGCGCTTTTTGTCCTCATCACTTACTTTTACCAAATTTGGCTCGACAACGATCGCGCCGCCCTCTTTTACGCCACTTTTAAAGGCATCGTAGCTTATCTGCGCAGTTGCTAGCATAAATTCTATCTCGCCCTCGTTTGCATAAGGATATAAAATTTCTTTCTCATCAAGTATGATATCGACCTTCGTTGGACCCCCACGCACCTGAGATGTGTAGGTAGATGCCTTGACGCCGTATCCGCCTGCTTTTATCTTGGCAGCTGAGAGGATCTCGCCTGCTAGTATGACGCCCTGTCCGCCAACGCCGACAAATCTTAATTGTGACTTCATGCTAGCTCCTTAAAATCTATCGCTTCGCCGCTCATAGCAGCCTTTCTTACCATGTCGTAAGCTTTGGTGTATTCGATCTTTTCTTCATCTTTGTGAAGCACGCCAAGTGGGAAAATGCCTTTTTTCTCCTCATCGCTTAGCATGTCAAATTTGACCTTGCTCGTCGTGCGGTCCTTTATCCACTCTAAATTTTTCACCGCCTCACCCATTTTGTTCTTGCGGCCTAAATTTATATGGCAGTTTGAAAATACATCAAAAAAGCTGTATCCATCGTGGCTAAAGCCCTCTACAAAGAGCTTTGTGAGCTTCTCAGGCTCGATGACGCTACCACGCGCGACAAAGCTAGCACCTGCTGCGGTTGCGAGCTTACAGGCGTCAAAGCTAGGATCGATGTTGCCGTATTGCGCTGTGACCGTCCACATGCCCTTTGGCGTCGTTGGGCTAGTTTGCGAGTTTGTTAGTGCGTAGATGAAGTTGTTGATTAGGATGTGATTTAGCCCGATATTTCGGCGGCATCCGTGTATCGTGTGGTTACCTCCGATCGCCAGTCCATCGCCGTCGCCAGTTACAACTATGACGTGTTTGTCTGGGTTTGCCATCTTTACGCCAGTCGCATAAGCTACAGCTCTGCCGTGAGTCGTGTGAATGGTGTTGCAGTCTAGATATCCGCTAAAGCGGCCAGAGCAGCCTATGCCTGAGACTACGCAAACGTCGTTCATATCCCAGCCCATCGTATCAATAGCGCGGATGAGTGCCTTTAGTATGACGCCGTCGCCACAGCCCCAGCACCAAAGAGTAGGCATTTTATCTGTTCGTAAATATTTATCGTAATTAAAAGCCATAAATTTCTCCTATCTTCGCCTCGATCTCGCTTGGGCTTATCGGTCTGCCGTTTGCTTTTAGCAGTTTTGCAAAGTCATCTCTTAAGATGATCTTTGAAATTTCGCCGCTATACTGGCCTAAATTTAGCTCGCAGACTAAAATTTTCTTAAATTTATTTGATATCTCTTTTAGCTTTTTAGCTGGAGCTGGAAAAAGTGTGAGCGGCTTAAATAGCCCTACTTTTAGCCCTTTTTCACGTAAATTTAATATCGCTTGCTTAGCTGAGAGAGCGACACTTCCAAAGGCGATGATACAAATTTGCGCGTCATCAAGCATAAACTCTTCAAATTTCTCGCACTCATCAGTGTGTAAATTTATCTTATCAAATAGTCTATTCATCGAGTTTTCAACGATCTTGCCATCTTCAGTTGGAAAGCCAGTAGCGCCGTGATGAAGCCCTGTTATATGGTAATGATAGCCTTTAAAGAAAGGATTTAGCGTGGCTGGCTCATCTGGTGCAGCCTCGTATGGTTTATACTCTTTTGGCTCGCCGCTAAATTCTTTTCTTTTATAAATTTCTAGCTCGCCAATTTCTGGCAAACCAACCCTTGCTTGCATGTGACCTATCGTCTCGTCAAGTAGCAGCATAACCGGCGTCATAAACCTAGCTGCGAGGTTAAAGGCGCGCACGGTCTGCGTATAGCACTCCTCTAGGCTACTAGGCGCTAGCACTATCATATTTACATCGCCGTGAGTTGGGTTTTTAGCCTGCAAGATATCGCCTTGTGCGACACGTGTTGGTAGGCCAGTTGAAGGGCCGCCGCGCATTACATTTACGATGACAAGCGGTATCTCAGCGATAAAACCAAGGCCTATTTGCTCAGCCTTTAGTGAAATTCCTGGACCAGAACTTGCAGTCATCGCTTTAGCGCCACTCGCACTTGCACCAAGAGCTACGGAAATGCCAGCTATCTCATCTTCCATCTGTATAAATGTACCGCCGTTTTTTGGCAAAAGCACGCTTAGCTCGTGGGCGATCTCGCTGCTTGGAGTGATAGGATATCCGCCAAAGAAGTTACAGCCACACTCGACGGCAGCCCTTGCTACTAGGGCATTTCCAGTTGATACTACCTCTCTCATGCGCTCTCTCCAAGCTTGGCAAATTTATTTGCCTTTACAGCCGCAGCTCGCTCTTTGCTCTCAGGCGTTAGCTTTGCAAATTTAAAGCCTTTATCAGCCACATAAATGGCAAAATCAGGACAGTGAAGCTCACAGTCACGGCATCCTATGCATGAGTCAGCATAGACCACCTCTATCATCTTGCCAAGCACCGCCTTTGGCTCAAGCCTCATGCCTAGCACGCCTGCTGGGCAGTAGCTCACGCAGACATCACAGGCCTTACACCTGCTCTCATCGACCCAAACTGGGACATTTTCTTTTACGATCATATATCTTCCTACTCTAAGTTTTCTTTTAAAAATTTGATATTTTTTCTAATTTCAGCTTCACTTTTGTTTAGTTGCTCTTGCTCGTCTTCATCTAAATTTAGCTCTAAAATTTCTTTTAAGCCATCACGTCCGAGTCTTACTAGCCTGCCGCAGCTTAGTTCATCATCGATTAGCACGCTAGCGCTTATTATCTCATCGCTCTTACCAACGATCATCTCGCACATCTTCACAGCTGCAGCCGCTGGTGCGTAGTAAGCCGAAGTACCAAGCAGTTTAACGATCTTTGCGCCGCCAGTGCTTGTCTCTTTTTTAAGGATTGCAAGCTCATTTTCATTTAAATTTTCACTGATATTGCTGGCTGATACGATCATCTCGTCATTGTGAGTGCCAACGATCTTTGCTCTTAGCTTGCTGGCGTCCTTATCTTTTAAAAGCGCTAGCTCATATCTGCACCTTGCGCTATCTAGCTCACCAGCCATGCCGATCACTTTGTTTTTGCTAAAACCGCTAAATTTATGAGCCGTCCAGACCATCACGTCAAGTGGATTTGTGACAACGATTATCACTGCGTTTTTGGCAAATTCAGCTATCTTTTGCGCAGTTTGCTTTACGACAACGGCGTTTTTAAGTAGCAGATCTTCTCTTGTTTGACCCTCTTTTCTTGGGCTTCCAGCTGTGACTATGACGATGTCACTGCCTTCAATTAGCACAAAATCATCGCCACCACAAACGCTTGTTTTTGCGTTAAAGACGCAGCTTGACTGCGCTAGGTCGATCGCTTTTGCACGCGCCACGTCGCCAAATATATCTACAAGCGCGATCTCATTGCAAAGCTCTCTCATGCAAAGCGCATAAGCTATGCTAGCACCGACGTTTCCAGCTCCAACTACACTTATTTTCATCTCTTATCCTATTATTTTATTTAAAATTTCACTTGGTCGCATGACCTCATTTGCCTTTGCTTCGTCTGGCAGGTAGTATCCGCCAAATTCCGCGCTTGCACCATCATTTTCTCTGATCTGCTTTAAAATTTCACCTTCATTTTTTTCTAGCTCGTCTGCTAAATTTGCAAATATTGCGCTCAAAATCCCGCCACTTTTTGCCATCTCTCTCGCCCAAAAAAGCGCTAGATAAAAGTGCGACTCTCTAGTATCAAGAGTAGCATTTGGAGTTTTATTTTCGTCCAAATAGCTAGCAACCGCTCTATTTAGCGCCTCGCTTAGCTCTTTCGCCTCTTTTTTTTGCCTAAAAAACGCCAAATATTCAAGCGAAGCACTAAGCGCTAAAAACTCGCCCAGACTATCCCAAAGCAGATGATTTTTCTCTTTTAGCTCTTTTACAAGCGTCGGAGCCGTTCCGCCAGCGCCCGTCTCAAACATCGCTCCACCAGCAAGTAGCGGCACGACTGAGAGCATTTTTGAGCTGCCACCCAGCTCAAATATCGGGAAAAGATCGGTTAGATAGTCTCTTAAAACGTTGCCGGTTACGCCTATGACGTCTTTGCCAGCTCTTATCATTTCAAGTGATCTTAGCGTTGCTTGCTCGTAGTTTAAAATCTCAAATTTCACGCCAGCGTTAGTAAATTTCTCTTTAAATTTCTCAAATTTAGCTATCAAATTTCTATCGTGAGCACGGCTGCTATCTAGCCAAAATATAAGCTCATCTTTTGAAATTTCGCCTCTTTTTAAAGCAAGCTCAAACCACGCATTTATCGCATCATCCTTTGCCTGTGTCATTCTAAAAATATCGCCGCTTTTAACGCTAAATTTAAAGACACTCTTGCCCGCCTCATCAAAAACTACAAATTCTCCATCCTCTTTTGCGATGAAAGTCTTATCGTGGCTGCCATACTCCTCGGCCTTTTTAGCCATAAGCCCCACGTTTGCCACGCTGCCGATCTTACTCACATCAAGCGCGCCATGCTCTTTAAAGTCCGCCACGCAGGCCTCATAAACTCTAGCATAGGTTCTATCTGGGATCATACAAAGCGAGAAATTTAGCTCGCCGTTTTTGTCTTTTACCTTGCCAGAGTTTCTAATGAGCGCAGGCACTGAGGCATCGATGATAACGTCATTTGGCACGTCAAAGTTGCTAGCATTTTCATTTAGTGCCCAGATTTTTGCTTTTTTGCTCAAAATTTCATCAAATTTAGCCAAAATTTCATCTTTATTTTTAAGAGTTGAAATTTTAGAAAACATATCTTTTAAGCCGTTTTTTGCTTCTACTCCGTGAGCCTTAAAATCCTCACTAAATAGCTCAAAAACCTCTTTAAAATAGCTCTTTATTGCATGTGCAAAGATGACTGGGTCACTAACCTTCATCATCGTGCATTTTAGGTGAAGGCTAATGGTTAAATTCTCTTTTTTTGCCTCGTTAAAGCAGCTTTCATAAAATTTATCTAACTCATCTGCACTTAAAAAGGTAGCATCTACGATCTCGCCACTTTGGACAGCAAGCTCTTTTAAAAGCTCTTTTTTACCATCTTTACTTATGAAATTTATATAAAATTTCTCATCTTTTTCTGCGATGATTGAGCGCTCATTTTCGAAAAAATCGCCCTTTTGCATGTAGCAAATTTTAGTTTTATTTGCCTTGTCCCAGCTGCCGTTGCTATGTGGGTGCTTTTTAGCAAATTCTTTAACCGGTGGCAAGACTCTTCTGTCTGAGTTTCCTTGTCTTAGCACCGGATTTACCGCGCTTCCTAGAACTTTTTGGTATTTTTTAGCGATCTCTTCGTCGTAGTCTGTGATGATCTCGTCTGGATAAAATGGCACATTTATCCCCTTGCTTCTTAGCTCCTCAATAGCCGCTTTTAGCTGAACGAGCGTGGCTGAGATGTTTGGCAGTTTTATGATATTTGCCTCTTTATGCGCGGTTAGCTCGCCCAAAAGCTCTAACTCATCGGCCTTGTTTAGCCCAAGCTCTTTGCTAAAAAGAGATAAAATTCGTCCAGCCAAGCTGATATCAGCCCTTGTTATGCTAATGCCAGCGCGGGATAAAAATCTCTTAACGATAGGAAAGAGAGAGTAGCTTGCAAATAGCGGTGCTTCGTCGGTTTTAGTCCAGATAATATCACTCATTTTAGCCCTTTTGATTTTTTGAAATTTATCACGTTTTTTATTAAAGCTAGTTGTATTTTAGCCCTATTTTGCGATATTTTGATTGTGCTCGCTTAAGGTTTTTGAAAAAATGTGCTTTTTCGCCTTTTTATCAAGTACAAAGTATAAATAATCGCTCTTTGCAGGGTTTATCGCCGCTTTTATCGCACTTATTGAGACGCAGCAGACTGGGCTTGGCGGGATGCCGTCATTTAGATAGGTGTTAAACTCGCTCATGTCGCTTCTTATGCGCTCAGCCGTGATCACATCGTGCGAGTAGATGCCATAATTTAGCGTGCCATCCATCTGTAGCCTCATACCTTTATCAAGGCGGTTGTAGATGACTGAGGCCACTAGTGGCATCTCAGCGTCGTTTGCAGCCTCTTTTTGGATGATCGAGGCGATGGTTAGAATTTTAAACCACTTTTTCTCGTTGTATTCGCCAAAAATTTTCCTGCTGATCTCGCTTTGCGCCTTTTTAGATGAATTTACAAGGTAATAGGCTAGATGCCTTTCGCTGATGCCTATTGGAATTTTATAAGTATTTGGTATTAAAAAGCCATCAGCGACTGGCGCAAGGGCGTTATACTCGCTATTTAGTTTTGCTCCGTCAAGTCCTAGCTGGGCTGCTATCTGGTTTAAAAAAACGATCGTAGTCTCACCTGGTATTAGCGTGATCTCGGTCATCGCAGCCTTTGCTTTGGCGAGTTTTTTTAAAAAATCAACCCTTGAAATTTTATCTTTGCCTATCTCGATCCAGCCAGACTGAGGCGAGCCGATAAAGCGCATGGCGTACTTGTCGATCGCGCTTAGGTTAAAGTTGCGATTAGCTAAATAAGATATAATTTCGCCCACACTTCCCTTTGGCACAAAGACGACCTTGCTCGTGTTTATGGGGCGTGCCAAATAAACAAATACGCTTAGGACAACGATGAGTACGATATCAAAGAAAATATCCAGATACGGCTTTTTTATAAAATTTTTTATCATTTTGATTCTTTCGCTTCTTTTGCTTTTAAAATACGGCATAAAAATTAACGATTTCGAGTTTTACGGCGTAAAATTGGAGCAATTATATATAAAGTTAGATAAAAAAATAATTGTAAGAGCAAAGCAGATCAAGCTACCTAAATTTAAACAAAACGCAGAGCAAAAAGCCAGCGACAAGCAGCTTTTAAACCTTAGTCAAGGAGTGGATTATCTTGACACATTTTTTCAAGAAATTTCGCTTGAGAGCGTGCAAATAGGCGATGATTTTAAGATCAAAGTTTTATTTTTAGATGATATATTTTTCGTCGATAGCCCTTATCTAAACATCGATATCAAATTTCAAAACGAGCAGCAAGATGGCGTCGATCGCTTCATAGTAAGAAATTTAAGCCTTAAAGATTTTAACGTAAGCATTAGCGGCGAGGGCAGTGCAAATTTTGACAAGGATGATTATAAATTTGATGGAAATTTCACCTCGCACGAGCTAAATGGCAAGCTTAGCTTTGCCTTAAAAGATACACTTTTAACCTACAAAGCCTATGACGTAAATGCTGGCAGTATCAAGGACTTCATCGCTGAGCTTGATAGTCGCATACACCTAAACAGCGAGGTAAAAAACTGGATATATGGCTACATCGTGGCTGATGACTACTACCTAAACGAGATAAATGGCAAGGCTGATCTAGCCAAAAACGACTTTTATCTAAACGACCTAAATGCGACTGCAAATGCCAAAAATCTGCTAGTTAAATTTGAAAAAGACCTGCCCGCTGTAAATGTCGCTGAAGCAAATATCACGCTTAAAAACTCAAAGCTTAAATTTGACCTTACAGCGCCTGTTTATAAAGGCAAAAAGCTTGATGGTTCAAACGTCGCGATAAACAACATCTTTGATGAAAAAAGTGCAAATTTAGAGCTACTTATAAAGACAAATTCTATTTACGATGAGGCGATAAATGAGATACTAAGAGCTTATAAGATCAACGTGCCAGTTAGGCAGCTAAGCGGCAAAATGGATGCTAGCTTAAAAATTTTGATAAAACTTGACGAAAAAAGCTTAGAAAATTTTGATGAAAAGAGCGTCATCGCAAATGGCGAGTTTAAGATAAGTGACGCGGTTTTAGATATCGCTGGGAGTAAATTTAACGCTAAAAGTGCCCTTGTAAAGCTTGTAAATACTTCGGTGCTAAACATCGATGCAAGCGGCTTTGGGCTTGATTTTTTCAGAGCAAATGCGAAAGCCAATATAAATTTGCAAAAAAGTACCGGCGAGATAAAAGGCGTCATAGAAAGCTTTGATCTAAAAGAGAAAAATGATGAAATTTTAGCCTTTAAAAATGAGCCATTTAGCGCACTTCTTGACTTTAGCAAGCCAAGTGAGACAACGCTTAGCATTGAGCCATTTAGGCTAAATTTAAGCTTTGGCGATGAGAGCGTGATAGCTACGAAAAATAGCGAATTTATCATGCAAAACTCCCCACTTTTAAAGCAAAATGGCGTGCTTGGTTTTGAAGATGTGAGTATAAAAAGCAAGGACTTTACTAATCTTGAAATTTTGGCAAAAGGGCTTAAATTTGACATGCCGTTTTTGGATAAAAATGGCTCAAAATACGAAAACGATGACTTTTTGATAGCAGTCTCAAAGGCTGGCGTAAAAGTGCAAAGTGCAAGCAAAAAACTCTCTTTAAACATCGCTGAAAAGGGCATAGAGGCTAAGAGCAACGACCTAAATTTGCTTGTCCTTGATGACAACAACACAAAAGAGCAAAGCACGCCACTTGAGTTATTTGCAAAAAATGGCGACATCATCTTACAAGATCTAAACAAAACCTTGCCATTTACCAGCTTTAGCGCCGAAAAAAAGGGCAAAAGCACCTCGCTAAATGGACTGGCAAAGCAAGGCAGAGTTGGATATTTTAGCGACGAGAAAAGCATAAATTTAGACGCAACTGATATAAGTGGCGAATTTATCAACGATCTTTTTAGTATTAAGAGCTTTGAGGGTGGTAAATTTCGCCTAAAAATGCTTGGAGAGAGCTCAAAAAATTTCAAGGCTGAGGTGAGATTTTTTGGCACATATCTAAAAGACTACATCTTTTATCAAAAACTGCTAAGCTTTCTAAACTCGGTGCCGTCGCTTCTTAGCTTTAAAACGCCTGACTTTAACGACAAGGGCTTTACCGTTAAAAACGGCAAAATTTTACTTACAAGAAAGGGCGACTTGATCGAGTTTTTAGCCATTGAGATGATAGGCACGAGCGCAGATATCGGCGGACGCGGCACGATCGATCTAAAGAGCAAAAAGATAAACATCGACCTTGAGTTAAAGATACTAAAAGACGCAAGCGGCATCATCGATAAGATACCACTTATCAACCAAATCATTCTTGGCAAAGACCGCTCGCTCTCAACCGTCATCGCCATACGTGGCACGACAGAGAAGCCCGAGTACTCGACGCAGATACTGCAAGACGCCCTGCTCTCGCCACTAAAGATAATAAGAAACGTCCTGCAAGCTCCGTTTTTGATATTTGAGTAAAAAGCGTTAAGCAAAAAATAATTATTGTTTAGTATAATTGCGGCGAAGTTCACGGCGGAGCTTATTATCCGCCACTCATTCTAAGTATCTTGCCAGATCCTCATCAAAACAAAACAACGCATCATTAATAAAATCTTCTAACATTTGCGGATCAATGCCTACTAAAGTTTTACCAACACGAGTTGAAATTCTTGGCGTTTGATCGTCATTTAGCTTATAAAGATTTTCAAAATGAAATGCTCGGTTTCGAATTTTAACAGCAAGGTCATATAAAATCTTTACTTTTTGATAGTTTAAAAGTTTATTTTTGCGGTTAAATTTAGAATACTTTTTAAAATCAAGCTTATAAAGATTGACGATATCATTGTGGATTTTGGCTTCATCGATGATTTTTGCCCAAAATCCAAAAGTTTACTTTGAGACAAAGAGATCATCTAACTTGAAGTAACCGCCAAAAGAGCTTAAAATATCTACCTTGTTATTATCCACTAAAGCCTTAAAAGCTAAATTTCTCGTGGCAATTTCTAAAATACCAAGTTTTGGAGCTAATGCCTGTACTAGCAAAAAGTTCTTTTTATGCTCTTGCTCGTTTTTATAGCTCTTTAGGCGTTTGATTGAGAAAAATTTAACACTATCCATAAAAAATCAATAAAATCATAAAATTTTACGCATTATAATATGTAAAATTCACTTCATCTCAAGGCGCATTAGATACATATCTTCGCCGTCAGTCACCTTTAAATTTTGGCTTTTGCACTTTGGGCAGGTGAAGTCATTTTCGCTAAGCTCCCCGCCAAATCCACAATCCAAGCACTCGATCACAATGCCTTGCAAATTTATCACAAGCTCGGCGTTTTCACAGATCGTGCCAGCCTTATAAACATCAAAGGCACTCTCTAGATAGTGTGGCTCCACTCCGCTTAAGCGGCCAACTTTTATCTCGATCTTGCTTATCTCTTTGGCGTTTTCTTTGGCGTTTTCTTTGGCGGCATTTTTCTCGCAAAGGCTAACTAAATTTTGAACGATACTAAGCTCGTGCATTAGCAGATCCTTGGTAGTAGCTCGCCCTTTGGCGGCTCGAGAAATCTTCTTGATTTATAGGCGTTTTCGATGATAACGCGCTCGTTTTTTGCCTGCAAAACCTCGCCTATTATCATCGCATTTTGATCAAATTCTCTTAAAATTTTAAGCGCGTCCTCAGCCTGGCTCTCATCAACAGCCATCACAAAAGTGCCCTCATTTGCAAGCTCATAAGGCTCAAAACCAAAGAGCTCACAAACGCCCATCACTTCGTCTGCCACCTTGATATTTTCTTCAAAAACTAAGATGTCAAATTTGCTAAATTTAGCCCACTCATTTAGCACCGCACTTAGTCCGCCCCTAGTCGCGTCACGCATGCACTGCGGTTTTATACCAGCGCTAAGTAGCTTTAAGACAACCTCTTTTAGGCTCTTGCAGTCACTTTTTAGATCAAGCCCAAGCTCAAATTCCTCCCTTGCTGCAAGCACCACACCGCCGTGTCTGCCAACATCTCCAGAGATTAAAATTTTTGCCCCTGCTTTTAAATTTTTAAGCTCCACGCCCTCGCAAACTATCTCGCCGATGCCTGCTGTGTTTATGAAAATTTTGTCGCATTTGCCCTTTGGCACGACCTTTGTATCGCCACAAACTACGCTCACGCCGCTCTCTTTGCAAATTTTTGCAAGTGAGCCAAGCACCTTTTCAAGCTCCTCTATGCTTAGCCCCTCTTCGATGATGAGCGAGCAGCTTAGGTATTTTGCGCTTGCTCCAACCATCGCTAGGTCGTTTATAGTGCCACAAGCTGCGATCTTGCCGATGTCGCCGCCATTAAAAAAAATGGGAGTTACCACAAAGCTATCGGAGCTAAATGCGATCTTGCCGTTTAAATTTAATATCGCTGAGTCGTTGCTCTGCCTTAAAATTTCATTATCAAAAATTTTAAATATCGTCTCGTTTATAAGCGAGTTCATCTCCTCGCCGCCGCCGCCGTGGCTTAGCATTATCTTTTTCATTAAATTCCTTAACCAACTCTTGCGTATTTAAAATATGCCGCACAAGCACCCTCACTTGAGACCATGCACGATCCTATCGGATTTTGCGGGTTGCAGACCTTGCCAAAGACTTTGCAGTCAGTCGGCTTTGCTAGCCCTCTTAAAATTTGCCCGCAAATGCAAGCCTTGCTCTCGCCAGCGCTCTCTACGCTGCAGTCAAACTGCACTCTAGCGTCAAGATAGGCAAACTCATCTTTTAGCTTCATGCCGCTTTGCGCTATCTCGCCAAGGCCTCTCCAGACAAAGTCGCACGGCTCAAAATACTTAGCTATGAGCTCTTTTGCTCTTAAGTTGCCATCTTCTTTGACCGCCCTTGCGTACTCGTTATAGACTTCATAAGTGCCTGCGTTTTGCTGACGGACTAAATTTAGCACACTTGCCATGATGTCAAGCGGCTCAAAACCGCTAATGGCGATTGGTCTTTTAAACTCATCTGCTAACTCTTTGTAAATTTTGCTTCCAGTGATGACACTCACGTGGCTTGGCCCCAAAAATGCGTCTATTCTTACGTTTTGATCGCTCATTATAGCTCTAACTGGAGCTGGGACGGTTACGTGATTTATATGAAAATATAAATTTTTAACGCCCTGCTGCACTGTCTTTTCGACCAAATTTGCGCTCATCGGCGTTGTAGTCTCAAAGCCAATGGCAAAAAATATGACCTTTTTGTCTGGGTTTTGCTGGGCTAAATTTAGCGCATCAAGTGGCGTGTAAAGTGCCCTTATATCATGCCCCTCGCCACGAAGCTTTTGCAAGCTTGTCTTTGAGCCAGGCACTCTTAGCATGTCAGCTAGCGTGCAAAAGATCACATTATCCATGCTAGCAAGCTTACAGGCCTCGTCTATGCGGCTCTTTGGCATCACACAGACCGGACAGCCTGGGCCGTGGACGAAATTTATATGCTCTCCAACCAAACTTGGCAGTGCAAATTTCATAATGCTATGCGTGTGACCGCCGCAAATTTCCATGATATTTAGCGGTTTTACGCTCTCTTTTTGTATGAGTTTTGAAAGGGCAAGGATTAAATTTTTATCGCGAAAGTCATTGATAAGATCCATCAAATTTTCCCCGCGTCCATATCCTCAGCGATCTTTTGATAGACCTCCAAGCTCTCCAGCGCAAACTGCGTATCGATCTTTTGCATAGCATATCCAACGTGGATTAGCACGTATTCGCCCACTTTTACCTCTTCAGAGATAAGATCTAGGCTTACCTTTCTAGTAACGCCCAAGGTTTCAACGGTAGCAACGTTGTTTTCATCTATTTCTATTACTTTTGAAGGGATCGAAAGACACATTATCTTAGCTCTTTTTTAAATTCCAAATAACTTATCCATTTATCGATGCCCTCGCCTGTTTTGCTATCTACCACAAAGATATCGACCTTTGGATTTAGCTTTCTAGCGTCGTTTTTCACTCGCTCGATGTCAAAGTCAAAGTGTGGCGCAAGCGAAGCTTTTGTGATGAGAAGCACGTCAGCAGCCCTAAACATCACTGGATATTTACTCACCTTATCATCGCCCTCTGGCACTGAAAGAAGCACAGCATTAAAGTGCGAGCCAACATCGTAGCTTGCAGGACAGACTAAATTTCCAACATTTTCTATAAAGACTAGATCAAGCTCATTTAGTGGTAGGTGATGAAGCCCCTCATGTACCATAAATGCGTCTAAGTGGCAGGTCTGACCTGTGCTTATCTGATGAGCTTTTGCGCCAGCCTTTACTATGCGGTCGGCATCTTGATTGGTTTCAAGATCGCCCTCGACAACGCCTATCTTAAATTTACCAGCCTTTATCGTAGCCTCTAAAAGCGTGGTCTTGCCAGCGCCTGGGCTACTCATCAAATTTACACAAAGTATCTTTTTCTCATCAAGATGCGCTCTGTTGTGAGCGGCCTCTTTGTCGTTTTCAGATAGAATTTTCTCTATCACGTCTATGGTTTTGCTCTCGTTTAGCACAGGGTGTGCGTGAGCCTCGTGGCTATGCTCGTGTGCGTCATGAGCGTGATCTGTATGCCCGTCGTGAGTGTGTGGGTGTGAGTGAGTGGTGCCGTCAGCATGAGTGTGAGTATGGGCGTGATTACCCATTGAACAACCGCAGTCTTTACACATTTTCTTATCCTTTTTTATTAATTTTCAGAGATTTTAACGCTTAAATTTAAAAATAAAATTAAAATTTAAGGGCATTTTATGCAAATGAGATAAATTAACCCGTTTTTTAATTAACCTTTAAATTTACCTTTGATCTTGCAAGCGAATGTTTTTATCTAGCTCTTCAATGCTCTCGTTATCATCTGTGTAGCTATTTTCATCAAAATTTTCATCGCTATTTCTTTTTTTGCCATTTGGTGTGATGATGAGATCTTTTAGCCTTGCTCTGCCATCATCCATCACCATCAAAACAGCAACAGCATCCACATCTTGATCCATCATCTCTCGTTCGGTTTGCTGCGCCTTTTTAGTTGGCATGTAAAACTCTTCGATGCCATATTTTACAAATGAATATCCATCAAATTTGCCAGCTAGAAAAAGAGCATCTTTTGGCTTGGTAAAGCTAAATTTGTCAAAAACGTAAGTGGCATTCGCATCTTGCTTTAAAATGGCGTAAATTTCATCATTTTTTGAGAAATTTCTATCATATATATATATCTCAACGCCAGTTTTTTCATCAAATTTAGACTGCTGCAGATTTGAAAAGTCATAGCTCAAGCTCACGTAGTTTCCGCGAAAGAGATCCCTTGGATCGTAAAGTTTTACCCTCACTTTTACCTCTTTTCCAAGGTAAAGTGGCATGAGCGCGTATGCAAGCATCGCAATTATTAGTAAAATTTGAAAGATTATGGCTAGTATCAGTGATCTTATCTTCATTTTGTACGTCCTTTTTTAGCAGCGACTGCGAGCACGACGAAGGCAAAGACGATAAATAGCGCCGTAGCCCCCAAATAATCGCCTATTAACTCAAAGTATCTAACCACCGCAACTAAGAATATCATGCATAGTCCAAGTGCTAGCTCGCCATTTTTGATAAGCACGGCTGCAACGATGATGTTTGCTAGCGAGAAGAAGATATTTGCATATCCAACGCCTAAGCTAAAGACAAATGGCAACGCAAAGAGTATCAAGCCAAGAAGCAAGCCACTTTTGTTTTTCTCTTTGAAAAATAGCGCAATGCTAGCGATGCTAAATACGGCAAAAACCTTGCCAAAACTGCTATAAAAAAATGCTTTTGCAAACCAAAATTTATCTTCTTCCAGCTCGTAGATATCGCCATTTGCATAAGCTATCAGGCAAACGATCAAGATAATGATACCAAGATACTTGCCAAAGCCTTTTACAAGGTGCGCCAGTCTATCTCTAAAGCCAGCTAACGCGCCAAAGAGCGCGACAAGTAAAAGTGCGTATGAGAGTGATAAAGTAGCAGCCATCGGCGCTCTAAACATAAGATCATAGCCATAAAATTCATTAAACCCACTGATCCTAGCGCAAAGCGAAACGATGTAGAAAAATATATCCGCTAAAAGCATGGTAGCAAGAAAAATAGAGTCACTTTTATAAAGCGTGTAGGCGCCAAGGGCTATAAAGACGATAAATTCATAAGCAAACTCGCCATCCATACCCTTTAAAACAAACCAGATCGTCGCAAAAACAAGGCTTTGAGCCACTAGCAGACCCTTTTTGCTAGCAAAAGAGAGTGCCATCGCTCCAACGCTCCAGAGCAAAACACCACCGCTTGGCTCGTCGCTGATGTTATAAATTTGAGCGATAAGCGCTATGGCAGCTCCGTAGCAGAAATTTCCCAAAAAGAGCGTGGCTGTGCCAAGCTTATCTTTGCCCTTTTTAAGATAATAAACTCCGCCAAAATTTAAAAGAGCAAGCACGCCAAAGATGATGACAAGGCGCCCCATCCTTGGTATCTCCTCCCAGTAAGCTCCAACTAGGGTAAAAAATGCCAGCGCAAAAAAGAGATAGGCAACCAACTTTAATATAAAGCTAGTCTTCTCGCTATGAGCGTTTATATCTATATCATATAAATTTGCTATTTTTAAAGCGGTGGCCTTATCGATCACATCCTCTTTTTGCCAGCGATCTAGCTCTTTGGCTAGAAAATTTCTATTGTAAAAATTCATCTTTCATTCTCTTTAAATGACATTTTTTTGTGGCTAATGATAGCATACAAGCGCCAAAAATGCTAGAACAAAAATAAAGCAAAAAAAGGGAGAAATTTAAAAAGCCAAAAAAACTTGGGCGGGCTTTTGCAAATTTAGCTTTAGCCAAAGCCCAAGTAAAAAACAAACGGTCATCAAACTTTCGCCGCAAAAAAGATATCAGGCAAGCAAGAAATAGCAAAACCCGCTATCAATTTGCAAAAATGGATCACAAAAACTGCTAAAAACTACCAAAAAGACAAAATAAGACAAGCTCTGCAGCCAAGTAAGCGCTGCTAGCTTTTTTCAAAAAACCTAAATTTAAGAGCCAAAAAAGCTTTTAGCTTAAAATTTAGGCACAGCGGCCTTTGTAAGTTTAGAAAACTTAACACCCTTTAAGCCAGCAATCCTATCAGCAAAGCGCTCAATCTTGCTAGCCTCACCTCTTATCGAGATCGTTTCTAAGCAGTTGTGGTGATCGACATGAACGTGATTTGTGCAGATGATCTTCACATCAGAGTCATGCTCGATATCCATTTTTTTATTCACCAAATCGTTGTGATGATGCACATAAATGAGCGTCAAAACCCCAATCAACTCCTCGTTAGCGTCCTTCCAGCTATCGTTTACGATCTTTTCACGGATCAAATCCCTTGTAAATTCACTCCTAGAAGCGTAGCCTTGTTCGCTAACTTTTCTATCTAGTTCGTCTAGTAATTGACTAGGCAAAGAAACACTAAAACGTATAACACTATCCATTTTTTGCTCCTTTCTCGTTTGATTACCGTTTATAATCATTATACATCACTTATTAGAAAATGTGGATAAATAATAATAAATTTGCCCTAAATTTACGTTAGAATCGTTACTGCAGAATTTCTTATTGATATAAAATTTCAAATTTGCTTCAGTAAATTTTTTGTAAATAAGCTCAAGCAAAGTCTTATTTTGAAAAACTCCGCCACTTAATAAAATCTCTTTTTTCTCATTTTTAGAAATTTCAAAAATAATATCAGCCATGCCATTTATAAATGCCGTTGCAGCCACTCTTGGCTCATCTTTTAAAGCACTTTTAAAGGCCTCTTTAAAGCCGATAACTCCGTCATTTAGGCTAAATTTGTAACACGCATCTAAATTTTTATCATAAAGCGCCTCAAGCCTCATGCCGCTTTCGCCCTCAAAACTAGAGTGAGATATGCCACATATTATCGCACCAAATGCGTCAAATATCCTACCAACCGAGCTAGTTTTTACTAAATTTAGCCCCTTTTGCTCCATTATCTTGAAATTTCGAAGCATCTTTTCATCAAAATTTACTAAAAATTTACGCCCCTCGTCCTCAAGCTCATACTTCAAAATAATAGAATAAGCGATGAGATAGATATTTTTTATGCTATTTTCGCCGCCAAATAAGCTAAATTCATCAAAGTGATAAACTCTCTTGTAGCTTTTTTTATCAAGCCTAAAGACCTCGCCACCCCAAATTTTGCCATCCTCCCCGTATCCAGTGCCGTCAAAACAAAAGCCAAGATACTCTTTGTCTGGCAAATCATTTTCAAAGATCACACTTAGCAAATGCGCATAGTGGTGCTGCAGATGAACTAGCTCAAAGCCCTGATCCTTCGCCCATTTTGTATTTAAAAAATTTGGATGCAGATCGGCTATAACTTTGTCTATTTTTAGATCATAAGTCGTTTCAAAAAGGGTAAAAATATCCTTAAACCTATCAAAAGTTGCCACATTTTTTAGATCGCCGATATATGGACTAACCATCAAAAGACCGTCTTTATAGATACAAAATGAGCTTTTTAGCTCTGCTCCAAGGGCTAAAAATGTCCCTTTTTGCTTGAAATTTGTATGGATGAAATTTGGATTTAGCCCGCGACTTGTCCTTGTAAAAATTGTCTCATCTCCAACGCAAAATGCGATACTGTCGTCACTTGGCGAGTAAATTTCTCGGTCGTGATCAAGGTAAAAGTCTATGACCTCGCCTAGTTTTTCTCTTAGCTCGCTCTCATCTTTTATCACAACCTCGCCTGAGATGTTTGCACTAGTTGCGATGATGTCGTGTTCTAAGTTGTCAAATAGCAAAAGATGTATGCCGCTAAATGCGAGCATAACGCCAAGCTTATTTAAATTTGGTGCGACACTTTTTGCGATATTTGAGCCATTTTTTGCTTCAAGCAAGACGATCGGCTTTAAATTTGAAGTAAGTAGCTTCGCCTCAGCCTCTGAAATTTGCGCTATCTCTCTAGCGTTTTGTAAATTTTTACTCATCATAGCAAAGGGCTTGCTTGGGCGGTGCTTTCTGGCTCTTAGTTCGCAAACTGCGGCTTCATTTGTCGCGTCGCAAACCAGATGAAAGCCACCAAGCCCTTTAATGGCTAAAATTTTGCCCTCGTTTATGAGCCTAGCCGCCTCTTTGGCTGCTTCGTTTTTACTAGCCAAGACTTTGCCAAATTTATCTTTTAGATAGAGTTTTGGTCCGCAGTTTGGGCAAGAGATCGGCTCTGCGTGGTAGCGGCGATTAAGCGGATCTTTATATTCGCTTTCGCAAAATTTACACATCTTAAACTCATTCATCGTCGTATTTACCCTGTCATAAGGCAATGCTTTGATGATCGAAAATCTCGGTCCGCAGTTGGTGCAGTTTATAAATGGATATTTGTAGCGTGGATTTGTGGGGTCATAAAACTCGCGCAAGCAGTCATCGCAAAGTGCGTAATCAGGCAAAATAGGCGCTTGTTTGGTGGCTGATTTTGAGGCGATGATCTCAAGTTTTTCATAAATTTGATCTATCTTAAATTTCTTTAGTTCATCGATCCTAGCAAGGGCTGGTAGCTTCTCATAAAGCTCTTTTTCAAAAGCCACAAAGCTAGCCTCTTCGCCACTAAAATTTAGCTTCACGCCCTCGTCATCATTGTAAATTTCGCCAACAAGCTTAAATTTATCCGCTAAAGTATAGACAAAAGGTCTAAAACCTACGCCTTGAACTAAGCCTTTGATCTCATATCTAAAGCTTGATCTCAACGCCAAATCCGGGGTCAAAATTTGTTTTTATATTTGGGTTTAGGTGCTTTTTTATCAAGTTGCTAACTACCTTATTATAAAATAAATCCCCGCTTAAAGTAACATTTTTGATCTTAAATTTATCTCGTTTTTCATAGCTAAAATCGCTCAAAAAATGCGCCAAAGACTCGGTGCAACCAAAGCTGATATTCTTCTCTCCAGCGCCAGCAAGGATAAATGAAATAATACTTTTTACAAACTTAACCCCGTCTAAACCAAAGTCATCTTTCATCTTATAATCGATTCTAACGCCCTTTTGACCGCTAAAATCAGCTGCCATAAGAAGCAAATTCTCCCCTGCTTTTTTAAACTCATCACTTAAGCCAAGCAAGCGTCCAGCTATGCAAAATAGCGAGAAAAAGCTAGCGTTTGGTCTAAATTTGCCGCTTGGCAAGGCGCGCTCTTTACTAAAGTTTTCAAGTAGTCTTTCGCCGCCATCCTCAGCTCTTATGAGCTCATAAATTTCTTCAAAGCTACTAAATTTTGGTAAAAATAGAAGCTGCGTTTTGCTTGATTTTGAAAGCAGGCAAATTTCATCATCGCTAAATTTGCTAAATTTTAGCCCCAAAGCCACTTCGCCCAAATAGCTAAGCTCAAATTCCTCATCTTTTGTATAAAAAAATGGGCTTAAAAGTGCGCTATTTTCAAGCAAAGCAAGCCTTGAAAGAGCGCTTTTTTGCTCCTTTACAGCAACGCTTAAAAAGCTAAAGCCATCTTGATTTAGTTGCTCGCAAAGGGCGTAAAGAAAAAGGTCATTTGGCGCCATCACGTCAAAAAATAGCGGTGCGCCCTCGTGATTTTGCCTATAAATGGCTGTCGTTTTTAGTGCCAAAAGTGGCTTTTCAAAGCTAGCAAGCGCGATCTGCGCCCTATCACCAGCTATAAAAATTTTTGGTAGCTGCTTTAAATTTACAGGCATCAAGAAATTTGCATCAAATTTTACCCCAAGAGAAATTTCATATAAATTTTTATCTTGCTCTATGCAAACGCTCTTGCCATTTTGCAGTAAATTTAGGCAAGTATTAAGCTTTTCATTAAAATCATCAAGCGTTATCTCGCCATCAAATTTACAAAAAGAGAGCACGCCACTTTCATTTAAAATAGCCTTGCCATTAGCCAAAAATGCTGCAGCTTGAGATGGGCTAAGCGTGCCAAATTTTATCTTTTTAATTTCACCTGTTACGTCAAGCTCATCTGCTACATCGACCTCGCTATGCTTTATAAAAAGGCTATAAGGCAAGATAATGCTAGCTCTGTCCGCTAGGGCGCTAAGCTCCTCAACAGAGCCACTTACCTTTAGGCAAATTTGATCATTTTTGCAGCTTATGGAGTGCTTAAGCTCCCCAGCTAATGAGCGTAAAAATGGTGCCAAAAAAGCTGGGTCTTTAAAGCAGTCAAATTTAAAAGCAAGTATCATTTTAAACCTTTTTTGGCGTAGTCATCGAGGGTGTCATTTAGGGTGAAATTTGCCACCTTTTCGCACTTAAAATCAAGCTCTTTTAAGTGTTCAAGTAGCGTTTTTTCTAGGATGTTAGAAGCTTTTATCACCTCATCTGAGAGGCTAAAATTTGATGACTCTATGCGGCTAGGCACGATGCCTAAGATTTTGGTTGTCGGCCTGTCGCCTGCAAGCTCCATTAGATGAAGGGTTTGGAGCATCTCGATCTCGTGAGCCGAGCCGTCCCAGCTGATAAAATTTGGTACGTTTAGAAAGTCGAAAAAATAAACATCGCCCACACTTGCGCCATTTGCGCTAATGCAATCAACGACAATAAGATAGTCAAATTCGCTTATTATGTGAGTTAGAGCGAGGGCTAAAGTGCCCCCGTCCATTAATGTAAGTTCGTTTTTAGAGCTTGTAAATTTATAGTTTTTAGCCATCAAATTTACAAAATGAACACCTATGCCCTCATCAGCAAACATAACGTTGCCGATGCCAAGAACTAGCACTCTCATCAGTGTTCTTTTACAAATTTATAGCCACTAACGATGGCGTCCATCGCTCCATTTTTGCCTTTAACGGCGTTAAATATCGCCATATAAACGTGAATCGGCACAAATATCATGATGATCCACATGCAAATTCTATGTATCGTTCTAACATTTGCTAGTCCGCCCATAAGCTCCTCAAAGTATCTTGCTGGCTCGTAGATCGCTCCGCCAAGTCCATTGTGATAAACGTGAGCGTAAAGCACTAGGCCAGTTAGGCAGATGAGTGCTAAGATGACGTAAAAGAAAAAGTATGAGGCAAACTGCAATGGGTTATAAACGCCCCTTAAATGTGGGTGTGGCCCCATAAAGATGTAGTACTTTATCTGTGCGATCCAAACTTTTGGACTTAAAAAGTCAAGCACACTCATCCACTCTTTTTTGCTGTGTTTATCAAAGACAAATAGATAGAATTTAAAGATAAATACCGCTATTAGCACAAAGCCAGCGACCTGGTGAGCCAAACGCCACTTTGCTTGCATGAAATTTGTAGGCTCGCTCGTGATCTCTGGACTCATAAAGACATAAGAGATGTAGTAGCCGCTCACAATCAAAAGCGTGATAGCTACAAATCTAATCCAGTGTGTCAGCCTAACGCCGATGGAGAATTCATATTCGCTGATCCTGTCAGGATTTTTATGTGACATCTTTTCTCCTTACAAATTTGGATTTATCTTATAAGTACTCAAATCATTTCCCTTCGTGTCCATAACATGCACGGCACATGCGATGCAAGGGTCGTAAGAGTGAATTTTTCGTATTATCTCAAGTGGTTTTGAAAGATCAGCGATATTCATACCAACTAAGCACGCCTCGTAGCTGCCCATCTTGTTTTGCGCATCTTTTGGAGAGGCGTTCCAAGTGCTTGGCACGACTGCTTGCCAGTTTGAGATGACGCCATCTTTTATGCGGCACCAGTGGCTTAGCGCGCCTCTTGGAGCGTTGCCTTTGAAGTGACCTTTATACTCTTTGCCATTATCTATGACATATTTTGCGCAGGTCTCTTGATCTGTCTTTAAATTTTCGATCAAGGCATTAAATGCGTCCATTGTGTGCTCTGCGACCACTTTTGCTTCAAGCATACGAGCAGCAGTTCTGCCTAGAGTTGAAAAGACTGCACTTAGTGGCAAGCCACTCTTTGCTAAAAACTCATCGACTACTTTTTTAACTCTCTCGTTGCCTTTAGCATAGTTTATGACGATGCTTGCGATCGGTCCTACTTGCATAGGCATGCCATCATATCTTGGCGCTTTGATCCAGCTATATTTGCCCTTTGTGTCAAAAAGCTTGCTGTGAGCTAGCTTGCCCTCGCCGTCTATGCTCTCGCCATCAACAAGGCCAGTATAGTTTGCCTCTGTCTCGCCGTCATAAGGGTGAAGTGCTTTGTCATTTTTATACCAAGCCCTTGTCGCCTCTTCTGTGATCTTCTCTTCGTCTATATCATAAACCTTGCTAAGATCGCCATTTAAGATGATACCGCCTTTAAATAGATGGTCATTTTTGCCGATCAAAAACTCATCGTAGCAGAATAAATTTGATACGCCAACGTCGTTTAAAACGCTTGGCTCATTTGCATAAGCCTTAGCCGCCATCAAAATGTCTGGATAGTAAGCTCTATCGACAAATTCTTTTATCTCGGCAAATTTACTCATATATTCGCCCATTCTAGCTGGATCCATAAGATCCATCACGCAGGTCACGCCACCAACTGTTAGACTTTGTGGATGTGGGTTTTTCGCACCAAAGATAGCCATCATCTGAGCTGCTGTTCTTTGAATTCTCAAGCACTCTAAGTAGTGAGAGAGGACGATTAAATTTTGCTCAGGAGTAAATTTATATGTGCTATGTCCCCAGTATGCGTTGGCAAATGGTCCAAGGTTGCCCTTTTTAACAAAGGCTTCAACCCTCTCTTTTACCTCTTTTAGCTTATCAGCTCCTGTTGCAAATGGCGTGCTTGTGTATTTAAACGCCTCCTCGCTAGCCTTATGCACGTCTGCGCTTAGTGCAGAGACGACATCTGCCCAGTCCATGCCGTGAAGCTGATAAAAGTGCACGATGTGATCGTGAAGATATAAAGCTGCGTTCATAAGCGTTCTAGTTAGCTCAGCATTTAGCGGAGGCTTGATGCCAAGGGCATTTTCAACTGCGACTATGCCTGCTCGGTAGTGCGAGTATGTGCAAACACCGCAAATTCTTTGCATGAAAAAGCCAGCATCTCTTGGGTCTCTGTTTTTTACTATCTGCTCTAAGCCCCTCCAAAGAGTTGAGCCAGAGTAAGCCTCTTTGACAACGTTGTTTTCATCAACTACGACTTCTATTCTTAAGTGCCCTTCGATACGTGTTATAGGGTCTATTACTATTCTTTTTTCACTCATTTTTTCGCCTTATTCTTTATCTTTACTCATACAAGCTAGTGCAGCGTGAGCCGCTATGCCAATACCAGCAAGTGCTAAAATTCCAATGCCTATTTTATCACTTACATTATCAGCGCCAAGCCCTAAAACAGTGTCAAATAGCCTATCAGCCATCGGCTCTTCAAATGGCCCCATCGTATCCCAGAAGTCTGGCTCTGAGCAGCCTATACAGCCATGACCTGCTTGAACTGGCCATGATGTATGCTGGTTAAATCTCTCGCGTGAGCAGTTATTAAATGTATATGGACCTTTACAGCCTACTTTATATAAGCAGTAGCCATTTTTTGCGCCCTCGTCGCCAAAGCTTTGGACAAACTCGCCTGCGTCAAAGTGGCCACGTCTCTCGCAAAGATCGTGAATTCTTAAGCCATAAGCCCATTTTGGTCTGTTATAAACATCAAGTGCAGGCAAGGTGCCAAATAGCAAGTAGTGAAGCACGTTGCCAACGATGTTTTTCTCGCTTGGAGGACAGCCTGGCACGTTTATGACTGGCTTATCAGTCACCTTTGAAAGACCGACTGAATTTGTTGGATTTGGCTTAGCTGCTTGGATACCGCCAAAGCTAGAACAGGTGCCAATGGCAAAGATAGCAGCAGCGTTAGCAGAGGCATTTACAGCGTGAGTTTTGCCGCTTGTGCCGTGAGGTCCGACTGTTAAAAAGTGTTCAGTAGCTCCCGTTGGGACGCCGCCCTCAACTAGCAAGATATATCTACCTTTATATTTTTCTATCGCATGCTCTAAATTTTCTTCAGCTTGCCAGCCAGCAGCCGCCATGATAGTTTCGTGGTATTCAAGGCTTATGTAGTCAAATATAAGACTATCTATGCTTGGAGCGTCAGTTCTTAGTAGGCCCTCGCTACAGCCAGTGCACTCAGCCATGTGAAGCCATATCACAGGAAGCCTATCACTTAGCTCAGCAGCGCGAGCAACCATCGGTGTCATCGCACTTGGCAATGCCATAAAAGCTGTCATCGCACCAGCCCACTTCATAAAATCACGCCTAGTAAAGCCCTTATCTTTTAAAAGCTGCGCAATACTAGTGTCATTTTTCATCTTAGGCAATGCACTAAGTTCGCTTAAGCGTCTATTTATCTTTTGACGCAAGTCATTATTCATATAAGCTCCTTCATTTGAAATTTGTTTTATATGTATAGTATCTTTGTTTTAAAAAGAGTAAAATTATTTTATAATATTAGTAGTTATATTTAAATAAATTTTAATAATAAAATTTTAAATGCCTTTTATCAATATCTTTAAAATATGCTATAAAATAATATTTAGCGAGATTTTATCCTATTTTTGAGAAATGATTTGGAAATTTGACGAGGAGCCAAGCGAGCTTAGCCTTCGTGTATATATCAAAAATTTACGCCAAATTTTAGGCAAAGATGCCATTTTAAACAAGCGTGGAGACGGCTACATCTATGTCTGAAAAGACGCAAATTTTATTTAAAATTTTATCCCTCTATCTTGTTAGCTCTGTGCTATTTTTGAGCTATTTTTTTATACACGACTACCAAAATAAAAAAGAAGCACTCATCTTAAACGAGGTAAAAAGCCTAAAAGAGATCAAGATGGGCATATATATGAAAGCCAGGATGAATGGCCTAGACTCGGTCTCAAGCCTCACAAACGAAAAGGGCGTACATGCTTGTATCGTGCTGGAGAATGGTGAGAAAATTTATAAAGATTTTGAGTGCAAAAATATCAACAAAGGCAAAAATGTAAATTTGATAGACGGCAAGGTAGCGATCTTTGAAAAGATCCAGTATATGGAGGACAACGCCACAGACGAGCTCGCACGCGCAGACATCTTTCTAGTTGGCAAAAATATCAACGGCGAAATTTTATCCTTGCAAATTTCGACCACACTAAAGGCGCTCTTTTTCCTTTTCGCCCTGCTCTTCATCGCCTTTTACCTCGCAAAACTAAGCCTAAGACCGCTTTATGAAAAGATAGATACGCTAAATCACTTCATAAAAGACTCAACTCACGAGATAAACACGCCCCTAAGCGTCATCTCGATGAGCATAGAAACGGCTGATCGCAACAACCTAAATGAGCGAAATTTAAAGCGTTTTAACAACATCAGTCTTGCTGCAAAGAGCCTAGGCAGCATCTATGACGCGCTCGTTCATCTAAGCTTTAACCTAGATAAACCAAGCAAAAAAGAGCTAATCGATCTAAATTTACTAACCACGCAAAGGCTTAGCTACTTCTCGCCATTTTTTGCTAAACGCGGACTTAAGATAGAGGCTAGCCTAAAGCCAAGCTTCATAAACGCAGACCTTGAGGATGTGAGTAAAATTTTAGATAATCTCCTTAGCAACGCCTCCAAATACGCAGCGCCAAATTCAAAGGTTAGCATCGTTTTAGAGCCAAATTTCTTTAGCATAAGCAACACTGGACGCGGCATCAGTAAAGAGGACCAGATGAAAATTTTTGATCGATACACGAGATTTAACGACGATCAAGGCGGCTTTGGCATAGGGTTAAATTTAGTCAAAGAGTGCTGCAAGAAAAATAACATCACCGTAAAATGCCAAAGCGAGCTTGATGGCGAGACTACGTTTTCACTCTCTTGGCAGAGTTAAATTTAAAACCACCCTACTCTAAATAATAAAATTTATTAAAAAAGAGAATTTATATCCAAAATTTATTTTTGATAAATTTTATTAATATTATAATCCTTTTACAAAATCTTAATCAAGGAGAAAAGTATGAAACTACTTGAAAAATACAGGCTTTTCATAAATGGTGAGTGGCGTGACGCAAAAGACGGCGCTACACTTGATGCCAAAAATCCAGCAAACGGCGAGCACCTTGCAAAGATCGCTGACGCTACTGAAGAAGATGTAAATGACGCAGTTCGTGCTGCACGTGAGGCTTTTAATAAATTTAAACACACCACAGTTAGCGAGCGCGCAAAGCTGCTAAACAAGATCGCTGATATCATCGATGAGCACAAAGAGCACCTCGCAAAAGTTGAAAGCATGGACAACGGCAAGCCAATCCGTGAGACGCTAAATGTCGATATCCCTTTTGCAGCCGAGCATTTTAGGTACTTTGCTGGCGTTATCATGGGTGAAGAAGGCAGCGCAAATGTGCTTGATGAGAAGCAACTCTCT
This sequence comes from Campylobacter concisus, assembly GCF_902460595.1. GTDB lineage: Bacteria > Campylobacterota > Campylobacteria > Campylobacterales > Campylobacteraceae > Campylobacter_A > Campylobacter_A concisus_BL. Next base: position 32,574 of record NZ_CABPVA010000004.1, read on the forward strand.
ATCGTTTTACGCGAGCCAATAGGCGTCGTGGGTCAGATTGTGCCTTGGAATTTTCCATTTCTAATGGCAGCTTGGAAGCTAGCTCCAGTGATCGCAGCAGGCGATGCGAGCGTGTTTAAGCCTTCAAGCGAGACAAGCCTAAGCGTGCTTGAGCTATTTAGGCTGATAGATAAAATTTTGCCAAAAGGTTTGATAAACATAGTAACCGGCAGAGGCAGCAAGAGCGGCGAGTGGATCAAAAACCACCCAGGACTTGATAAGCTAGCATTTACTGGCTCAACCGAGATCGGCCGTGATATCGCCATAGCTGCGGCTCGCCGTATCATCCCAGCCACACTTGAGCTTGGCGGCAAGAGCGCAAATATCTTCTTTAGCGACGCAAATTTAAACAAAGCGCTTGACGGTCTTCAGCTTGGAATTTTGTTTAACCAAGGTCAAGTTTGCTGCGCGGGATCGAGAATTTTCGTAGAAGAGAGCTTTTATGAGAAATTTATAGAGGCTGCGGTTAAAAAATTTAGCACCATAAAAGTTGGTGATCCACTAGATCCTAGCACTCAAATGGGCTCTCAGATCAATAAAAAACAAGCTGAGCAAATCTTAAACTACGTCGAGATCGGCAAAAAAGAAGGTGCAAAAGTGGCAGTCGGCGGCAAAGCCTACACCGCAAATGGTTGCGACAAGGGCGCATTTGTCGAGCCAACGCTGCTAGTTGATGTGACAAATGATATGAGAGTGGCTCAAGAAGAAATTTTTGGACCAGTTGGCGTCGTCATCAAATTTAAAGATGAAGCAGAGCTTATCAAAATGGTAAATGACAGCGAATACGGCCTTGGTGGCGGAATTTTCACGCAAGACATCACAAAAGCACTTCGCGTCGCAAGGTCTATGGAGACTGGCAGGGTCTGGATCAACACTTATAATCAAATCCCAGCAGGCAGCCCATTTGGCGGATATAAAAACTCAGGTATCGGCCGTGAGACGCACAAGATCATACTTGAGCACTACACTCAGATGAAAAACATCATGATAGATCTCACAGGCAAGGTTAGCGGCTTTTACGCACAATGATTTTAGGGGGTTTTGCCCCCTGCTGCTTTAAATTTCATAAATAAATTTTTCTTTCTAAATTTATCAGCAAATAACAATCTTTATTTTTAAGTTTAATAGACTAAAATTTGGCGCAAAGGAGAAAAATTGAGCGAGCAAATTTACATTATCGGCGACGTTCACGGCTGTTTTAATACGCTTTTAGAGCTTATCAAGCAGTTTCCAAACAAAGAAAAATCTCAAATTTGCTTTGTTGGCGACGTGATAGATCGGGGGCTTTTTAGTTGCGACGTGGTCGAGCTTATCATGCAAAATGACTATAAAATGGTAATGGGAAATCACGAGCGAAGACTGCTAAGCAATAAACTTGAATTTCTAAACAACAAAGTGCCATTTGACAGGAGCTGGTTCTTTGGAAACGGCGGAGAAGAGACATATAGATCATATCTTGGACAAAGCGTAGAGTTTAAGCAAAGGCATGTGGATTTTTTAGAAAGCAGGCCAGTTTATCTGGAATTTAAAGATTATAAAACCCAAAATGGCGAGCATCTAGTCGTCTCTCACTCAGCCGTTGGCAATATGTGGGAGCTAAGAAACGACAAATACGCTAGTGAAGAGTTTAAAAGGCACCTGCTCTCAGGCAGAGGCGACGAGATGCAAGTTAGTGGCATATTTAATGTCTATGGTCACACGCCAGTAAGAGAGGTAAAATTTTATAAAAATAGCGCAGATATCGACACTGGCTGCGTTTTTAATGAAGTTGGTTATGACAAACTAAGTGCGTTAGAATTTCCATCGATGAAAATTTATACGCAAAGAAATGTTGAAAATTTTAACAAAAAGGATAAAGATGTGGTTTTCTAAAAAGAGTTCTAGCTTTGCTAGTAGGGTTGATAAATTTTGGAGCGAACTTGGTAAAAATTTAGATGTCATCAAGCGTAATTTAGAGGATAAAAATTACGAAACAGCGAGTAAAATGACTGAGGAGGCGCTAAATTTATGTTTAGTAGATCCAACTTTTATGATAGGCCTTGTTGATAATAAGATCGATCTAGTGCTAACACCAGAAGGGATGAAATATAGGCTTTTTTGGCTTAAATTTATCAAATCACGCATGCCAAAAGAGTATGAGACAAAGCTTACTTGCACGCTTGGCAAACCACGTGCACCACGCGACGTAGCCACTATACAGATGTATGGCGTGAGTGTTGATGCAAATGAGGTCATGGTCTATGCAAATTTTGAAGAAAAAAGCGTGGATATGTGCCTATACAACGAGACTTTAAGCAAGCTAAAAAGCGAAGATGAAAACAAGGCCTACACACTAGCTTTCATACTTTGCGACAATGTTGTTGGCGAGACAGCGATGATAAACACACTTGGAGACTTTGAGATCGTAGATGAGCCAAGAGAAAAAGGCGTCGCGCTTACCGACTTTGCCGATCTTATAGATGATAAATTTGGCAAAGAGGCCTCGAGCGAACCGCTAAAGCAGTTTAGCTTTTATGAGCTTGAACCCCGCTCAGACGCACTAAGAGATGATGTATTTATGGGATATACGAGCCTAACCTCGCTACTAAATGAATACTATGACGGCAAAAGCGATATCTATAATGAAGCCTACGAGCTTGGCATAAATTTCTGCTTTTTAGCCCTTGATCACGGTGGCGATGTGCAGTTTGGTGTTGATAGCAAAAACAAGATAGAAGATGAGCTTGAAACTAGTACTTTTTGCGAGAGTATGGGCGCAGCGACTGGCACTAAGCACTCTTATGTTGATCTTATCTGCTTTGATAAAGACGAGCTTGAAAAGGCTGTTAGCAAATTTAGCAAAGAGCTTGATATCAAGATAGAAATTTGCGAGTTTAAACGCTAGATACATAAAAATTTAACGTAAAATATTACATATCCTGCTAGCTGGTAAATTTAAAATTGCCAGCTAGCAATAAATTTATCCTTTAAATTTAGAGCTATTTGAGAGATAGGCGCAAAATTTAAGCCCATATAAAAAGATGATCCACGAGATATATATCCAGACAAAGAAGAAAAGCACAGCTGAAAACGAGCCATAGACGCTTAGATAGGTCTTGTTGTAAAGGACGTAATAGACAAAGGCTGACTTACCAAGATACCAAACGAGCGAGGCGGCAAACGAGCTAAAAAGCGCGCTTTTAAATTTTATCTCGTCATTTACTGAGATGAGATATGTGACGCAAAATATCACCCAGATGATGAGATATGGCACGATACTTAAGAAATTTATCCAGCTTGTAAATTTAGTCGAGTTTAGCATCTCTTGCACAAGGCTTGAGAGGTAAAAACTGCCAGCAAGTCCGAGCGGTGCAAGCGTGATAAGCGTCCAGTACGAGCTAAGTGCCGACCAAAAGCCCCTAGCCTTGCTAGCTCTTGTCACTTTTAAGACTACGTATTCATAATCACTAAAAAACATAGCCGAAGTAAATATCATCGCCACAAAGCCAACCATGCCTAAATTTCCGCTATTTTGGAGGAAATTTTGCAAGTAGTTTGAGATGATCTCTTGATTGCTTGGCAAAAGAGCTGAGAAGACAAAGTCTTGAATTTTGGCGTAATAATCCTCAAAGCTAGGCAGTTTTGTAAAGATAGAAAACGATATAAGAAGTATAGGTATGATCGATAAGATCGTGTGAAAACTAAGGCTTGAGGCATAGTGAAAGAGCTCTTTGTCCTTAAGAGCAGCTAGCAAATTTAAACCACTCTTTAAATCGCTCTTGCTTAAGGACAAACGGCTCATTTATCAGTTATCTTCTTCAAAAAGTTTTTCGTAGTGAGCGTCGTAGTTGTTGATGTGCTCGCTATTTAGCTTCCAAAATACAGTGTCTATGTCGCTAACTCTTGTGTAAAATGGTAGTTGATAGTACTCAACCTCGCCAGTTTTAAACTCTTTTAGCACCTTAAAGCTTTGGCAATCAGCAAAAACGCTTCTTCCATCCATCGCGACAAAGATAAGACCAGCTGCACTTTGAGCGCACATCTTTCTAAAGTCATCTCTGCTTGGATTTGGCTTGTATTCGTAGCTCAAGTATGCTCCAATAAGGTCTGGATGGATAAATATCATATTAGGAAATGCGCCCAAAACCTCTTCATAAATTTCTTTATTTGGCACGACGATTAGTGAGCGGTTATAAAGGTAGTTTAGCACGACTATATCGCCACTTGCAGGTGCGATGCCAGGGAGTGGGAGAGCCTTTTGCTCAAGTAGGTCAAACACCTCAAATCTAACCTTCGCAAAGCCGGCATTTTTTGAGACAACGCTCACTCTTGCGATGATAGAGCTATCTGTGTCAAATTTATGAAGTACGACGCCGCTTGATCCGATCAAAATTTCAGGACTATCAACTATCGTTGCTGTGCCGTCACTCTCGACGCTAATAAGAGGAGTTCTATACTCATTTAAAGAAAAATCAGCCCCAAAAGCAAAGCCAAAAAACAGCGATAAAATCACGATTATACGTTTCAAAAATATCTCCTAAGTTTAAATTTTTAGAGCGATTATAGCCTAAAATGCTTTATCTTTTGCAAAATTAAAGCAAGTTTTAGTTAAAATCCCATCCAGCTTTTTAAAAGGATATCGATGCCTCGTATTTTTGTGATTTTTGCAATATTATGTATAAATTTATATGCCATAAAACCAACTGTTGATGAGCTTAGTTGGCCAAATGGCAGCAGCTTTTTAAATTTCCTTGAGACAAATAAAATCCCACTTTCACTTTACTACAACCTAGCAAGCGAAGATCAAGAGCTAACAGAAGAGATCATAGCTGGCACAAAATATCAAATTTACAAAGACGATAACGGCGAGGTTAAACAAGCTCTAATCCCCGTTAGTGACGAACTTCAGATACATATTTATAGAGATGACAAGGGTAAATTTCAGCTTGAGTTTATCCCGATCTTATACCAAAGCGAAGATAAAGTTTTAGCCCTAAAAGTCGATAAATCAGTCTCTGAAGATATCTTTGACTACACTGGTTCTGGCACGCTAGCGCTTGGTTTTAAAGAGGTTTTTAGCGGCAGCGGGATCGATTTTAAAAAGATAAATAAAGGCGATACGATCGCTATTGTCTATAACCAAAAACTACGCATGGGACGCTCTTTTGGCACACCTGAAATTTACGCAGCGATGATAGAAACTAAAAACAAACGCTACGTGATGTATAAATTTGAAGATAAATTTTATGATAAAAACGGCAAGAAAAATGACAAATTTTTGCTCGTTCGCCCTCTTGCAAACGCTAGGATCACATCAAATTTCACCCTAAAAAGATGGCATCCGATCCTTCAAAGATATAGAGCGCACCTTGGGGTTGATTATGGTGCTCCAAAAGGCACACCGATCAAGGCTGCAGGCGATGGCACGGTCAAATTTGTCGGTCAAAAGAGTGGTTATGGCAGAACCGTCATCATCTCTCACGCTGGTGGCTATGAGACGCTTTACGCGCACCTAAACGGCTTTGCAAAGGGCATAAGAAGCGGTCTTAAAGTAAAACAAGGCACGCTAATAGCATATGTTGGCACAAGCGGCATGAGCACTGGCCCTCACCTACACTTTGGCCTCTATCTAGGTGGCAAACCGATCAATCCAGAAAGCGCCATCAAGGTCGTAAAAAATATAGAAGACAAAAAAGAGTCTGCTAAATTTAAAGCAGTCATAAACAGAAATGATGAGTTGATAAAACAGGCTCTAAGCAACGACAAAGAGTATCACAAGGTGGAATTTTTCCCTAACGTAATAGATTTTTAAAGGTAAAACTTGAGCCAAGAACTAGAAGAAGCAAAAGAGCTGATAGATCAGCACTTAGATGAAAATTTAGAAGACGGCGAGCTCTCTGCATACGAGCTAGCTCAGCACCTAAAAACACTTAAAAAGCATGACGAGGAGCTTTTTGCCAAGTATCTTGAAAAGCTAGATCCTGAAATTTTGGGTGATGTGGCGATAGAGTTACCTGATCACATGCTAAAAGACGTGATCGACACGCTCCCAGCTGAAAAGATCGTAGAAGCGCTCGAAGAGCTAGAGAGTGACGACGCGACCGACCTACTCCAATACATCGAAGATATCGATGAAGACAAAGCGAGAGAGCTTTTTAACGAGCTAGATAAAGAAAACCAAAACGAAATTTTAAGACTTAGAAGCTACGATGAAGATAGAGCTGGTGCGCACATGCAAACAGAGCTATTTTCAGCTCATCTTGAAGAGAAGCTTGGCAGCGCAGTTGCAAGACTAAGACAAGAGAAGCAAGAAGGAAAACTAGAAAATGTCTCACAGCTTTTTATCATCGATAAAAATAGTGTCTTGCAATACGCCATCCCGCTTGAAGATCTCATCCTCTTTGACTTCACAAAGACGCTAAAACAAAATATCGAATCAACTCAGATCGACCACTACAAGCCTCACATGGCAAACGATATGGATCTCATGCAAGATGTCGCTGATATGTTTCAAGAGTACGATCTAAACGTTATCGCAGTTACAAGTAGCACTGGAATTTTGCTAGGTCGTATCACATATGATGATATCCACGACTACATTCAAGAAAGCGCAACAGAGCAAATTTATAACCTAGCCGGCGTTGATGACGAGTCAGAAGAGGATGATACGCTATTTAAAGCGGGTCGTGGCCGTGCGGTTTGGCTTGGTATAAATTTGCTAACAGCCCTTTTTAGCTCATCTATCATCGGACTTTTTGATGAGACGATAGCAGCTTACGTCGCACTTGCCGTGCTTATGCCAATAGTCGCTTCTATGGGTGGCAACACTGGCACGCAAGCACTTGCTGTTACGGTTCGTCGTTTGGCACTTGGCGAGATAGAATTTAAAGATGCAAAGAGCGTTTTAAAGCGAGAGGTGACGATCTCACTCGTAAATGGCCTCATCTTTGGCGCTATCATGGGCGTAATCGCCGCTGTTTGGTTTGACAAAGGCATGCTTGGTGTAGTCATTAGCCTTAGTATGGTTACAAATTTATTCTTTGCTGGCTTTTTTGGCACGATCATACCTTTGACGCTAAGGCGCTTTAACATCGATCCTGCTGTTGGCTCGGCGGTCATTCTTACTACATTTACTGATGCGATAGGATTTTTTAGCTTTTTAGGACTTGCAAAATGGATACTACTATAACAAATTTAGAAATTTTACCTCTTGGTGAGTCAAAATACCTAAAGCCATTTAAGATGAAATTTAAACAAAATGGCTTGCAAAGGGACTGGGACTGCGTCAAGGTGATGAATAGCGTTAGTATATTTTTATATCACGAGCAAAAAGATGCATTTTTGTTTGTCAAGCAGTTTCGCCCAGCCGTTTGGTACTCGCAAGAAAAAGAAGGCATCAAAACAAGCGAGCAAGGCTTTACCTATGAGCTTTGCGCAGGGCTTATGGATAAGGGGCTAAGCGAGGAGCAAACAGCTAGAGAAGAGGCAGTCGAAGAGGTCGGATATGAGCTAAAAGATATGGAGCGCATCACGATGACGTATGGCGCTTTTGGCTTTGGCGGCAACATGCAAACGATGTTTTATGCAAAGATCGATGAGAACATGAAGGTAAATGCAGGTGGCGGCGTCGATGGTGAAGATATCGAGCTAGTTTTTATAAAACGAGAAGATATGATGAAATTTGCCTTTGACGAGAGCAAGGTCAAGGGCTTTGGGCTCATCTTTGCCTACTTGTGGTGGGAGAAATTTAAAGGCTAAAAAGAGACCTTTTTGATGAGCGCAAAGACAACAACCGCCACAACAAAAATGCCAACTAATATAATGTAATCCGACATAAAAAACCTTTACGTTTAAAATTTGCACTATTGTAACTAAATTTTTAACAAAATAAGAACTTTATAACCGCACATATCATAAAATAATCAAAAATCATAAGGAGAAAATGATGAGCGAAAACGAAACTCTTTTTATCAACCGCGAATTAAGCTGGCTACGCTTTAACTCAAGGGTGCTCGCTCAGTGTGAAAAGGATATACCTTTACTTGAAAAGTTAAAATTTATAGCCATTTATATGACAAATCTTGATGAATTTTATATGATAAGAGTGGCTGGTCTAAAGCAACTTTTTGCAGCTGGCGTGACGACAAGTAGTAGCGACGGCATGAGCCCGCTTGATCAACTACGTGAGATCAGAAAATATCTTCAAGATGAGCAAAATTTGGTTGAAGCTCACTACAAAAGCACTGTAGATGCGCTTAGTAAAGAGGGTCTTTTTATCAAAAACTACGACGAGCTTGATGATAGCTTAAAGCAAAAATGCGACGAATACTTTTTCTCAAACATCCTGCCAGTCATCGTCCCTATCGCTGTTGATGCGACCCATCCATTTCCGCACCTAAACAACCTTAGCTTCTCGCTTGCCGTTAAACTAGCTGATATCGAGCATCCTGAAATTTTAAAATACGGCATGATAAGAATTTCAAGAGTTTTGCCAAGATTTACCCAGCCAAGTAGCAACGTCTTCGTGCCAATAGAGACTATCGTACACCGCCACGCAGAAGAAATTTTCCCAGGATATAAGCTCATTAGCTCAGCTGCCTTTAGAGTGACAAGAAACGCTGATATCGTCATCGAAGAAGAAGAGGCAGATGACTTTATGATGATACTTGAGCAAGGGCTAAAGCTTCGTAGAAAAGGGGCTTTTGTGCGTATGCAGATAGATAAAGATGCAGACGCTGATATCTTAGAGTTTTTAAATTTTCACATGAAAATTTTTCACAAAGATATCTACTTTTCAAGCATCCCGCTCACACTTAGCTCTCTTTGGGAGATAGCTGGGAGCAAGAACTTCAGCCACCTAGCAAACCCGCCCTACGCCCCAAAAACCCTGCCTCCATTTGGCAACGGCGTCTCGATCTTTGACGCCATAGACAAAGAGGACGTGCTGCTAGTTCATCCATTTGAGAGCTTTGATCCAGTCGTTAGCTTCATAAGAGAGGCTAGCAAAGATCCAAAGGTGATCTCGATACGCATGACGCTTTACAGGGTCGATAAAAACTCACCGATCATCCAAAGCCTGATAGACGCCGCAAGCGACGGCAAGCAAGTAACTGTGATGGTCGAGCTAAAAGCAAGGTTTGACGAAGAAAATAACCTTCACTGGGCAAAGGCACTTGAGGATGCTGGCGCACACGTGATATATGGCATCACAGGCTTTAAAGTCCATGCAAAAGTTAGCCAAGTGATCCGCCAGATCGGCGATAAACTTAAATTTTACATGCACTTTGGCACTGGCAACTACAACGGCAGCTCGGCTAAAATTTACACTGACGTTAGCCTATTTACGAGCAAAGAGGAATTTAGCCAAGATACGACCTCGTTTTTTCACATCCTCTCAGGATATAACAAAAACCGCCGTCTAAACGCCCTTAGCATGTCGCCCTTTCAGATAAAAGAGCGCATTATCGAAAAGATAAGAGTGGAGGCTAGCAAAGGCAGCGAGGGCAGGATCATCGCCAAGATGAACGCGCTAATAGACGAAGACGTGATAAACGAGCTTAGTCGTGCTTCAAACGCAGGCGTGAAGATCGACTTAATCGTCCGAGGTGTGTGCGGACTAAGACCTGGCGTAAAAGGCAAAAGCGAAAACATCAGAGTTCGCTCGATCATCGGCAAATACTTGGAGCATGCTAGAATTTTATATTTCAAACACGCTAATCCAAAAATTTACATCTCAAGTGCTGACTGGATGCCACGAAATTTAGAGCGCCGCTTGGAGCTTATGACGCCTATCTTTGAGCCAAGACTTCAAGAGAGACTGCTTGAAATTTTAGAGCTTCAGCTAAGCGATAACGACCTAGCATTTGAGCTACAAAGCGGCGGCGAATACACAAAAGTAGCTAGACGAGATGGTGAAAAGGTGATCTCTTGCCACGAAGTTTTAGAAAACTACATCTCTAAAATTTATAAATCCGTTAAGAAAGACACTGACAAAGCAAAAGCAGATATGCTTGCAAGCAAGCTTTTAAAAGAGAGCTAAAAAAATAAATGGCTTTTAAATTTAAGTTTAGAAGCCATTTTTACCTTAAATCATAAACTATAAATCCAAAGACTAAATTTTAAATTTATGAAATTTCTAGCTAAATTTAACTCCAAATTTAGCCAGCAGTTTTAGTAAAAGTAAAATTTCACATTAGCACAAGCTCTAAATTTGCTACAAAAGAAAAACAGCCCAACAAACTGCGTTATCGGTAACGACGGCTTGGCTATGCGCATACAAAAACCGGCAAACATGAGAAATTTATCCACAATAGCAACGTTGTTTTAGGGATTTTGTAAAGATCAGTGCTTGCAGGGCGATAGACTACGGCGTTTTTGAAAGCACGATGATTGCAAACCGCGCAATGATAGATATTTTCTATCAAATAGGCTTCTACTAAATCAAATTTCTAAATTCCCAGTCAGGCGACTTAAATTTAAACCAGCTCTACTGCAAAGCTTTTAAAACTGGCTCTGGTTTTAGCTTTACGCTTGGGGCATTTTTGCTAAAGCTTATGAGATCCTCTGTCGTTTGTATGCTAAAAGGTAGGCGAGTTAAGCAGACTTTAAAGATTTCAGCTGCTGCTATCGCGTCATTTAGAGCTCTGTGGTGGGTGTTATTTATGCCAAGGAGCTCTTTTAGCGAGCCAAGACCGTATTTTTGCGAGGCGATGGTTCGGCGGCTAAGATCGATGGTACAAAGTTTTCTATTTAGCAGTATGCCAAGGCCGATCTCGTTTAGGCTATGCGAGATAAATCCGTAGTCAAAATTTACGTTGTGCGCGATAAAAACGCTAGTCCCTAGAAAAACTTTAAACCGCTCCAGCACGTTTAGCAAATTTGGCGCACCAACTAGATCGCTAGCCTTTATGCCAGTTAGCTCGGTGATATTTTCAGGTACCATAGGAGCTGCTATAAAGCTTTCAAAGCGCCCTATTTCAGCACCATTTTTCATTTTTATCGCACCAATTTCTATTATCTGACCATTTGTCGTGCCACCAGTCGTTTCGATATCTACGACGCAAAATTCCTGCTCGCTAATATCTCGAAATCTCGTGCCAAGCTCAATCTCGTTGCTTTCATTTCTAGTGATATCAAGCCCGAGAGTTCGCCACATATCAAGGTCACGCACGTCGATGAGCGATGAAATTTCCTCAATATCGCTAAATTTTAAAATAAACTCGTGATAGCCTAAATTTTGCCTAGCTAAAATTTCAATGCTATTTTCTAACCGCTGTTTTTTTGGTTTCAAAACTCAAGCTTTATGGCGCGAATGGCTTGTTCGTATGAATTTGATGAGAAGATGTAGTTGCCAGCCACCAAGACATCAGCTCCAGCCTCTTCAAGATCAGGCGCATTTAGTCCATTTACGCCGCCATCTACTTCGATGAGACACTTGGCGTTTTTGCGCTCTATTAGCTCTCTTAGCGCCCTTGTTTTCTCAAGCACGACTGGCATAAATTTCTGACCACCAAAGCCAGGATTTACGCTCATTAATAGCACCATATCGACTTCATCTATGATATGCTCGATCGCGCTAACTGGCGTGTGTGGATTTAGCACGATACCAGGGCCAACGCCGTTTTTTCTGATGTGATCGATGAGCCTCATCGGATGCTTCTCTTCTTCTATGTGAAAGGTTAGAAATTTTGGCTTTAGCGGCAAAAAAAGATCAGCAAAAAATGAGTTATTTTCAACCATTAGATGTATGTCAAGTGGCTTTGTAGCGGCCTTTGCAACAGCACTTACCACGACTGGCCCGATGGTTAAATTTGGCACAAAATGCCCATCCATAACATCAACATGCACCAGATCGCACCCAGCCTCGCAAATGGCTCTTATCTCAGCTGCCAAATTTCCGAAATCAGCCGACAAAATACTAGGTGCAACGTACATTTTAAATCCTTATTTGCTTATAAAAATCACGCCAGTTTGGCTCTCTTTTGCATTTAATGTGGCAAAAATTCCACTGCTTGCTCTGTCAAAAAACATCTCATTTTCGTAAAATTTAAAGTTGCTAAGCTTTACCTTTAAATTTCTCTCGATGAAAATGTCTAAAATTTTGCTTGCAATGATACTAAAAATTTGAGAAAATCCGCTTAAACAGCCACACTCCAGATCGCCATTATCTGAAAAAATAGAGCAAATTTTGCTAAGCTTGTCCTTTTTAACGCCAAGCAAAATTCTCATCTGTATATCGCCATAAAAGAGCACGCAAGCCCGCAAATAGTCATTTTCACCCTCTACGTTAAAGTTGCTAATCTTTGCATCAAGGCATAAAATTTCACTCTCTATCAAAGGTGAGAGCACGTCTGTGACACTTGAGATCACAAGTGGCAAAAACTCAACTAAGCTTTTATTCATCTTTGTAGGCTCAATGTCGATAAGGCGCTTTTTAAAATAGAGCGTCGAATCATCTTTGAAAAAATCATCCATCTTTTTATATAAAAGTATCTTTGCCGCTTTTAAATTTGAGGCAAGTGTCTCTGAGATGTTGCCCTCATTTAAGCCGCAAATCGCCAATATACCGCCACTTTTTTGGCTCAACTCAGATAGCTTTATCAAAAAACTAGCACCGATGGTATTTAAAGCACCGACCGAATCAGACCAAAAAACAAAGAATTTAAAGCCTATCTTTTGTAATCTTTCGTGAAATTTATAGTCAAAATTCTGCACAAAAGAGCTATCCATGAGCCCTACTGTCTTGTAAATAACGACGTCGCCTCTTACAAAGGTACTAAACTCTTTTTTGCCTAAAACGATGTGATTTAGGGTGCTAATGGTGTATTTGTAAGCTTGTTTGGCAGCGTTAAATTCTTCTACGCTTTTTACAAATTTACACTTGTAACACTTTTGCTCCAAAAGCGAGTTGATGTAGTCTTTGTACTGCTCGTTTTTGTTATAAATCACGATGGCTTCGCTGCTATCTGCTAAAGTATCATTTAAAAATAGAGTCGCAACTTTTTCATTTTCAAAGAGTGAAAATCTCAAAATATTTTTTGAAGTCTTTGCGACAAGCTCGTAAAAAGTATCGTCATAGTCGCAGACTGCAAACTCAGCGCCTATCTGCTTAGCGATGCTTGATAGGTGCTCGCATGTGCTATTTAGCCAAAGTGGGCTAAAAAATGTGACATTTTTTAATGAAAGCAAAATGGCGCTTATCTGCCTTGCGCAAATTTGCTCTACTTCGGCCTTTTTGATGCTTGAAGGGGTGATATTAACCTCTAAAAATCCAAATGGCCTAACAATGGCCAAAGAGCCCTCAAAAGTTACTTTCATTTTCTAAGAGCCTTTTTTAAATTTATAACCATATCAGCCGAAGCATGGACGCTAACATCGGTGATCCTATCGATGCCAAAGTCAAAAAACTTAGCAGTGCTAGCCTCATAAGAGAGCAAAATTTTAAAGTATTTTAAAACCAAAATCTCTTCTCTATTGAGCCTATCGCTCTCCCATCCTGCAAGCTTTAAAAGCACTCCAAATAGCGAAATATCAAACCTTCGCTGCAAGATCCTATCAAAGCTCATATCAGAAAAACCAACGATATGTTTAAGTGAGTGCGGATACTTTAAAAAGATCAGCTCGCAAAATATAAGAAGAATGAGCGCGTAGGCAGCTAGAAATAAATTTTTTTGATTTTTTAGTCCAAGGTAGTTTAGAAGTTTGCTCCAGTCAGATAGAAATTTGGCATTAAACTCCATCATCGAGTGTAAATTTACACCAAAATTTTTATATCTTTTTGGAGATTTGATAAAAACAAAATAAGAGCAAATTATCATTTTTAGGTTATCTATGCCTAGTGGATAAGCCATCGCATAGATATCTTTAGTGTGGTTTTGAACGCCAAAATCGCCTAAATTTACTATCGTTGCAAAGTACGCTTTAAAAGTCTCACTCCCCCTAAAAAGCTCCATAGCAGTAGTGATGTCGCCCTCATCCAAGTGCTTTTGGCACTCATAAAAAACATCGGGCATTGTATAGATAAAATTTGAAATTTCATCTATTTGATTTTTAGTTAGCATTTTATTTTACCGATTTTTTATTTTGGGGCTATTTTAGCCTTAATTAAATAAAAAATCAACAAAACTTATAAATATAAATCTTCATTTTAAGCAATACTTTGGTTTTGTTTAGATAAAATCAGCAGAAATTTTTGTTTATAAGGAAAAAAAATGTCAAAAAGATGTGCGATAACCGGCAAAGGACCAATGGTAGGCAACAATGTGAGCCACGCCAACAATAAAACTAAAAGAAGATTTTTACCAAATCTTAGAACTATCCGTGTTACTCTAGAAGATGGCACAACAAGAAGAATAAAAGTTGCTGCTTCTACTCTAAGAACTATGAAAAAGCAGTCAAACTAAGAGATAAAATAAAGAGGAATTTATGTCTTTTCTTTCAAGACTTTTAAAATTCCTCAACTGGTCAAACTCCGCAAAACCAGAAATAAGCCTAGATACTGAGCTTTACGAACAACTAAAACCTTTTAGATTTCCACTAATTTCAGTCGTACTACTGTTACTTTTTGGAACACTTGGTTATATCTTTATAGATAACTTCTCTCTCATAGATGCCTTTTACCAAGCAGGCATGACCTTCACGACGGTCGGTTTTACCGAAGTTGCACCCATTACTCCAAAGGGGCGAATTTTTACTATAACATTTATCCTTGTTGGCTTCATTATTTTTACGCTATCAATCGGTATCGTTGTAGAAGTTCTAAAAAGAGGCACATTAATTAGCATTTTAAAGGAAAGGCGCATGCTTTATAAGATCGCAAGACTAAAAAATCACTTCGTTATTTGTTATCACAACCTCTACACGATCGAGCTTAGCGCTCAGTTTCGTGAAAATCACATACCATTTGTAGTGGTTGACGATAGAGAAGATATCGCAGAAATAGCTCAAATTTACAAGTATCCATACTTCATAAAAGCTCAGCCTCATACTCAAATCGCCTTTTTAAAAACGCATCTATCAAGCGCAAAAGGCTTAATCACTCTTAGCCCAAATATCGCTGATAATATCGCACTTATCGCTTCTGTTAGACTTTATGAAAAAGAGATAGGCCGCAAAAAACCTTACCACATCATCACAAACTCAGATAGCGAGGATGACACCCAAAGGCTAAAAAAACTTGGTGCTGATAACGTAGTAAGCCCATCTCGCCTAGTCGCACAGCGTCTAAGCGCCATGAGCGTAAGACCTGATATGGAAAATTTACTCGAGCAATTTCTATACACAAAAAGCTCGCCTATCGACATAGAAGAAATTCTTGTGCCTGACTACTCTTGGATCAGGTTTAAAAGACTAAAAGAGACACACCTAAGAAATATCACAAATGCTGACGTGGTAGGCATTAGAGACATAAATAACAAATTTATCCCTATGCCAAATGGTGATACTCTAATTGGCACTGGCACAAAGCTTTTAGTCATCGGCACAGTTGATGGCATACGTCTAACCAAGCGCCTAGTAAAGAGCAAACACAAGCCAGAAGAACTAAAATACGTTTAGTTTTTGCATTTGATTTGTGGCATAAATTTGACTCAACCACTATTATATGCTAGAAGCTTTTATAGATCTAAATTTAGATAGTCAAACATTTACAAAGCCTTGTTAGAATTTATAAATTTTTTACAGGAGCTACGTATGTTACACGAATACACTGATCTCATAAATGAGTTGAAAAAAGTAGATGTTCATTTTGCCGCACTTTGCAAAAAGCATGACGAGCTAAATGAAAAAATAGACAGCAAAGCTGCACAAGCCTCTGAGCTTGATGCCTTAAAAAAAGAAAAATTAAAACTAAAAGATGAAATTTACGCCCAAATTTTAAAATACAAAGAGCAAAAATAAGTAAAATTCAAACTAATAATGGAGCCAAATTTCGCTTAACTTGCATTATTTTGAGCTTTGACTAGACTACAAATTTAAAAAGCCCAAATTTCTTTGGGCTTACAAATTTTATATAGCTTTTATCATCACTTTTGTTAGAAGTTCTGAAAATTTAGCTGGATTTTCTAGGCTCATGCCCTCATTTAGCCTTGCCATATCAAGAAGCAAAGGCGCGATATCATATATCATCGCCTCGTTTTTCTCAAGTTTGGCAAAAATTTCATGATCGGCATTGATCTCCAAGATCGGCTTAACTTTTGGAGCATTTGCGCCTTGTCCCATCTGTTTTAGCATCTCTTGCATAGCGTAATCAGGGTCGTTTTTATCATATATTAGCACAGCAGCCGAGCTTGAGAGCCTTGAGCTTAGCCTAACATCTTTAACCTCGTCTTTTAAGATCTCTTTCATCTTAACAAGCGTGTTTGCAACCTTGCTCTCATCGACCTTCTCATCACTTTTGATCTCGTCGTTTATATCAGCATGTGAGACTGATTTTAGAGGTGTTTTGTCAAATTCATTTACCATTGGCATGACGATCGTATCGATCTCTTCGTCCATAATAAGCACTTCGATATCGTTTTTCTTAAAGCTCTCAAGAAGTGGCGAATTTCTTAGCATATTTTCGTTGTTGCCGCTGATGTAGTAGATCGACTTTTGATCCTCTTTCATCGCCTCCTTGTACTCTTTTAGGCTGATAAGTCCGTCTCTTTTTGAGCTTTTAAATAGGCAAAGATCCAAAATTTGCTCTTTTTCAACGTTAAAGCCGTAAAGCCCCTCTTTTAAAACCTTGCCAAATAGTTTGTAAAATTTTATATATTTTTCACGGTCGCTCTCTTTTAACTTTGCAAGCTCACTTAAAATTTTCTTCACGCTTTGTTCTTTGACGCTTCGCATGATCGCATTTTCTTGTAAAATTTCGCGGCTAACGTTTAGCGGCAGGTCTTCAACGTCGATCACGCCTTTGATAAATCTTAAATACGGCGGCAAAAGCTCTTTTGCATCGTCAGTTATAAAAACCCTCTTCACATAGAGCTTCACACCACTTTGATAATCAACCCTAAAGAGATCAAACGGCTCCGTGCTTGGCACATAAAATAGTGTCGAATACTCGATCTTGCCCTCGGCCTTTGTGTGGATATAAAGTAGCGGATCGCTGCTATCGTGTGAAATTTGCTTATAAAAGTCGTTGTAGTCTTGCTCTTTTAAGCTGGCTTTATTTAGCCTCCAAAGCGCATTTGCCTTGTTTATCTGCTCGTTTTTAGTCTCATAAGTGCCCTCTTTTTCGCCTTCTTTTGGTGCGACGTAGCTCTCTTTATCCATAAAAATAGGATAAGGGATGTGGTTTGAGTATTTTTTGACTATCTCTTCGATACGCCAAGAATTTGCAAATTCATTGTCGTTTAAATGGAGGATTATATCCGTGCCAAATCCATCTTTTTGGGCATCTTCGATCTCGTAGCTTTTTGCATCAGATGTCCATTTATAGGCCTTCTCACTTAGTGTTCGTTTGCTTATGACTTCGATCTTACTTGCCACCATAAACGCTGAGTAAAAGCCCACGCCAAACTGGCCGATCAGCGAGCTATCTTTTTTGGCATCGCCACTTAAGCTTTGCATAAAACCTTTTGTGCCACTTCTTGCAATGGTGCCTAAATTTGCGATGAGCTCGTCTTTATCCATGCCGATACCGTTGTCGCTGATGGTTAAAGTCTTAGCTTTTTCATCTACTTTAATGTCGATCCTTGGAGTGTAGCTTAAGCTTTTATACTTTTCATCAGTCAAGCATAGGTAGTTTAGCTTGTCAAGTGCGTCGTTTGAGTTTGATATGAGCTCTCTTAAAAATATCTCTTTGTTTGAGTAAAGAGAGTGGATCATCAAATTTAAAAGGTCATTGACCTCGGTCTGAAATTCAAATTTATCTGCCATTTTCTTTTCCTTTTTTTAAAATTTTTGGCAGATTATAACACAAAGTGATAAAAATACTCTTAACATTGATAGTAATGCTATCAAGTTTTTTTATAAAAATTTTAGACA
>NZ_CABPVA010000004.1:51716-56981 GCF_902460595.1 Campylobacter concisus
TGCTTCATAGTTGCCATCTTTTATCTCATTTACAAAGGTGTTGGCTTTTTGGATGAAGATACTTTGATCTTTCATACCATCTTCAATGGCCTTTGTGTTTTTGTTTATTAGCTCTGCCATTTGACCAAATTCATCTTTAGATGTTATCTCTATAGGCTCTGCTTTGTTTGTCTTATGATTTAGTAGATCAAAGAAAGATAGTAGGCCTGTTTTTAGTTTGAGGATGATTTTTAGGAGGTAAGAAGATAGGTAAAGTGAGAGCAATAGTCCTAAAATAAGTACCACTACAAGCACTCCAACAGACGCATAAGCAAGTGAGTTTAGATCCTCTAAAAGCTCATCTTTGTCAAGCTCGCCGATCAGATACCAGCCCATACTTTTGATATATTTTGAGCCGATCAATAAATTTCTGCCATCTTTATCTAGCGATATGTAGCTGCCATTTTCATTGATTAGCTTTTTAAGATTTGCTTCGCCTACTATATCTTTTAGATTGCCGCTTTCATCTTTGCCGATCTTGATGTCACCTTTTTCATCGACTAGTAGAAATTTACCGCCACGACCTATCTTTTGTGACTGAACAAAATTTACTATCTCGCTTAAATTTACGCCAGTCGCTGCGATGCCATAAAATTTATCATCTTTTTGAACTTTGTAGTTTATATACATCATTATCTTGCCGCTGCCGTCTTCAGCCTTGTTGATGTCGATTAAGCTTAGGCTGCTGCCATCTTTTAAGGCGTAGTACCACTTGTCATTTTCTGGGTTAATGACCTTTAAAATTTTATCTTCGACGTAGTAGTTTAGGGTTCTATCTGAACCAAACATTATCGTATCTAGCTTTAAATTTTTAGCAAGAGTTTGAAAATAGTCAAATAAGACCTTTCTGCCGTGCTCGTCCTCGCCATTTTTGACCCAGTCTATTAAAAAGCTATTTTGAGTTATTTGATAAGAAGCGTCGATTATCTTATCGATGTAAGATTCTATTTTATAACCAACTTCATTGACAGCAAGTGGGAATTCTTTACTTTCGACCCTGTCGGTATATAAATTTTTAGCCATGTTATAGGTCACAAGACCAACCACACTAACACAAACCAAAAGCATGACACTTAGCACAAGTGCCGTTCTCATCCTGAGTGACTTCATTGCATTCTCCTTAAATCAAATTAACAATTTTATTACAATATATTTAAATAATATTAAATTTTATAAATTAGAAATTTGTGAGATTTTTTGCAAGAAGCATCTTGCCTCTTGCAAATTTATATTAGGATTTATTTTTTAAGGTCGTATTTAGCGAGCATTTTGTCAAATTCGCCAGATTTTTGTAGCTCTTCGATCGCAGCATCTATCTTTTTGATAAGATCAGTATGTTTACCCTTATCAAATGCCATCGCAAAGCCATCTGTGCCGTCAGGAAGTCTTAAAAACTCCTCTAAGTCTGGATTTTGTTTTAAAAACTCAACACCTATTGGGCTATCAGTAAGCACAACATCGATCTTGCCGGCATTTAGTGACATTATAGCTGCCGCTACGTTTTCAGCTGGGATTGACTGAGTTGTGATATTTTTAGCTGCCTCTTCTTGAAGCGTGCCAACTTGAGCTGAAATTTTCTTATCTTTAAGGTTATCTTTATTTACGTCTGAGCCTTTTTTGCGGATAAATAAATTCTCTGAAAAATAATATGGCTTAGTAAAATCAACAGACTTTCTTCTCTCATCTGTAGCGCTCATACCGCTTATCGCGATATCTATCTTGCCCGTTTTTAAAGCTGGTATTAGCCCATCAAAACTCATATTTGCAACGTCAAATTTGATACCAGTTTTTTTAGTGATCTCATTTAGAAGATCGATCTCAAAACCAACGATTTGATTTTTATCATCAAGATACTCAAACGGAGGGTAATCAGCGCTTGAACCCACCTTATAAACTATCTCTTTGCTAGCTTCTGGCGCATTTGCAGTGGCTTTTTTGCCACTATCATCGCCACAACCTATAAAAAACATAACTAACCCTAATGCTAGAACTTTTAATAAATTTTTCATTTTTCTCCTTATTAGTGATTTAAAATTTTACCTAAAAACTCTCGCAGACGCTCGTGCTGCGGATTTGTGAAGACATTTTTTGGTGTGTCATCAACTGCTATCTTGCCTTTGTCCATAAAGAAAATTCTATTTGCCACGTTTCTTGCAAAGCCCATCTCATGAGTCACCACAAGCATCGTTATGCCCTTGGCTGCGACATCTTTCATGATATCAAGCACCTCGCCGATCATCTCAGGATCTAGCGCACTTGTTGGCTCGTCAAATAGTATCACCTCTGGATCCATCGCTAGGCTTCTAGCGATCGCGATACGCTGCTTTTGACCGCCTGAGAGCTTGTGCGGATAGGCAAATTTCTTATCGCTTAGCCCAACACTCTTTAGCAGTTCATCTGCCCTCCTCTCGGCACTCTCTTTGTCTAAGATCCCAGCTTTTATCGGAGCAAGGGTCAAATTTTGCAAGACGTTTTTGTTTGCAAAAAGGTTAAAGTGCTGAAAAACCATGCTCACTTTTTGGCGAATTTTATTTATGTCTGATTTTTTATTGAGGATATCTTCGCCGTTTATCTTGATATGTCCGCTATCTGGCTCTTCAAGACGGTTTATGCAACGTAAAAATGTACTTTTTCCACCGCCACTTGGACCAATTATCGCTATGACTTCACCTTTTTTGATATCCACGCTGATGTCATTTAAAACACGCAAATCGCTATAGCTTTTGTTTAAATTTTTAATCTCAATCATGGCGATTTAGTCTCCTCTCAAGTAGTTTCACCAAAAGGGTGAAAAATTTAACGCTCACGTAATATACAATGCCCGTAAAAATGACTGGCTCTGGGCTGTAAAAGACCGCTTGAAGGCTCTTACTTTGCATCGTGATATCAACGACGCTTATGTAGCCAACGACTGAGGTCTCTTTAAAAAGTGAGATAAACTCATTAGCAAGCGCTGGCAAGATATTTTTAGTAGCTTGTGGGAAGACTATCTCACGCATCGAAACGTAGTAGTTTAGCCCCATCGCACGAGCAGCCTCCATCTGACCTTTATCGACGCTATTTATGCCGCTTCTTACGATCTCAGCGACGTAAGCCGAGCTATTTAGTCCAAGTGCGATCACAGCGACATAGAAGTTGTCACTCCAAGTGGCAAAAATGACCACTGAAAATATTAGAAGTTGAAGTATTACAGGTGTTCCACGCAAGATGTCGATATACTCATCTATGACAAAATTTAAAACCTTGATATCTAAAAATTTAATAAAAGCTAAAATAAATCCAAGTGTTATACCTATAGCAATACCGCCTATAGTAAGGCCTAGCGTCACTCCGTAACTTTTGATATATGCGATCTCTTGCGCCTCGCTAAGATCTCTTGGATAGAAAAAATATGTTCCAAGCGAGACAATTATTATAAAAAATAGAAATTTGGCTAAATTTTGAGCGTTCAACTTCGTCCTTTCTTTAAAATGTAACCTTAAATGATACGAAAAAAAATATATCATTTTGCTTAAATGAATTTAAGGATTGCGTTAGCATTGAAATTTAAATAAATTTGTAATAACATAAGCGTTTTATTTTATTTGAAAGGAAATTTATGAGCTTTGGGTCTTATTTAGCCATCGCCATCTATTTTGGTTTCTTGCTCTTCATCGGACGATATTTCTACGATAAAAATGCAAGTATGAACGAGTATCTGCTAGATAACCGTCAAATGGGTCCAGTCGTCACCGCACTTAGTGCTGGTGCTTCTGATATGAGTGGTTGGATGCTACTTGGCGTGCCCGGGGCCTTATACGCAACTGGAGTGGCAAATGTCTGGATGATAGCTGGTCTTATCGTGGGAGCTTACTGCAACTACTTATTTCTAGCAAAGAGGCTTAGGGTCTATACTGAGGTTGCAAGCGACAGCATCACGATACCTGATTTTTTAGAAAACCGCTTTAAAGACAGAACAAAAATTTTAAGGATCGTATCTGGCCTTATCATTTTGATATTTTTCACGCTTTATGTAAGCAGCGGTATCATCGCTGGAGGCAAGACTTTTGAGAGCTTTTTTGGCATAGGCTTTAAATATGGCGCGATATTTACGCTTTGTATCGTGGTTTTTTACACATTTTTTGGTGGGTTTAAGGCTGTTAGCATAACTGACGCATTTCAGGGACTTTTGATGTTTTGTGTCCTAGTCTCGATCCCAGTCGTGGCATATCTAAATTTAGACCTGCCAAGCGATACAAATTTGATAAAAGAGATAAGCAGACTTGACGCAAATCACCTAAATCCTTTTAGAGATCAGACTTTCTGGGGCATTTTGGGCCTTCTAGCTTGGGGCTTTGGCTACTTTGGGCAGCCACATATCATAGTTAGATTTATGGCGATACGTGACTCAAAAGAGCTTGCAAAGGCAAGAAGGATCGGCATTGGCTGGATGACGATCGGCCTACTTGGTGCAATTATGAGCGGGCTTATCGGCTTTGTCTATTTTAGCCAAAGAGGCGGACTAAGCGACCCTGAGACCGTATTTTTAAAGCTTGGTGAGCTACTTTTCCCACCATTTTTTATAGGTATCATCATCTCAGCCGTGCTTTCAGCGATCATGAGTACCATCTCAAGCCAGCTTTTAGTCACATCAAGCTCGGTCACAAAAGACTTCATATTTGCCTTTTATAAAAAAGAGGTGAGTCAAAGCACGCAAACAGCGATCAGCCGCTACGCTGTCGTGGTCGTAGCACTAATCGCCACAGTGCTTGCCTTTTTATCAACAGATAACGTTCTAAACGTCGTTGGCAACGCTTGGGCTGGATTTGGCGCGAGCTTTGGTCCGGTGCTGCTTTTTAGCCTTTACTGGAAACGTATGAGCGCACTTGGAGCGCTTGCTGGCATGATAGCTGGCGGTGCGACCGTAATATTTTGGATAACATCAGGGCTAAATGCCTATGTTTATGAAATTTTACCAGGCATTTTAACCTCAAGTCTAGCCATCATCATGGTCAGTATCTGGGGCGACGCGATAAATAAAATGACGAGTGAGCCGCACGAGCAAGTGATAAAAGATGAATTTGAAAAGATGAAGACAAGGCTTTAGGTCTTAAATTTATAAGAAATTCCTAGTACTTGTAACTGGGAATTTCTAAAATTTATCTTACCGTCTTTATTGGATAATTATTTCTCGCTCTTCATATAAATTTATAAAATAAGTATTTGCAATGCTTTTCTATCTTGTAT
>NZ_CABPVA010000004.1:57002-62564 GCF_902460595.1 Campylobacter concisus
ATCTAGCTCAAACTTCTTAAAGCTAACCCTTGGATTTATAGTTAGCTTATCATGTGAGATAAACTCTTTTTTTAAGTATTTCTCACGTCCAGCTCTTGCTATCATTAGCGCATTATCGGAGCAAAACTCAAGTGGAGCTAGCAAAAGCTCGCACCCATTTTTTTGGCAAAGAGTTTCAAGCCTTTTGCGTAAATTTAAATTTGCACTTGCTCCGCCAACCACGCCAAAGCGCTTGAAATTTCTTAGCTTGAAGACCTTTTCAAGCTTATTTAAGATGTGCTCGCAGGCTGTGTTTTCAAAGGCGTAGCAAATATCTGAGATATCTTTTTGTGTGATAGTTGCAAGCTTTGAAATTTCAACTCTGACTTGGTTTTTAAGCCCTGAAAAGCTGTACTCAAGGCGTTTATCGTGAAGAAGCGGGACGGTAAATTTAAACCTCTCTTTATCCTCACACAAAAGGGCATTTTGCTGCACCACAGCGCCTCCTGGATAGCCAAGATCAAGCATCTTTGCCACCTTGTCAAAGCTCTCGCCAAAGCTATCATCGCCAGTGCTTGCAAGCTCTAATATCTCGTCATTTTCGCTAATCTCTAGTATCATCGTGTGTCCGCCACTTACTAGCAGCACGCCTAGCGGAAATTTGGCTTCACGATCTAAAAATAGAGAATATATGTGTCCAACAAGATGATTTACAGCAATTAGTGGGATATTTAGGGCGATACTTAGCGCTTTTGCCATGCTGACGCCACCTATCAGGCTCACGCTTAGCCCTGGCTCGTTTGTCACGGCGATCGCTTTAATATCTTTTAAATTTGGCAAGATATCATTTAAAAGTGCTGGCAGTGCCTTTGTGTGAAGCCTCGCTGCAAGCTCTGGGACCACGCCACCAAATATAGCGTGCTCCTCTTCTTGCGAGATCTTTTTATAATAAATTTGCTCTAGCGTGCGTTCATCTATGAGCGCAACAGAGCTGTCATCGCAGCTGCTTTCTATGCCAAGTATCATCTAAACTCCGCTAGTATCATGCCAGCAAATTTCTCTTTGCCATTTTCGCTTTTGTAAAACTCGACTCGGTAAATTTTGCCGTCTTTATCTATGCTGTAGCTCTTGTTTAGGCTATTTTTATCGATGTCCTGCTCGCTCTCATCAACGCTTTTTGTGCCATATCCTATAACATTTACGCGCACGTTTTTGAGCGATTTTACTTTAAAGCTCTTTTTCACGCTAAATTTATCGCCACTTTTTAGCACCTGCTCGTTGCCATCGCTCAAAAGAGAAATTTTATCAAGCGGCTTTGCAAACTCAAAGTATTGCGGCTTTAGCCTTGTGACAGAGCGGTTGCCATACTGCACTTTGTAAGTCTCTTTATCTTTTATGACGGCGATTAGCGGATTTGGCGAGTGGTAGTTTAGCTCGCCCTTTTTAAATGGCACGAAGCTTATCACTGGTTTTAAATTTTTAAGGCTAAGAGCGTAGCTGTCAAACAGTTCTAGTCTTATCTCTTTTTCGATCGCCTTTTTCACGCTTTTGACATCAAGCGCAAATGGCCTAGTAAAGCTAATACCAGCCTTTTTCATATACTCTTCGATCGCTACTAGGTGATAATATGTCCTTTGCTCGGCGTTTAAATTTTTGCTAGCTTCGTTTGCAAAGGCTGACTTGTTTTGCGTGATAGCGTAGTAGGTGAGGCTTTTTAGCATCTCTTTATCGCCCATCGCTGTGTGCGTATTTTTGATGTGATACTGATGTTTTGGATCTATGAGGTGCTTATTTAGCACGTCTTTTACGCTTGATGCGATGTTTTCAAGCTCTGGATACTTTGAGCCTGGTAGCGTGCTTTGATCGATGATGCAGGTGTTACCCCATTTGTCTGGATTTTCATCCTTGCTTATAAATTTATCTCTGTAATATCCGCTACCATCGTGTAAATTTAAGATGAGCGTGACGTTTTTGTCGGTGATGACGTCTTTTATCTTCATCACTGAGTTGTAGTCTGGATCGTCCTTTTCGACGTGGGCGAATTTTCTATTCATATCGCCCTTTGTGCCGCGACTTCGCTCGATGATACTTGGGAAATTTAAATTTGGCACGACCCAAAGCGAGCCTTTTGTGATGTTGTAGTCAGTCGCCACGATAGAAGCCGCCAAAAAGCCACCTGGCTCGTCGCCTTGTATGCCACCGATTAAGAGCATAGTATTGCTACTTGGCTCACCTTTTTTGATAAGTGCATAGTCCAGTGCGCTTGCATTTGCAAGGCTTGCAGCCGCTAGAGCTGCTAGAAAAAGTCTAAATTTACGCATTAATATCCTTCGTAATGCTTTGTCTTTGGCAAAAGCAAATTTAAAACTATACCAGTAACCGCGCCAAGTCCGATACCTGAAAATTTAACCGCTCCAAGGTCAAGCACCATGCCGCCGATGGCAAAGATGAAGATGAGGGCTACGATTATCATATTTCTAGGATCAGCAAGATCGACTCTGTTTTTTATAAGTGTCTCCATGCCAACACTTGCGATGATGCCAAAAAGTAGCAGCATGATGCCGCCGATGACTGGGGCCGGGATGGTTGAGAGCACCGCACCAAGCTTGCCAACAAAGGCTAGCACGATAGCAGTGATCGCTGCAAAGGTCATGATCGCTGGATTATACGCTTTTGTAAGGCTAACCGCGCCTGTGACCTCTGAGTAGGTGGTGTTTGGCGGACCACCAAAGGCAGCAGCAAGCGAAGTGGCTAGACCGTCGCCTAAAAGTGTATTTTTTAGCCCTGGATTTTTCAAAAAATCCTCTTTTGTGACGTTTGAGATAGCGAGCATATCGCCGATGTGCTCGATCGCTGGGGCGATGGCGATAGGTATCATGTAGATGATCGCTTCAAGTTCAAATTTTGGTGCGCTAAAGCTTGGCACTCTAAACCAAGGGGCGCTTGCGATGGCGCTAAAATCAACCATGCCAAAGCAGTAAGCCACGATGTAGCCAGCGATGATGCCAAGCAGGATCGGTATGAGCCTAAACATCCCCCGTCCTAGCATCATGACAACGATAGTGGCGATAAGCGATGTGGCTGCAACTATCATCGCTACGTTTTGAGTGTAGGTTTCGGTAGCTGAAGTAGCCATCTTAACGGCATTAGGAGCTAGTATCAGACCTATGGTCATGATGACAGGACCAACGACGACTGGAGGCAAAATTTTATGCAAAATTTTCTCTCCGCCAAAGCGAACAACAAGACTTAGCGCGACATAGAAAAATCCAGCAAATATAACGCCGCCCATCGTCACTGGTATGCCCCATTTTTCGATGCCGTACTGAAGCGGAGCGATGAAGGCAAACGAGCTTGCTAGAAATATCGGCGGGACGTTTTTTCTAGTTATTAGCTGAAAAAGCAGTGTGCCAAGACCTGCTGTAAAGAGCGCGACGTTTGCATCAAGCCCCGTAAGGATAGGCACGAGCACGAGCGCACCAAAGGCGACAAACAGAAACTGCACACCGATCAAGCTTTGTCTAAGATCAAATTTATACCCCTCATACCTTTGCATTTAGCATCCTTTTTGCGTATTCTCTAACCTCTTTATCAACTTCATAAATTTCATCTATGCTTGAAATTTTCAGACCTTTAAATTTCTTTACTGAGCCTAAAATAAGCCTTGATATATCCAAAAATGAGCACTTTTTCTCTAAAAAGCTAAATACCCCAACCTCATTTGCAGCGTTTATGACGACACCTAGATCAGGACTAGCTAAGACTTCGTCTTTTAGTGAAAATACTGGATATTTTTTAGGGCTGATCTTGTGAAATTTGATATTTTTTAGATCAAGTAAATTTGCGTGTGAGACGATGTTTTCGCTCACTTTTTCAAGCATAGCATGCGCGATAGCTAGCTTCATATCAGGGCGTGAGAGGTGCATCGTGCTTGAGCCATCGATAAACTCGACTACGGCGTGGATGGCTGAGGTTGGCTCTATCACGGCCTCGATATCTTTGATACCGTAAAGCCAGTAGGCCTCCATCACCTCAAAAAGCTTGTTTGTCATCGTCGCGCTATCAATGGTGATCTTTGCACCCATATCCCAGTTTGGGTGTTTAAGCGCGTCAGACGGCGTGGCATCTTTTAGAAATTTGATCGGCTTTTTATAAAATGCCCCACCGCTTGCCGTGATGATGAGCTTGCTTGGGGTAGTTTTGTTTTCTAGTAGAAATTTAAGCCCAAAATGCTCGCTATCAATGGGCAAAATTTCTCTTGTTTTTAAAAATTTACCGCCAACTACAAGGCTCTCTTTATTTGCAAGTGCTAGTTTTTTGCCAAGCGCTTGCGTCTTTAGACTAGGGGCTAGGCCAGCAAAGCCCACAAGGGCATTTATCACCTTTTTTGAGCTTGAAATTTCAAGCATTTCTAGCAGTCCAGCCTCTCCAAAAAAGATCTTTTTGGCCTCAATATTTTTTACATTTTTAACTAGCTTTTCGTCGCCCACGCAGACAAATTTTGGCTTAAATTTTAAAATTTGCTCATTTAGTAAAGCTACGTTTTTAGCGCAGCTTAGTGCCTCGACGCTAATGTCAAATTTCTCGCAGAGCGCTAGAGTATTTTTGCCGATCGAGCCAGTTGAGCCAAGTATTACCACGATAGCGACCAAAGTAGGGCGACAACGCCAAATAAATAGCCATCTATCCTATCAAGCATACCGCCGTGTCCTGGAAATAGCGAGCCACTGTCTTTGACGCCACAAAGTCTCTTTAGATAGCTCTCAAAGAGGTCTCCCCAGACCGCAAAGACACAGACTAAAAAGCTTGAAAATAGAATTTGAAAAAAACCATCTGTTACGAAATTTCCAACTACGCAACCAACTATGGTGCCTACTACCACGCCACCAACTGCGCCCTCGATAGTCTTGTTTGGTGAGCTTGGGCTAAATGGATGCTTGCCAAACATCTTACCAACGAAAAATGCGCCACTATCGCTTGCAACGACGCTTAAGATAAGCCACGCAAGATAGCCCATGCCATACTCCGAGTAGAGCATCCACATCATAAAGATAGGAGTTGTCGGATAGACAAAAGGGGCAACTAGCTTTAAATTTTCGCTTTTTATGTGCGCAAGGATAGATGCCACTAGCATGATCGCAAGGATCGCGATGAAGATCGGATTTGTAAAATATGTAAGCACGTAAAATGCGAGCGCTGCATAAACTAGCTGTTTGTGATCGATGCCATAAAGCTTGAGCGACTCATTAAAGGCAAAGTAAAGCACAGCGCCAAGCAAAATAAAATTTAAAATATAATTATCTATAAAAAAAACTACCAAAATAGCAACAAACATCAAAACGCCAGTGATAATGCGTGAAGACATACACTCTCCTTAAAATCGTTATTTTGCTGTAATTATAACACTATAAATTTAGACGGCGTTTATAAGAGTGAAATTTGGTTTAAAATGTGTTTGAAAATTTGATACGAGCATGGAAGGATATTTGATAGAGCTTTATATTTTCATGTGGTTTATTAAATTTTAAAATTTTATGAACAAGTAATTTCGGCTCTAAAATTTGAGCTAAGATATAGGCGAAG
>NZ_CABPVA010000004.1:63619-78715 GCF_902460595.1 Campylobacter concisus
TGTCTTAGGGTCTCGTGGGCTCGGCGATAGATAGCTTTAAAGGTTGCTCAAGTACTCAGTGGCAAGACATTAGTAGCGATGGAAAGAAAGTGGTTAAAGTAAGCTGCGTAGTGGGGAAAAATGTACTTGAAGATGAGTTTAAAAGAAAAAATAACGGCTACATAAAAGCTCTAAATAATGCCAAGGCTGCTCAGCAAAAAAAAGTTGATAACAGCCTGGAGCTAGCACTTGATAGCGCAAATAGCATATTAAAGAACGGCAAAAACATAGACAAAGAGACTATTTTATCTATCGCGAACAAGCACTGTAAATTTGATCCAACGAAAGAAAGCGCTAGCTATATAGCCTCTATTAGCTGTGATCTTGAGTTTAAAAATGAGCTTGCTCAAATTTTAGATATCAAGCAAAAATGGGTCTTTGACAACGTTGTAGCCCAAAGCAAATATGCCGCCTACTACTCGCAAAAAGAGCCAGAAGTGATCTATTTTGGTGAAAATACTAAAAAGATAAATGAGAGAGTTATTGAACTTACTTTCACGATAAATAGCGATAAAAGTGTTAATATCTCAAAGGTTACAAAGATAGATGATGGCGATACGAAAGATATAAACCGCGGTTTGGTTGCGATGTTTTATGCAAGATAAATTTTGCTACTAAAATAAATATCTTTAAGTTTAAAAGTATTACATTTTAAAAGCATGCTCTAGTTCATTCAAATAAGAGCAAATTCGCTATTTTGAGAAGTTAAAATTATATTTTACTATCTACTAAAGCTCGTAACTCTTCTTTGATAGCTTCATAAGTAAAAATTTAATAAAATCCCAAAATATCAATAAAAAGAGTCTTTATGGATGAGTTTTTAAAACAGGCTTGGCGTGCAAATAAAATTTACACAAATGCTGCTGCTAGCGTGCCATTTTACCCAGATCTGCTAGCTCTTCTTCTAGTTTGCGACGAGAGAAATTTAGACCAGTTTATGGCGCTTGATGAGTTTAGAGCGGTGCTAAAAAGGCTTAAGGTTGAGCTAGATATATTTAGCATACAAAGTGCGCAGCTTGCGACTCTTAAAGCACTAAACGAGGCTAAAATTTCAAGTGATGAGATAGTAAAATACCTAAAAATATTGTGCGATGAAAAGATCATAGATGATGAGAAATTTACCTTTTTAGAAAAGATCATAAGCAAAAACAAAGGCGCTAATGAGGCTAAAATTTCTCATACCAAGCCAAAAGATCACTTCCATAAAAACCTAGACTTTTTAAATGAGATAAACGAAAAAGCAAGCTTGCTTGATAGCGATAAAACATTTTTAGAAGCGCTTGCAGCGGCCAAAAAAAGATCAAACGAAACGCTTTTTAACATAGCTGCAAGTGGCGTCATAAATTCTGGCAAATCAACCCTTTTAAACGCCCTTTTAAACAAATCTGTCCTTGGCGCTTCAAACGTGCCAGAAACGATAAATTTAACCATTTTAAAATACTCCAAAGATAGCTTTGCAAGGGTAAATTTTTACAGCATTGATGAGCTTTTAGCACTTGGCATATCAAGTGAAAATTTACCAAGCAAAAGCGTAGATATCGGCATAGATGAGATAAAAAACTACACATCATCAAGCTCAAAAACGGCAAATCTCGTAAAAAGCGTCGAGCTTTATGACGACTTAGAGCTTTTAAAGGACAACGTCTGTATCATAGACACGCCAGGCATCGATGATGCAGTGGTTTTAAGGGAGCAGATCACTACAAATTTTATGAGGGAGTGCGACCTTTTAGCCCACCTAATGAACGCCTCACAAAGTGCCACGCAAAAGGACGCTCTATTTTTAAAAAAATGCCTTGAAAACTCGCATATCGTAAGGCTTGCTGTGGTGCTAACTCACGCTGATGAGCTAAGTGCCAAAGAGCTAAACGAGACGCTAAACTACACTAAAAAAGCGATCGGCGAGCAGATAAATGGCGTGGAGATTGATTATTTTGCGCTTAGTGCAAAAAGCTACTTAGAAGGCGCTGCAAATAGCGGCGTAGAGGAGTTTAAGGACTACCTTTACGAGGTGCTCTTTGGCAAAAACTCTAAAAAATCAGCCCTTATCTTAAGCTCGTATCAAAAGGAGCTAAAAAATATCCTAAATAGCAAGCTTGAAGCCACTAAGGCTGAAATTTTGTCGCTCAAAGCTTATGAAGTGGAGCTTAAAAAGCTTCAAAATGAGCAGGCAAACGTTAAAAACGCACTTAGTGAAAATTTCTCTAAACTTGAGAGCCTAACTCAAAATGAGCTTGCAAAGCTTGAAAGTAGCAACACCAAAAACATCTATAAAATGGGGCTTGAGACGCTTTTGCAAAATCTAAACGACAAGGTAAAAAGTGAGATAGCCTACTGCAAAAGTAAAAAGCAAAGCTTAAATTTAGAGCGACTAGAGCAAATAGCAAAAACGACGCTTCGTGACGGTGTGATGGCACTTATGAGAGAGGCTAGAAACGAAACTTTGGTGCAAACAAAGGTTTGCGAGCAAAACATCGCTTTAAATTTTGATGATTATGTGATAAGCAAAGACGAGGTTTTTAACATCAATGACTTTTTAGAGCAAATGGGCGTAAAGCTTGAATTTAAGGAGCTTTTAGCTGCATTTAGAGCTAAAATTTCAAATGATGCAAGTGAAGCACTTTTAGGCTTAAAAGAGGGCTTGCTAAAAGATAAAAATATCTCTCAATTTTGTGAAATTTTAACTGATCATGAAAAAAATCGCCTTTTAAATCTCATAAAAACCTATGAAACCGCTCAAAAAGCCACGCTTGATCAGAGGCTAAAAGAGCTAGATCATGAGCTAGAAAAGCTTAGCTCGCAAAATCAAAACTCACTTTTAAAACTAAAAGAGCAAAATGCCCTGCAAGATGAAATTTGCTCGCTTTTAGGGGAGCTAGAAAATGTTTAACGAGTTTATAAATGCCTATAAGGCGAGATATTTTAAGGTTTTTACAAGCGACTTTAAAGGCGAGCTAGCAAGGCTAGTAAATGAGCTAAATGACCCAAGTTTGCACGCAAGCGATGAGATAAAAGAGAGCCTAAATTTACTAATCGACACTCTAAATGAGCCGCCTCTCATCGCCGTCATCGGGCAGTTTTCAAGTGGCAAATCAACATTTTTAAACGCTTTGCTTGGACAAAACATCTTGCCATCAGGTCTAACGCCTGTCACGGCAAAGGCTGTACGGCTAAAATTTGCAAAGATGCCGCTTCTTAGCGTGAAATTTACAAATGGCAGCGAGAGCTTGCTAGCTAGCAGCGAGCTTACAGAGCTAAACGCCATGAGCGAGCAGATAAAAAGCATGACACTTTATGCGCCAAGTGAAATTTTAAAAGAGGTAAATTTCATCGACACGCCCGGGCTAAACTCGCTAAGAGATGCCGACACAAAAGAGACCAAAAATACGCTAAAAAAGGTCTGCGGCGCGATCTGGCTAAGCCTTGCAAATAACGCAGCAAAGGCTAGCGAGCTTGAAAGCGTAGAGGAAATTTTAAGGACAAACGATCTAAAGGCGCTTTGTTTCATCAACCAAAAGGACAAGCTAAGCAAGGACGAGCTTGAAAGTTTGCTAAAGCACGCTAGGCAAACTTATGGCGAGCTTTTTGAAGATATCATCGCCATTTCGTCAAAGCAGGCGCTCAATGGCATCACAAATGAAAACAAGAGCGAGCTAGAAAGCTCAAATTTTGCTAAAGCACTAAGCGCTGTAAAAGAGGCGTTTTTAAACGCGAACTTTAAAGAAAATTTCATAAAAGCAAGGGCGAAAAAGATAGTAAATTTTTTAATAGCTGAGCAAGAAAATCGCCTCAAAGTTTATAACGCAGCTGGTGAAATTTTAGATAAATTTAATGCCACACTTGAAGAAAAACTAGAAGCGATAAAAGAGGAGTTTAAGCCTAAAATCGCCCTGAGATATAGCGATATGAGCGAGGCTATAAAGCTTGCAAGCGATGAGGTTTTTAAGCTGCTTAAGCCATTTTCTAGGACAAAATTTAACCCATCAAAGACGCTTTTAAACAAAGAAATTTATAAGCGCGAAAATTTTGAGATGATAAGCCTTGACACGGACGAGGTCTTTTCAAAGCTCATCTACGAAGATATCGTCTTTTCTAAATTTTTTAAACGCTACAAAAGGGATCTAAAAGAGCTTGAAAATGAGATCATATCGGCTTTTGATGAGCTTTATAAAAGCTTAGAAGATGAGCTTTTTATTTACAAATCTCGCTACGAGAGCTTTAATCCATTTGATGAGTTTGCCTCAAACTACGAGACAAAATCGATAAATACCTACGCTGGTAGGACCTATGAGAACTTCTTAAGAGAGTATGAAAATGCCAAATTTAAGGCGACGCAAAAGATATCGCTCTTTTTTGAAAAGCTTGACGTAAAGGTCGCATCAAACTACGAAAATGCGCTTAAGCTTGCGGTTTATTTTCTAAAGCAAAAGATCGAAAACTCGCTAAATTCGCACCTGCAAATGGGCACGCCACTTTATATCCCAAGCGCAAAAGAGGTTTATGAGCGCATGTTAAATGCCTTTAGCTTGTATGAATTTGACGATCTTATGTGCTCAAATAACTCTTTTTTAAATAAAACTTTGCTTGACATAAAGACCGAATTTAATGAAATTTACGCCCAAAAAATAGCGATGCTTGAGCGCCTAAAAGCAAAACCAAAAGAGCAAATTTTAAAGCTAAAAAAGCTAAAAGAGAGTTCGGTGGTATTAAAGTGAAATTTGACTTTAAACTGCGTGTGCGAGCGTCTAGCAAATTTTAAATTCGCTAGCATTTTTAAAAATTATTTTCATCAAAAAAGTCGGTGTCGATCTTGCAAATTTCATATATCTGGCTTGTTTGAACGCCTACTTTATACTTTATCATTAGTTCAGCTAGTCTGTCGCCATCTATCAAGACTACGCTAAAGTTTTGACTATCTTTGGCAAACGTTTGGGCCTCTTTTGTAAATTTTGCTGTAGTGATAAAGACGTCTTTTTTGGTATTTTTGTTTGAGATAGCGCCGATGAACTGCTGGATCTCTTGCCTGCCTATGTTGCTACCATCTTTATATCTCTTTGCTTGGATGTAAATTTGAAAAAGTCCTAGCTCATCTTCGTCTATTATGCCATCTATCCCGCCATCTGGTCCTTTGTTTGTAAGGCTTCCAGTTCCATAGTCCATTTTTCTAAAATGCTAGATAAATTTTCATCAATTTTTGTAATCTAAAAGCTATAATCACCACATGAAATATGTAAGCCTAACAGAGTTTTTCTCTGATAATATCAATTTATTTATGAACGTGATCGCTTCATTGTTTGCGCTATTTTTTTGCTTTAGCACCGGATTTGATCTTTTATTTTTTATTACTTTGCCACTTGGCTATATAATGGGTATAGTCTTGTCGTTTCCGCTTTTAATATTTATCTTTTTCTTATTTGCAACGCTAGATATTTGTATCTGTATCTTGGTGTCTGTTTGTAGAGTTTTTAAATAAATTTGGGGCTTTTTACAGCCCCTTTGCTACTTTATAGCAGCCATTTTTCTACGCATATAAGCTATACGGCTTTGAAGTGGTAAGTGTTTTGGGCAGTTGTCTTCGCAACCAAGCAAAGTCATACAACCAAATACGCCATCATCATCGCCGATTAGCTCGTAAAAGTCCTCGTCAGTTCTCTTATCAAGCGCATCTATCTTAAATCTAGCAACCCTGTTTAGACCAACAGCGCCGATGAAATCAGGTCTCATGATAGCTGTTCCGCAAGATGCGACGCAAATTCCGCACTCTATACAGCGATCAAGCTCGAAAACTTCTTGAGCGACCTCTGGCTCAACTTTCTCTTCAAGCTTAGAGATATCAGTCTCATGATCTGTGTGTATCCAGCTCTCGACACGCTTACTCATAGCGTTCATCCAGTTGCCAGTATCTACGCTTAGATCTTTTAGTAGTTTAAAGACTGGCAAAGGCATAAGCTCGATGACACCGCTTTCAAAGTCTTTTGTTAGAGTTCTGCAAGCTAGACTTGGTTTGCCATTTACTAGCATGCCACAACTACCACAAATTCCCGCACGACAAACGAAGTCAAAGCTAAGATCTGGATCAAATTTCTCACGAATTTGATTTAACGCGATAAATAGCGTCATACCATCAGTCTCTTCAAGCTCATAAGTCGCAAAATGAGGCTTTGAAACTTTGCTTAAAGGATTGTATTTAAAAGCTTTTATGGTTATTTTTCTACTCATTTCCTATACCTGCTCTTTCATTTGGTGCTTTATATTTTGGTTGAAGGTCATAGTGCATCAAAGCCTCTTGAATTTCTTGTCTGCTCTTGCCTTCTGCTTGCATTTTTTCGCGAATTTCATCGACCTCTTTTTGACGGATAGCACTGTTTGGATGCTCGATGATATTTCCTTTTGCACCATAACCTCTAAATGCTGGCGGCATCTCCATCTTCATGATATCAAGTGGCTCATAAGTGATAGTTGGCATAGTGTCGCCTTCTTTCCAGCTTGTAAGCGTTCTGTTTAACCAGTTAAGGTCATCTCTCTTTGGATAGTCTTCACGGCAGTGAGCACCACGGCTCTCTGTTCTATCAAGCGCACCTTTTGCGATACAAAGCGCTAGTTTTAGCATCTTTGGCACGCGGTAAGCCTCTTCAAGCTCTGGGTTGCCAAATAGTGCTTTGTTGCTTACTTTTACATCAAGTGACTCTTTATAAAGTGCTTCAAGCTCTTTAACAGCAAGCTCTAGACCTTTGCCTGTTCTAAATATCGCAACGTGCTCCCACATTACCTCTTTCATCTTGTTTTTGATATCAAAGACGTTAAATTTACCCTCTTTATTGACAAGACTTAGTAGATAATCTTCTTGTTTTTCAACAAATTTCTCGATATCAGCTGTGTTTATCTCGATCTCGTGGCTAGCGCAGTAATCTGCAAAATAATCACCAACGATCATACCAGCGACGACTGTCTCAGAAACTGAGTTACCACCAAGGCGGTTAAAGCCGTGCATATCCCAGCAAGCAGCCTCGCCAGCGCTAAATAGACCAGCTAGTGTTGGGCTCTCGCCAGTTGGTTTTGTCTTGATGCCGCCCATTGAGTAGTGCTGCATAGGCAGGATCGGTGCCCAGCCTTTGCCACGCTGATGTCCTGTCTCGTCGGTATATACTTCAGTGTCAGCAGGATCGATGCCGTTAAAAATTTCGCAAATTTCTTGAACGTCACGTAAATTTTTCTCAATGTGCTCGCGTCCAAGGATAGAGATATCAAGCCAAACGTGATATCCGTATGGGCTAGGTACGCCTTTGCCTGCGCGGATGTGCTCCATGATACGGCGACTAACGACGTCGCGGCTAGCTAGCTCTTTTTTTTCTGGTTCATAATCAGGCATAAAGCGGTATCCATCAACGTCACGTAAAATTCCACCATCACCGCGGCAACCTTCTGTTAGAAGAATGCCAGATGGGACGATCGGAGTTGGGTGAAACTGAACAGCTTCCATGTTGCCAAGCTGAGCTACGCCAGTCTCAAGTGCGATCGCAGCGCCGATACCTTCGCAAACAACAGCGTTTGTAGTGTGTTTATAAACTCTACCATAACCGCCAGTTGCTATAAGTGTGCCTTTTGAAACATAAGCTGTGATCTCGCCATTTACTAGGTCACGAACGATTGCACCGTAACAGCGATTATTTTGGTGTATCAAAGCGATCGCCTCTTTGCGGTCGTGAATTTCTACATTGTGTTTAAGCGCTTCGTTTGCAACAGCAAAAAGCATGGTGTGACCAGTTGCGTCAGCTGTGTAGCAAGTTCTCCACTTTTTTGTACCACCAAAGTCACGTGAGTGGATAAGGCCATGAACCTCTTCTTTTTCAACGATAGTTGTCTTTTGAGCGTTAATGATAGCGCTTCTTTCGCCTTTTGTGATCCTAGTCCAAGGCACGCCCCAAGCTGCAAGCTCACGAATCGCTTTTGGTGCAGTTTGACAAAACATACGTGCAACTTGTTGGTCACAACCCCAGTCGCTACCTTTTACTGTGTCAGCAAAGTGCACATCTTCGTTATCGCCTTCACTCATTTTAGAGTTGCCAAGGCTTGCTTGCATGCCACCTTGTGCAGCAGCAGAGTGAGAGCGTTTTACAGGGATTAAGCTCAAAACTACGGTGCTTAAGCCCTTTTCTCCAGCAGCCACAGCAGCTCTAAGACCAGCTAGACCACCACCAATTACTAATGCGTCATAATATTTTACATTCATCTTCTAGCTCCTTTTTAATGGCTGATCCACACGAAATCGGCGATTAGCGCAATCACAGCAAGTATGCCATAAATGACAAATACAACTGTCTTTGCCTTATTTCTTTTAGCAAGCATTTCGTGTTTGTTTGCGCCATCAATGCTTACCCACTTGACATATAAGCGGTACATGCCAACGCCAGCGTGAACGAC
The DNA here is from genome assembly GCF_902460595.1 of Campylobacter concisus. Taxonomy (GTDB): domain Bacteria; phylum Campylobacterota; class Campylobacteria; order Campylobacterales; family Campylobacteraceae; genus Campylobacter_A; species Campylobacter_A concisus_BL. The sequence continues at coordinate 72,080 of NZ_CABPVA010000004.1, forward strand.
CATGAAAACAAGTAGTGCGAAGTAGAAAATTTCTAGTTTGTGAAACGCAGCAGCTGATTTGTCAGCTGTGATGTGACCACCAAAGATGATGTCGATTATGTGGGCGCTTGCTGCAAAAAATAGAGCAAAGCCTGTTAAAAACTGAAACCACCAAAGTGTGGTATCAAGGTGCTTCATGCGGTCTTTATGGCCTCTAAACATTAAGTATTGTCTGTAATTTGCAGGAAATTTTCTCATTGCCAAGAAGGCATGAGTTACAAAAACTACAAAGATAACAGCAGCTATAACATTTGTGATCCACCAAGTAGCCTCACCAAATAAAAATTTAGCCTCTGCAAATCCTACGACAGCGTTAAATGCGTCTTTGCCAAGTAGTATAGTAGAAGTAAAAACCATATGGCACAATATGAAACAGGCTAGAATAAATCCTGTAATACTTTGCCATCTATCCCAAGCGGCTGGAGTGCGGCTTTTTTTGCCGTCCGACCGTTTCCCCAAAAAACCTTCTATAAGCCCGGTCATGAGCCCTCCTAAGAAATTTGAAATAAGTTATCATTTCTTAATACTAATTTAAACATTAGCATTAATTGATAAAGCTAATGCTATCAGAACTTTACTTTAATAAATTTTAAATATTGACATTAAATTTTCGTAAAACTCTTATAAAGTTTAATATAGACAAAAATTCCGAGCCCACACATAATAAGTGATAAAATTTGCCCCATCGATAGACCAAAAATAATAAATCCAAGTCCAGAATCAGGCTCTCTGTAAAATTCGCAAATAAATCTTGCAAATGTGTATAAAATGGCGTAAAGTGCAATCAGTTCGCCATTAAATTTCTTATATTTTCTATATAAAAATAAAATGACAAAAATAACTAAACCTTCTAAGAATGCCTCGTAAAGCTGGCTTGGATGTCTTGGCTGACCAAAGACATTTATCGCCCAAGGCACATCTGTGACGCGTCCAAAAAGCTCTTGATTTAAGAAATTTCCTATCCTGCCAAAGGTGTAGCCAAAAGGTATGCAGATGGCGCAAAGATCAAGTAGCTGCCAAGCGTTTTGCTTATATTTTTTGCAAAATAAAATTGTCGCTAGCAAAAAGCCAACCACGGCGCCATGATAGCTCATGCCACGAATTCCTATAAACTCGCCGTTGTGGATCGGATTAAAAATTTGCCAAGGCTGCGTTAGATAGTAGCTTGCTTCACCTGAATATACTAAAACCCAGCCAAGTCTAGCGCCTAAAATAACGCCTATTTCTACCCAAAAAAAGTAGTTGTCCAAAAGCTGATTTGATATAGGGATATCATCTTTTTTAACGAGATACTTTGCCATGGCAAGTGCTAAAACAAGGGCTAAAATATACATGAGCCCGTACCAATGCACGCTAAAGCCAAAGATGCTAAAGGCGACTGGGTTAAAGTGGTTATAAATGTCGTTCCAAATTTCCATTTTTTACTTTCTTTTTAAATTTATGCGATTTTACAATTAATAAATAAACAGCGCTTTGCTGCCAAGTGGCAAGGCTAGAAATTTAAACTCGCTTGCTTCAAATTCTTTGCAAAATTTAAATAGCTCAGCAAACTCGGCTTCGTTTAAATTTACGCTCCAGATCGCTCCAGAGTCATTAAAATCTCTTTCAAACTCGCTTAAATTTTTAGTGGCGAAGTAGTGCTCAAAGCGGCTCATCAGCGAAAATGGGGTAAAAAATTTAACCTCATCTTTTATCTCAAATTTGATCACGCTATCACTTCTTACAGCCTCGTTTATCACCTCATTCACAGCCCCTGAATAGGCTCTGACTAACCCTCCAGTGCCAAGCTTTATCCCACCAAAGTAGCGAACTATCAAGACCCCAACATTTATTAGCTCAGCGCCTCGCAGGGCATTTAGGCTTGGCTGGCCGCTAGTACCCTTTGGCTCGCCGTCATCGCTTTGATTTTCAACTATTTGTCCGTATTTGTTTAACTCTCTTGTCGCCCAAACTACGTGAACAGCCTTAAAATGCTCCTCTTTTAGGCTCTCATGCAAGCTTTTAAACGAGCTTATGGGGCATAAAAATGCTAAGAAATTTGACTTTTTTATATCAAGCTGGGCTTTAAAAATCCTATCAATCGTCTGCAAATTTTGCTCTTTTTTTAAAATTTTAAAAATCTTATCAATTTGCTAATTAAAGCCTTGTAAATTCAAACAAATTTATATTATTAAGGAAAAGATAGTAGAATTTTGCAATTTTTCACGAAGGACTAAAATGATACAAACTTGCCTATTTCCAGCGGCTGGATATGGAACGAGATTTTTACCAGCTACAAAATCGCTCCCAAAAGAGATGTTGCCGATCCTTACAAAACCGCTCATTCACTACGGCGTTGATGAGGCGCTTGAGGCTGGCATGGATAATATGGCCTTTGTCACAGGACGCGGAAAAAGGGCGCTTGAGGACTATTTTGACATCAGCTACGAGCTAGAAAAAGAGATCGCAGGCAGCCAAAAAGAGTCACTGCTTAGTGAAGTTAGAAATTTAATGAACTCATGCACATTTTCATTTACTAGACAAAATGCTATGAAAGGGCTTGGACACGCCATTCATACGGGTAAAACGCTAGTTCGTGACGAGGCATTTGGGGTCATTTTGGCAGATGATCTATGCATAAATGAAAACGGCGAGGGCGTGCTTTCACAGATGGTTAAAATTTATGAAAAGTACCGCTGCAGCGTCGTTGCTGTGATGGAAGTGCCAAAAGAGCAGACCAAGTCTTACGGCGTCGTAAGCGGTAGGTTTATAGAAGATGATCTCATAATGGTCGATGATATGGTTGAAAAGCCTGATCCTGCCGAAGCTCCGACAAATTTAGCGATAATTGGCCGCTACATCCTAACGCCAGATATTTTTAACATCTTAGAGCGAACAAAACCAGGCAAAAACGGCGAAATCCAGATCACAGACGCGCTAAAAACACAGGCAAAAGATGGTATGGTGCTAGCTTATAAATTTAAGGGCAAGAGATTTGACTGCGGCAGTATCGACGGCTTTGTCGAGGCTACAAATTTCTTTTACGAGCGCAGTAAATGATAGAAACTTCATTTAAATTTAACTTTGCAAGCAGCGAGGTTATTGGCTCTTATGCCAAACGCATAAACGACGAGTACGAAAGTGGCGAGATAGGCTACTACCACCTGCCAGTGCTTGGGCAAAATTTACTTGGCGAGATCGAAGAGTATGAAAAAGGGCTAGCTCATATCAAAAATGTAGTACTTGTTGGCATTGGTGGCAGCAGTCTTGGCGTAAAGGCGCTAAAATCGATGCTTGAAGGCACAAAAGGGATAAAAAGAGAGCTTTTGTTTTTAGATAACGTCGATCCTTGCAGCTACAAAAGCACGCTTAGTGGGCTAAAATTTGATGAGACACTTTTTATAATAAGCTCAAAATCAGGCAACACGATCGAGACGATCACTATTTTTAAGTGCTTGCTTGATGACTTTAAGCCTCAAAATTTAGGTAAAAATTTCCTCATCATAACTGATCCAGGCACAAATTTAGAAAATTTCGCCAAAGAAAATGGCATCAAATTTTTTAACATTCCAAAAAATGTTGGCGGGAGATTTAGCGTGCTAAGTGCGATCGGCCTTGTGCCTCTTGGTATCTGTGGCTACGATATAAAGGCACTTTTGGAGGGCGCGCTTGCTTGCAAAAAGCAATACATCGAGCAAAAAGATAGCTCCATAGTCGCTAAAGCCTACCACTACGCCACTAGCAGAAATGCCAGCATAAATGTCATTTTTAGCTATTGCGATAGATTTTTTGAATTTAACGACTGGTACGTGCAGCTTTGGGCGGAGAGCCTTGGTAAAAAAAGAGGCTATAAAAGGGTCGGCCTTACGCCAGTTGGACTTGTTGGCAGCCGCGATCAGCACAGCTTTTTGCAGCTTATCATGGACGGCGTAAAAGATAAGAGCGTGACATTTATAAAGATAAAAGATCACGCAAGCGACAAGACTATCCCGAGCTTTGGCCTAAAAGGGCTTGAAGAGTGCGATTTTGTGGCGGGTCTAAGCCTAAATGAGCTTATAAATTTGCAGTGCGACGCGACGGCAATGGCGCTGGTGCAAGAGGGCATAAGTGTCGATACGATCACGCTTGAGAGACTTGATGAGTTTCACGCTGGCTGGCTCATTTTTTACTATGAGCTACTAACCTCGGCCACTGGTATCATGCTAGGCATTAACACCTACGATCAGCCAGGTGTTGAGATAGGAAAACGCATCTTAAAAACTATGCTTTTAAAGTAGAAAATGAAGAAATTTCTACTTTTGGCTCTTTTTGCTACGCAAATTTTTGCCTTTTCGGCGAGTAAATTTGTAAATGACGCTAGGTCGCAGATCGGCGTGACGATAAGTTACGATCCAAGCTACGAGCGGCTCGCTTACCCAATGGGCGACGTGGATATCAAAAAGGGCGTTTGCACGGACGTTGTAGTAAGGGCTTTGCGGCATCAGAATATTGATCTGCAAAGGCTCATTTTTGAAGATATGAGTAGAAATTTCGCAAGCTATCCTAAAAAATGGGGACTTAAAAAGGCTGATAAAAACATCGATCACAGGCGTGTTTTAAACATCGCTACCTATCTAAAAAGAAAAGATTTTGAGGTGGGTGATGATAAATTTTTACCAGGCGATATCGTCACTTGGACGCTACCAGGAAATTTGCCTCACATCGGCGTGATCTCAGATAAATTTAAAGGCCAAACACCGCTTGTCATTCACAATATCGGCTCTGGCGTGCAAGAAGAAAACATACTTTATAGCTATAAGATCACGGGGCATTTTAGGCTAAAGTAGCAAATGGCTTTTTAATCAAATTTTAGGCAAAATCGCAAAAAAATAAATTCAAGGAAAAATAATGTTAGAAGTTAGGGGACTTACTCAAAGATTTGCAAGCAGTTTGCTATTTGAGGATGTAAATTTAAAGCTAAATCGCCACAACAGATACGGGCTCATCGGTGCAAATGGCGCTGGTAAATCGACATTTTTAAAAATTTTAAGCGGAGCTATCGAGCCAACTAGCGGTGAGATCATCATAGAAAATGGACTAAAGGTTGGCGTGCTCGGGCAAGATCAGTTTGCGTTTGAAAATTTCACTCTAAAAGATGCGGTGCTTTATGGCAACAAACGCCTATATGACGCTGTAAAAGAGAAAGAAAAGCTCTATATGAGCGAGGAATTTACAGATGAGATAAATGAGCGCTTAAGCGAGCTTGAGATGATAAGCGCTGAAGAGGATCCAAGCTACGAGTACGAGACTAGGATAGAAAAAATCCTAAGCTCGCTTGGGCTAAATGAATTTGATAAGCTGATGAGCGAGGTTGAAAACTCAGATAAAGTTAAAGTTTTGCTGGCTCAAGTGCTCTTTCCAAAGCCAGACATCTTGTTTTTAGACGAGCCAACAAACAACCTTGATATAGATGCGATCGCATGGCTAGAAAATGAGCTAAACCGCCACGAGGGCACACTTGTGGTTATCAGTCACGACAGACACTTTTTAAATAGAGTTTGCACAAACATTTTGGATGTGGATTTTAAGAAAATTCGCGAGTTTTCAGGCAACTACGACGACTGGTATATGGCTGCAAATTTGATCGCAAAGCAGCATGAGATGGAGCGTGACAAGAAGCTAAAAGAGAAAGAGGAGCTGGAGAAATTTATCGCGAGATTTTCAGCAAATGCGAGCAAGGCAAAGCAGGCGACCTCACGTGCAAAACAGCTTGAAAAGCTAGACATCGCCGAGATCGCAGTCTCAAGCAGACGTGATCCAAGCATACTTTTTCGTGCAAACCGCGAGATAGGCAATGAGCTAATTGAACTAAAGAACATAAGTAAGAAATTTGATGATAAAGTGATATTTGAAAACTTTAACTTTAAGCTTGAAAAGGGCGATAAGCTAGCCATCATCGGTCATAACGGCGTTGGTAAAAGCACACTTTGCAAGATCATAATGGGCGAGATAAAGCCTGACGCGGGCGAAGTGCATATAGGTGCGACCATCGAGCTAGGATATTTTGCGCAAGATACGGTAAATAAGATAGATGGCGAGCTAAAGCTTTATGAATATTTACAAGATGCCAAAAATAAGGACATCGACGAGATCAGAAAGTGCCTTGGCAGGATGCTATTTAGTGGCGCTGAGCAAGAAAAGGCAGTAGGCGCACTAAGTGGTGGCGAAAAACACCGAGTAAGACTAGCTCAGCTCATGCTTCACAGACCAAATTTACTTGTCATGGATGAGCCAAACAACCACCTTGATCTTGAGGCTATCATCGCACTTGGCGAGGCGTTTTACAACTTTAATGGCTCAGTCATCTGCGTGAGCCACGACAGGGAGCTGATAGACGCCTTTGCAAATAGAATTTTACACCTAAAAGGCAATGGCGAGGTCGTTGACTTTAAAGGCACATATGAAGAATACAGAGCAAATTTAGGACTTGAAGCTTAAATGCTCACTTTGCCTCTAGTTTTTCTAGAGGCAGTTTAAATTTTTCCATTAAATTTACCATTCAAAGCGAGTTTGTAAATTTGTATAGAACTGCAAATTTTAAATTTTCATCATATAAATGTGTCACGAAGTAATATTATA
>NZ_CABPVA010000004.1:79518-98124 GCF_902460595.1 Campylobacter concisus
TTTACAATATATTTGACATTAACTATCAATATAGTTATAATCACGCTCAAATTTTAAAAATAAGAGGCATTATGGAACTTTTAAAACATAACATTGACTATGTAATCATCGGTATTTTGGGCATTATGAGCTTTTTTGTGCTTTGGTATACGATCGAGCGTATCATTTTTTACTCACGCGTCGATATAAATAGCTACAAAAACATCGAAGAGCTTGATGAAGCGCTGACAAAAAATTTAACCACACTTTACATCATCTACTCTAATGCTCCATATATCGGGCTTCTTGGCACGGTCGCTGGCATCATGATCACATTTTATGACATGGGTATGGCTGGTGGCATCGATACAAAAAGTATCATGATCGGCCTATCTTTAGCGCTAAAAGCGACCGCATTTGGCCTACTTGTGGCGATCCCGACGCTCATGATCTATAACGGCTTTGTTAGAAAAGTCGATGTCATGATAAATAGATACAAGGCCGAAAATGCGTCTAAATAAAAAAGATGGGCTAAATATCGTCCCATTTATCGACATCATGCTCGTTTTGCTTGCCATCGTGCTAAGCATCTCGACCTTTATCGCCCAAAGCAAGATCGCAGTCGATCTACCAAGTGCTAAAAGCGCACAGCAGGATAAAGAGGATGAGAAAAAAGTGAGTGTCGTTATCGATAAAGATAATAAATTTTTCATAGATGATGCAGAAATTTCAGAAAATGAGCTGAAAGATAAGCTAAATGCTGTGGATATAAAAACCTTAATCGAACTAAAAAGCGACAAAAACGCTAAATTTGACAGCTTTGTCAAAGTAATTGATATCTTAAAAGAAAAAGGTCACGAAAACTTTGCAATCCAAACAATCTCTGAGTAAAATTTCAAACTATAGCGGCCTAGCGGTATCAGCGATAGTGCATGCAGCGGTGGCTTATTTCTTGCTTTCACATAATTTTAGTGAGATAAAGATAGGCGAGCAAAAACCTATAAAAATAGCTCTAAATTCTTTTACTCCAGTGCCGCAAACTACGGCTCCGCAGATAAGCGAACAAGTGCTAATACCAGAGCCAACACCCCCAGCTCCACCGCCACCGCCCCAGCCACCAAAACCAGAGCCCAAGCCTGAGCCAAAGGTAGAGCCAAAGCCACTACCAAAACCAGAGCCAAAAAAGATAGAAAAGCCTAAACTAGAGCCAAAAAAAGTGGAGAAAAAGCCACTGCCAAAGTCTGAGCCCCGCCCTGAACCTAAAACCGAGCCAAAGGTGGAGCCAACGCCTGCTATCACTGCGCCAGCTCCTACCGCGACTCCAGCACCTGCTGTAAATTCAAATTTACCAGCAAATAACAAATCTATCGCCTCAGCTCCTGCTCAAAAAGTAGCGCAAGAACTAAATTTATCAAACGCACAAAGCGATGAGGACTTTAGCAAGGTCATAGCAGCTGTGAAAAAGTATAAAAGCTACCCAAATAACGCTAGAAGGATGAAGCACCAAGGCGTTGTTGAAGTTAGATTTTTGCTTAAAACAGACGGCAGTATAGACGAGCTAAAGGTTACTAAGAGTTCAGGCTTTGAGTCGCTTGACAACGGTGCTTTAGAAAATGTCAAAAAAGCAATCTCTGAGTTTCCAAAGCCAAAAGAAGCTCGTTATCTTCGCTTTCCTATAGCATTTACATTAAGATAAATTTTAAGCTCATTTGAGCTTAAAATTTCTTATATCAAGTGTTTAGATCAGGATAGTCCCAGCAGTTAAACTTAGCGCTCAAGTCGTCATTTTCCTGCCCTTTGCAGCATAGCCACTCAAGCCCTGCTCGCCTCTCCATAACGACCTCTTCGTCAAGTCCAGCCGCCTTTGTGCCATTTACTCTTGCATTTACGCACGCCCAGTGGTAGCGATAAACTAGATCAAGCTTGCTTAAAATTTCATCCATACTGCGAAGCTTTGAGCGGCTTTTTAGCCCGCCCTCTTTAAAGACATTCATCACAAACTCGCAGTCGCAAATCTTATCCATATCGCCGATATCTTCGGCTATGCCAAGCGCCCAAAGCAAGATCCAAAGCGACTCATATTTCCAGCCCATATTCACAGCCGTGTCCATATCGGCTCTGTCTTCAACGACCTCTTTTTCTTTTACGCTTAGTCCGTCGTAAGCCTCACCCAAAAAGCTCTTTGCCCACGCCATATTTTCTTCGCCCAAAGAGCCCTCATCACGGATCGTGCAAGCACACATGATCGCTGTAAATGAGCAAACTGCGCGCTTTATTATCTCGTCAATATCTCTTGGCGTAACCTCGCTATTTTCATAGCGAAGCGGCAAGCTCTCAAGCACTGCTACGCCCTCTTGCTTTAAAATTTTTATGCTCTCATCTTTTCTTTGTTGTGCTGTTTTTGGCATATCCGCACCTCCTTTAAAAATATCAAACACTCCCATTTCCTACCCAAAAAACTCGGCATTAAATTTCTCTTCGTCGAAATTTTTGCCCAAAAATTTACAAATCTCATCCATATCAGCCCTCGCCGTCTCAAAACAGCTAGTAGCCCCTGGGCTTGGCGTCATGTTAAAGCTTATGCCCTCGCCTGTGCTGATCTTGCCCTCGCCAAGCTCTAGTCTTTTTTTATTGCGGTCGATCACCTGCGGCCTTACGCCACCAAAATTTACAGCGTAACTTAGGTCATTTTCGCTTAGGCTTGGCACGATCTTTCTAGCGTCTTTAACAAATTCTTTTTTGTTGATAAGTGGCACTTCAAACAAGAAATTTCTTAGTATATATGACCTTATGTCCTCGTCTTTTAGTAAATTTGTAAAGACTTCAAGGACGTTTTTGTCAAATTTTAAGCACTTTAAGAAGTCAAAAAAGCTAGAACTTCCGTGAAATCTCTCAAGCTTTGGTATGACAAGGGCTGTTGGGCCAAAGCGAGTGTTGCCATTAGCTAGGATATCTGGGTCGCCGTGGAGTGCGGCAAATGGTAGCTTGTCGTTTTGCACCATATAGACTTTGCCGTTTAGTAGGCGCTTGTTAGCAAAGTAAAAGCTTCCAGCAACTGGCAGCGTGCTAAGATGTAGCCCATAACCCATCTTGTGAGCTAGAAATAACGAGTGCGCTCCAGCATCGACTACGACGTAGTTTGCGGTGATCACTTCGCCCTCATTTATCTTGATGTGAAAGGTATCGCCCACCTTTTTCATATCAGTCACTTCTGAGCTTAGGCTGATCTCATAGCCATCTCCGCCTAAATTTAGCGCATTTTGAACGAGCGAATTTGCCACGCCACCAAAGTCCATCGTCGTATACTGGCCATTTTGCGTGCCAATGGCGATGATATTTTCTGGGCGCTCATTGCCATTTGCGTCAAAAACAACGTTTGGCTCGATCTGCTTTAGCTTCTCTTTGTCATAAATTTCAAGATAAGCAAACAGCTCTTTAAAGCTCTCATATCGCTCCTTGATGCGCTCTACTTCGACATCTCCGATGGCTAGCGTCATCTTTTGATGAGCAAACATATATTTGCCCTCTAAGTTGTATTTTAGGGCGTATCTTACTGGCATATTTGCCACTTGTGAGACCTTTTTTGCCTTTTCTAGCGTGTAGTTTGTCTCGATATCGCCGCAGTGGATGGTCTGTGAGTTTCCCTTGCCGCTTGAATTTAGCGTCGCTACGCCGTCATATTTTTCTAAAAGTGCGACCTTTTTTATATCGCTAAATGCAGCCAACTCGTAAAAGAGTGCCGTCCCGCTAATGCCCGCTCCAACAATTGCCACTTCAAAGTGCTTTTGCCTCATTTTCTCCCCTGAAAGTTTAGTTGCACAAATGATACTATATTAAATTTAAATCAAACAGCAAAAAGCGAGGTGTGAAAAATAGGCTGTGTAAAAGTGAAATTTGGCAAGGCTTTCACCTTGCCATAAAGCTAAAATTTATAAGAGACATTTACTTTGAAATTTCTACCTGGCTCCCAGTCTACGTAGTTTGGATCGCCTGTATAGTCAGCCGTTCTTTGAGACTGCGAAGCGTATGCCTTGTTAAAGAGGTTGTAAATTCCAGCATTTATCTCAAGCCCTTTAAATTTACCGCTACTTGGCGCATAGGTAGCGTAGATGTCGCTAACTGCGTAGCTTGGTATCTTGACATTTTCATTATCGCCAGCTGAGATGGTGTTTTTTGATGCAAAGTAGATTAGGTTGTAGCCTATTAGCGTATCGATCCTTGAAAATGCGTACTCGGCGTTAAATGTGTATTTATCGCCCTGATCTCGGTAGCCGATGATGTTTGAGGTGTAGTAGCTGCCATTTGGTTTAGCGACCCTATCTTTGTATTTTACCTTTTGATGAGTGTAGCTAGCAGCTAGGCTTAGTGCGTCTAAATTTAGCCTTGCAAGTAGTTCAACGCCATTTATATCAGCCCCACCAGCGTTTATCCTGACTAGAGTTTGATTTACACCACCACCTGCTGCGTTGTTATCGACTATTAAATTTTTATATTTTGTCATGAAGTATTTTGCAGATAAGCTATATGAGCTAGCTTCATTTATATCGCCATGATATTTAAGACCAGTTTCATAGCTATTACCAGTCGTTGCTTTTAGATCTTTATTTGCTTCAAAATTTTTTGCTCTACTAGCATACATAGACTCCATGACATCAGGCCCTCTAAAGACTCTTGCATAGCTTACAAATGCGTTAAGCCCTTTAATGATCTCATAATCAAGCGCAAGCGCTGGGGTAAATTCATTAAATTTATATGTGTAGCTCTTTACATTTCCAGCTCTGCCGTCGTAGCTTTTTAGCTCATGGTGCGTATATCTAATGCCTGGAGTAACAGTTAGCGAACTAAAATTTAGCGCATCTTCTGCGTATATTGAGTAGTTATTTACCTTTTCTGGGTAGTGATTGTCTGGTTTGTTGAAATTTTTACTTTGGTAAAACTCAGCGCCGTATCTAAGCGTCTGTGTCAAAGCACCACTCTCGACTACGCTTTTAGCCTTTGCATTTATACCATTTGTCTTTACACCCAAAATTTTTAAGACTGGGTCATCTTTTTTGTGCTCGGTATTGTATACCGTTACATCTAAATTTAGAAGATCGCTAGGCTTATACTCATATTTTAGCGTTGTAGTATCACGTTCATATTTTCGGTTATCAACAGGATATTGCCCAGTATACCAGCTGCCAAACTCGGCTCTCATTGGATACATGCCTTTAAATTCATTATGTTCTCTTGAGATAGAAATTCTATGCGCATCAAGGAAGCTATAACCAAGCTTTAAAAGATAGCTAAGGTCGTTTCCGTCGCCACCTATCTTTCTTTTATTACCACTTTTGCCATAGTCATAGCCCTTGTGATTAATAGCTGCTATAAAGTCAAGCCCTTCAACTGGGGCAGTAAAGAGCATAAGACCTTGAGAAAATTCGCTGTTATTTGAGGCGTATCCAGTCTTTATCTTTGCACCGATCTTCTCGCCGCTTTCTAGCAAGTCTTTTGCATCGACCGTTTTAAAGGCGACTGAGCCACCAAGCGCGCCAGAGCCATTTACGACCGATCTTGAGCCAACCTCGACGTCTATTGCCTTTATGAGATCAGGGTCGATCAGCAAGTCGGCGTTATGGTGAAACGTGTTTCCATTTTGTTTTGCGCCATCTATCGTGATATTTAGACCGCGGTCACTTACGCCTCTCATATAAATTTTTTGATTCATGCCGTTTGTGCCGCCCACATAGACGCCAGGGATGTCCCTCATCACGTCTTTTGCTAGGCCAGCGTTTCTAGTTGAAATTTTGATATCATCAACGCCGTATCCACCGCTGCTACTTGTCACCTCAACACCGCTTAGCACGCGTCTGCTGCGTTTGCACAAACTGCCACGCTTGCTGCAAGAGAGAGCTTAAATAAGCCCTTAAACCTCATCTCTCCTCCTAGTTTGATTATTAAAATTACTATTTTAGTTTATAGTCTAATTTTGAAATTGAATATTATAATTTTAAATATAAATTTCAGGTAAAAATTTAAAATATATGCGATTTTATAGCTATAAATATAGAAATTTTGATTTATTAATGTAGAAAAATAGTAAGCAAATTCTAGTGATTTTATTTAAGAAAAATGAAATTTGGCAAGGCTCTCACCTTGCCATAAAATCTTAGTATGCCCTTTTGTAGGCGTTTTCTATTTTTTCGCTTTCGCCAAATTCTTTCATGGCGCCAAAAGCAAAGTAAGGATTTCTAAGCAGCTCCCTGCCAAGCGCCACACCATCGCAAACATCGCCAAGTAGCAGCGCCTCGCACTCGCTTGCCTTTGTGATGAGACCGACTGCAAAGACTGGGATATTAACTGCATTTTTCACAGCTTTTGCATAGCCAGCCTGATAAAGAGGCGTAAATTTAGGCGCGCTATCAACCTTTGCATAGACTCCGCCAGCTGAGACGTGAATGAAGTCAGCTCCATTTTTCTCTAGCTCACGTGCGAGCTTTACGCTATCTTCTACGTCCCAGTCGCCCTTAAGCCAGCTACTTGCACTTATCCTCACGCCAACTGCGATATTAGCGCCAGCTTTGATTTCTCTTAAAATTTCAAGCAGCAGCCTTATGCGGTTTTCAAAAGAACCGCCGTATTCGTCACTTCGCTTATTTGTGCCAGCACATAAAAATTGATTTATCAAATATCCATGCGCTGCGTGTATCTCCACAGCCTCGTATCCTGCGCTCTTTGCCCTAATGGCCGCCTCCACAAAGCTTTGCTTAACGCTTGCGATATCCTCTGTGCTCATCTCTTTTGGCGTGGCATATTCATCGCTAAATTTGATAGCACTTGGCGCGATGATGCCCTCACAAGTGCCCTTTCTGCCAGCGTGAGCTAGCTGGATGGCCATTTTGGCGCCGTATTTACTGCAGCCTTTTACCAGCTCCGCGTGAGCCTCGATCTGCTCGTCACTCCAAAGCCCAAGGTCTTTTTTGGTGATCCTGCCGCGCGCCTCCACAGCTGTCGCCTCAACAATGATCATGCCGACACCACCGATCGCCCTTGTAGCGTAGTGAAGCTTGTGAAAGCACCTTGGACGACCATCATCTTTTTTGACCTCGTACATACACATCGGAGCCATAATAATGCGGTTTTTGATCTCGATGCCACCTATCTTAAGCGGCGCAAAAAGCTTACTTTGCATGAAATTTCCTTTAAATTTTTTGATTATTTTAGGATATTTGTTTAAATTCTTGGATATGTAGAAATTTACTTCTTGCGACTACAAAAGTGTTTAGTAAATTTTAAATTTAAAAACCTGCTCAAACGAGCAAGCAAGGTTTTAAATTTATGAATTTACTTTGTCAAATTAGGTAAGTGCTTAGTAAATTTTAAAATTTCATGAACGAGTAATTTCGGCTCTAAAATTTGAGCTAAGCTGCAAGCGAAGCCAAATTTTAGTAGTCAATTCTTGCGAGTGAATGGAATTTTAAAATTTGCAAAATAGTGTGTTTTCTTTTTTTGAAAAATGGACTTTAAATTTAAAAGCTTTTCTTCAAAAGGAAGACAAGGGGACTTGAATTACGAAGCCGTCCCCTTATCTCCCTTTATATCCCTCAAACCCCTCGCACGTTAGAGGTAGCATGCTTTAGTGCTTTGCACTGCATGCGGTTAGAAACTCGAGCAAATTTTAAAATTTATGAACGAGCATATCACGGCTCTAAATTTAGTGGTGAGCTTTGCGAGACCTAAATTTAGTAGTCTGCTAAGGCGAGTGAGTAAGATTTTAAAATTTGTAAAGACTACTAAAAATTTATCTATTTCTCGCCCTTAAACAAAGAAGCAAAATACTCATCGATATTAACGCCATCTTTTTTCATATCTTTTAGCCTTAGCCTTATGTCGGCGTCTTGCCAAAGAAGTGGTGGTAGTGCAAACATCACCTTATCAAGGCTAAAATTTCTTACATCATCTCGCCAGCCATCCCAGCGGTAAAGCTCGTAAAATTTAGATATATCCCCACTTAGCGCCCAGTATAAAAACTGCGAGTAGCCAAGCTGCGTATCTTCCCATTTGCCGCTATCTGGTGCGTAGTAAAAGACGTTGCCAGCTTTGCCACCAAAGGCGCCGCCATTTACCACGAAAAATCCGCCCAAAACATCATCCGCCACGAGCAAATAGCTAGGCATCTGCCCTGCTTCGCTAAAGCTTTTGCCAAGGTTAAAGCTGTAAATTCCGCGCTTCATCTGCTCACATCCTGAGCCAATTAGGCGCAGCCAACCGCCATCTATCACTATGCCGCCGCACCCATAAACAAGCGCTCCCATCGGCGATCGAGTGGTGACTTGAAGCCCTAGAAGCTCGCTTTGCGCCCTGCTCTCATCGCGAGGCAAAATTTCATAGTCGTTTTTGGCCTCTTTTAGCCACTCTTCGATCAGCGCCCAGCCTGGCTCATTTGTATCTATAAGCTCGTCTAAAGCTCTCATTTTCTGTCCTTGCGATAAATTTGGTGAAATTTAAAAGAAGAATTTGGCGAGCCTCCCCGCCAAATTTATATCAGTAGATTATTTTGCGTCCCAAGCTAGGATAGTGTTGCCCTCGGCGTCGGTAGCCACGTCGCCCATGCCCATGATGTTGTAGCCGCAATCTACGTAATGAACCTCGCCTGTTACGCCGCTAGCTAGGTCGCTAAGCAGGTACATAGCGCTGTTGCCGACGTCTTCAGTGGTGACGTTGCGTTTTAGCGGGCTATTTACTTCGTTGTAGCGTAAAATCATCCTAAAGTCGCCTATACCGCTTGCGGCAAGCGTCTTGATAGGACCTGCGCTGATCGCATTTACACGGATATTTTTAGCGCCAAGGTCGTGTGCTAGGTAGCGAACTGAGCTTTCAAGTGCTGCTTTGGCAACGCCCATGACGTTGTAGTGTGGCACAAATTTTGGTCCGCCAAGATATGTAAGAGTTAGCACCGAGCCGCCCTCTTTTAGCACCGGTAGGATCGCGCGAGTAAGGCTTAGCAGCGAATAAACGCTAGTGCCCATCGCTATGTCAAATGCCTCTTTTGTGGTATTTACAAACTCGCCCTCAAGCGCTTCTTTTGGTGCGTAAGCCACAGCGTGTACGACAAAATCGATCTCGCCAAGGTCTTTTTTGATTTGATTTGCAAGCCCGTCAAGGTGAGCTTGGTTATTTACATCAAGCTCGTAGACAAATTTGCTACCAAACTCCTCAGCGATTGGCTCTACACGCTTTTTAAGAGCGTCATTTAGGTATGTAAATGCCATCTGCGCACCTTGGTCGTGACAAGCTTTTGCGATGCCGTAAGCTATTGATTTAGCATTAGCGACGCCTACGATTAGACCTTTTTTACCTTTTAGTATCATCATTTCTCCTTTTATTTTGTTTGGCTTTTAAGCGATATTTAAATTTTAAACCAAATTTAATAGCGGCGGTATCGTGAGATGAATTTTAATGTTGTGTAGAAATTTTAGGTCCAGACTAGGCAAATAGCCTGTCGCAGACTTAAAATTTCGAACTCATTAAAAAGCGCTCACGAGACAACGCGTATCAAATTTAAAAAATTATTCGCATCCCAGCTGGCTGTGCCTACCAAAACCCCATCGCAGCTTTTTATACCTGCGATATCAGTGATGTTTGCTGCATTGACGCTTCCGCCGTAAAGTAGCGGCACATTTGCCTTTGTCTTTAAAAAACTTAGCACCTCATCTATCTGCTCTATGCTAGCGCTCTTGCCGGTTCCTATCGCCCATATCGGCTCATAGGCAATAACTAAATTTTTATAATCTAGGTTGATGTTCTCAAGCTGGCGGCTTAGAAATTCTTTGGTCGCACCGCTTTCATTTGTGCTTAAATTTTCGCCGATGCAGTAGATCACATTCCAGCCATTTTTTGCGGCAAAGTCAAATTTCGCTCGCAAAAACTCCTCGCTCTCATTTAAAATTTCACGCCTCTCAGAGTGGCCGATCAGCACATCTTTTATGCCAAATTCATCAAGCATAGCCTTGCCAATCTCGCCAGTAAATGCCCCACTCTCGCACGGGTAGAAATTCTGCGCCCCAAGCCTAAAAATATGCTTTTTTTCATCAAAGGCACTAGCTGGAGCAAATACGCTCACGTCGTCGTTTGCGCTTAAATTTTCGTCTAAAATTTTCGCGTACTCTCTAAAGCTTGCTCTTGTGTGGTTGCACTTTAAATTCGCTAGAAATTTCAAGACCTACTCCTCTTTTCTAAGCGGCTTTATGCCAGGCAGCTCTTTGCCTTCTATTAGCTCCAAGCTCGCACCACCGCCAGTCGAGATAAATGTCATCTCGTCGGCATCTCCTGCGCGCTCGACCACGTCAGCCGTATCGCCGCCGCCAACGACGGTTGTCGCGTGAGTGTCGATGATAGCGTGGCTCATTTTGATGCTACCTTTGCTAAATTTATCCATCTCAAAAACGCCCATAGGTCCGTTCCACCAGATGGTTTGCGCATCGGCGATGACCTCTTTAAATAGCCTAATCGACGCTGGTCCAATGTCAAGCCCCATCCAACCGTTTGGGATCTCTTGAGCTGGGACGTATTTTACGGCACTTTCAGCTGAAAATGTCTGAGCAGCGACGACATCTACTGGCAAGTAAATTTTCACTCCTAGCTCTTTGCCTTTTTGTAAAATTTGCCTTGCATCTTCGATGAGCTCTTCTTCAAGGAGCGAATTTCCGATGTTTTCGCCAAGTGATTTTAAAAATGTAAATGCCATACCGCCACCAATTATCAGCTTATCTACGCGTGGCAGAAGGTTATGCAAGGCTTGAAGCTTGCCACTCACCTTTGAGCCGCCCACGACTGCGACAAATGGACGTGATGGATGTTTTATCAAATTTTGAGCGAAATTTATCTCTTTTTGTAGTAAAAATCCCGCTGCTTTGTGCTTTTCATCATAAAATTTAGTGATCGCTTCAACCGATGCGTGAGCTCTGTGGCAAACGCCAAATGCGTCATTTATGTAAAATTCGCCAAATCCTGAAAGCTCTTTTGCCAAAGCCTCATCGTTTTTGGTTTCGCCCTTTTCAAAGCGTAAATTTTCTATCATTAAAATTTCGCCAGCCTTTAGAGCCGCAGCCTTTGCTTTAGCGTCATTTCCGATCACATCTTCAGCAAATATCACCTCTCTATCAAGCAGCCTTGATAGCCTTTTTGCGACGCCTTGAAGTGAAAATTTCTCTTCATAGCCGTTTTTTGGGCGTCCGAGGTGACTAGCCAAAACCACGCTGCAGCCATTATCCAAGCAGTAGCGGATAGTTGGTATCGCTGAGCGGATCCTGCGATCATCAGTGATGTTTAAAAACTCGTCCATAGGTACGTTAAAATCGCACCTTATAAAGACTTTTGCACCATTAAGCTCAAGGTCGTTGATCGATAAAATATCACTCATTTTTTACCCTTTAAATTTACTTTGTAGCCACGATCTTAGCAAGATCAACAAGCCTTGTTGAGTAGCCCCACTCGTTGTCGTACCACGCAAAAACCTTCACCATATCATCAGCGATAACCTGCGTGGTGTCGCTCGCTACGATGCTGCTAAAGGTGCTTGTGCAAAAGTCGCTACTAACTCTGTAGTCGTCATCAACGAATAAAATTCCCTTTAAATTTGACTCCGCAGCCGCTCTAAATGCCTCGTTTATCTCCTCTTTGCTAGCTGGTCTTTTTAAAACCGCCGTTAGATCGACCATCGAGACGTTTGCCACTGGCACGCGCACTGCTTGGCCGTGCAGCTTGCCGCTTAGCTCTGGGAGCACTTTAGCGATCGCCTTTGCAGCTCCGGTTGTTGTTGGTCCGATATTTAGCGCTGCAGCGCGTGAGCGGCGAAAATCTTTAGCCTTTACATCAACTAAGCTCTGACCATTTGTATATGCATGGATCGTAGTCATTAGCCCCTTTACGATGCCAAATTTATCATTTAGCACTTTTGCCACTGGAGCTAGGCCGTTTGTGGTGCAGCTTGCGTTTGAGACGATCGCTTCGTCCGCGTATTTATTGTCATTTACGCCAACTACAAATGTCGCAGTGTCGTCTTTTGCTGGAGCGCTCATGACGACTTTTTTGACGCCGCGAGCAAGATATGGCTCACATTTTTCAGTGGTTAAAAACTTGCCAGTGCACTCTAAAACCACGTCTACGCCGTAGTCTGCGTAGCTAAGCTCGTTTAGATCTCTTGTAGAAAAAACTCTTATCTTTTTGCCATTTACTTCTATAAAATCGTCGCTTATCACCTTAACGTCTTGCTTAAATTCGCCATGCACGCTGTCGTATTTGAGCAAATACCTAGTCATATCCCTTGTTGCGGTGTCGTTAATAGCGACAAGCTCAACATCATCACGCTCTAAAATAATACGAGCGGCACACCTACCGATACGCCCAAAGCCGTTTATTGCTACTTTAACTGACATCTTAGCTCCTTTTGATATAATTACGCCTAATTCTACAAAAAAGAATTTTAAAACAAATATAAACAAGGCACTTTAATAGATGAAGTTAGCACTTTTTGGCGGGAGCTTTGATCCGGTTCATTTAGGACACGATAGCATTGTGAAAATGGCACTAAGCGGCCTTGATATCGACAAGCTCATCATCATGCCAACCTTTATAAGTCCCTTTAAGAGCGAATTTTCAGCTCCGCCAGAGCTTCGCCTAAAGTGGATAAGAGAAATTTGGGGCGGCCTAGAGAAGGTCGAGATCTCAGACTATGAGATAAATTTAGCTCGCCCAGTGCCTACCATAGAGACGGTTAAGTATTTGTATGAGAAATTCAAGATAGAGAAATTTTATCTCATAATAGGCGCGGACCACCTAGCCACGCTTGATAAGTGGCACGGCTACGAGGAGCTAAAAAATTTAGTGCAGTTTGTGATCGCCAAGCGCAATCACATAGAAATTCCACGTAATTTACAAAAAATGGACGTGCACGTCAATGTTAGCTCGTCGCAGATCAGGCACCAAAAGGGGCTTGATGAGCTGCCTAGCGAGATAAAAGATGATATTATAAATTTTTACCAAGGATTAAAGATGCAGGAAAGATCGATGCAAGAGCGCACCGAAAGTATAGTTAAGGTTTTAGACGCGAAAAAGGCTGAAGAGATACAAGTGTTTGATATGAGCGGGGATGATTATTTCGTAAAGGCCGTAGTTATCGCTACTACGCTTGGCGAGAGGCACGCTTACTCGCTAGGAGAAGACCTAAAAGAGGAGCTTAAGCCTCTTGGAGAGAAATTTATAGGCACAGAGAGCTCGCCTGACTGGATCGTGATGGACCTTGGCGACATCTTGATACACCTTTTAAGCCCAGCTTACAGGGCAAAATATAACATCGAAGAGTTTTTGCAAAAGCTAAAAACTAGCAAAGAATCTTAACAAAGACAAGCGATGAGCAAATAAGCCATAAAAATATAAAAAATGCTAACAAAAATGGCTTTTTGCCCGTCGCTTTAAATATACTTCTATCTATCCCAAACCCCAAAGCACACATCGCAACGCAAAGGCAGATGCTAGCTGAGAGCTTTAAAATTTGTACCAAATTTTCAGGGAAAAATGGCAAAGACCTAACGCAGATCGCCACTAGGAAAAATAGCGCAAACCATGGTATGCTCTTTAGCTTTGAGGCGTCACTATTTTGGCTTAAATTTAAGAAATTTAGCAAAAACAAAAATGGCACAAGCATGATGACGCGAAGCATTTTTATGATGACGGCGGTGCTGCTTGTTGCGCTATCAAATGCTGCTGAGGCTGCCACTACATGGGCTACTTCGTGAAGTGAGCCACCGATAAAAAAGCCAGTTTGGTGCGGCGTGAGAGCTAGAAATTTAGCGATAAATGGATAGATAAACATACCAATCGTCCCAAAGAGTACCACCGTGCAAATGGCGATAGCAAGCTTGTTTGCGTCTGCTTTTATCTCATTTTGAGTAGCCATAACAGCAGCTGCGCCGCATATACTTGCCCCCGAGCCAATGAGCACGGCGCTATCCTTGCTAAGCCCCAAGGCTTTGGCGGTAAAAAGTGCAAAGCAAAAGGTCGCAAATACCATAAACGCTGCGTATATCACGCCAATAGTACCGACACTTGCGATCTCGCTAAGGCTTATGTTAAAGCCAAAAAGTATGATGCCTAGCCTTAAAATTTGCTTCCCAGCGATCGCCACGACGCCACTACTTTTTAAAATTTGAGTTTGTTTGGTGAAAAGATTTGCAAAAATGGCGCCAAGAATGATCGAGATGATGAGCGGGCTAGTGTGAAATTTAGCCAAGGCCGTGTTTGAGAGCGCAAAAGAAATGGCACAGATCAGCGCTAGAACGAGCACAGCAAGAAATTTATGAGACATATTTTAACCTTAACTCTTTTTTTAAAAATGCAATTAGCACGTTTGGGTATAATTAGACGAATTTTATAATGCAAATTTAAAATAAAGATAAAGGGATAGGCCTATGATCATCCTTGGCGAAAAATATACTTTCACCAAACTCGAGCTAGAGAAGCTTAGGAAGAAATTTGGCCAAGTGAATTTTTTATCCCATGAAAATAGCGACGCTAAAGCTTTGCGAAGCGCACTAGAAAATCTCATAAAATCAGGCGATCAAAGGCTGATCGTACTAAATACTGCAAAGCCAGTTGATGGCAAGCTGGTGAGATTTCTCACACTTTTGCAGTTTAAGACGAAGTATAAAAAGATCAAATTTCTAAATGTGGAGAGCTTTTTAGAAATTTATCTGCAAAAGTGCTACATCCCAGAAAATGGTGAAAATTTAAACTTTTTAAACGATATCAAGCCTTATAATGCCTTTGAATACGTCTTAAAACGCGTGATCGACTATGTAAGCTGCTCGATGCTTCTTGTGATGCTTTTTGTGCTTAAATTTTATGTAAAGAAAAAGATAGATGAGCAGTCGCCTGGTAGCCTTTACTTCTTGCAAAATAGGGTTGGACTGGGCAACAAAGAATTTGAATGTATCAAATTTCGCTCGATGGTAGTTGATGCTGAAAAAGATGGGGCAAAATTTGCTAGCAAAAACGATGAGAGAGTCTTTGAATTTGGCGAATTTATGCGTAAAACTCGCATAGACGAGGTACCACAGTGCATAAATGTGCTTCGCGGGCAGATGCACCTAATAGGCCCAAGGCCAGAGCGAAGATACTGGATAAATTTCTTTGAAAAAGAGATCCCCTACTACAATGAACGCCACATCGTCCGCCCTGGCATCACCGGCTGGGCACAGGTAAACTACCCTTACGGCGCAAACACTCACGACGCCAAACAAAAACTGATGTATGATCTTTACTACATCAAGCACTGGTCACTTTGGCTGGAGATAAAGATAATAGCAAAAACTATTGCTATTATCTTTGAAAAAAAGGGAGTTTAGCCTATTTATTTTTGTATTTGATTATGCCATTATAGGCATAAAATGCAAAATAATATAAGCTTTTTAAAAAACTTAGTTTTTCTATCTCTCTATAAATTTTCCACTGGTATTTGGCTGCTTTTACTTTGTTTGAAGATACTGAATTTTTACGAATTCTATAGGTAGCCAGTGGCTCTAAAATACCCATAGTCTTACCAATAAGCTTTAATATCTTTAGCCACAATCCATAATCTTGTCTTTTTAAGATCAATGGCATATATTGTTTACCTATTTTTTCTGTGTCATATATCGCAGTTAAGCATCCTACACTACATGTTTTTAACATATCGAAATACGAAATTTTATCTTTTGTGATAAAAAGACCCAAGTCCTCATTATCCTCTCCAACAAGCTTGTACGAACTATATGTAAAAGCTAAATCATTATCTTGCATAAATTTTATTTGCTTCTCAAGCTTATTTGGCAACCATACATCATCGGAGTCCAAAAAGGCTATATACCTGCCATTTGCAGTCTCAATTGCCATATTTCTCGCTATGGCTGGTCCGCTATTTTTTTGTAATTTTATTAATTTTATACGGCAGTCGCTATCAACATACTTTGTTATTATCTTATTTGAATCATCTGGCGAACAATCATCTACAATTATTAGCTCCCATTTAGAATATGTTTGCGCCAGAACTGACTCTACCGACTCTACAATAAATTTTTCAGAGTTATATGACGGCATAATAATCGTAACACTCATTGTGCTCCCTTGCTGTCAAATACATTTTTATATCCATTACCAAAGACGTTACCAGAATAAAAAGATCTAGCTTGTTCTCCACTAACACTATCGCTAAAAAAACTATAGTTGTATTTGTGATAAACATCTTTGTCATATCCCATCAAGTCCAATACGGATGGGAAAATCATAAAATGGCTATATATATTTTTATCAAATTTATATTTGCTAGTGATATCTTTTGCAAAAAGTAATATAGGAACGGTTGCCGTTGTCTTTGGTGGATTTAGCTCCATGCCATAGTGCATAGTTGTGCCACTCTCAGCTATGTTAATCCCATGATCAGAAGTATAAATAATCATCGTATCATCCAAAGAGATATTGCTTAATAATTCTTTAAAGAATCCATCCATGCTCCATCTTAGACTATTTACATATGTGTTTATAGCTCTATCTCTATTGCTAAATTCAACAGACTCCATATTTTCAAGGACGGGCGAAAAGGTGGCTGAATTTTCTGGATAGTTCATCTTCCATGGAACATGAGAGCCATATTTCACGATGTAAATAAAATTATGATCATTTGATGATAGTATTGTCTTTATTTTTGGTATCAGCTTTCTATCCAAATAATAAAAAGGCTTTCTCTCTTTAATAGTAAAATATTCATCTATGTATTCTAGATCGTAGCTAGACATAAAATTTTGTAGCTGCTGATACTCCACCTGACTATCTAGATAGTATGTGTGAAAATTTGCATTTTTTGCATATTGAAATATATTGGGAATTGCCAATGTGGCAAATTTATTATCTGGCAAATCTCGCATCTGAACACCATTTCTTATTATGTATTGAGATGGCGCAGAGTTGTTACCACCAGAAGAAGCTATGCCTAAACTAACGACACTATCATATGTATCAAGAAAAGGAGTGGTCTGTATGTTAAATCCATTGATAGATAGATAATCCCCTCTTACACTTTCATCAACAATTAAAATAATATTCTTATATTTTGCAGCACTATCTGGGTGGATAGTCAAAGCATCCCTTGCTTTAAATTTGATATCAAAATAGCCATTATGCTTAGCTGCATATACATACATAGGGATCTTTGTAAAAAAAGGATACTCATGCGCCGCATATGCTGATTTATTATAAACCATATATGAACCTACTAGTGAAAGTGGCAACATAATAATAGGAATGTAGAAAAATTGAATATCTATAAATTTTCGTATGATTTTTATCGCGAATAAGATAGCTACAGATATTAGTAACGACATTATTATTGCTCCGGAATATGCCCAAAAAGCACCTAGTATATGAGATGTTTCATGATAGGCAAGTACTATTTGGTGCATAGAAATTCCAGTACCATTTCTATCGATAAGATAATATACAATATCCACATTAAGTAAAATAAATAATGCAAATATCAAAATTTTAAATGTCGCACCATTTTTCATAAATAAGATAAATATAAGATTAGCAAATACAAATAAGTAAGATGCAACATATATTGATACTTTTAGCAACCCCTTAGGTCCATGCGGTTGATACAACACATCAATAATATTAAAAAAAGCAAAATTACTCAACGAATTTATACCAACAAAAACAACAAGCGAACATAAAAATAATAACAAATATTTACTCAATAATTTTTTTGTAATCATAGACCAAATCCTCTATACTATTTAAAGTTTTATGCTTTACATTTTTACTGTTTTTAGCATCCAGGATCGCCTGAGACAATCCAACTATATCGCACTTTCTAACGATTTTACCATACTCATCATTACCGATCAACTCTTTTGATCCGGCCTTAAAATCAAAAGAAATGATTTTAAGATTATCAAAGACCATCGCTTCAGCTAGCGCATTTGGATATCCTTCATATAGTGATGTAAAAGCAAATATATTGGCTCTAGATAGATATTTATATGGATTTTTTTTATATCCCAATAAAAAAACAGAATCGCTTAACCCAAGTTCAGAAGTCAGCCTCTCCAAATACTCACGCAAAACCCCTTCTCCGATTATAAAAAGACAGTAGCTTGATCTATTTGACAACATTGCAAATGCTTTAATAAGATACTCTTGTCCTTTTTGTTTGTCCAGTCTACCAACATTAATGATGACCTCCTTTTCAGCAAAAAAAGGAAGTAACTCTGTTTCTATCTCCTCTTTTCCGAGCCGAGTAATACTTTTAGTATCATAAGCGTTTTCTATAACCGTAATTTTATCCCTATCACAATTATAAAATTGAGCAAGCCCTTCTTTAATATCTACAGAATTGCAAGTAATGGCGTCGGCCTTATTGTAAAGTGCTTTTATGGCGTTGTTAAAGAAAATTTTTTTAAAATCCTGCTCAAAAAAATCTTTCGTATATATTCTTTCACTTATGATGCTTTTAAATTTTTTAAACATTAGCTTAGATAAACAATTTATTATGTTTGAGCGGTGTTGAAACGATAAGACAACATCTATATTTAAATTTTTAATTAAGCCTACTAG
>NZ_CABPVA010000004.1:102826-147458 GCF_902460595.1 Campylobacter concisus
ATACGATAGATAAGCGCTAAATTTTATAATTTGATAATTGTTTTTAGTATAAATATATGGCTAAATTTTTAGCTCTTTTACCACACGTGCATTCAGTGCCATTTGCATGTGGTGTAAAAATATATTTTGGTAAAAATCCCCACTATGCCCTGGTGCGTCGTAGGTTTGCACCAAATTTGCTGGCACGATGATCTCTCGCTTTAAATTTTGCTCATTTGCGCTAAGTCTTAGGTGAGAGACAAGCTGATAGATGCACATATCGGTGCAGTCGCCCATGATGACAAAGCTGTCAAATTTACTTATAAATTGATTAAATTCCTGCGAATAAGCGATGCTAAGTGAGTTTTTATAAAAAATTTTCATCTCATCAAAAAAGTCTAAATTTCGCAGCTCATCAACTGCCTGTGCTTCATCTTGCCCTTTTAAAGCATGAGCTGGAAAGCTCGCAAACTCAGCAGAATTTGGCTCGTGAGCATCTTGGATTAGGATGTAGTTTTTAAGGTCAAATTTCTCTCTTGCCAGCCTAAAAGTGTCTGCTATAAGGCTTGCTAGCTCACCCACACGCTTGCTAGCTAGTGCGCCTTCAGAGCAAAAGCCATTTATCATATCAACGCTAATAAAGGCCACCTTTTCGCTGCCATTTTTAAAAATTTCACTAAATTTAAGCGCTTTTAGGCCATTTTGCCACGCATTTAGCTCATCTAAAATTTTACTCATCACTTCTCCTTTATAGGTAAATTTATACAAAATGTCTTTGGCTCAAGGGTTATCTCTATGCTGCCCTTGTGCGCCTCGATGATCTGCAAGCAAAGGTGTAGTCCTAGGCCATTGCCCTTTAGTTTGCTCGTCTTAAACGGCTCAAAGACGATATCTTCATTTTTTATAGAGACGCCGCTGTCATAGACTATAAATTTATGTTCATTTGGCGTTTTTTCGTAGCCTAGTCTCACCACGCCTTCGTCGTTTTCGTCCTCTTCGATAGCATCGATCGCGTTAAATAAAATGTTTTGAAAGACCATCGCGATGAGGTCAAAGTCGCCACTATAAAGGGCGTCAGGGAAATTTAGCTCAAAACTTATATCTTTTGAATACTCATAAAATTTAAGCGCCTCCTCGCACTCGCTTTTGATATCTAAAAAGTTAAATTCCTTTGGCGTGATGCTAAGCCCTTTTGTAAAAAGAAGTGTGGCTTTGATGATGCGCTCAACCCGCCAAATTCCCTTTTGTATCTGCTCGACGATAGGTAAAATTTTTGGCTCAGCCCTTTTTAAAAGGGTGGAATTTAGAAGCGAGATAGAGCCTATGGGGTTTCTTATCTCGTGAGCTAGGTGCGCTGCTACTTGACCCATCGAGGCTAAGCGCTCGGTGCGTTTTTCCTGCGTTATGTCGGTAGCCGAGATGATCTTTTTATCATCTTTGACCACCTTTTTTACAAGATAAATTTGTGAGCCAAAATTTAGCTCGCCCTCATCTTTTGGGATGAAATTTAACGCTTTGCCAAGCTTTTGCGCCTCTGAGTTTTGCAAGAAAATTTCATCACTTTCATCAAGCACCCAAATGGCATTTGGCAAAATTTCCACGATATCTTTTATAAAACCTTGCAAGCTCATATAAGAAGCGGTCAAATTTTTATACTCACGCTCTATCAGATAGGTCTGCTCTATCAGGCTTTTTAGGCCATTTTGTATATCGATATCACTCACAGCAACTCCTCATAATCTTTTATCTCATAAAGCCTAAGCCGCTCATCTTTTAAGCCCAAAAGCTCGTTGCTAAAGCCACTTTTTGAAAAAAGCGCCACGATATCAGGCTTTATGCCTAGCCTTTCGCACTTGTGAAGGACTAAATTTAAGACATTTTTGCAAATTTTTCGCTCTTTATACTTTGCTTCGCCGACTATTATCTTGCCATTTATGCTAAAAAGCATGTCTAGCTCTATATTTTTACTCCAAAATGAGCTTAGCAAAATGCCATCAAACCCAAGCTTTTTAGCCATTAGCTCGCCGCTTAAAAGCTCAAATCCAAGGCTTGCGTACTCGTCAAATTCTCTTCTTATAAGCTCTAAAATTTCTTCACTCCTACCCTCTTTTAAAAGGCTTAAATTTGGCTCGATAAATCTAAACCAAAACCTTGAAAAATGGCTATTAAAATGAATTTTATCCTCTATCTTATAAGCTCGCTCGCTCTTTTTTAAAATTTGGCGTTTGTTTTTTACTCGTGGCTTTTCTTGGCTCTTTTCAAGCACTAAAAAATCCTTGCTAAAAAGCTTTGCATAGACCCTATTTGTCATGCTTTGGGGCAAAATTTTATTTACGCTAAATTTCTTCCTGTCGCTTCTAGCAAGCTTAATAAGAGCCATTTTGATGGCCTCGTCGCTGTCCTCGTCAAAGTAAAACCTAGCCATCAAATTTTTATAATCATCTAAAATTTCAGCCCTAATCGCCTCAAAAACATCGTAGTATGAGCCCTTTAATAAAAAGTCATCAAAAACCAGATGAAATTTTATAACTTCAGCAATACCAAGGTGTTTCATCCGCTCAAATGTCGATTTTATGGCTAAAATTTCGTATCCTTTGTGTGGCGGATTGTAGCATATTTTTAGAAAATTTTAATTATAATCACGCAAAAACTAAAAGGCTAAAGTTGGTAAATTTAGAGCACATTAGAAGAGATATTATTTTAAAAAAAGGGATACATTATTTCGACTACACCGCCTCAGGACTTGCGTATAAGCCTATCGAAGACGAGGTCGCTGATATCTTAAAAACCTACGCCAACACCCACTCGCTAACATCCTCAAACGCCTATAAAACGCAGCTTTTATATGATAACGCTAGAAGCGAGCTAAAGCGCGCGCTTGGGCTTGATGATAGGTTTTATCTCATAGCCACTGGATACGGTGCCACTGGTGCGATCAAGAAATTTCAGGAGCTTTTGGGGCTTTACGTGCCTCCAGCTACCAAAAAAAGGTATAACTTAAAGGTTGATGATAGCTCGCCGCTAGTCGTGCTTGGCCCTTATGAGCACCACTCAAATGAGATCAGCTTTAAAGAGGCACTTTGCGAGGTTGAGCGTATAAGGCTCGCAAAAGATGGCGGTATAAATTTCGGGCATTTGGAGCAAATTTTAAAGATAAACCAAGGACGTGAGATCATCGCTAGCTTTAGCGCCGCCTCAAACGTCACAGGCGTCATAAGCGACTACAAGCAAATTTACACGATGGTTAAGAAATTTGGCGGTATCGTGGCATTTGACGTGGCGAGCCTTAGTGCATATGCAAATTTAGACTGCGACTACTTTGATGCGCTCTTTATCTCGCCACATAAGCTTCTTGGAGGAGTTGGCAGTTGTGGGCTACTAGCTATCAAAAAAGTGCTAGCAAATGACGATGTGCCAAGCTTTGCAGGTGGTGGCACGGTAAGCTACGTGAGTAAAAACTACCATATATTTTTAAAAGATCAAGAGGCACTTGAAGAGGCTGGCACACCGCCTATTTTGGGGCTCATACGTGCAAATTTAGCCTACAGACTAAGAGAAGAGATAGGGCTTGCTACCATTTACGAAAACGAGAGCGAGCTTAGCGACTATCTTTGCCAAAGGCTAAGGGAAATCCCAGAGCTTATAAGCTACTGCCCGCCAAATTTAAAGCGCCTTGCCATTTTTTCATTTAATGTAAAAAACGTAGCTCCATATGAGCTTTCAAAAATTTTAAGCAAAGAGTATGGCATACAAACACGTGCTGGCTGCTCGTGCGCTGGCTCATACGGACATGATCTTTTGGGGCTAAAAGAGGATCCAAACTTCACCCACAAGCCAGGCTGGGTGAGGGTTAGTCTGCACTATACGCATACCTTTGAGGATATTGATTATTTGGTGAGTGCGATCAAGAAAAGTATCGAGAAATACGCACTTTCGTGGCAGGTCAAAGACCCTTTTGACGTAAAAGAGATAAGTGGGTGTGTGGGTGAGTAAGAAAAATGTTTTGATAGTTGCGGGAAGCGACAGCGTCGGCGGTGCAGGAGTGCAGGCGGATATAAAAAGCTGCGAAGCATTTGGCTGCTTTAGCGCAAGCGTCATCACAGCCGTGACCGCGCAAAATACAAATGGCGTTAGCAGCGTGCTTGCGATGCCAGCAAACATGGTAAAAGCTCAGTTTGAGATGGTGCTAGCCGAGCTTGATATAGACGCTGTGAAGGTTGGCATGCTCTTTAATGAGGAGATAATAGCCGTTGTAAGCGCGTTTTTAAAGGAGTTAAGAGCTAAAAATGTGCCAGTTGTCATAGACCCAGTTTGTGTGGCAAAGTCAGGTGCAAAACTGCTTGAAGACGCAGCGATCGAAGCGCTAAAGGAGCTACTAAAGCTCGCAAGTGTCGCCACGCCAAATGTAGATGAGGCTAGGATTTTGGGGATTAGTTTTGCAAATTTGCCTTGCGATATGGTGCTAAAGCGAACAAAGGTTGGTGAAATTTGCGAGGATACGCTCTATCTAAAAGGCGGCGAAGTGATGAAATTTAGCGAGGAGCTTTTTGAGCCTAGAGTGATGCACGGCGCAGGATGTAGCTTCTCAAGCTCGCTAGCTGCCATTTTAGCGCAACAAAACGATCTAGTAAGTGCCATAAAAATAGCTAAAAAATTTGTGGCAAATGGGATAAAAAATGCTCATAAAAGTAAATTTGGCGCAAGACTTATAGACCATAAAGCAGGGCTTAATGGCTGAAATTTACGCTATTAGCGATGATATTTTAATGCCTGAAAATTTGGCTTTGCGTTACACTAGAGAAATTTTGGAGTGCGGGGTTAAATTTTTTCAGTTTAGGTCAAAAAAAGCGGTCAAAAACGAAAGGCTTGCAAGTGAAATTTTAAATTTATGTGAGAAATTTGGCACGAAATTTATCGTAAATGACGATGTCAAATTTGCTAAAAAGATAGGCGCCAATGCTGTTCATCTAGGCAAAGAGGACGAGGGCATAAAAGAGGCGTTTGAGATTTTAGGCAAGGACGCATATGTTGGCGTTAGCTGCTATGGCGATATAAGCTTAGCCATAAATGCCGCTAAAAACGGGGCTAGCTACGTTGCTTTTGGCTCTGTTTTTACAAGCCCCACAAAGCCAAATGCCCCAAAATGCGACCTTGAAGTGGTTAGGCAGGCAAAGCAAATTTTAAACCTACCTGTTTGCGTGATAGGTGGCATAAATGAGACAAATATCGGCTCACTTTCCCACGTAAAACCCGATCTCATCGCCGTCATCTCAGCGATTTACAAAGATGGTAACATTAAAAAAAATATCAAAAATTTACAAAAGATAATTGAGATAAATTTCTAAATCTAAGCTTTTTTGCAAAATTTGTTTTTGAATTTTAGTGAAAAGTATATATTCTCAGCAAATTTTAAAATCTTACTCACTTGCCTTAGCAACTTACTAAATTTAGGCTGTACTTAGTTTAGTTCTAAATTCAGAGTCGTGATATCCTCGCTCACAAATTTTAAAATTTGATAGAGTTTTTTTGTAGTAAAACCGCATGCAGTGCTTCAGCACTGTTGCATGCACTTCTAACGTGCGATGGGATTTTGTTTAGGCTTCGTCTTGTAACTGCAAGCAGATGAGTATTAAAAAAGAAGTGGGATAGGGGGGGCGGCTTCGTGTCTGCCCTGCAGTTGCGAGCCTGCGAAGCAAAATTTAAGCCCCCCCTTGTCTTCCTTTTGGATAAAAATTTAATAAAGCAATTTTGCAAATTTTAAAATTCCATTCACTCGCAAGAATTGACTACTAAAATTACTCACTCATGAAATTTTAAAATTTGTTTGATATTTGTATGATTAGATAAAGCAAATTTACAAATTTTAAAATTTAAATTTCACCGAGCGGTAGGTCTGGTCAAACCTAAAAGTTAGCAAATTTTGCAGTATCCCAAAAAGTACCATGAAGGTGACGAAGCTGCTTCCGCCGTAGCTAAAAAACGGCAGCGGTACGCCCACAACTGGCGCAAAGCCGATCGTCATCGAGACATTTACCCCCACGTAGACAAAGATGAGCGCGGCTATGCCAGTGGCGGTCACCTGCGTGAAATAATCATTTTTAAGCCCGTAGTTTAGGCTAAGTAAGTGCGTTATAAGCGCTCCATAAAGCCCAAGCAAAAGCAGCGCCCCATAAAAGCCAAAACGCTCGATATTGTAGGCGAAGATGAAGTCGCTAGTGGCGATTGGCAAAAATTTAAAGTGTGTCTGCGTAGCCTCGTCCTTTGGTTTGCCTTTTAACCCGCCGCTACCTATGGCGATAATGCTTTGTTTGACGTGGTAGCTTGGCTCTTCTGCGATGAAGTCGTGTATCCTCTTTTTTTGATAATCATGCAAATTTTCATACAAAACTGGCGCCGAAAATCCTATGGCAAGGATGATGCAGATCCAAATTTTCTTATTTACGCCGATGACAAAAAGGATGGTGTAGCCAACTATCAAAAGTATGAGTGCGGTGCCAAGATCAGGCTCTTTCATGATAAGCGCAAATGGCAAAAGTATGTAAAAACTAAGTCTTAAAAAGTCTTTTAGCCCGTATCCATCAGCCTCTGGAGGGCGCTGCTTAACTAGATAGGCTAGCATCAACAAAAAGGCTGGCTTCATGAGCTCTGAGGGCTGAAGCGTGAAGTGAACGAAAGGGATCTCCAGCCAGCGTTTGGCTCCTAGCTTACTAACGCCAAATATATCAACACTTAAAAGCAGCACGATACAGACCCAGTAAAACATCGGGATAATCCAGTCGATGCGTCTAATAGGCAGTAAAAATGCGATGCAAAATGAGACAAATCCGATGCCAAAATACACAAGCTGTTTGTTTGCCAAAATGTCGTTTGCTTCGGAGACTAAAATGTATGAGATGGCTATGATTGGGATGATTAAAAACGGCTGAATAAAATCAAAATGTGTTAAAATACGCCGATCTAGTTTTATCAAGAAGCAAACCTTAATTTTTGGGCTAGATTATATCACAAACAAGGCTTTGATTTTGGTTAAATTTAATGTTTTAAATAGCTCAAGACTCGACGTTGCAGTGGCCAAAGAGCTTCAAATTTCACGTAATCAAGCTTTAAATTTGATAAAAGACTCCCTTGTAAGCGTAAATTTAAAACCAGTTTCAAAACCAAGCTTTTTGTTAAATGAAAACGATGAAATTTGCGTAAATTTTGCCCCAAAAAAAGAGGTACAAAACGAATACGAAGTAAATTTTGACATCCCGATCATCTACGAGGACGACGATCTCATAGTGCTAAACAAGCCCCCGCAAATCGTCGTTCACCAAGCCCCAAGCGTCAAAGAGGCGACACTTGTTGAGTGGCTAAACAAAAAGGGCTTTATGCTCTCAAATTTAAACGGTGACGTAAGAGCTGGCATCGTCCACCGCCTAGATAAAGGTACTAGCGGCGCTATCGTCGTTGCTAAAAACAACTTCGCTCACGCAAAACTAAGCGAGCAGCTAAGCGATAAGAGCATGGGACGAATTTATCTAGCACTGACCGACCTACCGCTAAAAGAGGACGTCATCATCGACAAGCCAATCGGCAGAAATCCAAACAACCGCCTAAAAAAAGCGATCGTCGCGGACGCTAAATTTGCAAAAAGTGCCTTTGTAAATTTGCTAAGTGAAGGCGGAGTAAATTTGATAGCGGCAAAGCTTTTTACAGGTAGGACGCACCAGATAAGAGTGCATCTTGCTAGCATAAATCGCCACATTTTAGGCGATGATTTATACGGATTTAAGAGCCAAGGCGATAAAATAAGCAGGGTTATGCTTCACGCTTATATGCTCTATTTTATCCATCCGCGAACTGGCAAAAGGGTAGAATTTACCGCAAAAACGTATGATGACTTTAACCAAATAATTTACAAAAAAATTCCCAAGGAGATTTTTGATGAAAAAATTTGCCCTACGCATATTGACACCATTTTTAGTAGCTTTCTTAGCGGGATGCGGCTCTAGCGTACCGACTCAGCAAAGCACGTCACTACCAACTATTACAAGCTTAAAAACTATTTCAGACATGACAGAAGTTGGCTTCGAGTGGAACCCAGTGACCGATGAGAGCGTCGTTGGCTACTACCTTTACCGCTCAAATCCAAACGATGCAAACTCAAAAATGCAATTAGTTGCAAACATAAAAGACCGCTTTGCTACGCACTATGTGGATCGCGACCTAGCTCCAGAGACGACTTACTCATATCAGATGAGAACCTACTCAAGCAACGCCATCTCTCAACCAGGTGCGATCGCAACTACGACTACTAAGCCACTACTTGACTCTGTGCCATTTGCACAAGCTATCACAGGGCTTCCAGGCCGCGTAAAAGTGATCTGGAGACCACATCCTGATAGCACAGTAGCAAGCTACATCATCCAAAGAAGCGATGCAGGAGCTAATAAATTTAGCCAAGTAGCAGAGGTAAATGGCAGACTAAATGCCGAGTATATCGACACTGATGTAAAACCTGGCAGGTCTTATGAGTATAGAATCTTAGTTAAAACTTCTTCTGGCGTCATCTCAAAACCAAGCCAAAACATAAGTGCCACAACAAAGGAGTTACCCTAAATCAGTAACGAACGTCCAAGCGACCAAAAATGCGCCAAAAAAGATCATCTTAACGTGGGATTATGCGCCAGCTGAGGATTTTGCTTATTTTAAGGTTTATAGAACGACAAGTAAAATTTTGCCTTACACATACCTAGCAAAAACGACTAGCAACACCTATGAAGACCTCATAAACACAAACGCAGCGACAAGGTATTATAGAGTCACAGCTGTCGATAAAGACGGCCTTGAGAGCTTAAAGCAAGAAGAGCCGATCGTTGGTAGCACACTTGGCGCACCAAAAACTCCAAGTATAAGCGCTAGCTACGATGGTAGCGGTGTAAATGTAAGCTGGAGTGCAGTTGATAGAGCTAGCTCATATACAGTTTATAGAAGCGGTGCTAGCGAGAAAGTCTTTAGCGGCATAAGTGATACTGGGCTTAGAGATGACAGCGTCCAAAAAGGAGCTAGCTACTCTTACAGCGTCGTAGCAGTCGATGAATACGGCATCGCCTCTGATAAGTCATCAAAAGCAGAAGTTAGCATAAAATAATGCCAAATTTCATCGCTTCATCCTTAAAAGAGCTCTCGTTCCCATTTGGTAACGACAAGATCAAATTTCTTTGGCAGGCAAGTGGCCGAAACGAGAAGCTCATCTACACAAAAAATGAAGATGAAGGCTTTTTTCTAGTCGTAAAGCCAGGCAAAAATGGCGTCGTCATAAAGGGAGAAAAGCTTACAAAGCCTGCTAAAGTTGGACTTTTACAAGAAGCACTTGAGCTTTTTAAAGAGCAAAATTGTAGCGCCATCATCAGTCAAGCATTTGCTGTAAAAAAGACAAATTTGACCAAAAAAGTGAGTGAAATTTTAAGCCTTGAAGAGTTTGTGCCAGCTTTTTGCGAGCTAAAAGGTAAATTTAAAGAGATTTTTATCGAGATCGGCTTTGGCTCTGGCAGGCACTTACTCTATCAGGCTAAAAACAACCCAAATGCCCTAGTTATCGGCATAGAGGTCTATAAACCAAGCATCGAGCAAGTAGCAAAGCTAGCTAGAGCAAATGCCCTAGAAAACGTGCGTCTAATAAATACCGACGCAAGACTTTTACTCTCGCTAGTTGGATCAAATTTAGTTGATAGAGTATTTTTGCACTTTCCAGTACCTTGGGACAAGGCTGAGCATAGACGAGTGGTCTCATCGGCGTTTGCGCTTGAGTGCGAGAGGATACTAAAGCTTGGCGGTAAATTTGAGCTAAGAACTGATAGCAAGGAGTATTGCGACTTTAGTTTGAGTAAATTTTTAGAGCCCTCAAACTCAAAGATAGAAGCTTTTAAAAATAGAAATTTAGAAGTAACTAGCAAGTATGAAGACCGCTGGAGACGCCAAGATAAGGATATTTACGATGTCATTTATACTTGTGAGGCAAAAAGCGATGAGAGCGTTTTGGCTGGGGATTTTAGTTTTAAAGAAAAGACAAGCGTAAAAAATATCATTAAAAATTTCAAAAATTTCATCATAAAAAAAGAGGATCATTTTTTACATTTTGAGGAAATTTACACCATAAATGAGGGTGAAATTTTGCTAAAAGTTGCCTTTGGAGCGTTTAACAAACCAGAGCAATGTTTCATCAAAATAAGCGATGAGAAAAGCGAATATTTTATAAAAAAACCGATCTTAATACGTGAAAATTTAGCAGCACACGAGCTTTTGAAGGAGTATTTGGCTGATGCAAGAGATAATTAGCGCAAGAAATTTAAGCCTAGCTTACGAGCGCAACGAGGTTGTGATCAATAGCGTAAATTTAGACATCTACGCAAATGACTTTGTCTTTATCACAGGCAAGAGTGGAAGCGGAAAAAGCACGCTTTTAAAGTCATTTTACGGAGAAATTTCGCCCCTAGCTGGCGAGCTAAATGTCTGCATGACGCAAATGGACGATATCGATGACAAAAGACTTTGCGAGCTTAGGCAGCGAGTTGGCATTATATTTCAAAACTACCGCTTGATAAATGAGTGGAATGTCGAAAAAAACGTCATGCTACCCCTCATCATTAAAGGCGTCAATCAAAATGTGAGCAAAAAGCAGGTGGCTAAACTTTTAAAACATGTAAATATGCTTCAC
This sequence comes from Campylobacter concisus, assembly GCF_902460595.1. GTDB lineage: Bacteria > Campylobacterota > Campylobacteria > Campylobacterales > Campylobacteraceae > Campylobacter_A > Campylobacter_A concisus_BL. Next base: position 113,505 of record NZ_CABPVA010000004.1, read on the forward strand.
AAAGCTGATAAATACCCTCGTGAGCTAAGTGGTGGCGAGCAGCAAAGAGTTGCCATGGCAAGAGCGCTCGCGCACAATCCAAATTTGCTCTTATGCGACGAGCCAACAGGAAATTTAGACGAATACTCAAGCGACGTCATCTGGTCGCTTTTAAAATCAGCCAGAGAATTTCTAGGCACAAGCGTGGTCGTGGTGACGCATCATATCCCATCAACGCTTCGCATCCCATACCGTCACTTTGTCATAGAAAATGGAGGCGTGCATGAGATCGCTTAAAAACCACCTTGGATTTATCCTGCCGTTAATCGCACTTTTATTTTCAGTGCAGTTTAGTCTCACAGCAGACAAGATCGTAAGAGAGTATGAGAGACTTATGGGAAATGACTACAACATCGTGGTAGTCTCAAACAAAGAGCTAAGCGAGCCAGTGTTAAAGCCAGTGGTTAGCACGCTAGCTAGCGTTGAGCCACTAAGCCCACAAAAGATAATAGATCGCCTATCAAACGACATCTCGGCTAAAAATTTATCCATCCTTCAAAACGCCTTGCCTAAATTTTACTCGCTAAGACTAAGCGAATTTCCATCGCCAGAATATATGGAGGAGATAAAGCAAAAGCTTTTGAAATTTGATGGTATAAGCAAGGTTGAGACATTTTCAAAGACCCATGATAAGGTCTTTAAGATGCTAAATTTAGCCAAAAGCATATCTTATGCATTTATGGCGATACTTTGTGTCGTTGGGCTTATGCTTATGCTTAAACAGACTAAAATTTGGCTATTTGAGCATAGAGAGCGCATTGAAATAATGACACTTTTTGGAGCGCCATTTTGGCTAAAATCAGCCATGCTATATAAATCAGCCATGGTTGATAGCATAGTTGCGACCATTGTTGTTGGTGCGTTTTTCTTTTTCTTGCCAAATTTTGAAATATTTAGAGAAAATGCCGCAAGTATCGATGTAGTCTTGCCTAGCCTTGATCTTTCAAGAGATGTATTTATCCTTTTTGGCGTGGCTGTGGTTTTAAGCATTTTTGCTGTTAGTTTAGTGATGAGTAAGGCTAGAAAAAGCACGATATGAAAAAAGGAATTTTTACACTTTTGCTAGCTTTTAGTCTAGCTTTTGCATCAAATACTAAAGAGAAGATAAAAGACTCCAAAAACTCGCTAAGATCGACGCAGGTGATGAGTGAGCAGCTTAGTAAAAAACTTGATGACTTGGCTGGCGATATAGTAAATGGCGAGAAAAAACTTCGTGGCATAAGTGGCGATATCACAAATTTAAAGGGTCAAATTTCAGTTCTTGAGACAAATGCTTCAAAAGCGCTTCTTGAGCTTGATGATCTAACAAAGCAAAACAAAGAGCTAGAGCGCACCCAAAAAGAGCTAGAGCAAAATATGATAAGGATCATCGCAGAAGATCTTTCATTTGATCTTATGATGTCTGCAAGCGAGGGCAAACAAAGCGAAGAGAGCATCATCTCATCGCAAATTTTAACCAAGCTAAACGCCATAGCTAAAGAGGACTTTAAAAGACTTAGTGAGAACTACGAAGATACGATAGAAAAGATAAAAAATAAATCAAGCAAGATAAATGAGATAAACTCAAGCATAAAAAACTATAGGCGCAAGCAAAATGATCTACAAAGCCTAGAGAGCACGCAGAAAAATACAATAAACGGGCTAAAACGTGATAAAGAAATTTACAGCAAAAAGCTAGCCAAGCTTCAAGCCCAGCAAGACGAGCTAAGAAAGACGCTTGAGCAGCTTGCTATCATGCAAAAGCAAGAGGATGAAGCAGCCAGAGCTGCTAGAGAAAAGCAAGAAAGAGCAGCTAGCAAAGGCGGCAAAAAGGGTGAAAAGAGCCAGCCAATGGGTGGGGGCTATCAAACAAGCTCAGTTAAGAGATACTCGGGCGCAAGGACGATCGCTCCACTTGATAGCTACTCTGTAAAGCAAAAATTTGGCAATTACGTAGATCCGATATATAACATCAAAATTTTCAACGAGTCAGTCATACTTCGCTCAAGCACGCCAGATGCTAAGGTAAAAAGCGTACTAAATGGCAAGGTCGTCTTTGCAAAAGCAACTCCGATGCTTGAAAATGTCGTCATCATCGAAAATGAAAACGGCATCCACACAATCTATGCCCACCTAAGTCAGATCGCGCCAACTGTAAAAGTAGGCTCAGTCGTGCAAAAAGGTTATGTTATAGGTAGGGTAAGGAACGATCTAACCTTTGAAGTAACGCAAAGAAACTACCATATCGACCCGCTTGAAATGATCTCAAAATAGTCACTTTGTAAGCGTTATTAGCTAAATTTAAAGCCTTTTTGGCTAAAATGCGTGAATTTCAAGGAGCATGACAATGAGTAAGAGAAAACGCGTATTGGTCAAATTTTCAGGCGAGGCCTTGGCTGGAGAAAATGGTTTTGGTATAGACACAGCTGTGCTTAAATTTATAGCAAGCGAGATAAAAGAACTCATCGATGGTGGGATCGAAGTTGGCATCGTAATAGGCGGTGGTAACATAGTGCGTGGTGTGAGCGCTGCAAAAGATGGTATCATCAAGCGAACAAGTGGCGATCACATGGGCATGCTAGCAACTGTCATCAACTCGATCGCGATGCGTGAAGCTTTAGAGCGAAGCGGACTTGAAGTAAGAGTGCAAAGCGCGATCAAGATGGAAGCGATCTGCGAGACTTTCATCGTGGGACGTGCGCAGCGCCATTTGGAAAAGGGCAGAGTTGTCATCTTTGCTGCAGGCACGGGCAATCCATTTTTCACAACAGATACAGCAGCCACGCTAAGAGCTATTGAGATTGGCTCAGATATGATCATAAAAGCGACAAAAGTTGATGGCGTTTATGACAAAGATCCTAAAAAATTCAAAGATGCAAAACTTCTAAAATCACTGAACTACGAAAAGGCGATGAGCGATGACATCAAGGTTATGGACGACACTGCCATAGCTTTAGCAAAGGATAACGCACTACCGATCTTAGTTTGTAATATGTTTAAGGCTGGAAATTTATTAAAAATAATAAATGAAGAAGAAGCAGCCCTATACTCAGTTGTAAAATAAATTTCAAAAAGGATAAAAATGAGAACAGAACAAATCACAGCAAGAGCGCTAAAACAAGTAGGTGACGATAGATATAAGCTTTCGCTTATCGTTGCAAAGCGCGCAGAAGCACTAGCAAATGGCGCAATAGCTTTAGTTGATGCTGATACTTCAAAGATGAAATTTGCCGACATCGCACTACTTGAAGTGGCTGAGGGCAAAATAGGCTTAGAGGCAATAGTTGAAGGAAAATAGTCTTTTTTTAGAGCAGTTAATCGAGCAAATTTTAGCTTGCAAAAACGTTTCAGAAGCGATAAAACTGCTCTTTTCTCTTTGTGAGAGAAGTGAAATTTTAGACAAAGCCGTAGATAGCTGCGTCACATCTCACGCTGGACAATACCGCAAAAGCGGCGAACCATACGCCATCCACCCCATCTTAGTAGCCTCTATCGTAGCAAATATGGGCGGCGATGAGAGCATGGTCATAGCTGCACTTCTTCATGACGTAGTCGAAGATACCGACGTAACGCTAGGTGAGCTTCAGGCTGAATTTGGCGATGAGGTGGCAAAGCTAGTTGAGGGGCTTACAAAGATAGTTGCCATTAGAGAAAACAAGCTCGCAAGCTCAGATAGCAACGAAAAACTGGCAAGCTCGGCGCTAACTTTTAGAAAGATGCTCTTAATCTCCATAGAAGACGTCAGAGTCCTTGTCGTAAAGCTTTGCGACAGACTTCACAACATGCTAACTCTTGAAGCGCTAAGACCTGAAAAGCAAAAACGCATAGCCGAAGAGACGCTTATGGTCTATGCTCCGATCGCTCATAGGCTGGGAATTTCATCGATCAAAAACATGCTTGAAGATCTAAGCTTTAAGTATGCGATGCCAGAAGAGTACGCTAAAATCGATAGCTACCTAAACAAAAACAAGCAGCAGCTTAGCTTAAAACTAAATGCTTTTCACGAAAAGGTAAGTCAAATTTTGCTTGAAAATGGCTTTATCGAGGGCACTTTTGAGATACAAAAACGCATAAAACACTACTACTCGATCTATCTAAAGATGCAAAGAAAGGGCATTTCTATCGAAGAGGTGCTTGACTTGCTTGCCATTAGGATCATCGTGCAAAAGCCGCTTGATTGCTACCTTGCACTTGGAAATTTGCATATAAATTTTAACCCTCTTATCTCAAGATTTAAAGACTATATCGCGCTTCCAAAGCAAAATGGCTATCAAACGATACACACAACCATTTTTGATAACAAAAGTATATTTGAGGCGCAAGTTCGCACTTATGACATGCATAAAACCGCTGAATACGGTGTTGCTGCGCACTGGAAATATAAAAACGGCGAGGGCAGCCTCTTAAATCCAAAGCTTGACTGGCTAAATGACATCAGCATGCAAAATAGCGAGAACGAGAGCAACGTCGAAGAGCTATATGAATACGCAAAAGATAGCCTTTATATCGAAGATATAGCAGTTTATTCTCCAAAGGGCGAGGTCTTTACATTGCCACGTGGTGCTACGGCGCTTGATTACGCTTATGAGATTCACTCAGAGATTGGACTTTACGCAAAAGAAGCTTATATAAACCGCGTTAGGATGCCACTTTTAACAGAGCTAAAAAATGGCGACATCGTTAGGATAGTAACTGGCGAAGAGGCTAAATTTCGCTGTTCATGGATAAATAGCGTGCGAACAGGCAAGGCAAAGGCGACGATAAGGTCATTTTGTAAGCAAAAGATAAGAGATATAAACTACAAAATGGCGATAGATATCTTAAAATCAGTATTTAACGTCTCAAAAGATAGAATTTTAGAGTGGGTAGAGAGCGAAAATTTAGGCAAAAAGGTCTTTCGTGCAGCAACTGATAGCGAGTATCTGCAAGAAGTGGCAAATATGCTTAAAAAATATATCAGAAAAGAGCGCCCATTTATGATCTCTTTGGGCGACAAATATCAGATTAAAAAGCAGAAATTTGAAAACATAGTGATCTACTCAAACCATAAAATTTCAAATGTCGAGTTTGATTATTGCTGCAATCCAAAAAGGGGCGATAGCATAGTTGGCTTTAAAAATGGCCACACCGTGACAGTGCATCACAAGCTTTGCGAGCGCGCTGGCAAGCTAATGGATAAAGGCGATGAGATCATCTTTGTCAAATGGACGAGAAATGCCCCACATAGGTATAAAATTTTATTAAATTTAGAAAACAGAAAAGGTGCGTTGGCTGAATTTTTAACATATCTTGCTAGACTTGATATAAATTTAGCTACAATCTCGCTAAACGAAGCAAATGATCTTAGCGGAGATACGTTTGAAATAAGCGTCGAAATAGCAGAAAATATCGATGCAAACGAGATCAAAGAGAAGATCAAAGATAGATATAAGATTATTGATTTTGTTTCGCAAAGCGACCCATATCATAATTAGGAGAGAAAAATGGTTCAAGATATAGACGATATTTTACAAGAGATAAACCGCGGCGTTGCCGAGATGATCGATGCTGAGAGAGTTGAAAATTTAGTTAAAAATTATTATGAAAAAGGCGAAAATTTCTATGTAAAAGCAGGCTTTGACCCAACAGCTCCAGACCTTCACCTAGGTCACACAGTCGTTCTAAACAAGATGGCTTTGCTTCAAAAACATGGCGCTATCGTGCAGTTTTTAATAGGCGATTTTACCGCTCAAATAGGCGATCCAACAGGCAAGTCAGCCACTAGAAAAAAGCTAGATCAAGAGACCGTTTTAAAAAATGCCAAAACCTACGAAGAGCAAGTTTTTAAAATTTTAGATCCAAAAAAAACTGTGATAATGTTTAACTCAAAATGGTCAAATGAGCTTGGCGCTGCTGGGATGATCGAGCTAACTAGCACATTTTCAGTAGCTAGAATGCTAGAGCGAGATGACTTTGAAAAGAGGATAAAAGCGGGCAGTCCTATATCAATCTCTGAGTTTATGTATCCGCTTCTTCAAGGCTATGATAGCGTGGCGATGAAGTGTGATATCGAGATGGGTGGCACAGATCAGAAATTTAACCTTCTAATGGGTAGAACCTTACAACGAACATATAATATCGGTAAAGAGCAAGCCGTCATCATGATGCCGCTTCTTGAGGGACTTGATGGCGTAAATAAGATGAGTAAGAGCCTTGGCAACTACATCGGCGTAACTGAAAATGCAAATGATATGTTTGCAAAAACACTTAGCATAAGCGACGAGCTAATGTGGCGCTGGTACGAGCTACTAAGCACAAAAACACTTGGCGAGATAGAAGAGCTAATGAATGACGTAAATAGTGGCAAATATCATCCAAAAAAGGCAAAAGAGGATCTTGCATACGAGATAACAGCGAGGTATCACGGCAAGGAGGTGGCAAAGGCTGCTATGGCTGAATTTAACAGCGTGCACTCTCAAAATCAGCTCCCAACTGATATGAAAGAATTTAGCTTAAAAGCGCCGATTTGGATAGTTGAAGCCTTATCTCAGTGTGGGCTAAGTGAGTCAAATTCTCAAGCAAGGCGAGATATAAAAGCAAACGCAGTTAGCGTCAATCAAGAAAAAATTAGTGATGAGCAGTTAAAATTAGGAGCAGGCGAGTATATCTTGCAGGTTGGAAAGCGCAAATTTGCAAAGATAAAGGTTGAATAAATGGAGTTAAAGCCGTTAAAAATAGGTAAATACGAGATAAAATACCCGATATTTCAAGGCGGAATGGGGCTTGGTATCAGCTGGGACAAACTAGCTGGCAATGTGAGCTTAGAAGGCGGTCTTGGCATAATTAGCTCAGTTGGCACAGGCTACTATGAAAACCGCAAATTTATAGATAAAGAGCTAAATGCAAAGCCTTTTGGAAGTGAGAATTTCTACTCTACAAGAGGCCTTCGAGCTGTCATAGAAAATGCACGTAAAATTTGCGGTGACTTGCCACTTGGCGTAAATATAATGTATGCTGCAAACGACTACGCAAGGGTTGTAAAAGACGCTTGCGAGGCTGGTATAAACATCATAGTCTCAGGTGCAGGTCTGCCTACAAATTTACCCGAATTTACACAAAATTTTAAAGAGATAGCACTTGTGCCGATCGTCTCAAGCGCAAAAGCACTAAAGATCATTTGTAAGCGCTGGCTTCAAAGATATGAGCGCTTGCCAGACGCTGTCGTGCTTGAAGGACCGCTAAGTGGCGGACATCAGGGCTTTACATACGAGCAGTGCCTTGATCCTGAGTTTTCGCTATTTAACCTCATCCCGCAAGTAAAAGCTGAGATTAAAGAGTGGGGCGACTTTCCGCTCATCGCAGCTGGTGGAATTTGGGACAAAAACGACATCGAAAAGGCGATATCGCTAGGCGCAGACGGCGTTCAGATGGGCACACGCTTCATCGGTACTCACGAGTGTGACGCAGATATCGGCTTTAAAGAGGTTTTGCTAGCGGCTGAAGAGAAAGACATCGAGCTTATAAAGAGCCCAGTTGGCTATCCAGCTCGCGGGATAAGAACAAATTTGATAAATTTAGTCGATAAAAGAATGGGTCCAAAGATCCAGTGCATAAGCAACTGCGTGAGCCCTTGCCAAAGAGGCAAAGAGGCAAAGCAAGTTGGGTATTGCATCGCAGATAGGCTATTTGACGCATATAGCGGCAAAAAAGAGAGCGGGCTATTTTTCACAGGGGCAAATGGCTACAAACTAAAAGAGCTAATAAGCGTAAAAGAGCTAATGCATAAGCTGGTACATGGTGAATGAAACGGGTTTTAATATCTCTTTTTCTAGCATTTAGTTTTCTTTTTGCGACGACAAATTCGCAGACATTTGCCAAATTTGATAAAAATTTTATGGCTCTAAACAGAAGCGCGAAGATCAAGCTTCACAACGATATAAAAAATATCTATGTCGATGCGATCATAAAAAACGATAAAAATACGAAAAAGCAGGCACTCACTAGGCTAATAACAAGCTCAAAGGCGCTTGGCTTTGACTCAAGCGCATATATAAGAGATCTAAATTCGATAAACGGCGTAAAAGGTGCTAGCATGCCAGCAGCTTCGCCAGCTCTAACGCTAATAAGTGCGACAAAGGTAAATGACACCTTGGTGCTTAAATTTAACACAAAGCTAGATACCGCAAGGCTAAAAACATCATTTGCCAAACAGCAAAACGCCTACAAAAACATCATGGACATCGATGGCAGGCTAAATGGCAACCCACTAACATATAAAAATTTCATCTCAGACTACATCCACATCTCGCAGTATGATAAAAACACCGTTAGGATCATTTTTTCTGACAAGGTGCAAAAGACGATAAAGGCAAATGCAACTGGGGATTTGCTAATAATAAGCGCTCAAAATTTCATCTCAAATGAAAACGTAAGAGCGCCACTTCATAAGCTTAAAAATAAAAATGAAAAACCAGCGCAAAGCGAGGTAGAGCCAAATTTAAAGTCTGAGCCAGCACAAAGTGAGCCAGTAGAAGAGCCTTTGCCTCCAGTTGCGGCGGGTAAGTTCTCACGCAACAAAACGATCGTCATCGACCCAGGGCATGGCGGCACGGATCCTGGTGCGGTAAATGGCAGTTTAAAAGAAAAAACAGCCGTTTTAGGTGTAGCCAAAAAGCTTGGCGAGATACTAAAATCTCGTGGCTACAAGGTCTATTTCACCAGATCAACTGACGTTTTTATAAATTTAAGAACAAGAACGAAATTTGCAAACGATAAGATGGCTGATCTTTTCGTCTCCATCCACGCAAACGCCGCTCCAAACGCTGCCAAAGCAAAGAGCATGCACGGCATCGAGACATTTTTCTTATCGCCTGCAAGAAGCGAGCGCAGCAAAAACGCAGCCGCGCTTGAAAATAAATCAGACATCGAAGAGATGAACTACTTTTCGCAGCAAACGTTTCTAAACGTGCTAAACCGCGAGAAGATCATCGCTTCAAACAAGCTTGGTATCGACATCCAAAAGGACATTTTAGCAAGCGCTAGAAAGGTCTATGCAGCCAGCGACGGCAGCGTGAGAGAGGCGCCATTTTGGGTACTCGTGGGCGCTCTTATGCCAGCGGTTCTTGTAGAAATCGGCTACATCACACATCCAGTCGAGGGCGAAAAACTCTTTAACGAGGCCTATCAAAAAGCCCTTGCAAACGGCATCGCAAACGGCATAGATGGATATTTTGCAAAAAATAGATGAAAAATGCAAATTTAAGCCTTAAAGGGCAAATTCTATTTAACGAAGAGTTTGGCGATATCTATTTTAATACCGAAAAACCCTGGCTTGAGAGCGAATTTGTCTTTGCGAGCGCACTTGATGAAATTTGGCAGAGCAAAGATAGCTTTATAGTCGCTGAGACCGGCTTTGGCGCTGGGCTAAATTTCTTCACACTTTGTAAGAAATTTAAAAATAACTCCAAAAAGCTTCACTTTGTTAGCATCGAAAAAAGTCCTATTAAAAAAGAAGATCTTTTAAAAATTTATGAAAATTTAGGCATTTTTAAAGCTTATGCTAAAAAGCTAGTTTCGCTCTATCCACCGCTAATCTCAGGCATACACCGCATAAATTTCGCTCCAAATATCACCCTTGATCTTTGCTACGGCGAGGCAGATCAAATTTTGTCTGAGCTTGATTTTGCCGCTGATATCTGGTTCTTAGACGGCTTTTCCCCAAGCAAAAATGGCTCGATCTGGAGCGAGAATGTCTTCAAAGAGATCGCAAGGCTAAGCAGGGTTGGTGCTATAGTTAGAACCTACTCGTGCGCAAAAATGGTAAAAGATGGGCTAATAAATGCTGGCTTTTTGCTGAGCCTAAAAGAGGGCTACGCTAGAAAACGCCAGATGAGTAGCGCCGTGCTAGAGAAAAAGGATGAAAATTTAAAGGACGCTTGGTTTGCGAGATGCGAGCCAGTTGCCAGCGTAAAAGGCAAAACCGCGCTTGTTATAGGAGCAGGAGTGGCTGGGCTTGCAACAGCCAGCGAGCTAGCCAAAAATGGCTTTAAAGTGGTGATCGCCGAGGCAAAGAGTGAAGTCGCGACAAATGGCTCAGGTAACCACTGCGGCGCCTTGATGCCGCTAGTTACGAAGCCTGGGGTAAATTTAGGCCGCATGCACATAAATGCATTTTTGCAAGCAGTGAGATTTTACAAGGCAAATTTGTCAAAAAGCCTTATCAAATTTAATGGCTGCATCGACTATGCGTTTGATGATGAGCTGGTGAAGAGATACGCATCGTGGCAAGGTCAAAACGCGGAGGATATTTTTAAATTTGACGAGAACTTAAAGCCGTATCCTGGGATATTTATAAAAGAGGCGGCTTATGCTAGGCCAAAAGAAATTTGCAAATTTCTCTCAACCAAATTTGAAATTTTATTTAACCACGAATATGAGAGCAGGGCGCACCTGTCAAACGGCAAGATCAAAGTCAAATTTAAAAACAACAAAAGCATAGAAACAGATATCTTGATCTTTTGTGCTGGTAGCAAAAGTAGCGAGATATTTAAAGGCTACGACATGCAAATAAGTAGCGTCCGCGGCCAAGTCACGCACCTAAAGCCAGTTTTAAAAAATACAATGCCGCTAAGTGCAAAAGGCTACATCTGCCCAGCCGTCAAAGGGGTGCAAGTCATCGGCGCAACCTACGCTAGAAATGAAATTTGCGATACGCCTAAAGCTGAGGATAATGCTAAAAATTTAAGCGACGTGAGCGAGTTTTTTGACACTAGAGAAGCAACCGTTATCGGCTCACGTGTAGGATATAGAAGTTATAGCGGAGATAGGTTTCCGATAATTGGTGCCTTGCACGATGAGGAGTTTTACAAGCAAAACTACAAAGGGCTATTTTGGAGTAAAAATAAAGATAACAACCAAAAAGCAAGCTACGAAAAAAATGTCTTTGTAAATTTTGCTCACGGCTCACGTGGGCTTGGCACAGCGATACTTGGAGCAAATTTGATAACGGATCTTGTGCTTGCTCGCCCACTTTGCATAGAAAGATCGCTATTTCATGAGCTTCATCCTGCTAGATTTTTGATAAGAAAGTTAAAAAAAGGACTAAAATAGTCAAATTTCTTAACATATGTTAAGAACTATTATCAAAACTTGCATTATAATCTTTCGCAAAAAAGGATAAAAAATGAGTCAAATTTATAATCTCGATAAAGACACAAAGATAGTTGAAAAAAGCGTCGTTAGTAAAAGGCTATTTCAAAATAAAAACGCAAGCGTCGATATATACGCATTTGATGAGGGCGAGGAGCTTGATCACGAGATGCTTTTTATAGACAGCCTTGCCTGGGTAATAGACGGCGAAGCGCAGCTTGAGTATGGCGAAAAGCAGATGAAGCTTGGACGTGATGAGGCCTGCCTTATCGAGGCAAAAACTTGGCGAAAACTCAAATTTACAAAGAAAACAAAATATTTACTAATAGATTTTAAGGAGAATGTTATGATAGATCATTTAGACAAAGCGAGTGTCTTTAGCCTCGCAGATGCCGTTAGCTACGAGAGTGGCAAGATAGTTAGCAAGACGCTTGTCAAAAACGAAAATGGCTCGATGTCGCTACTTAGTTTTGACAAAGACCAAGAGCTATCAACTCACGCTGCACCAGGCGATGCTCTACTTATCGCGCTTGATGGCGAGCTTGATTTAAAGATAGCTGACGAGAGCTTTCATCTTGTAAAGGGCGATAGTATCGTGCTTCCAGGTAAGATCCCACACGGACTAAAAGTGAAAGACAAATTCAAAATGCTTCTAATCGTCACAAAAGACAAAATGTAAAATAAGCCCTATTTTAGGGCTTTTTCTCATATCAAAAACTACAAATTTAACTTTAAATTTACCTTTAATAATCAAAAAAGCAAAGCCATAATATAATCGTTTTTAAAAAAGAAGAGCGATGAGAAAAGAAAATTCCAAACTATTTTTACTGATATTTTTAGGCGTGCTCTCAGCCTTTGGACCATTTGTCACAGACCTTTACTTGCCAGCACTTCCAGCCATAACTGAGTGGTTTAGTACAAGTATCTCTGCCACGCAGCTAACGATAACTACTTCAATGGCAGGCCTTGCGATCGGTCAGCTAATAATTGGCCCAATCAGTGATAAATTTGGCCGAAAAACGCCACTTACCATCTCGCTCATCATCTACACGATAAGCACGATTTTTATATTTTTTGCGCAAAATATCCAGTTTTTTATCTTTATGCGCATCATCCAAGGGCTTGCAAGTGCGGGCAGTCTGGTTATCTCAAGAGCCGTCGTGAGCGACCTTTATAAGGGTCACGAGATGACTAAATTTTTTAGTCTTATGATGGTTGTAAATGGTCTTGCTCCGATATTTTCACCAATAGGCGGCAGCTTGCTACTTAAATTTACCGACTGGCGCGGCATCTTTATGGCGCTAACGATCATCGGCATTTTGCTATTTGTCGCAAATTTTTACTTCAAAGAGAGCCTAAGCCCTGCTAACCGCCTAAAAGTGCCTTTGCTTCAGACCTACAGCGTCTTTGGCAAAATTTTAAGAAAAAAGAAATTTATGCTATTTATTGCGATCCAGACATTTACGATGGCTGCGATGTTTGCCTATATCGCAGCATCTTCTTTTATTTTACAAGAGTTTTACCTACTAAGCCCGGTAAGCTACAGCTTTTGCTTTGCGGCAAATGGCCTAGCCATCGTCATAGGTGCTAGGATAGCGAGCTTGCTAAATGAACGAAAAGCACTAAAAACTGGGCTTTTTGGCACCTTGTTTGCTAGCATTTTTATAGCGTTTATGCTTTGCTTTAAATTTGAAGTGATCGGCGTTATCATCGCGTTTTTCTTGCTTTTGCTCTTTACTGGCTTTATCTTACCAACAGCCTCTTCACTTGCGATGAATGAGGGCAGAGAGTACGCGGGCTCAGCCTCAGCGGTGCTTGGATTTTGCCCATTTTTCTTAGGTGGCATCATCTCGCCACTAGTTGGTCTTGGCGACATTTTTTACTCGACTTCAATAGCTATTTTAGCTTGCAGCGTGCTTGCCTTTATCTCATTTTTAGGGCTAAAAAGAGTTGCGTAAAATTTATCTTGTCTCAAACACAAAAACGGCTGATAAGAGCGTTGTAAATTTAAGCGTTAGCAAGATAGAGTTTTTGAAATTTGAGATAAATTTAAGCGAATATGACGCGCTTGTAGCAACCTCAAAAAACGCTTTTAAAGCTTTAAAATTTAATGGCATTTCATGTGTAAATTTGCCAGTTTTTGCTATCGCAAATAGTTGCGCAGCGGCTGCAAGAAAGTTTGGCTTTAGTGAAATTTACACCGGACAAAATGCTCATGGAGATGACTTTGCAAGAGAAATTTTGCCACTTTTAAAAGGCAAAAAGGTGCTTTATCTAAAGGGCAAAGATAGCGCTTCAAATTTCTTAGAAATTTTACAAGATGGCGGCGTAAATATAAAAGCAGTCATTACCTATGAAAATGTCTTAAACCCTTGCAAAATGGAGCTAAAACCGCCAAAAGATAGCATTTTGATATTCGCATCTCCGATAAATGTGAGAAATTTTCTTAGTAATTTTGGCTGGGACGAGAGCTATCAGACGATAAGCATCGGAAAGGTCACTGCAAAAGAGCTAAAATTTACCACGCCAATAGTGAGCCAAAACCAAGATATAAACGCTTGTATCGCACTTGCCAAAACGTTACTTTAAGCAAAGAATTTATATAATTTTATTGCCTGAGTGAAGCGAGTCAGCATTTTACGGGGTCCAACACTTTTTTGTTAGCGAAAAGGTATGGGTGCCTTGCGATGTGGCTTCGTTTGAGCCTTAAACAGCGAGAAGTTGCAACCTTTTGGTATCCATCTATTTGCAAGATTGGCTTTGTTTATGGGCCACTCTTCTATGCGACGCCCACTTGGGTTTTTAAATTTACGGAGATAATATGAACATTCTCATAATAGGAAGTGGCGGCCGCGAATACGCCATCGCTCTTAAGCTAAAAAGTGAAAAAAACGATATAAATTTATACTTTGCGCCTGGAAATGGTGCGACCTCACGCCTTGGCGAGAATTTAAACATAAAAGACTTTCATGAACTAGCAAATTTTGCCAAAAAAAATAGTATCGAGCTAACTATCGTGGGACCTGAAGCACCGCTTAGCGAGGGCGTGGTGGATATCTTTAAAAAAGAGGGCCTGCTCATCTTTGGACCAAGCAAAGCAGCAGCCAGACTTGAAGCTAGCAAGGCCTATATGAAGGACTTTTTAGCTAGAAATAACATAAAAACTGCAAAATACTTAAACACAGACGACAAAGAAAAAGCATTTAAATTTATTGATACCCTAAGCGCTCCGATGGTCGTAAAGGCTGATGGACTTTGCGCTGGAAAGGGCGTTATCATCGCAAATTCTAAAGAAGAGGCCAAAGAGGCAGTTAGCGACATGCTAAGTGGGGCTAGTTTTGGTGAGGCTGGTAAATTTGTGGTGGTTGAAGAGTTTCTAGACGGCTTTGAACTAAGCTTTTTTGCCATTTGTGATGGCGAAAATTTCGTAAGCTTGCCAGTGGCGCAAGACCACAAACGCCTACTTGATAACGACGAGGGCCCAAATACTGGTGGCATGGGTGCGTATGCTCCAAGCCCGCTTGCTTCAAAAGAGCTAGTAAAAAGGGTCGAAGAAGAGGTAGTAAAACCTACGCTAAAAGGGATGAAAAACGAGGGCAGTCCGTTTTGTGGAGTGCTTTTTGTGGGGTTAATGATCGTGAAAAATGAGCCTTATGTGCTTGAGTTTAACGTGAGATTTGGCGATCCTGAGTGCGAGGTCTTGATGCCATTGATAGATGGAAATTTGAGTGAAATTTTATTAAATGCTGCAAAAGGCGAGCTAAAGCCTATCAGCTTAAAAGATGAATTTGCAGTAGGTGTCGTAATGTCTAGCAAAAACTATCCTTATAAAAGCAGCCCAAAGGCTAAAATTTCAGTTTTAAATGATGTAAAAGACGCTCATATAGCTTACGCAGGTGTGAGTAAAGAGGGCGATGAAATTTACGCAGATGGCGGCAGAGTGCTAGTCTGCGTGGCGACTGCAAAGAGCATAAAAGAGGCACGTGATAAGGCCTATGAGCTTTGCGAAAATGTCAAATTTGACGGAGCGCACTTTAGAAAAGATATCGCGTGGCAGGCTCTAAAATGAGTATGCAGATAGAAGAGAAGCTTCAAAACGAAGAAATTTCACTTGCCCCTTTTGCTAAAAGGATCATGGCGTTTTCTATCGATGAGATCATAGTTGTATTTCTTTTTATGATCATCTACTGGGAGCCACTTTCTACTAGCACTAACTTTGATGATGTTAGAAATTTAGTATTAAATCTTTTTTGGCAGATCAACCTACTAAAAGTCATCTATCACACATTTTTCGTTTGGTATTACGGCGCAAGCCCCGGGCAGATGATAACAAAGACGATGTGTATAAATGTAGAAATTTTAGATAAGCCAAATTTAACTCAAAGTCTTGTTAGGGCGATCTTTAGGATAGTTAGTGAAGCTTGTTTTTATCTTGGCTTTGCGTGGGCACTTTCAAACCCTGCAAGGCAGACGTGGCAAGACAAAATAGCAAAAACAGTGGTGATAAATGCGTAAAATTTTATTTTTAATTCCGGTTTGTGTTTTTAGTTTAAGTGCAGCAGTGCAAGATGTGCAGCTATTAGCTGATGACGTGAAGCAAGATAAGGGCATCGTAACGGCAAATAAAAACGTCGTTGTATATTCGCAAGAGTATCTTGTGACGGCTGATTGCGCGGTGTATGATCAAAATAGCTCCGTCATCGAGCTCTTTGGCAATGTCAATATGATGAAGGGTAAAGACGAGGTCTCTCGCTCAAACTATGCCAAGCTAAATTTAAAAAACAACAATGCTGCCTTTGAGTCGCTCTTTATGATGAACAAAGACATGGAAGTGTGGATGAGAAGCGACGAGAGCAGCTCTGATAGCGAGTATTACAGAGTAAGAAAGGCTATGGTTTCAAGCTGTAATGTCCAAGATCCTGACTGGAGCATCACTTCAAGCTCAGCCATGCTAAATAAAGAGAGTAAATTTTTGCATCTTTTTAACCCAGTCTTTCGCATAGCAAATGTGCCAGTCTTTTACTTGCCATATTTTGGCTTCTCAACTGATACCACAAGAAGGACAGGTCTTTTGCCGCCAGAGCTTGGATACGGCAAGTCAGAGGGCTTTTACTATAAGCAGCCAGTATATTTTGCGCCTTATAATGAGTGGGATCTAGAGTTTGATCCGCAGATAAGAACAAACAGAGGCGCTGGAATTTACGGTGCTTTTAGATTTACTGATTCGCCTGATTCAAGAGGCGAGATCAGCTTTGGTTCATTTACTGATAAAAACAGCTACCGAGCCAAGCAAAAAGGCGAGACTTCAAACAGAGCTGAGCTAAAAAACAAAACTCACAAAGGTGTCGGGCTAAAATATGAAAGAGATAAACTCATAAAATACCTTAGCGAGGCTGATCTGCAAGAGGGTATGTGGATAGATGCAACCAAGCTAAATGACATAGACTATCTAAATTTAAAGGGCAGAGACGATGACTATGACTCACTTGTGACCTCTAAATTTAACTACTTTATCGCAAATGACGATCACTACTTTGGTGCCTATGCGAAATACTACATAGACACCGAAAAGATCGGCTCAAAGAACGAAAACAAAGATACGCTTCAAGAGCTTCCATCGCTTCAGTATCATAAATTTACAGATGATATAGTCTTGCCAAATATCTTATATTCAATCGATCTTCAATCACATAGATATGATAGAAAGATAGGCGTTAGGGCAACTCAGTATGAATTTACACTCCCAGCTTCAGTGCATGTGCCGCTATTTGATGATAGCTTAACATTTTCATTTTACGAGTATCTTTACGCTTCAAGGATAAACTACGAAAACAAGATAAATTCATTTGATGACAAAAGAGAAGATAAACACGCAAATTTTGTAAATAACTACCATAAATTTGCCCTTCACACAGACCTTGCAAAGGCGTATGAGAGCTTTTATCACACTTTAAATTTTGGTGCTGAGTACTTGCTGCCAGGATATAGAAAAGGAAATTTAGACGACGAGTTTATATACGATAAAGATCTAAATGAGTATGAAAATTTCTTAGCTCAAGATCAGAGCAAAGAGGAAGTTTCTGGCTATTTGACGCAGTATTTCTTTAACGGCAGTGGTAGAAAAGTCGTAAAACACAGCATCTCACAAGGTTACTACACAAAAGATAATGAGTATTCAAATTTAAAAAATGCCATCTACCTATATCCGTTTGAGAATTTTAGCCTTTATAACAAGCTAGAGTATTCACACAAAGATAGAGAGCTTAAAAAGGTGCAAAATGGACTTTACTATACGCATGATCTATTTTGGATAAATATGCTCCATACTATGAAAAAGAGCGATAGCAAGGCTAAAAACAGCGCAACAAAAGATAGCTACTTTACAAGCAGTGCAGGCGTGAAGCTCCCTCATCAATATAGCCTAATTGGCGGCTGGCAATACGACGTTGAGAGAAGCTACACAAAGAGTTGGAGAGTTGGCGTGCTTCATCAAAGAAAGTGCTGGAACTACGGCCTTATCTATCAAAGAGATATCGAGCCAACGACAACGACAAGCGGTTCTGCTTCGACTAAGTCAAATGGTGTCTATTTTACTATCAGCTTTTACCCAATGGGCGGCTTGCACTATGACTTTTCACAAAGCAGCACCGCTTCATCAAGTAGCAAATAAGATGGCTAGATAATGGCAAGCGTTAAATTTAAAGATCAACTAGATGCAGCCAATAAGCTCATCGAGATCTTGCCAAAAAAAGAGCTAAATGACGCTAAGACGATAGTTCTTTGCATGTCGCTTGAGTCAGTTATCCTGACTGATGTGGTTTGCAGAGGGCTAAATTTAAGCTATGAGATGCTCTTTAGCGAGCCAATCCCTGCGCCAAACAACAGTGAATGTGACGTAGCGATAGTTAGCGAAACTGAGGATATCGTACTAAACGACCCTCTCATAAAAGCTTTTAACATAAGCTATGACTACATCTACGGCGAGGCGCATAGAAAATATGAAGAGAAAATTTTAAAAAATGTATATAAATACAGAAAAGGAAATTTGATAGGAGAGCTAAAGGGCAAGAATATTTTACTTATCGAT
Organism: Campylobacter concisus; assembly: GCF_902460595.1. Classification (GTDB taxonomy): domain Bacteria; phylum Campylobacterota; class Campylobacteria; order Campylobacterales; family Campylobacteraceae; genus Campylobacter_A; species Campylobacter_A concisus_BL. Next base: position 131,737 of record NZ_CABPVA010000004.1, read on the forward strand.
GAGGGGTGTGAGACTGGCATGACGGCACTCATCTGCATAAAGACGCTGCTTGATGTGAAGGTAAAATCCATCTCATACGCAACGCCGATGATAGCAACTGATGTCTTTACAAATTTAAATGATATGGTCGATGAAATTTACACGATAAATAAGATCGCTGATTTTATCGATGTGGATTCGTATTATGAGAAAAAGATCGAGGCTACTAGCGAGCGCATCATGTCGATATTAGAAGAGAGCCCTCACTATTTACCGTTACAAAAACAACAAGGAGATAAAAATAATGCAATATAGTATAGAAGTCAATAATCAGGTCGAAATTTTTGACCTTAATAAAGTAGCTAAACAAGCTAGCGGGGCAGTGCTTTTAAGGGTGAAAAACACCGTAGTTTTAGCAACTGTGGCAAGAGAAGATGTGCAAGTTGAAGAGGACTTTTTGCCTCTAACGGTGCAATACATCGAAAAAGCTTACGCTGCTGGTAAAATCCCAGGCGGTTACGTCAAGCGTGAGACCAAGCCAGGCGACTTTGAGACGCTAACAGCTCGCATCATAGATAGATCACTTCGCCCACTTTTCCCAAAAGGCTACGCATACCCAACGCAGATCGTTGTCATGGTGCTTTCGGCTGATCCTGAGGTTGATTTGCAAGTTGTGAGCCTAAATGCAGCCTCAGTTGCACTGTATCTTAGCGATATCCCAGTAAATCGCCCAGTTTGTGGCGTAAGAGTTGGATATATAGATGATAAATTTGTTATAAACCCAAGCAACTCTGAGCTAAAACAAAGTGCGATTGATCTTTATGTAGCTGGCACAAAAGATGAGCTTTTGATGATAGAGATGAGAAGCTTGCCTCAACAAACTACGCAGCTTATCCCGATGGTAGCGATCGAGCCGATGATAGATCCAAGCCTAAGCGATAGTATGGCGCAAAAGCAAGTGATGAATGAATTTAGCGAAGATAAGATGGTTGAGGCGATCGACTTTGCTGGTAAAGCGATACTAAGAGCTAGCAGCGCTTATGAAGAGGCATTTAAAGAGCATAAAAAAGAGGACGCAGCACTTGAGCTAAAACCTGAGATAGAAAATGAAAATATCGCTATTTACATCGATAAATTTTATAAAGCAGAGGTTAAAAACGCGATCAACCAAATGGCAAAGAGTGAGCGTGCTAGCGAGCTTGGCAAGATCGCTAAGCAAATTTCAAGCGATGAAGTGGCTCAAAAAGAGGGCTGGGACGAGGCCGTCATCTCAAATGTCCTTGGTAAATATAAAAAGAAAATAGTAAGAGAGCAGATCATAAACGAGGGCGTTAGAGCCGACGGACGTGGGCTTGAAGAGGTTAGACCTATTAGCATCGAGACAAATGTCCTTCCAAACGCTCACGGCTCATGCCTCTTTACAAGAGGTCAAACTCAGGCGCTAGTTGTCGCCACTCTTGGCACAGATAGCGATGCTCAGATGTATGACATCCTAACTGAAAAAGCTCCTTTGGTTGAGAAATTTATGTTTAACTACAACTTCCCAGGCTTTAGCGTCGGCGAAGCAAGCCCACTTAAAGCTCCAGGCAGGCGTGAGCTTGGACATGGAAATTTAGCCAAACGTGCCCTTGCACCAAGCATCGATCTAGCTTCTCCATATACGATAAGGGTCGTTTCAGAAATTTTAGAGAGCAACGGTTCAAGCTCTATGGCTAGTGTTTGCGGTGGTTCGCTCGCACTTAGAGCTGCTGGGGTCAATACCCAAAAACTAGTTGCAGGTGTTGCGATGGGTCTTATATTTGAAGGCGATAAGCACGCAGTTTTAACTGATATCATGGGACTTGAAGACCACGATGGCGATATGGACTTTAAAGTTGCTGGCACAAGTGATGGCATCACAGCGCTTCAGATGGACATCAAACTTGGAGGCATCAGCTTAGAAGTGCTAAAAGAGGCGCTTTATCAAGCAAAACGCGGCAGAGAGCATATCCTTGCTCTAATGACACAGGCTGATAAAAATATAGAGATAAACGAAGATGTGCTTCCAAAACTTGAGCTATTTAGCGTTGATCCAAGCAAGATAGTAGATATCATCGGTCAAGCTGGCAAGACGATAAAAGAGATCATCGAGAAATTTGAAGTTTCAATCGACCTTGATAGAGAAAAAGGCGAAGTTAAAATCGCAGGTGGCGCTAAGAAAAACGTCGATGCGGCAAAAGACTACATCATCTCGATCACTTCAAAAGAGAACTCTCGCTCATTTGGCAAAAAGCCATTTAAACACGACAAAGACCGCGCAAAACCGACATTTAATATCGGAGATGAGTTTGTTGGAAGCGTAAAAAGCGTGGTTGATTTTGGAGTATTTATCGAGCTAAAAGACGGTGTTGATGGCCTGCTTCATATCTCAAAGATAAAGAGCCCATTAAACGTAGGCGATCAGGTAAAAGTGTGTGTGAGCGAGCAAAAAGGGAATAAAATTTCGCTCTCTTTGGTTGAATAAATTTTTAAAGGATAGATGATGAAATACAAAAAGTTGCTTTTTCCAATAGGAGCAGGGGACGATATCGAGCCAAGAATTTATGGTGCTTTAAAGGTTGCACAATGGTTTAAAGCTCACATGGAGATCCTCACTTGCCAACTAGATCCAAGCGTGGTTTATAATATGAAAATGACGCTTCGTGGTGGAGTGCTTTTTGAGGAATTTTTAAAATCAGCCAAGTCAGAGCTTGCGGTTGAGCACGAAGAGAACGAAAAGCTTTTTAATAAAATTTGCGCAGAGCTAGGCATAAAGGTGAGCGACGAGGTTATCGAAGATGTCTGCACTGCAAATTTCACGATCCATAATGGAAAAAGAAGCGCCATAGTTGAGCAAGAGAGTAAATTTTGCGATCTAGTCGTAGCTGCAGTGCCACTTGACGGCAAGATCACTGGCACATTTGAGTCAGCTGTTTTAAAAAGCGGCAAAAATGCGATCGTTATCCCTAGAAAGATGCGTGATTTTAAAGCTGATAACATCCTTGTAAGCTGGACAGGAACAACTCAAAGCTCAAGAGCCCTAACTGGCGCGATCGATCTTTTAAAGAGCGCTAAAAAAGTTCAGTGCATCACTTCAAAAGCAAGCCTTGGCGATAATGCCGAGCTAAATCTTAAAAAACTTGAAGAGTATTTTAAGATTCATAATATCAGCGCTAGTTTTGAAGTTATAGCAACTACAACGATACCTGGCGAGGCACTTTTAAAAGCTGCAAATGATAGAAACGCAGACCTTATCGTAGCTAGCAGATATGGCGAAAACGGACTAATGGAGATGGTCCTTGGCGGAACGTCAAGATTTTTCTTAGAACATACAAATATCCCAGTTTATCTATAATGGATTGCGGCTTAGCCCGCGATCTAATATTGATTTTTAAATTTCTATTTTATCTCATACCTTTTTGAAACTACGTGGTAGTAAAAGGCTCCAATGAAAAAGAGGCTTCCCATGAAGGCTGCGATCATCTCTACGCTTAGTCCAAGCTCGTATAAAAAGCCGATCGCAAATGAGATAAGCGCGCTAAATCCAAGAAAAACCATATCATTATACGCGATCACTCTGCCGTAAAACTCTTTTTGGCAGTTTTGCTGAAGCAGCGTGTAGGTGTAGCTCCAAAGGCTTGATGTGCAAAATCCAGCAAAGATGATGCCAATTAGCGAGAGATAAAAATTTTGCAAAGAGAGCGCCCAGATGATGATGCCAACTCCTTGACCGATGTAGATGTAGATGAGCGTTTTTTTATTCATAAATTTACTAAGCAAGGCTGGCGCAAACATTAGTGAGAGTGATCTTGAGGCATTTAGCAAGCCAATAACTAGCGAGGTTGAGAGTAAATTTGTGTATTTATAGTCGGCTAGAAGTGCGATCAATGCGTCATAAGCTGTGATGCCAACAAAGGCGTGCAAAAATATAAGATGCACGATGAGCCTATTTTCTTTTAGATATTTAAGCCCATTTTTTAGCATTTTTAGAGGTTTTTCTATAAATTCTGGCTTTAGCTCGTCTAGCTTTAAAAGATATAAAAAGCCAAAACTGCAAAGATAAAGAGCTCCGTCAAGCAAAAAGGCGCTTTTGATGCCAAAAAAATGTATATAAACGCCTGCAAGCCCCATGCCAGCGGTGTATGATACCGCCCAGATGATCGAGTGGATCTCGTTTGCAAGCTTTAGGCTCTCTTTGCTTAAAATTTTTGGCAGCACGCTCATTTCTACTTGAAAATACATCCCGCCAACGCCGTTTCTAACAAAAATGATAAGCAAAAGTAGCCATAAAAAATCAAGTGAGTTTATAAAAAGCAGCATAAAAACACTCACTGTCTCAACCGCCATCATGATCACAAGCATCGGTTTTGGGCTAAATTTATCCACTAAAATGCCACTAAATGGAGCGATGACAACACCTGGGATAAATGCCATCGCCGCACTTAGTGTGAGCGCCCAAACAGGAGCGTCAAGCGAGATAAGTAGCGTAAAGATGCCTGTGTGCGAGAACCACACACCAAAGTAGCACATGAGCTGGATGGTGCTTAAAAGGCGGAAATTTCTCTCATCCCTTAAAAGCTTAAGATACTCTTTCAAGCTACTGGTTCCACATCAGAGTTATCTGCTCTATTTGCGCCTCGTCTGGTATTTGGTTTAAGTTTGTTATCTCTTGTGCGAGCGGATTTTTAAGCTTTATGAGCATGTCGTGGCTGTCTATTTTTAGATAGATATTGTTTGCGTCGCTTTGAAATTTAGAGATAACAAGTGCGTTTTTTATATCTTTGAAATTTGACTTTAGGCTGATGTTTTCTGGAGTTTTAAACTCATTTGAGTAAATTTCGATGCTCGTAATGATGCCATTTAGCAAGGTGTATTCAAAAATTCTCTCGTTTTTACTTGTGACGATGTAGCTATTTTCTTTTTTAGTATTGTCTCTTTTTATGTTTTTTGCGCCGTAAAATTTCATCACATCAGCATTTGCTGACTCATTTGTAAGTTTCGCAAAAAAGCCCTTGCCAAAGAGGCTAGATCTGCCTTTTTCTCTTTTGTAGTGTCCGCTTATGTGAGCGTTTTTGCAAATTTTATCGTTTGCAATTACGAAGATGTTGTTAGCGGTTTTATGCACGCTTAAAGCCACGCCTTTTTCGTCCAAAAGGTAAAAAATGCCCTTGTCGTAAAGCAGCTCTGAGTTAAATTTACAAAGTGGCGAGCCATCTTTTAGCGATGAGTAAAAGCTTATCTTTGCGCCGTTTTTGCTAGGCACAAGCACAAGCTCTAAAAAGCCATTTTTGTCTTTAAATTTAGAAAATCTAGCAAAAAAACTATCTTTATAAGCCTTATTTACTGGCTCGTAGTTATAAATTTGAGCTAGCACGCCAACTCGCTTATTTTTCTTATCATCAAGCTGAAGAAGTGAGTTTTTGTTTGGCACAAAGTAGCTAAGTGCGCCACTTTCATCTTTTAGCACGATAGCGCTCTCATCGACATCGAAAGTGCCGCCTTTTTCTACCAAGGTAGCAGCTTTATCCATCGTAAGCATAGTTTTTGTGTAGGTTTTGTCTTTATTTAGAGTTAAGATAGTCTTCACGCCCTCGCAGTTTGAGCATGGCAAGGTCGTGTAGTAGCTCGTGTAGATAGAGTTTGAAAGTATTAGTTTTTCTGGTTTTTTGGGTTTTTCGTCTCTAAGAAGTGGTTTTTCTTCTTTTGATTTTTGTGTTTGCTCTTGGTTTTGTGGCTTTAAATTTTCATTTTTAGCGCAGCCAATGATGAAAAATGAGATAAGTATGGCAAAAAGATATTTCATTTGCAACTCCTTAAAAATTGCAAAATTATATCATTTTGCCTTTAAAATTTATTTTACGCGTTTGAAGATGTATTTGTCTTTTAGCTCGCCAGTGACCTCTTTTTGATCCATGTCAAGCATCTTTAGGCTCTCTCCTTCGATCTTATAAAAGCTCTTCTCTTTATACTCATCAACGGTTGTGATAACGCCGTTTTTGACTGAGTATTTGCCCTTGCTAACGGCTTTGTAGTTGTCTTTTGACTTGTAGTTCATCACACTTTCAAATGTGCCGTCTTTTTTAAGTGTAAGGGTTGAGTCTATGCCCATGCAGCTAGCGCAAGGTAAAAATGCCTTGTAAGTGCCCTCGATGCTGCTTACTGGAGCCATGCAGCTACCTTTTACTTCACATTTGCCTTGTGGGACGCTTGCGCTTTGGTTTGACGTAGCGCAACCTGCTAAAAGTAGAGCTGCACTTAGTGCAAAGATAAAATTTTTCATGCTGATCCTTTTTGAAAATAAAATTTAAAATGTATTATAATACTTAAGAAAATAACAAATTATAAATTAAAGGAGAGAAGATGCAAGTTGAGACATTTGGCGTTTTAGTCGTTGTTTTGGTTATTTTTGCATTTTTGTTTTTAAAAGCTGGCATTAAGATCGTTTCGCAAGCAGATAATTTGCTGATCGAGCGACTTGGTAAATTTCACAAGGTGCTTGACGGGGGATTTCATATCATCATCCCATTTGTCGATCAGATAAGAGCGATCATAACTATAAAAGAGCAGCTTGTTGATATCACAAAACAGCAAGTCATCACAAAAGATAATGTTAATATTAGCGTCGATGGCATCGTCTTTTTAAAGGTATTTGATGCAAAAATGGCGGTTTATAATGTTGATAACTACAAGCGCGCCATTGCAAATTTAGCCATGACAACGCTTCGTGGCGAGATAGGCGCTATGAACCTTGATGATACGCTAAGCTCACGTGACCGCCTAAATGCCGCACTTCAAGTAGCTCTTGGCGACGCAGCTGGCAACTGGGGCGTAAAGATCATGCGTGTGGAAATTTCTGAAATTTCTGTCCCACTTGGTATCGAAGAGGCGATGAATATGCAGATGAAGGCTGAGCGTGAAAAGCGCGCGATCGAGCTAAAAGCCTTGGCTGAAAAAGAGGCTTTAATACGCAACGCAGAGGCGCTAAAACAAGAAAAAGTACTTCAAGCAGAGGCGATAGAACGTATGGCTGATGCGAAAAAATACGAGCAAATAGCCATCGCAACGGCTCAAAAAGAGGCTATGGATATGATAAATGATAGTATGAGCAAAAACGCAAATGCGGCTGAATTTCTGCTCGCTCGTGACAGGGTCGGGGCATTTAGCGAGCTAGCTAAAAATAGCTCAAAAGATAAAATTTTAGTCCCTTATGAGGCGGCTGAGCTCATCGGCTCGCTTAGCGTTTTAAAGAATTTCTTAGCTAAGGATAAGGCGTGATAAGTCCTTTTATAATGATAGCCATAGGCGCAGTTTTATGCGCGGCTGAGCTTATGCTATTTTCATTTTATTTGCTCTTTTTTGGCGTCGCTTTTATCATCATTGGGGTGGTAAATTTTGGCTTTAGTTTTGAGTGGAGCTTTCAAATTTTAGCTGTCCTAGTGCTTGCCTTTATCTTGCTTGCGCTCTTAAAAGCGCCGTTAAAGAGTAAATTTATGGCTAAAAAAGAGAGCTTTAATGAGGAATTTTTAGATGAAGCTGGCGTTGGCGAGATCAGAGAAAATATGGTCTATTTTAAAGGCACTCTTTGGAAGTATGACGGAGCGCTAAAAAATGGCGAAAAAGTGCAGGTTTTAGGCACTAAAGGCGACAAGGTTATATTAAAATAAAGTGCCATTTGGCACTTTATTTATTTTGCGTGGGCTGGGCAGCCTGCTGGCATTTGCCCATGCATCGCCCCTTGCATGCCATGATGTGGGCAGCTTGGCATATTTTCTTGCATCATTTTTTGATGATGAGCACATCCGCAACTTGCACCTTGAGGCCCAGCTGGCTTTGGCTCGTTTTTAGCACAACCAACTAAAAATAATCCGCAGATAACGGCAAATATTACCTTTTTCATAACTCTCTCCTTTAAAGAATTTCTCACATTTTAGCCTTTAAAAATTAATTTTTCATAACGCCTGATTTATCATATTTAAAAGCATTTTTGGCTAAACTCTCGCCAAAAAATAAGCAAAATAAAAGGTTAAATTTGAAAAGACTTAGTGTAAATGAAGCCATCGATCTTATAGAAAATGCACCGCTTTACGAGCTTGGCAAGATGGCGTTAGCTAGAAAAAAAGAGCTTCATCCAGAGGGCATTACGACCTTCATCGTAGATCGCAACATCAACTATACAAATGTCTGCTGGGTGGATTGTAAATTTTGCGCATTTTACCGCCACGCAAAAGAGGAAGACGCTTATGTGCTAAGTTTTGAGGAGATCGGCAAGAAGATCGAGGAGCTAATCGCCATCGGCGGCACGCAAATTTTATTTCAAGGCGGCGTTCATCCAAAGCTAAAGATCGAGTGGTACGAGGAGCTTGTAAGCTACATCAGCAAGCACTATCCAAGCATCACGATACATGGCTTTTCTGCCGTTGAGATCGACTACATAGCAAGAGTTTCAAAAATTTCTACAAAAGAGGTCTTAAGACGCCTAAACGAAAAGGGCTTATACTCGATGCCAGGGGCTGGAGCGGAGATTTTAAGCGACAGAGTGCGTGACATCATTGCGCCTAAAAAGTGCGACACCGCAGACTGGCTTCGCATACACAAAGAGGCGCACGAGCTTGGCATGAAGACGACTGCTACTATGATGTTTGGCACGGTTGAGAGCACCCGCGAGATCGTGGAGCACTGGGAGCACATCAGAAATTTACAAGATGAGACGGCTGGATTTAGGGCATTTATACTTTGGAGCTTTCAAGGGCTAAACACAAAGCTCATGCAAGAGTTTCCAGAGATCAAAAAGCAAAGCTCAAACTTCTACCTAAGACTACTTGCGGTCTCAAGGCTCTTTTTGGATAACTTTAAAAATATCCAAAGCAGCTGGGTCACGCAGGGCAGCTACGTAGGCCAGCTAGCGCTTCTTTTTGGTGCAAACGACCTTGGTAGCACGATGATGGAAGAAAACGTCGTAAAGGCCGCAGGGGCTAGCTTTAGGATGAATCAAGACCAGATGATCGAGCTTATAAAAGATGTTGGAGAAATTCCAGCTAAGCGCAACACAAACTACGATATTTTGGAGAAATTTTAGATGGAAATTTTAGATATCAATGTAAAAAATATAAAAATTCCAGTCGTTTTTGAATGCTCAAAAGCGATGCCAGTAGTGAGCCTAAAGCTAGTTTTCAAAGCAGCTGGTAGCTCGCAAAATGGCAAGCTTGCAGGCCTTGCAAGGCTAAGTGCAAATTTACTAAACGAGGGCGATATGAAGCTAGGCTCGGCTAAATTTGCCAAAGAGCTTGAAGTGCGGGCGATTAGCCTAAATGCAAGTTGTGGCTTTGAGACATTTTGCATAGACCTAAACTGCCTAAAAGAACACTTTGCCTTTGCGTGCGGCAAGCTAAAAGAGCTCATGAGTGCTCCAAATTTAACAGAAGAAATTCTAAATAGGTGCAAAACCGTCACTCTTGGCGAGATCGCAGCAAATGAAAACGACTTTGACTATGTGGCAAGGCAGGGACTTTTTGAGATTTTATACCCAAAAAGCGTGCTTGCACAGCCTAGTATCGGCACGAAAAAGAGCGTAAAAGCGATCACGCTTGAAGATGTGAGAAAATTTTTAAACGAGCATTTAGACCTTTCAAATTTGCTCTGCGTGCTTGGTGGCGACATCGACGAGAAGCAGACAAAAGAGCTTGCAAGCGTTTTAGAAATCCTAAAACCTGGCAAGGTGCGAAAGCTAGAGCGCTTTAGCCCAAGCAACAAGTGCGAAAGTAGCGAGATCATCAGACAAAGTGAGCAAGCCTACATCTACTTTGGTGCGCCATTTGATGTAAAGCCAGAGGAGAAATACAAGGCCGCAGTGGCGACATTTATCCTGGGCGAGGGTGGCTTTGGCTCGAGGCTCATGGAGGAGATCCGCGTGAAAAGAGGGCTTGCATACAGCGCCTACGCTAGAAATTTGCTAAATCTCTCTTACAGCCAGCTTTACGGCTACATGCAGACAAAAAATGAAAAAAAAGACGAGGCGATCGCCGTTATAAAAGAGGAAATTTTAAAATTTAGCAAAAAAGGCGTTAGCAAAGCCGAGCTTGAGCAGGCGAAGAAATTTTTACTTGGCTCGTTGCCGCTTAGACTTGAGACGCTATTTAAGCGACTTGACATCGCGCAGGGCGAGTTTTACGAACATGGCGAGCTTGGGGCATTTTTAAAGGACTTGGATAAAATTTTAGCCCTTTCGCTAAGCGAGCTAAATAGCTTCATAAAAGCCCACGCAGAGATAAACGAGCTAAGTTTTTGCGTTTTAAAAAATGAAATTTGAAGCAAGCGACAGAGCAAAACTTCTAAAAATAGGCGTGCTTAGCCTACTCGACCTTGCTCTTGTGCTGCCAAAGGGCTTTGAGGATACGACGATCGCTAAGAGCCCAAGAGAAGGGCAGGTCTGCATAAATGTAAAGATTACCTCGCTCGCTTCGCGCCCTGGTATGCTAACAGCACTTGCTTTTTGCGAGCAGTGGCAAAGTAGCGTAAAGATCGTCATTTTTAACGCGAAGTCTTGGCACTACGGCGCTTTTAAGGTTGGCAAAGAGATGGCGATATATGGGCTTTGCTCCTACGCATTTGGCTCGTGGCAGATAGTAAATCCAAAAATCACCACAAAAATAGGCCAGATCGTGCCTAAATTTAAGACCGAGCTAAAAGATGAAGAGCTAAAAAAACTCATCTTAAAATATCTAAATTTACAAAATTTACTAGCCGAGGGCTTAAATGAAAAAGAGGCTAAATTTCTAGCTGATCTGCAAAGGCTAGATGAGCAAAGCGTGCAAATTTTATACCGCCTAAAAAATGGTGGCGAGGGCGTGGAAATCTTAAAATTTGTAGAAATTTTTAACTACATAAAAAAGCTAAGTGCCAAAAAAACCTACTTTAAAAGCCCAAAAATCAAGCTTTTTGACATAAGCTCTTGGCTTAAGAGCCTGCCATTTACGCCGACAAATGATCAGCTAAATGCGATAAATGACATCAGAGACGACCTTAGTGCCGTGCAGGCAAAAAGGCGCGTCATAATGGGCGACGTGGGAAGTGGCAAGACGCTAGTTATCCTAGCGGCTGCTCTTAGCGTCTATCCGCAAAGTGCCATTTTGATGGCGCCAACAAGCATTTTAAGCGAGCAAATTTATAACGAAGCAAAGAGGCTACTGCCGCCTTTTATGAATGTGATGCTCGTGCGAAGCGGGGAGAAAAAGATAGACTTTAGTGGGGCAAATTTGATCGTTGGTACGCATGCGCTGCTCTTTCACGAGCTACCAAATTCGCCCCTTGTCATGGTCGATGAGCAGCACCGCTTTGGCTCAAATCAGCGCAAAAAGATAGAAGAGCTTGCCTCAAGCGAGGACGAGCGAGCAAATTTCGTGCAGTTTTCAGCTACGCCCATACCAAGGACTCTAAGTTTGATCCAGTCTGAGATCGTAAATTTTAGCTTTTTAAAGCAGATGCCGTTTAAGAAAAATATAATGAGCCAAATTTTAGGTGCTAGCGAGTTTGGCTATCTGCTCGCTCACATCAAAAAGCAGCTTGCGGGCGGCTTTCAAGTAGCCATCATCTATCCGCTAGTTGAGAGCAGCGAGAGCTCAAACTACCAAAGTTTAAGCGAGGCGCAGGGCTTTTGGCTAAAGAATTTCAAAAATGTCTTCGTCACGCACGGCAAGGATAAGGAAAAAGAGGAAATTTTAAGGCGATTTAGAGAAGAGGGCGAAATTTTGCTCTCGACGACGGTTGTTGAGGTCGGTATCTCGCTACCAAGGCTAAATACGATAGTGATCGTGGGTGCTGAGAGGCTGGGACTTGCCACGCTTCATCAGCTGCGCGGTAGAGTGGGGCGAAACGGCGGCGATGGATACTGCTTTTTATTTACCAAGCTAAAAGAGGCACCAGCTAGACTAAAAGAATTTTGCGCGACAAATGACGGCTTTAAGGTGGCCGAGCTTGATCTTAAAAACCGCCAAAGCGGCGATATATTAAATGGCTTTTTCCAGCACGGAGCGACCTTTAACTTCTATGACTACGAGGACGATATCACGCAGGCTGCAAAGGCGAGAGTGGCTGAGCTTAAAAATAAAGCTCAAATTTGATCTTGTGGGTTGTATTAAATTTATGGTAGATGATTGCTTTTGGCTAGGAGGATATAAATTTGCGTCAAATTTATGGCAAGGTTGTTAGTTTAATGCGGTTAAATTTTAATTCCTTGCCAAGACCGATCTTGCTTTTTGTCTTTTTCAATATTGCTATTAATAAAAAGGTTGCTAACAAATCGGTTTAGAGCTACCATATCTAAATTTACTTTGCCTAGCAAAATTTAACCTTTCGCAGGCTCTTTTTAAAATTTATATGAAATTTGATATGGCGGGATAAATTTAATCTTTTTTATCGCTCACTCCCAAACTCCTATATCATCACCAACTATATCGCTGTTGCCCTCTTTTTGACTAATCCAAACCCACTCTTTGACATTTTTAGTTATCCACTCGTTTTTAATGGCGTGTTTATAAACAAACAGACCTAAATTTGCCAAATCATTTTCATTACCCTTTGCGTGAAAAGTATTTTTGTCAATCTTGATCAAGTCGCACTGCTTGGCAAGTTGGTCTAAATATTCATAGATCACATCTAGCTTATACTTTTTCTCTCTTAAAACCTTTTCTTCATCGATCACGATTTTTGTGCCTAGTAGTGGGTAAGCCATTGTTTTTCCTTTAAATTTATTTTGCATTTTAGCATTCATGGTTAGTAAATTTAAGTAGAAATTTTTAGATAAAAGGACTATCTGCTCTTAAAAATTTAAGAGCAGATAAATTTAGAGTGGATAAGTGAGGCAGCAGTTTCTTTTTACTTCGTCGATGTAGCTTACGTTTAAATTTAGTCCATAAAGCTGGCTTAAATTCTCACTTCTGATGATCTCATCAACCGTGCCAAATCCAACCTCGCCATCACCCTTTACAAGAGCGACATATCCGCCAAGAAGCACGGCAAAGTCGGGGTTGTGAGTGGTTAGCACGACCGAGTAGCCAAGCTCTTTTAGCCACTTAACTGTGCGTAGGAATTTATACTGGTTGCCAAAATCAAGCGCGCTCGTTGGCTCGTCAAATATGATCATCTTTGGCTGTGCAGCCATCGCACGAGCAATCATACACATCTGCTTTTGACCGCCACTCATCTGCGTGATGAAGCGATCTTCAAGATACTCGATCTCAAGCTTTTTGATGTAAATTCTAGCGATCTCCTCATCCTCTTTGCTAGGTCTTGCAAAGATACCAAGGTGCGCCGCACGACCCATCGTGATAAACTCAAGCCCAGTGTAGTCATACTCTGTAACCTCGCTTTGAGCGACATACGCCATGATCTTAGCGCGCTCTTTATTGCTTAGGCTATCTACGTTTTTGCCATCAAGGAAAATTTCTCCAGAAACTGGCTTTAGTGAGCCGCTTATTAAGCCTAAAGTAGTTGATTTGCCAGCTCCGTTTCGACCAAGTATGGTTAAAATTTCCCCAGCGCCTATCTTTAAATTTACATTTTCTAGTTTGCCAGCCCCATTTGGGTAGCTAAAGTTTAAATTTCTAACTTCAAGCATCACGCAACCTTTTTATTTCGCCATAAAACCCAGACGAAAAATACCGTGCCGATAAAGCCAGTAAGTACGCCAAGAGGCACTTCGCTCACGCTTATGCTGCGCGCTAAAGTATCTACAAAAAGCAAAAATATCGCACCCATAAATATGCTTGCAGGCATGCTTTTTATGTTATTTGCGCCAACTAGCATACGCGCTAAGTGTGGCATGAGAAGTCCTACCCAAGCGACTATGCCGCTTATGCAGACGCTGCACGCTGTAAGAAGCGTAGCGCAGATGATGATGACAGCGCGCTCAAAAGCTACATTTACGCCTAGTCTTGCCGCACTCTCGTCGCCAAGAGAGAGCAAATTTATACGCCAGCTCATGGCTATTAGCAAAATGGCGCAGATGATCATCACTGGGGCGACGTATATTAAGTTATCGCTATCAAGCTTTGCAAGGCTACCAAGCTGCCAATAAACGATGTCAGGTAGCTTTGTCTCAGGGTCTGCGACATATTTTAAAAAGCCGATTATTGAGCCCATGAGGCCACTTACGATGATACCAGAAAGAACCAGCATAAGCGTGCTCGCGCGCCCCATCATCTTAGGTATGGTTAGAGTGATAGCAACGGCTGCTAGGCCAAAGCCAAAGGCAAAAGCCTGCACCCAAAATAGTGATAGATCAAAGATAATGGCAGTTGCTGCTCCCACGCAAGCACCAGCCGAGACGCCTAGAAGATCAGGGCTAACTAGCTGGTTTTTAAAGACGCCTTGATAGGCTGCACCACTCACGCTAAGAGCAGCACCGACTAAGATAGCGGCTATAATGCGCGGTATGCGTAAATTTTCTATCACATTTGTGATGTTACTAGCTGCCCCTTCGCCATAGCCAAAGCCGTGAGCTAGCACGCTAAAGACGTCGTTAAATGGTATGTAAAATCTACCAACGCCAAGTGCGACAAAGGCGCAAACAAGCGTTAGTAGAGCTAAAAAGATAACAACTATTGAAAAATTTGCGTTTTTCATATCTTACTTACTGCTACCATCTGGATTTAGGCCTTTTAAGATATAGCCATACTCTTTGTCACTAAGATCGTGATTTAAAAACTCTTTATAAAACTCTTTTGTTTTTACTTTCATATCGACATCTTTAAATAGATCTGGTTGGATAGTTTTTGCTGCCCATAAAATTTGAAGTACGTTTTCAGCACCATATCTATCCCAGCTAAATACACCTTTTGGGTTGCCGTAAATTTTGCCGTTTTTAACAGCGTTTGAGCCAGAGAATGCAGGGTGCTCTTTTATCTTTTTGATCTGTGCGTCTGTGTCATTGCCGCCAACGATGATGATATCAGGGTTTGCATTGATGATCTCTTCAGCGCTAACTTCGATCATTGAACCCTCAGTATTGATAGCATTTACACCGCCACCTAGCTTGATCCAAGTGTTTTGGATGGTGTTTGTACCATCAATTTTTAGCAAATTTGCGCCACCAAGAAGGTGAAGTACTTTTGGACGCTTAGCATCAGGGATGCTTTTTGTTCTTGCTGTTACAAACTCAGAGTTATCGTGGATTTTATTAGCAAGTTTTTCAGCTTTTTTTCTAGCATCATCAGTGCCTATGACTTCAGCTGTTGCATAGATGCTTTTCTCCATATCTGGATAGTCTCTAAAGATCAAATTTACCGCGCTAAAGCCATTTTTGATAAGTTCATCTTGAAAATTTTTGTTATACACTATGATAACGTCAGGTGCAAGTTTAACAAGCTCTTCGATCTGAAGGTCTTTGCCGTTTAGTGCAGCTGGTAAATTTTTAAGTTTTGGATAGATGTGCTCAAACCACTTGTTGTTTTTGATCAGATCAGTTGTGGCTACAACCTTATCCATACCGCCAAGTGCTAGGATGATCTCGTTGTTTGCATTCCATAGTGCTGCGATCTTCTCAACCTTCTCAGGCACGCTTACTTTGACACCTTTCATATCTGTGATGCTTCTAGCAGAGTCAGCTGCGCTTAGGCTAAGAGCTGTAAAAAGTGAAGCAACAAGGCCTATTTTAGCCACTTTGTGCATGAAATTTATTTGCATATTTTTTCCTTTTTTCATGTGAAATAGTTTGGTTGATATATTACTGC
>NZ_CABPVA010000004.1:147511-163383 GCF_902460595.1 Campylobacter concisus
TTACTGCTATTTACATTAATATTATGTAAAATTTGCATATACATTGTGAAAAAAATGCATATTATTGTAAATTTCTATAAAACTAATAGGATGAATATTCTCCTTTTATTGATATATGTCATTAGTCACTATTTTGAAATGAGATAAACTTTCTCCTAAATTTTAAAAAAGGAGAATCAATGCGTGAATACAAAAGATACTGGCTCGCATTTGTTGCTGTGCTGGTAGTTTGCTTTAGTATTTTAGGCTACTATGGCGTTGAGGTTTATAGAAATTCGCCTCCAGTTGTAAATTTCACTGACGAAAATGGCAAGGTCGTAATCGACAAAGAGAGTATCTATAAAGGTCAAGAGGCTTGGCAAAGCATAGGCGGTATGCAAGTTGGCTCTGTTTGGGGACACGGGGCATATCAAGCGCCTGATTGGAGTGCGGACTGGCTTCACAAAGAGTTAGTTGCCTTTTTAGAGATCAAAGCTGATGAAATTTATCATCTAAAATACGCTGATCTAAATGACGAGCAAAAAGCAAATTTAAAGGTTTTGCTCAAAAAAGAGTATAGAGAAAATAGCGTAAAGGACGATAAATTTGTGCTAAGCGCTGATAGGCTAAAGGCAATAAGTCAAGTAGCTAGCGAGTATGCTGCGCTTTTTGGTAATGACCCTAAATTTAAGCCTTTAAGAGAAGCTTATGCGATGAAAGAAAATACGCTTCCAAATGCTAGCGACAGAGCCGATCTTAACAACTTTTTCTTCTGGTCAGCCTGGGCAACAGCGACAAACAGACCTGGTAGCGAGGCAACCTATACAAACAACTGGCCGCACGAACCACTAATCGATAACGTGCCAACAAGTGAGAATGTCTTTTGGTCGATTGCAAGCCTCGTGATACTTCTAGCTGGCATTGGCTTGCTTGTTTGGTTTAGCTCATTTTATGGCAAAAAAGACGATGAAAAGCTTGAGCCTATCAGCGAAGATCCACTTAAAAAGCTAAATTTAACACCATCACAAAAGGCGCTTAAAAAGTATCTCTTTGTCACGCTAGCGCTATTTGCGTTTCAAATTTTAATAGGCGGCTTTACAGCTCACTACACAGTCGAAGGACAAGAATTTTATGGCATAAATTTATCAGCCTACATCCCTTATTCGCTTGCTAGAACGTGGCATATACAAGCTAGTATCTTCTGGATAGCGACTGGATTTTTAGCAGCTGGATTATTTTTAGCCCCTATCATAAATGGCGGCAAGGATCCAAAATTTCAAAAGCTTGGTGTTGATCTGCTTTTTTACGCGCTACTTTTCCTTGTAGTTGGCAGTTTTGTGGGCGAATATTTAGCTATCGCAAACATCATGCCTATAAATTTAAGCTTCTGGCTTGGACATCAAGGATATGAATATATCGATCTTGGACGTGTTTGGCAGATCATTTTGTTTGTCGGTCTTGTCATCTGGATGCTTCTGCTTCTTCGTGGATTTGCAGGTGGGTTTAAAAACAAAGGCGATAAAAATTTACTTGCTATCTTTGCTATGTCGGCGGTTGCGGTTGGCTTATTTTACGGAGCAGGACTATTTTATGGTCAAAGAAGTCCGCTTCCAGTGATGGAGTACTGGCGCTGGTGGGTTGTACACCTTTGGGTTGAGGGCTTTTTTGAGGTATTTGCTACGGCTTCACTTGCCTTTGTCTTTGTTTCTTTAGGTCTTGTCTCAAAAAGATTTGCGACATTTTCAACGCTTGCAAGTGCGTCACTCTTTATGATAGGTGGGATCCCAGGCACCTTCCATCACCTCTACTTTGCAGGCACTACAACGCCTATAATGGCTATTGGTGCAAGCTTTTCAGCGCTTGAGGTCGTACCTTTAGTCTTGCTTGGAGCTGAGGCATATGAACACTACAAACTCCAGTTTGCTCAAAGCTGGGCTAAAACGCTTAAGTGGCCACTTTACTGCTTCATCGCAGTTGCCTTTTGGAATATGCTAGGTGCTGGCGTCTTTGGATTTTTGATAAATCCTCCGATTTCACTATTTTACATCCAAGGACTAAATACAACGCCAGTTCACGCACACACGGCACTATTTGGTGTTTATGGATTTTTGGCACTTGGCTTTGTTTGGCTTGTGGCTACTTATCTATTTAAAGGGCAAGAATTTGATGAAAATCTGATGAAAGTTGGCTTTTGGGGCTTAAATGCAGGCCTTATGCTAATGATCGTGCTTTCACTACTTCCAATAGGAATTTATCAAGCATTTGCAAGCTTGGAGCAGGGCATGTGGTATGCAAGAAGTGCTGAGCTTTTACAACAGTCACACTTGCAAAATTTAAGATGGTTAAGGATGCTTGGCGATACGATTTTAATAATCGGCGGCATCTGCTTCTTTGCTCAGCTTTTAAAATTTATGCTTAATAAAAAGGCTTAAATTTATGGGGGCGCTTTGCCCCTTTATTTAAGCTATCTTTTCATAAAATAGTGCAAATTTAAAGGATAGAAATGATGACATTTTTAAAGAGAATTTGCGTTACATTTGTCGTGCTTTTGCACCTGTTTTTAGCCCTTGTGGTTGATTTTTCATTTCCGCACTACGCAAGCGTGCAGATAACTGGTGGCGACGTAAAACGCATGGATAAAGATGGCATAATAGACGCCAAAAACCCAGCCGATGGGCCTGTAAGAGATGTCTATTTTATCTACACAAAAGATGCGAAAAACGCTGAAAAAGTTATGGCTTATAGAAACGAAGATACGGCGTGGGGCTTTCCATTTTATTTTAAATTTAACTCAGCCGACATCCAAGCCAAGGCTCAAGGCTTTACAAATAGCGATAAAAACGTCACTATCAAATACTACGGATATAGAATTTCTATGCTAAACGAGTTTAGAAACGCCATCTCTATAAAAGATAGCGGCACAAACACCAGCTGGCCTATCGCTAGCTACATACTTTACTTTATCTTATTTATCTCGCTTGTTATCTGGATAAGAAAGATAAACAAGGCTTTTGCGCCAAAAGTTGAAAATTTAGAGACAAAAAAAGAGGCTCTTTAATGTAGGGGCTTTATCAGCCCTTTTTGTTTATAAGATCAATGAGCCTAACATCTTCGCTTCTTACGATTAGGCTCTTTGGCAAGTTAAATTTAGCTATCACTTCGCACTCTTTCTCTCTCATCTGCCCATCATCTTTTTCGTGATCGAAGCCTAAGATATGCAGCAAGCCATGTGTGAAAAGTAGCGCAGTTTCGGCATCTTCGCTGTGATTTAGCTCGGCTGCTTTTTCTTTTACCATATCTTTGTTTATGACTATTGAGCCAAGTGGGGCATGGACGATAAGCTCAAGGGGAAAGCTTAAGACGTCGGTGGTTTTGTCTATACCACGCTCAGTTCTGTTTAGCTCTCTCATCTCATCTTTGTTGATAAAAACTAGCTCAACTTCACCAGGCGTTAGATATGAGCAAATTTGATCTAAAATTTCAGGATAACTCTCTTCGCAAAGTATCATTTTTGGCTTGTCCTTAGTAAATTTTTGTATAATTTTAGCAAATTTAAAGGGCAAAATATGAAAAAAGCAGTTTGTATAATGAGCGGCGGTATGGATAGCACGCTTTGCGCTGTGATGGCAAAAAGGGCTGGATATGATGTGGTTGCACTTCATTTTGACTATGGCCAAAGGACGATGAGGCGAGAGAAGCGCGCGTTTGACGAGATATGTGAGCAACTGGGCGCGGTTAAAAAGATAAACCTTGATGTTAGCTTCATCGCTCAAATAGGCGGAAATTCGCTAACTGATGCTAGCATGCAGATAAGAAAAGATGGCGTTAGCAAGGACGTGCCAAACACCTATGTGCCGTTTAGAAATGGCGTATTTATCTCAATCGCTGCTGCGCTTGCCGAAAAAGAAGGGGCACAGGCGATCTACATAGGTGTGGTCGAGGAGGATAGTTCTGGGTATCCTGACTGCAAAGAGAGCTTTATAAAAAGCATAAATGAGGCGATAAATTTAGGCACATCGGCTGATTTTTCTTGCGAGATCATAACGCCACTTGTAAATTTAAGCAAGGCTGATATCGTCTCAAAGTCGCTTGAGCTTAATTCACCAATAGAGCTAACATGGAGCTGCTACGAGAGCGAGGACGAGGCGTGTGGGCTTTGTGATAGCTGCAGGCTAAGGCTAAATGGCTTTAAAAAAGCAAATGCCGTTGATAAAATTCCTTATAAAAAGTGAAATTTGCCTTGAAATTTAAAAGCTAGCCACTATAAATTTAGTAGCTAGCCTAAAATTTACTCCAAATTTAGCTCGGCTATCTGTTTTGCAAGTTTCTCTTTGTACTCAGCCAAAGAGCTTTTGATGATATTTGCATAGTCATTTTGATTTACCAAAAGATACTCCTCTTTGCGTTTTACGACCGTGCTTAGCTCCTTATTATTTATGCTTAAAGTGGTGCTTATATCGGCATTTAGACCGACTTTTACCGCACCAAGCGTTAAGTAAGTCCAAAGTTTTTCTATCTTTGCATTGACGCTTATCGTATCCTTATCTACTTCGTTTTCATTTTTTACAATCTGGTAGCCATTACTTCTAAAGGCGTCCTCTATGCGCGCTCTTACTACGCTAGTTGTCCTTTGTTTATTTTCTAAAATGACGTTCCATAGCCCCTTGCCATAGCTGCTTCTAGTCCTGCCGATGTATTTTTGTTTCTCTTTTGCGCTAACTTCATTTACATTGTGCTTGTATAAAGATGGGGTGCTGGCTTGTTTTGGGTCGTTTTCAAAGGCTCTCACATCCTTGACGCTTTCGATGTAAATTTTTGTCTTTTTGCTAACATTTGAAGGTGCTTGCTCATCTGGCAAACTCACAAATATCCCCTTTGGAGCGCAGCCACAAAGCATAAAGGCGGCAAATATCGCTAGTAATAAATTTTTCATTTTCATCCTTTTAAATAAAATTTAAATGTAAATCGTTTTTTTGTAAATTTTATTAACTCCTTGTGCTAAATTTCAAATTTATATTTTGATATCCATAATCATAAAATCTTAAATTTAACAACTAAAATTTAAATTTAACTTTTCTTGACTGCTATCAACTAAAATAGCTAGCCATCTAGGATAAAATCCGCTTAAATTTTTAAATTCACAAGGAGAAAAGATGAAAGATATGAAGATGTTTTGCCATCAGTGCGAGATGAGCGCTGAGGATGGATGCGGTGCAAAGGGTCAGCCTATGGGCACCTGTGGCAAGAGCGACACGCTAGCACTTTTGCAAGATACGATGGTTTTTGGCTTAAAAGGCCTTAGTGCATACCGCCATCACGCGCACGAGCTTGGCGCTGATACTAGTAATGTCGATCGCGTTATGGCTGATACGCTTTATTTTACGCTTACAAACTCAAATTTCAACTTCGACGAGCACATCAAACAGCTTCTTGAAGTAGGCGGTGCTGGCGTTGAGGTGATGAACCTATTAAGCGAAGCTCACACAGCTAAATTTGGCATCCCAACACCAGTAAAAGTGAGCCAAAACAAAGTCGAGGGCAAGGCGATCTTAGTAAGTGGTCACAACTTGCATGCCCTAAAAGCGCTACTTGAGGCGACAAAAGATAAAGGCATCAACATCTACACTCACTCAGAGATGCTACCAGCTCACGGATACCCAGAACTACGCAAGTATAGCCACCTAAAAGGCAACGTCGGCAAGGCGTGGTTTGACCAAACTAAGCTATTTAACGAATTTAAAGGCGCGATACTAATGACAACAAACTGCATCGTGCCACTACGCTCAAACTGCACATACGCTGACAGGCTATTTGGCTACTCAATCGCAGGTACAAACGGCGTAAAACACATCGAAAACGACGACTTCACGCCACTTATCGAGTGCGCACTAGCCTGTGGCGACGTTAGCGGCTTTGATAGCGACGAGAGCCTAGTAACTGGCGGCCACTACAAGACTATCCTAACTTTAGCCCCTCAAATTTTAGAGGCGATCAACACAGGCAAGATCCGCAGATTTTTCGTCATCGCTGGCTGTGACGCGCCTGGCAAGGGACGTGAGTACTATAGAGAGCTAGCTGCTAGCCTTCCAAAAGACTGCGTGATACTTACTTCAAGCTGTGGTAAATTTAGATTTAACGACATCGACTTTGGCAACGTCCCAGGCACCGAGCTACCACGCTACATCGACCTTGGCCAGTGCAACGACAGCAACGGCGCAGTTAAGATCGCTCTTGCACTAAGCGAGGCAACAGGCATCGCAGTAAATGACCTACCAGTTTCTATCGTGCTAATGTGGATGGAGCAAAAAGCGGTCATCATCTTGCTAGCGCTATTTAGCCTTGGTATCAAAAATATCAACGTAGGACCAAGCTTGCCTAAATTTTTCAATGAAGAGATCATAAATTTCTTAGTGGATAAATTTAACGTTAGACCAATTAGCGGCGACGCGCAAGCTGATCTAAAATACTTCTTAGGTGAGTAAAAAACTGCCAGGGCTTAGGCTCTGGCTCTAAATTTAAAAGAGTCCGCCTTGCTCTTTGCTTTGACTTAAGCTATCAAGCAGATCTTCTTTTTTGCAAAGCACAAGGGCGTAGACGAAATTTTGTAGCTTCTTTATCTCGTCTAAATTTTCATAAAAAATGGCGTTTTCAACCTTTAGTGTGCTATCTTTTGGCAGGCAAAATTTAAGCTCGCTTTCGCTGAAATTTCGCCTTAGAAATATACTTTCAGTCAAAAATAACTCCTCGTCTTCTTCAGCTATCACCGCTCTAAAACTGCTACCAAAACCAACTGGCTTAAAGTCTTTGTCGATAAAGACTGGGTCAAAGTGCGATGAAATCCTGCTTTCTGTCACTTTAAAGCCGATATTATTTTTCTTAAGATAGCCAAGAAGTCCGCAAAACATCCCAGCAAAAACCCGGGGGATGGATAAATTTTGATAGTATTTGTCATCGTAAATGAGCGTTGTAAAAAAGATCGAGCTTGGATTTAGCACGCTTATGTTTGTGTCAGTCCAGGCTGTCTCGTAAAGTAGTGAGAGTCTTTGAAGTATCCTTGTATCGTCGCTAAAAAATGTGTCAAACAAATTTGCATGAAAAATTTTGTAAAAAAGCTCGGTTAAATTTTCAGGTATGACGTGGGCGTTTTTTTCAAGGTGCGACTTCTCTAAAAGCGCTTTTATGAAGGGATTGACCGCGCAAAATTTGATATTTTTGTGGATCGCCTCAAAGCGCATGAGCTTGATGATAGCCGTTTGCAGGCTTGCTACCTTGATAAAGGCTATCTCATCGTCGCTTGGCGTGATCTCCTCTTCGCTAATGATAGCGTAGGCGCCTTGCTTTATAGCAGGTGCGATCTGATCGCTTTGCGTAGCGATGAGAGCGTAGCCTCGTTTTATATTTTTAGCCTCAAACGCGAAGCTAGTCACGCTTGATATGCTTGGGTTGTTTAAAATTTGCCCATTTATTATGTGGGTTAAATTTTCTATCGTCATTTAGCCAACGATCGCGCCGTTTTTGACCTTGCCCTGCGTGCCAAGAAGCGTTAGCGAGCCGTCTGATGCGCTTAGGATCATGCCTTGTGAGACATATTTTTTCATCATCGTTCGCTCTTTTAAATTTGCTAAAACGCAAACTTGCTTGCCCACAAGCGAGCTAGGCTCGTAGTATTTGGCGATGCCTGATAAAATTTGACGTGGCTGCTCCTCGCCAAGGTCTATCTTAAATTTAAGCAGCTTCTCACTGCCCTCAACTTTCTCGCACTCGAGCACTTCGCCTACTTTTATCACAATTTTGGCAAAGTCATCGATGCTAATGATACCTTCTTCTTTTTTCTCCTCTTTTGGCTCAGCTTTTGCCTCTACTTTTGCTTCATCTTTTGGCTTGCTAGCCTCGCCCATTAGCTCTTTTTCTATCCTTGGGAAGAGTGGCTCAGTAGCTTTTGCCGCAAAATTTGAAATTTCATTTTTTAAGACAAGGCTTTCATAAGAGGCCGTATCTATGCTAAAGCCAAGCGTATCAGCTATCTTAGCGCAAGTTTTTGGCATAGCTGGGCTAAGCAGTATCGCCACTTTTGCAAGTAAATTTGCACAAAGTGCCACAAGTGCGTTTGCTTCGTCACTTTTGCCAGCTTTTACAAGCGACCATGGCTCATACTTCGCAACGGCTGCGTTTGCAAGCGTTACGACCTTCCAAAGATCCTCTAAATAGCGGTTTGTCGCTAAATTTTCTAAATTTTTAATTGCCTCATCAAGGTAGCCCTTCGCCTCATCAAGCTCGGCTTTGTGAAATTTGACCACGTCTTTTGAGTCGATCTTGTAGTCGCTATACTTTGCGCTCATGCCTACGATGCGGCTTAGCAAGTTGCCAAGTCCGTTGCCAAGCTCTGAGTTTATGCGCTCGATCAAGGCCTTTTGGCTGTAGTCTCCATCTTGTCCAAACGGCACCTCTCTAAGCAAAAAGTATCTGAAATTTTCAAGTCCATAAGCGTTTGCGACCTCTCTTGGGTTGATGACGTTGCCCTTGCTTTTGCTCATCTTTTCGCCATCTATCGTCCACCAGCCGTGCGCTGCGACGTGTTTTGGTAGTGGCAAGCCAAGGCTCATCAAAAATGCCGGCCAATAAACTGCGTGAAAACGCAAAATGTCTTTGCCAACGATGTGTGTGGTGTGCGGCCAAAAGTCCATTCTAGCGTTATCTCTTGAGTATCCTAGTGTTGTTAAGTAGTTTATGAGTGCGTCAAGCCAGACATACATAACGTGCTTGTCGTCGTTTGCGCTCTTTGGTAGCTTTATGCCCCAGTCAAAGCTCGTTCTTGTCACAGATAGATCTTTTAGCCCACCTTTTACAAAGCTTACGACCTCGTTTTTCTTACCCTTTGGGATGACGCAAAGCTCGTCGTTTTCATACCATTTTAAAAGTGCGTCTTCGTATTTTGAAAGCTTGAAAAAGTAGCTCTCTTCTTTAACCAAAGATGTCACGCGGCCGCAGTCTGGACAGCGGTTGTCCTCAAGTAGGTCTCTTTGGTTAAAAAATGTCTCGCAGCTAACGCAGTAAAAGCCCTCGTACTCGCCTTTGTATATATCGCCATTTGCTTGCATCTTTTCAAAGACATTTTGCACGGTTTGCTTGTGCTCTTCGTCGGTCGTCCTTATGAAGTGGTCGTAGCTTATCTCAAATTCGTCCCAAAGCGATCTAAATTTCGCACTGATCTCATCAGCGTACTCTTTTGGCGTTTTGCCTCTAGCGCGAGCTGCTTGCTCGATCTTTTGACCATGCTCATCTGTGCCAGTCATGAAGTAGGTCTCTTTGCCTTGCAAACGGTTAAATCTAGCAAGTGTGTCAGCGATGATAGTCGTGTAGGCGTGGCCGATGTGTGGCACGTCATTTACGTAATAAATCGGAGTGGTTATATAAGCTTTTTCTTTCATATTTTTCCTTTAAATTTAAAAATCAAATCCGCCGTCACTGCCGGTGTTGCCTTTTGACATCGAGTTGTAGCAGCTATTTACATACTCTATCCTCGTCTCGCAGTCAAAAAATGCCTCGCAGTTAAAACAGCTTTTGCGACCTTTTTGCTCTTGGCACTCTTGCATGATCTTTGCCTTTTGCTTTAGGGCTAGCTCAAATGCGTCAAGTGGCTCGTTTGCTTGTGCTTCTTGCATTATTTTTGCTCGTAAAATTTATGCAAAAGAGAAATTTCATCACGTGAGCCAAAGAAGCATGGCGTTGTTTGGTGAATTTTTTCTATTTTTATATCAAAAAGTGTTTGATTTTTGCCATCTGTCGTTGCGCCCTTTGCGTTTTCATATATAAAGGCAAATGGCAACACTTCAAAGACAACCCTTAGCTTGCCATTTGGATGATCGCTTGTTGCTGGGTAGCTAAAAAGACCGCCGCCTTTTAGTAAAATTTGATGCAAGTCGCTCACCATCGCACCTGAGTATCTTAGCCTGTAGCCCTCGTTAAATAGCTCGTTTATGAAGTTTCTATGAGTTTGGCTCCAGCCTTTTTGCGTAGCTCCCGTGGCGTTTAGCTTGCCTTTTTCTTTTAGCTCAAGCTCTTTTACAAATTTAAACTCGCCATCTTTGCCAAGCCTATAAAATTTAGGCAAAGCGCCCTTTTTCTCAGCAATCACTAGCTCAAGTCTTGGACCATATATGCTGTAAGCTGCGGCTATTAAATTTTCTGGTTTTACCTCGTCTTCGTATATGCCAAAGATCGAGCCAACAGCAAAATTTACATCAACTAAGCTTGAGCCATCAAGCGGATCATAAGCGATTATAAATTTAGCGTTTTTATTTATCTCAAGCTCGTCCTCTTTCTCTTCGCTAATTAGCGCTTTTACGCATGAAAGCTGCTTAAATTTAGCCGTGATGATCTCGTCACTTTTAACGTCAAGCTTTAGCTGGGTGTCGCCAGTTGCGTTTTCGTGAGTTGTATAGCCAAGATCGGCATATTTTATGACCTCGCTTATCTCTTTTGCGATATCTTTAACGGTGTTAAAAATTTGGTTTAGTTCTTGCATTATACAGCCTTTGCATTTTTGATTATCCACGCACAAATGGCGTCTATATCGTCTAAATTTAGATTTGTGATCTCGTAGGGGATCTGCTTTTTATAAGTGGCGATCGCATCTGAAAAGCTAAGATAAGCTTCATCGATCTCGCCTCTAAAGACGCTTAGTCTTGGCAGTGGCAGTGTCTTTAGCCCCTCGACTAAGAGCATATCAAACTCACCGATCATCCTTATGACCTCGTCTATGCCTTGCGAGCTTTGTGAAAAGTAAGTCGTTCTAGTCGGACTCATCACGACTACGTCAGCTCCTGCCTGAGAAAATTTAAAGCTATCCTTGCCTTCAACGTCAAATTTGGCCTTGTCGCCTGGGTCGTGCTTGACTACAACGACCTTTAGCCCATCATCTATAAATTTTTTTGCGACTTTTAAGATAAGCGTCGTTTTTCCGCTATTTGAAGGGCCAGAAAAAGCAATGGCAAGTCTTTTCATAAGAGCCTTTTTCGTTAAAATTTCTTGCGATTATAGCTCATATTGGCTTTAAAATTTATGAGTGAAATTTAAAAAATAAAATGCTAAAATGCGAGAAAATTTAATATTTTAAGAGTTTTTTATGAGAAAATTTACACTATTTTTTATATTTATTTTGATGATATTTGGCTGCGCCGATCAAAAAGTGATCGTGCATGAGCCACTAAAAAATGAGCTTTTAGCCTACACAAGCAAGAGTGAGATCATCGATGGCACCGATAGAACGCTTATAATCGCAACCTATCTAAATCCAATATATAACTCAAATTTAGACGAGAGTAAAGAGCACTTTTTAGTAGCCATAAACCCAAAAGAGCATGCGCAAAATTTGAGCAATATAAAGGTAAATGGCGACTCAAATGCCACAAATGCAAGGCTGCTTGATGAAAGTGACGAGATGCTTAAATTTGCTGGATTTTCTATGCCTTGGGCGGTCTATTACGAAGTGACCGCACCAAGTAAGCAAAGTGACGATCTCGCGCTTAGTTTCGAAATTTATCAGTCAAAGCCGGTTTTGTTAAATTTTCGAAAAGTTGCGAAATCTTTATACTGGAACCATTAAGCGCCATATAGATCACATAGTTTGCAAGCACCTTCTTGCCGTAGTTTCTAGTCTCAGCCACTGGGACTAGCTCGATCGATAAAAACGGCTCAAATTTTCCCTCTTTAAACATATCATCTCTTGTGATGACCTTTTTGGTAAAACCGATACCACCGTTATACGCGTATGCGGTAAAGAGTGGATGATAAAGAAATTTATCAAGGTAGTTTAGGTGGTGATTTGCAAATTTAAATGCAACATCAGTTTTAAAAAGATCGTCTTGGTCAAAATTTGGAATTTTTAGCTCTTTTTTGCCGATCGCATTTGCAAGAAATGGCATAAACTGCATCATGCCAAGGGCGTAAGAGGTAGAAACGACGCTTGGGATAAAGAGGCTCTCTTGCCTTGCTAGTGCGTAGATCATCGACTTTCGCTCAGTGCTGATGCCCTCAAGCTCTGGTGAGCTTGGCATCAAAAAGTACTGCTTCTCCCAGCCGTGCGCCTTTTGCATGAAGTATGCGTATGCGCCGATGCTCTCGTTTGTGTAAAATCTCATTGCAAATTCGCTTGCCTGCGTGGCGTTCATATCCTTTGCAAGGGCAGCGGTTTTGTTCCATAAAAACGGATCGCTCACATCAAAATTTTCGATATTTTGCTTGCTAGGTCTTGGTACGATCACTTCAAGCGGTTCGCCACCGACCAAATCTCTTGCGTAAAGTGAGTAGATATTTGCATCTTTACTAGAGCTTAGCTCTTTTAAAAAACTCTCATCGCCGCTTAGCTCATACTGCCAAAATGTGGCATTGTCCCTTTGCCAAGCCCTATCAAAGGTATTTTTAGCTCTTGTGAAAAAGCTAAATGCAACGTCATTTTGACCAAGCAAGATGGCGTTTAGTCCAAGTGTAAATGCGTCACTTTTTTCAGTTACAGCTGGATCTATGCTAAGTAAATTTCTTCTAAAGCTTTCATATTTTTTATTAAAGACTACATCGTTTAGTAAATTTGTAAAGCCCTTTTGCATGTAGAGCTTGTTCATAAAATTTGCTTCAAAATTTACGCTAAAAAGAGCACTTTTGCTTTGCGGACTTGAAGCGTTAAAAAGCTCTAAAAAGCTCTTTGTATCATTTGCATTTGCAAAGCTAAGAGCCGGGTTTGGCTCGTTTAAAGTGCGTAAAATTCTAGCTTTTTCTGAATTTGTATTTGCAAGATTTGCCGCTAAAATTTCACGAGTTTTGCTATCAAGTTTTAGAGAAAAGCTCATCGTTGTTAGTAAATTTTGGCAAGCCAAGCTAGCACTTGTGATGTTGCTTGCGCTTATGCCAGGGCATTTGCTAGGGGCTGCTTTGGGAGGTAAAATTTTATTGATTGATTTTTGAACTAAGCCGCTTTTTCTAAAAACGTCGCGTGAAAGCTCTGCTATCTGCTCCTTTGTGTAGCTACCCTCGTTTATAAGGCGGTTTATGTAGTAGTCTTTTGCAAGGCTTTTTGGCTCGTTTTTTAGCTCCTCGTAGGTGTAAATTTTAGCTAAAAGAGCAACGCAGGCTAAAGAGAGGATACTAAAGTGACGCAGCAAAAACAAATAAAAGCCTTATTAAAAATTGATCTATGAGTTGAAGTGCTAAAAGCACGATGAGCGGGGCAAAGTCGATGCCGTTAAATTCTGTTTTGATGTAGCGTCTGATGAAGCTATAAACAGGATCAGTCAGCCTATAAAGTAGCTGCACGACTGGCGAGCTAGGATCAGGCTTGACCCAGCTAATGAGAGCCGCTGCGATGACGATCCACGTATATACCGTGATGATAAGGTGCAAAATGTTTGCGACCGCTGAAAATAGGGTGGAAAGTATCATTTTTGCTCCTAGATTAAAATTTTGCCTAGATCATCTTTGATCAGTGGATAGAGCTCGCTTAGCTCAGGGCCGTGAAGGTCGTTTGTAAGAAGCGCACGTAGCGGCATGAAAAAGTTTTTGCCTTTTAAATTTGTAGCGCTCATAAGCTCTTTTTTAAACTCATCAAAGCTCTCGCACGGTTTTAAATTACGAGCTGCTTTTTTGATGATCTCAAATTCGTTTTTATACTCGTCTGGAGCTATTTTTGGTGAGTATATAGCCTCTACTTTTGCCTTTATCTCAGGCACTAGAGAGCTTTCTTGAGTATAAAATTTAACTAGCTCAACCTTGCTATCATCCACGCCAAAGATCTCCTTTATGCGCTCTTTTGAAGCAAGCTTTATGTGTTCTCTATTTATCTGCTCAAGCTTTTTCACGTCAAATCTAGCAGGTGAGCGTGAAATTTTAGTTATATCAAACCACTTCACTGCATCTTCTATCGTAAAAATTTCAGTTGGAGTTTTGTTGCCAAGAAGTATCAGATAGTTTGCGATCGCCTCAGGTAAAAATCCCTGCTCAAAGAGCCATTTTACGCTTGATTCGTTCTCGCGTTTGCTCATTTTTTTGCCCTCTATATTTAAAAGGATAGGTAAATGCGCGTAGTTCATCTTGCCAGTGTAGCCAAGACCCTCGCGTATGAGGTCTTGCTTTGGTGTGTTGCTCACGTGATCCTCGCCGCGTATGACAAAGGTCACGCCCTCAAGCATATCATCAACCGCGCAGGCGAAGTTATAAGTCGGAGTTTTGTCCGCTCTCATGATGACAAAGCTATCAACGGCGTCTGGTTCAAAGCTTAGCTCGCCTTTGATCGCATCTGTAAAGCTCATCGTGCGTGTTGGTTTTTTCATGCGGATGACAAATGGCTTCTCGCAGTTTAAAACTTCAGCGTCGCTTAGTCTCTCGCAGGTGCCGTCATATCTATATGCCACGCCTTGCTCTTTTGCTTTTTGTTTTTTTGCTTCGAGCTCTTCTTCGGTGCAAAAGCAGGCAAAGGCTTTTTTATCGATGAGAAGCTTTGATGCAAGCTGTCTGTGGAATTTTAAATTTTCACTTTGGATGTAAATTTGTTCTGGTTTTATGCCAAATTTGCTCAAAATTTCTAAGATATCTTTCTCTTTTCCCTCGATATTTCGCTCTTTGTCGGTATCTTCTATGCGTAAAATAAAGCCACTTTTATCTTGCAAAGAACAAATATAGTTGAAAATAGCAGCACGTAAATTTCCTATGTGCATATCTCCTGTTGGAGAGGGTGCAAAACGATACATAAGCTCATTCCTTACGTTAAATTTGAAGTTTGGATTATAACACTCGCTTGATAAATTTAAAGTTATGTAATTTTAAATTTTTAGGCTAAGCAAAGCATATTTTTTATAAAATCCGCACGAAAATTTAACTATTTATAGGAGAAAGAATGAGTTTGATCAGCGAATTTAAAGAATTTGCGATGCGCGGAAATGTCATAGATATGGCAGTTGGTGTTGTTATCGGTGGGGCATTTGGAAAGATCGTTTCATCGCTAGTTGGTGATATTATCATGCCAGTGGTTGGTGTTATAACAGGCGGTGTAAATTTCACTGATCTTAAGCTAACATTAAAAGAAGCAGCAGAAGGTGCGCCAGCTGTTACGATAAACTATGGCTCATTTATACAAACAATGGTTGATTTTTTAATCATTGCGTTTTGTATTTTTTGCGTCATCAAAGCTTTAAATACACTTAAAAATAAACTACCAAAAGAAGAAGAGGCAGCTCCTGCAGAGCCTGAAACTCCTGCTGATATAGCACTTCTAACTGAGATCAGAGATCTTCTTAAAAAATAAATTCTTAAATCAAAGGGAGAAAGCTCCCTTTGAAATCCGTTAAATTTTGTCCTATTTTTTATGCTAAAATGCTTTTTTATCTTAAAAGCGAGTGAAATATGATAAAACAAATCCCATTTTTTCAAGGTCTTAGTGCCGATGACCTAGCCAAACTTGAAGCAATCAGTGTTGTTAAAAAATACAAAAAAGGCGAGTTTTTATTTATAGAGGGCGAGGAGCCAAAGTGGCTTACATTTTTGATAACTGGCTCGGTTAAACTTTATAAAACTACGGCAAATGGCAAGGAAATTTTTATCCATCAGCTTGCACCTATGAATTTTGTAGCTGAAGTTGTAAATTTTGAAAATATACCTTATCCAGCAAGCGCCATTTTTACTATCTCTGGTGAAGTTTTAAAGATAAATTATGAAAAATTTGAAACACAATTTTTGACAAAGCCAGAAATTTGCATGAAATTTCTAAAATCAATGGCTCAAAAGATAAGAATAACAACAAATTTACTCCACCAAGAACTAATACTTAGCTCCGAAGAGAAGGTGGCTAGGTTCATTTTAAATCATGAAGATCTATTTAATGAACTAAAACATACAAAAATTTCATC
>NZ_CABPVA010000004.1:163527-165870 GCF_902460595.1 Campylobacter concisus
GAGAAGAACCAAATTTTGGAAAAAGATGTAGGTGGGCTACAAGAAATTTATTCTTATTGAAAGTTAATATCAAATAAATATTTTCATTTACTTAAAGAAAAAATTTATATTTTTTTGGATAGTATTCGTCTAAAATTTTCGTAAAAATTTACGATATATTGATAAATTCAGGAGGAAATTTTGGCTGAAGTTAAGAAGAAATTTTTTGTTTGGTCATCTGTGATAATAGGCATCGTAATCGGCCTTATCGCTTCTATGGGCATAGCTGATGCACTTCATGCGACTGGTAGCGGCTACATCTGTACCATTTGTCACACGATGGATCCTATGAATGCTGCATATCATGAAGATGTACACGGCGGCAATAACAAGCTTGGCATAAAAGCTGAATGTTCAGCCTGTCACCTAAACCATACAAGTGCCTATACCTATGTACTTACAAAACTTAAAGTATCGATAAATGATGGCTATAAGACATTTTTTACAGATACAGACAAGATCGACTGGCGTAAAAAACGCGAGCATGCATCTCACTTTGTCTATGATAGTGGATGTTTAACCTGCCACTCAAATTTAAAAAATGTTATTCAAGCTGGTAAATCATTCTTGCCACATAGAGATTATTTCGTTCTTGGAAATCCTAATAAAAAATCATGTGTTGATTGCCACGAGCACGTTGGTCACAAGAATTTAGGACTACAAATCGATAAATTTGAAGCAATTAAAAAACAAGAAAACAATAAAACCAAGTAAGGAGGAGAGATGTTTAAAAAGTCGCTAATGTTATTAGCCTGTCTAATGTCTTTTGGCTTTGCCGCAAACATGGATGCAAATAAATCTGACGCTTTAAACCTTAATGTTGTAAAAAACATTAAAGTTGCTCACAAAATGTCAGATTTATCAAAAAGCTGTGTTGAGTGCCATGCTAAAGAGACACCCGGCATAGTTGCCGATTGGAAAAATAGTCGCCACGCTCACGTTGGCGTAAGTTGTATGGATTGCCACTCTGTAAATGCAGATAATCCTATGGCTTCAGTTAAGGTGCATCCAAAAGATTCTAACAACCATGTTTCAATGCTAGTTAGCCCAAAAACTTGTGCTAAGTGCCACGAAAACGAAGTTGATGAACTAGTAAAGAGCGGTCACGCAAGAGCTGCTATGCAAATGTATGCTAATCCTGCAATGGTGAAACTAATGTATCACTATGAGGGAGCAGATCATCCTGACTTTAAAATGGCTCCAGATGCCACTGGTTGTTCTCAGTGCCACGGAACCGTCATCAAACTAGACGCTGATCACAAACCTACAAAAGAGACTTGGCCAAACTATGGTATAGGCAATGTTTATCCAGATGGTGGCGTAGGTAACTGTAAATCATGTCACAGCGCGCACACATTTAGCGTAGCTGAAGCTAGAAAACCAGCTGCTTGTGCATCTTGCCACCTTGGACCTGATCACCCAGATATTGAGATCTTTAACAACTCAATGCACGGACATATCTATAACAGTGAAGCTCACAAATGGAACTTTGATGCTGCTCCTGATACATGGGATGTACCAGACTTTAGAGCTCCAACTTGTGCAGCTTGCCACATGAGTGGTGTTGGTGAAACAACAACAACTCACAACGTTTCAAGAAGACTAAAATGGAACCTATGGGGCATCAGCAGTAAGCTAAGAACAGCTGGTGATGAACAAGCTGCTGCTATTTACGAAAAAACTGGCAAACTAAACATAGGAACACCTCTAGCAGGTCACCCAAGTGGCGATCCTGAAAAAGCACGTGCTGAGATGAAACTAGTTTGTAAAGCTTGCCACTCTACAACTCACACAGATAACTTCTTCATTATGGGTGATAAACAAGTAGAGCTTTATAACGTTTATAGCGCTGAAGCAACTAAGATGCTTGAAGAGTTGAAAGCTAAAAACCTACTACTAGAAGATGCTTGGTCAGATGAATTCCAAGATGTCTATTATCATATGTGGCACCATGAAGGTCGTCGTATGAGACAAGGCGCTCTAATGGGTGGCCCTGACTACTCACACTGGCATGGTGTATTCGAAGTTAAAAATGATATAAGAAAACTTCGCAAAATCTATAAAGAAAGAATTGAATCTGGCAAAGTCCAGTAATCTTTTTTAAGGTGGGAGTTTTCCCACCTTTTTATTTTTAAATTCCAAATTTTATCTTTTAGTTATTATCCTAAGGCAAATATCTTTTAATAATTATTTTTGTAAATTTAAATTATAAAATCATACGGTTTAGCACTACAAATTGTTCTAAATAATTAATAAAAACTATAATGTAAATTTAAAAATATAAAATATAATCTTTGTTTTCAA
>NZ_CABPVA010000004.1:166036-178265 GCF_902460595.1 Campylobacter concisus
GTGCTTGAATTTGTATTTGTTCTTCAACTAAGATTTTCTTTTTTAAATATAGAACTCTACCTGATAGCAGGGACGCTCATTGGTTTTTCTCTATTTTTATTTGGTGTTAGTTTGTTTTATGATGTTGTTAGATCCATTTGCTCAAAAGCTCATTTTAATCCCACAAGACGAAAATTTATTAAATTTTGCTTTGATGTGACATTTGTTGTTTTTATAGTTGCTTGCTTTTTGAAAGGAATTTTTAACGCACTCACTCCGCCAAAGATCAGACAGATTAATATAAAAATAAAAAATTTACAAAGTGATCTAAAAATAGCCATGATAACTGATGTGCATATTGGCGAGTTTTTGCAAAAGGATTTTGTTGCTGAGCTTGTAAAAGAGATAAATTTAGCTAGACCAGATTTAGTGGTGATAGTTGGCGACTTGGTTGATATGAGAGCTGAACTTATAGGGGATTTTTTAGATCCATTAAAAAATCTTAAAAGCATCTATGGCACCTTTTATGTCCCTGGTAATCACGAATACTACCACGGAGTTGATGGGATACTAGAAAAAATTCGCGCTCTTGGCATTAGGATACTTGGTAATAAAAATGAAAAAATAGCTGGTATAAATTTGGCAGGGGTCTATGATCTAGCTGGCATAAGGTTTAAAAATTTAGAGCCAAATTTAGACGAAGCGCTAGCAGGATGTGACCCAGATCTACCGACCATCCTACTCTCTCATCAGCCAAAATTTATAAAAACTATGCAAAAAGATGTCGATCTAGTCCTTTGCGGTCACACGCACGCTGGACAAATTTTCCCTTTTAGTATCCTAGTTTTGTTGGATCAAGGTTTTTTACATGGGCTTTATAAGATTAATGATAAAATGCAAGCTTATGTTAGTAGCGGTGCAGGATTTTGGGGACCTCCGGTTAGGATCTTTGCTCCCAGTGAGATCGCTATTTTAAATTTAAGCAAGGACTAAAATGAACAAGGACAATCTCTTTTCTCAATTTTTTGGCAAGGTTGCTAAATTAAACTTTTTCAAACCGCTTCAAGAGCTTATCAACTCCTTTTATGTAAAGCTATTTAAGATCGACATGAGCGAGTTTAAGCCAGCAAGTGAGTATAAAAATTTAAACGAACTTTTCACCAGGGAGCTCTTGAAGCCAAGAGAATTTGACGCTGCAGATGAGATATTTATAAGTCCTGTTGATGGTACCTGCCTTAGTTTTGGCACCACGAAAGAGCTAGAAGCTTTTAGTATAAAAGGCATGAGCTACGGTGTGAAGGAGCTTTTGGGGCAGGGCGAGCTTGATGGCGAGTTTGACTTTGCCAACATCTATCTTAGCCCAAAAGACTATCATCACTATCACGCACCTTGTGATATCACGATAAAAAAAGCGGTATATATCCCTGGCAAGCTTTACAGTGTGGCGGTAAAATGGCTTGGCAAGGTCGATAGCCTTTATACTAAAAACGAGCGTGTGGCACTACTTTGCGAGATGAAAAATGGCAAAAAACTTTGGCTAGTTTTTGTGGGTGCGCTAAACGTTGGTAAGATGAAATTTTGCTTTGATGATCGCATCCAGACAAATGCGATGGCAAATTTCACACAAATTTATGAGTATGAAAATTTACATATCAAAAAGGGCGAGCGCCTTGGAAATTTCGAGCTTGGTTCGACCATCGTCATACTTAGCGAAAAAGATGCGATCGAATACAACCTTTTTGAAAATAAAGAGCTTAAATTTGCTGAAGCTATCGGTAGGATAAAAGAGTAAAATTGATCCAAAGCTAGCCTAATGCTAAATTTACAGGCTAGTTAAATTTCTATTTTTACCTATGCCGTTTTAAGAATAAATTTGATCTACTATCGGCTTAAATAAATTCAAAAACCTACAAATCCTTAAATCAAAGCGGCAAATTTACCAGCAAAAATTTAAATTTTATCTCACATAAATTTACTAAAGATGCAAGCCTAGAAATTTAGTTCAAATTTATAAGCTAGCCAAACACTCAACTCTTAAATTTTATAAACTTAAAGTTGTTCTTTAGTTCATTTTGGGTCGAATTTATCTCACTAAGCTCTGATTTTACGAAGTTTGTAAGCTCTATCTTGCTCACACTTGGAGATAGGATTTTTATATACTCTTTTTGATTTTTAAGCTCCAAGTTGTTGCTAAAAAGAAGCACTCTGGCATCTAGCTTTAGCCCAGATCTAAGCTCAGATATCGTGGCTATTAGCTCTTTTATATCAAAACCCTCCGCTGCTTCATCCACAAGCGCTAGCGAGCAAGGTTTTGTCTTTATCTTTATCAAAAGCTCGCTAAAGCTATTTGCGATCTCAAGCGTGTTTTGAAACTCGCCAAGAGCGCCAGCAAATATCTTATTTTCAAGCTTCGTGCTCTTGTAAATCACTATATTTTCATTTTTGCTAAAGTATCTATTTTCTTTGCTTGGCTTATAGTTTTTGATAAATTTAGGCAAAATTTGATTTAGATCATCTTTGCTAAAAGGCTTTCTGATCTTCTCATCAAAAGCAGGTAGCAGCTCTCTTTCAGGGATATTTGAGGTGTTTGAGACCACAGCGACTAAATTTATCTTCTCTTCTTGAAGCGATCTTATCTCTTTTACGAAATTTGCCACGCCATTTTCAAAAAATGAAGCATCGATAAAAACCGCGTTAAACCTATTTAAAAGCAGTGCTTGCTTAAGCTCTTTATGGCTGCTAACGCCTATTACTTCGCAGTCTAAGAAGCTAAAAGCGCGCGAAAACATCTCAAGACTAAGCGGATTTTTATCGCATAGCAAAAAGAGCACTTTCTCTTCAGTCAAGCTCTCGCCCTTGTTCTTCTCCATATAGACAAGCCGCGCAACGCTAAGTGGCGTGAGCGGATCTTTTAGCAAGACCGCATTTTTTATATTTATATTTTTACTAGCACTCTGCCTTGCAAAGACGATGTCGTAGTTTTTCGCTAGTGCTTGGTTGTTTGAGATAATATTTTGAAACCTAAGCCCCATATCTTCTAAAGTAGCTGCGAAAAATTCATTGTATTTTGCATTTATATCAGGCAGATATGCGATCCTTAGCTCGTGATTTAGGCTGAAATTTTGCAGTTTTTGCACCTTTTTTAGGCTAAGGATAAATTTAAACTCATTGCCAGCTCCGCCAAGCGTGCTTATATCAAGGTTTGAGTTAAAAAGCCCTAGATAAAAGCTAGCAAGTCTGAGATAAAACTCGCTCTCTTCATCGTTTATCTCGCTTTCATCTTCTGCGCTTAAAGCCTTTATCTGCTCTTCATTTATGAAAATTTGATTTGTCCTTATCTTTGTTTCGATGAGTAAAAGGCCGCTTTGACTAAGAGCGTCGCTGACATTTTTTATCTCTACTATCAAGTTGGCAAATTTATCGCATTTTGTCACGACAGCCTGCATGATAGAGCCAAAGACGACGCTTATCTTCTCGCTATCGCCCTCCAGTTCGTCGCTAATGTTTGCATCAAGATAGGTTAAGAAATTTAGCTTTTTCTCTTGCGTGAAAGGTATCTGCGCTTCAAGTATGTTTGAAAACAAAATTTGTGGGTTAAATGGCTTTAAATTTAGTCCAACTTCGCCATTTCTGCTATCAAGCAAGCCTTTTATATTGCTATAATTTATCGCGATTATCTGGCTATTTTTTTCTAAATTTTCAAAAACAAGCTCATTTTTTACCACGTTTTCATCTTTTTTTAGCGTAGCGACCGAGCTTAAAATTTGCTCTTTTGAGAGATAAAATTTCTTATTTAGCCTAACTAGCAGCCTATCTTTTATCGCTGTAAAGCCTCTTTCTTGCTCATATTTTTGAAGTAGCTCTTTATATAGCGCGATGAAACTTTCTATTAAATTTTGTGGATTTCTATCGCCTCTTTTTAAAATTTCATTTCTTACAAGCTTCATTTTTTGGTTTAAATTTTCTAGAGCTTTTAGCCAGATATATGTTTTATAGCCAGCGTAAAAGAGCCAAAGCGATAGAAAAAACATCAAAAATATTAGACTAAGCACCTTTACTCTAAAGTTATCATTTAGTCTCTTTAGCTCGTCACTTAAGACATTTGCTATCTTGCTAAAGAGCTTGGCTCTATTGCTTTCAAAGGTATATATCTGCAAAATTTCATCACGTGTTAGCTCATTTTTTAGCTTTAGCTTAAGGCGGATCTCGTCATAGCCCTGAGAGGTCTCTATATTATCAAGCCTATCTATATCTCTTATTATGTTGTCTTTTATGTCGCCATTTGGGAGTAAATTTGCATTTATATCGTTGTATTTAAGGCTATCTAGAGATTGTTTTAGCGAACTTTCGGTAATTTTTTCTTTACCCATAAGCACAGCCAAGATATGCTCTTTTGTGGTATTTACGTTTTGAAGCAGCTCATAGGTTCTAAGTAAAGAGAGTATATGACGCTTGATATCAATGTCTAAAGCAACATCTCTAAATAAAATTTGCCCACTTTCAACAGCAGAATTTGCTAACTCAACAAAGCTAAGAAACGAGAGATTAGAGCTCTCCCAACTTGCATTTGCGTTTTTTAAAACTTCATTTAGCCTATCTCTTATCCTTTTATCATCTGGTGTGTTAGAAAGAGTGTTTGATAAACTTTTTACAAACAAATTCTTAGCAGCATTTGCCTCTCTTAAAGCCGCTTCATCTTGAGGTGACCTAGTTTGACTATATCTTTCGTAAGCAATTCTTTCTGAAACGATCGCATCTAAGGTTTTTCTTATCAAACTTTCTCTTTTTACCTCGCTATTTATGCCATAAGAGATCCTAAATTTATCAAAGTAGAGTGCGCCATTATAAAAGCAAGTGATAGCAGCCAAAAATATTGGCAAAAGAACCAAAAATTTACTAACCCTCATTGCCAAGCCTTTTTGAAAATTTATTGCAAAGTGTGCTTATTTCGCTTAGTCTTTCATTTATCTGAGCGATCTTTTTAATCTTGTTTGGTCTAGTAAGAAGCGCATCGAAATTTGCCACAAGCGGAGTGATCTTTAAATTTAGCGCTGGCTCTTTTAAGATCTTTATGCTCTCTTCTAAAAATTTAGCATCTCGCGCTTGCACCGCACTTTGGATAAAGATCATCTTATCTTTTGCCTTGCTTAAAAATATACCAAGGTAGGTCGCAAACTCGCTTTTGCTTAAATTTAAAAAGCTAGCAGTCTCGCTAAACCAGCTCTCGTTTAAAACCTCTTCTTCTTTATCCAAAAGCTCTTTTTCATCGACCTTTAAATTTGGCAAGCGAAGTTTGGTCTTTGCTTTTATCGCAGCTTGCTGGTTTTGGCTGTAAATTTCTGTTTGATCAAGGATCAAAAGCTCAAAATACTCTTCATTTTTTACTGAGCTGATCTTTGAAAATTTAAGCGTCGCATTTAAAATTTTGCCGTTTTTGGTCTTTAAATTTACTCTTAAATTTGGTCTTTTAGCTAGATAATCTATAAAAACTCCAGACTCTTTGTAGTCTAAAACTAGCTCGTCAATGTCTTTATGCTCGCTTAAAAACTCCCTTATATCTTTAAATTCAAGCAGACCAAGAGAGATATCTCCCATCGCTAAAATTTGACCGTTTTTGTCGTATATTATCACTTCAAATTTCCTTCTTTGAGCGTTAAAAGCTTTGCTGCTACGCTTTTGTTTGTTATTTTTGCCACTTCGTCTAAATTTGCTTCGCTGATTTTATCAAAACTTCCGTAAAAGCTGATTAATTTCGCGATACTGCCCTCAGATACGCCAGCTTGTCTTAGCTGTGATCTTTGCATATCGTTTTTCTGCCTTGTCTTTCTGTGAAAACTAATGACAAATCTATGGCTCTCATCGCGCATCTTTTGGAAAAACTGCAGCTTTTTATCGCTCGTGCTTAGGCTAAAGCTGCCATTTTTTGTATAAATTTTATCTTTCGCCTCGCCCTTTGCACGGTGAGCTTTGGCGTCTATTTTCTCTTTTGAGATAGCGATCACATCGACATTTGCCCCGCTACTTGCTAAAATTTCACAGGCTAAATTTAAAAGCACCTCGCCACCATCAATGACCCAAAGATCAGGCGGACTAAGCTTGTCAAACCTAAGCGCTCTAGCTGTTAGGCTCTCTCTCATCTGATCGTAGTCGTTTTTAGAGCTTAGGTGCATGTGGCGGTAGTTTTGCTTCGCCCACTCGCCATGCTCATAGCGCACCATCGCCCCGACACTTGCCTCGCCAAAAAGGTGTGAGTTGTCGTAAGCTTCGACCACGTAAGGCGTGTGAGCTAGATTAAAATACTCTTTTATCTCGTTTAGTAGCTCGTTATCGTGCGTTTTTAGGTATTTTTCGATGCTAACTTCAGCGTTTTTTGTAGCGATCTCGCAAATTTTACGCTTGTCGCCTATTTTTGGGCAAGTGATGCTAAATTTACGTCCAAACCTCTCGTTTAAAATTTCCTCCACCAGCTCGCTATCTTCAAAGCTTTCATTGACGTAAATTTTGGTGCTAATTATTGGCTGACCAGCGATAAAGCTTTTTAAAATGGCCTGCTTATAAGCCTCGTTTATCTCGTCTTTTTGAGCGTTTTTAGCCTGCGTGATATCAGTTTTTACGCCTGTTATCTTGCCACTTTGCACGCTAAATCTCACCGCGCAGATCATATCGTGCACGCAAGCGACCGAGTAGGCCTCAAAGTCTTCAAGCTTGGCAAGATCAACCTCGACCTTTGTTTGCATATTTTTAAGCGTTTGCATCTTATCTCTAGTCGCGGCTGCTTGCTCGTAGTCTTCGGCTTTGGCGTAGTTTAGCATGAGCTCTTCAAGACGGGCGATTAACAAATTTGGATTTTGCAAAGCGGCTGTGGCGTCAGCGACTATTTTAGCGTAGCTCTCTTTTGAAATTTTACCCTCGCACGGGGCGTAGCAGCGTTTTAGCTGGTAAAAAAGGCAGGCTTTTTTGCCTTTGATGCAGGACTTTTTCTGAACTAGGTTGAAATTTAGATAAAGCGCCTCAAGAAGCTCTCCTGCTCCACTAAAATATGGCCCAAAATAGCGTATATTTGAGCCTTTTACCACCTTTCTGGTGATCTCAAATCTCGGAAATTCATCGTTTAAATTTATAAAGATATAAGGGTAGGTCTTGTCGTCACGAAGCAAGATGTTGTATTTTGGCTTAAGCTGCTTGATGAATGAATTTTCAAGTATGAGCGCGTCTGCCTCGCTTGGTGTGACGATGTATTCAAGATGAACGGCCTCGCTTATCATCTTTGAAATTCTTGGGCTTAGTTTTTCAGCTGGGGCGAGGCTTGGGGTAAATTTAAAGTAGCTTTTGACCCTGTTTTTTAAAATTTTGGCCTTGCCAACATATAAAAGTCTGTTTTGAGCGTCAAAATACTGATATACGCCAGGCTCATTTGGAAGCGTTCTTATCTCGTCTATTAGCATCTTGCCTGCTCGTTTTTCTTTAGCAAAATTTCTCTTAGCTCTTCAAATTTCTTATAAATTTGCTCATTTTCTGCCAAATTTTTAAACTCGCCCTTGCTTGCTGGCATTATAAAATTTGATCTTTGCGGGGTTTGCGGCGTAAAAAATTTTAGATATTTGCTCACGATAAATCTTATATTTTCCTCTTTTTTGTTTTTTATATAGTTGATCTCGCTAAGAGGTTTTGACTTGATGACGCTTGCAAAAATGCTATCTTTTTTGACCTTGCAAAATGTTTTTAATAACTCTTTTATATCATTTATACTACTATCACGTCTAAGCTCCAAAAGCCCTGAGGGATGAGTGAGAACGAAGGTCAATATACCTTCTCTAACATAGCAAAAAGCTATGTAAAATCGCTTTGCTTTACCCATGAGGCGCAGAAGCTCTCGGCACTCGTCTGCCATGCTTAATTTTTCTTTATACAAAGGATTTTCGTGGATAGCATCTATCATAAATTTGGCGTCTTTCATAAGGCAATCTTATCATCTTTTATTTTAATTTTCGCTCTTTTTGCGCTTAGTGGTTGCGGCTACAAGGACGATCCATTTTATGGCGATGCACTTGTGAAAGAGAAAAAAACTGACAAGATCAATAAAATTTGATCTTAAATTTGGCGTAAGATAAAAATGTAATGCAAGCTTAATAAATTTAACTAACCTAAATTTTAGGCTCATTTAAGTAAAATACGCAAATTTTTATCTTACAAGGAGAGTATATGAGGTTATTTGGACTTCTAAGTTTGTTTTTTGCTATAGCCTTTGGTGCTGACGGAGAAGCTGCGGCTATTGACTTAACTACTACATGGGCGGGAATTTTATCGCTTATCATTTTTGTTGTTGGATACTTTTTCATAGCAGCAGAAGAGAATTTTCACATCGACAAGGCAAAACCTGCTATCTTTATCGGCACTTTTATGTTTTTGCTAATCGGCGTTTATATGCTTATAAATGGCATGGATGTGCATTCGCTAGAGCACGAGGTAAATCACCTGATTTTAGAGATAGCTCAGATCGTCTTTTTCTTAATGGTAGCGATGACATTTATCGAAGCACTTGTTGAAAGAGATGTGTTTAACGCGCTTAAATACAACCTAGTTTCAAAAGGCTACACTTACAGAAAGCTATTTTGGCTAACTGGTATTTTGGCGTTTTTCATTAGCCCAGTGGCTGATAACCTAACAACAGCGCTTATCCTATCAACAGTTCTTTTAACGATAGATAGAAATAATACAAATTTCCTAGTCGCAGGTGCGATAAACATCGTCGTAGCAGCAAATGCAGGCGGAGCGTGGAGTCCATTTGGCGATATCACTACACTTATGGTTTGGGCAGCTGGCAAGTCACCATTTTTAGACTTTTTCGCACTTTTCCCAGCTTCATTTATCGGCTGGTTTGTGACAGCGTTTTTACTTTCACGCATCGTGCCAAATACTGCGCCTCATTTTGACGTCGCAAATGAGCCAAAAGTGTTTATGAAAAAGGGCGGTAAAGCGGTTATCTTCATAGGTGCATTTACCATCTTTTGTGCAGTTATGATGCACCAGTTGTTTCACTTACCAGCGATGTGGGGCATGATGTTTGGCTTCTCACT
Organism: Campylobacter concisus; assembly: GCF_902460595.1. GTDB lineage: Bacteria > Campylobacterota > Campylobacteria > Campylobacterales > Campylobacteraceae > Campylobacter_A > Campylobacter_A concisus_BL. The sequence goes on from NZ_CABPVA010000004.1 coordinate 175,093, forward strand.
GCTTAGCCTTTACACTTACTATTTCAAAAAAGCTCACAAAGACGAAGAGCCTATGAACGTCTTTCACTATATGTCAAAGATCGAAAATAACACGCTATTTTTCTTCTTTGGAATTTTAGCTGCAGTTGGCGCTCTTCACTTTGCTGGATTTTTAAATTACGCTGTGTCGCTTTATGATAAATTTGGCTCAACACCTGTAAATATCGGAGTTGGCTTCCTCTCAGCAGTCGTTGATAACGTCCCTGTTATGTCAGCCGTTCTAAAAGCAAATCCAGCTATGGGAGCTGATGCGGGCGAGGCTATGAGTCAGTGGTTACTAGTGACACTTACAGCTGGCATCGGCGGTTCGATGATCAGCTTTGGCTCAGCAGCTGGCGTTGGAGTAATGGGTAAATTAAAAGGAATTTATACCTTTGGTGCGCATATGAAATATGCATGGATGGTAGTTTTAGGATACATCGTATCACTCATTGTTTGGTATGTGCAGTTTGAAATTTTTCACATCTACTTTTAAAAGGTTATAAATGAACAATACGATTATAGTTTTGGACTTTGGTTCGCAGTATACTCAGCTAATAGCTAGAAGGCTAAGAGAAGAAGGAGTTTATACTGAAATTTTGCCATTTAACGCAAAACTAAGCGATATAAAGGCGAAAGATCCAAAAGGTATCATCCTAAGTGGTGGTCCAGCTAGCGTTTATGCCAAAGATGCCTACTTTTGCGATAACGGCGTCTTTGAGCTAAATATCCCTATACTTGGCGTTTGCTACGGCATGCAGCTACTTGCTCACACGCATGGTGCTGAGGTTTTAGCAGCTGATCACAAAGAGTATGGCAAGGCTGAACTTAGCGTCGTAAAAGAGCACGATCTTTTTAAAGATACACCTTCAAAACAAATCGTATGGATGAGCCATAGCGACTATGTAAAAGACCTACCAAAGGGTTTTGAGGCGATTGCGATTAGCGAAAATTCGCCTTATTGTGCTTTTGGCGATGATAAACGTAAATTTTATGCGATCCAGTTTCACGCAGAGGTACAACACAGCGAGTATGGCACGCAAATTTTAAAGAATTTTGCTAAATATATCTGCGGCTGCGAGAGCACTTGGAACATGGGAAGCTTCGCTAAAAATAAGATAGAAGAGATAAGAAAAACAGTGGGCACTCACAAGGTGCTTTGTGCAGTTAGCGGTGGCGTGGATAGCTCTGTGACTGCGGCACTTTTAGCAGCTGCTGTGCCTGAAAATTTGATCCTTGTTTTTGTCGATAACGGACTTCTTAGAACAAACGAAAAAGAGCAAGTTGAAGCTACATTTAGAACAAAGCTTGGCGTTGAGCTAGTTAGCATAGATGCGAGCGAGATCTTTCTTGGTCGCTTGGCCGGCGTCGTTGATCCTGAGAAAAAACGCAAGATCATAGGCGAGACATTTATAGAAATTTTTGAAAAAGAGGCTAAGAAGCATGGCGATGTGAAATTTCTAGCTCAAGGCACTCTTTATACCGATATCATCGAAAGCTCAGTCGTTGGCTCAAGCAAGACGATAAAGAGCCACCACAATGTTGGAGGCTTGCCTGATTGGATGACATTTGAACTAATAGAGCCTTTAAGAGAAATTTTTAAAGACGAGGTTAGAAAGCTAGGACTTGAGCTTGGACTAAGCCGCGAGCTAGTTTTCCGCCATCCTTTCCCTGGACCTGGCCTTGCTATCCGCATCATGGGCGAGGTAAATAAACCAAGCCTTGAGCTACTTCGCAAAGCCGACGTGATCTTGCGCGATGAGCTAAAAAGTAGTGGCTGGTATAACAAAACTTGGCAGGCATTTTGCGTACTTTTAAATGTAAATTCTGTTGGCGTTATGGGCGATAACCGCACTTACGAAAACGCTGTTTGTGTGCGCGTGGTCGATGCAAGTGATGGCATGACTGCAAGCTTTTCAAGGCTTCCTTATGATCTGCTTGAAAACGTAAGCCGCCGCATCATAAACGAGGTAAATGGCATAAACCGCGTAGTCTATGACATCTCAAGCAAGCCACCTGCAACTATCGAGTGGGAGTAAGAATATTTTAATTATTTTTATAGAGGTTGGCGAACTTTGAAAAATATAAAAATTGCTGAAAAATTTAATGAAAATAATAGTGTAACAATATTTAATGGGGATTGTATTAAATTACTTAAGAATATACCAGATGAATTTTGCGACTTAATTATAACTTCCCCCCCATATTGCATGAATAAAGCGTACGAGAATTTGCACGACGATATTGAAACTTTTAAAAAACAACAGTCATCTATATTTGGTGATATTTATCGTGTATTAAAAAAAGGAGGAAGTCTATGCTGGCAAATCGGTTATCACATTAGCAAATCAGAGGTTATTCCTTTGGATTATTATGTTTATCAGATATTTAGTGAAAATAACCGTAGTTTAGAATACCCGCTTCTACTAAGAAATAGATTAATTTGGACTTTTGGACATGGTCTAAATAGTTCAAAACGTTTTAGTGGAAGACATGAAACAATACTATGGTTTACGAAAGGCAAAGAATATAGTTTTAATTTAGACAATATACGTATACCACAAAAATATCCAGGCAAACGTGCATATAAAGGAGGGAATAAAGGGGAATTTAGCGGTAATCCCTTGGGCAAGAACCCATCGGATGTATGGGATATACCAAATGTTAAGGCCAACCATATAGAAAAAACAAAGCACCCATGTCAATTTCCAATTGCTATCCCACAGAGGCTAATTAAAGCATTAACGCCCATCAATGGAATAGTTTTGGATCCATTTATGGGTTCTGGAACGTCAGGTGTAGCATCCATACTAGAGCAGAGATGCTTTGTGGGGGCAGAGATACAAAAAGAATACTTCGATATTGCCAAAACGCGTATTCAGGAAGCTATTGATGGGGTTGTAAAAGTCAGAAAGGATGTACCAGTTATGGAGCCTGATTTAAATAGTTCGGTTGCGATGTTGCCAGAAGAATTCCGTAAAATTAGAGAAGGACAAGCATAAATGCCTAAAAGTATTGGAAAATCAAAAAAATCTACGGAAGAAATAAGAAAAGCAATATTGTCTAGAAAATTTAAGAATAGTATAAAAAATACTTTTATTATGGCTGGTTTTGAATATTTAAATACAGTAAATAAACACTTTAAAGTAGGATGT
>NZ_CABPVA010000004.1:180574-220116 GCF_902460595.1 Campylobacter concisus
AAAGAAAATTTAACTTAGAATTTTTATTTTATTATTTTAACAACTTTGAATTTATATTAATATTTTGTTAAATTTTCTAAAAAATGGCTTTTAAACTTAAAGTGTAGGATAAATCTGAGCTGATTTGACCCTTTTTATATAATAAAAAAGTAATATTATTAGTAATATAACAATTTAGATGAGTAAAATCCTAAAAATTAGCTTAAAAATGAAATATAATTTTCTTTCAAAGAGCGCTATATCAAGTTAAAAACTTAAAGCTTAAAAAAAATAAGTAGTCATTAATATTTAAAATCTCAAATACCTATATAATTTCACTCGGTAACAAATTTTTACTAAGGAGAAGCTGTTATGGCAACCAGAAAAGAACATGATTTTATTGGCGAGTTGGAAATTTCTGACGAATTTTACTATGGTATCCAAACATTTAGGGCTACTGAAAACTTCCACATGAGTGGTAGAACATTAAAAGAGTATCCATACTTTGTAAAGGCATTTGCACAGATCAAAAAAGCTGCTGCACTTGCAAATAAAGAGGTTGGTGTTTTAGATCCAAAGATAGCTGATGCTTTGGCAAAAGCTGCTGATAGAGTAATAGCTGGCGAGTTTTTAGATCAATTTGTCGTTGATATGGTTCAAGGTGGCGCAGGAACAAGTACAAATATGAACTCAAATGAGGTCATCACAAACATCGCACTTGAGAGCCTTGGTCACAAAAAAGGCGAGTATCAATACATCCATCCAAATGATCACACAAACCTTGGACAAAGCACAAATGATACTTATCCAAGCTCTATTAAAGTAGCAACTTATGCAAAACTTACTGACTTGCTTGCTGCTATGAATTTACTAAAAGATGAGCTTGAGAAAAAAGCAAAAGAATTTAAAGATATCATTAAAATGGGTAGAACAGAGCTTGAAGATGCCGTCCCTACAACACTTGGCAACACTTTTAACGCATTTGCAAGCTATATCAAAAGTGACATTGAAAAGATAACAGCTGCTCGTGAGTCAATGACACATCTAAACATGGGTGCAACTGCGATAGGCACAGGCATCAACTGCCACCCAGAGTATAAAAATGTAGTTGTTAAAAAACTAAAAGAGATCACTGGCGTTGATTTCAAAAAAGCTGATGATTTCATCGCTGCTACACAAGATACTGCAGACTTCGTTCACGTAAGTGGTGCGCTTAAAACCGCCGCTGTTAGACTTTCTAAAATTGCAAACGACTTAAGACTAATGAACTCAGGTCCAAGATGCGGTCTTGGTGAGATAAATTTACCTCAAATGCAACCAGGTAGCTCAATCATGCCAGGTAAGGTAAATCCAGTTATCGCAGAAGTTGTAGGTGAAGCGTGCTATGAGGTTATCGGCAACGATGTAACTATCATGCTTTGCTCTGAAAGAGGCGAATTTGAGCTAAATGCGTTTGAGCCAGGCATCGCTTATGCACTATTTAACTCTATATTTATCCTTGAAAATGCTATGAAAACACTAGCCCAAAAAGCTATCAAAAAACTTACAGCAAACCCTGAGGCTTGCCTAAAATCAGTTCTTGGCTCAGTTGGTATCGTAACAGCATTTAACCCATATATCGGTTACGAAAAATCAGCAAGCATCGCTAAAGAAGCCCTTCAAACAGGCAAAGCTGTTGGCGATATCTGCCTAGAGAGAGGCTATCTAAGCAAAGAAGAGATCGATAAGATTTTAGAGCCTAAAAATATGCTAAATCCGAGCATGGTTAAGTAAAATTTTAAGCAAAGTATTATTAAAAGCGTGCCAAAATTCTGACACGCTTAAGTGGTGATTTTAGTAATAAAATTTAATAAAGGAGTTTTCGATGGATATAATGCTGATTTTACAGATTATAGTCCTATTTGGCGGCATCTATCTTGGTGTCAAACTAGGTGGTATGGGCGTTGGCTACGCAGGTGGTCTAGGCGTTGTGATACTTGCTTTACTTGGTATGAAAGTCGATATGAAAGATATCCCTATGGATGTTATCTTGATCATCGCTTCAGTTATCTCAGCGATCACAGCTTTGCAAGTTGCTGGCGGACTTGATTATTTAGTTCAAGTAGCAACAAAAATTTTACGCAAGAATCCAAAACAAATCAACTTTCTTGCTCCGATAGTTACTTACTTTTTAACTATCCTTGCAGGAACTGGACACACTGCGTTTTCTATGATCCCTGTTATCGTTGAGGTTGCAAAAACTCAAAACATCAAACCTTCAGCTCCACTTGCGCTTTCAGTTGTCTCTTCTCAAGTAGCGATCACTGCAAGCCCTATCTCAGCTGCTTTTGTTGCTATGAGTGGTCTATGTGAGAAGCTAGGTGTTAGCTATCCAGTGTTGCTATTTATTTGTATATCAACTACATTTGTAGCGATGATTATCACTGCGTTTATTATCAATAAATTTTACGATCTTGACCTTTCAAAAGATCCTATCTATCAAGATAGACTTGCAAAAGGTTTGGTTGCAGAGGTTAAGGATGTCGAGTATCACGAGCCAAAACCATATGCAAAAAGATCAGTTGCTATCTTTGCAGTTGGCGTTTTGATCGTAGTTTGTTATGCGCTATGCATTTCAAAGAGCTTAAATTTAGTAGAAAAACCTATCCTTTCAAGGGATGCAGCTATCATTAGCTTTATGCTAACTATCGGCTTTACAATAGCAGTAGCTTGCAAAGTTGAGACAGGCAAACTTCTATCAACTAGCACTTTCCAAAGCGGTATGAATGCGTGCATCTGCGTTGTTGGTATCGCATGGCTTGGTACAACATTTGTTAATGGACACCTTGACGCTATCAAAGAGGTTGCAAAAGACTTCGTTACTCAGTATCCATTTATTCTAGCTGTTGCGCTTTATTTCTTAAGCTGCTTGCTATACTCACAAGCTGCTACAACAAAGGTTATGATGCCTGCTGTTGCTGCTGCTCTTGGTATGACTAGCCCTGAAAATTCAGGTCAAATTTGGATCCTTGTAGCTTCATTTGCTGCAGTTTCTGGTCTATTTGTATTGCCAACATATCCTACAACACTAGGTGCGATAGCGATGGATGATACAGGAACTACAAGAGTTGGTAAATTTGTATTTAACCACTCATTCTTCATCCCAGGAACTATAATGGTTGCATTATCAGTTATCCTTGGATTTATAGTAGCTCCAGTTCTTATATAAAACTTAAGCCGAGATCTCTCTCGGCTTTTTTAACACACTTTAAATTTTCAATTTTTATATCAAATCCTTAAATAATATCTCTTTTTAAATTTTAAATTTTTCATTTTTATAAATCACGTAAAAATCGCGCTAAAATTTAATCCATCTTAATTCATTATTTTTTAAAATTTGCTCTATTTTGATATTTAATCTCACATATCATAAAAAATAAAAACTAAAAAAAATTATTAAATAAAATTTAATTTTAGTTTTAACTTTAAATAATAAAATAACAGAAGTAAAATTTCTTTTAAAGGGAGAAAGATGAGCTTAAATAGAAGAGAATTTTTAAAATTCAGTGCAGGAGTTAGCGCAGCTGCATCATCTCTATCAGGTGGTGCTTTGCAAGGTGCTGCAAATGAAGGCAAAAAGCACGTTCATAGCTTTTGTGAGATGTGCTCTTCAAGGTGTCCTATCGAGGCAAAAGTCGTTGATGGCAAAGTTCGCTTTTTAAGTGGCAATCCAAAAGCTGGCGGCACGGCAACCTCTCTTTGTGCAAGAGGCGGCTCGGGACTTAGCCAGCTCTATGATGAAAATAGGATCAAAAAGCCATTAATCAGAGCTGGTGAGAGAGGCGAAAATAAATGGCGTGAGGTTAGCTGGGATGAGGCGCTTGACTATGTCGCCTCAAAGATGCTTGATATCAAGCAAAAGTATGGTCCTGAAAGCTTTGTCTTTACCTGTAAAAGCTCGCAAACGCACAAGCTAATGGTAAATTTTGCCTCAGCTTATGGCTCGCCAAACTGCTTTTCACACTTTTCATGCTGTCCGATCACCTACCAAATGGTCTGCGAGCAGATGTATGGCATCGCTAAGCTAAAAAGAGACTTTGCAAATGCAAAATACGTTGTAAATTTTGGTCACAACCTCTTTGAGGGCATCGTCATAGCTGATGCTAAAAAGCTTGCTAAATTTGCAGCTAGCAAGGATACAAAGCTACTTGTGCTTGAGCCAAGATTTAGCGTTGTAGCTGCAAAAGCTGATGAGTGGCTACCAGTTAAACCTGGCACTGATCTAGCATTTGTGCTAGCACTCATCAATACATGGATACAAAATGGTACTTACGATAAAGAATTTATAGAAAAATTTACAACTGGCTTTGATGAGATTGTTAAAAGCGTAGAGGGCAAAACGCCTGAATGGCAAGAGACAATCACTGGCATAAAAGCAAGTGATGTTAGACGCATCGCTGATGAAATTTATAAAGCTGCTCCAAGAGTTATTTTTGATTTTGGGCATAAGACAACTACCACAAGAGCTGAATACATGAGGACAAAAGCCATCATGGTTGCAAATGCGATGATGGGCAACTGGGAGGTTAAGGGCGGTCTTTTTGGTGGCAAAAACGCAAAGACCTTTAACAAGCTAGTTGGCGAGGATAAATTCCCAGTTCTTAAAAACCCAGATGAGAAATTTAAAGTGCCAAAAGTCACTAGACTAGACTTCGCTGGCGAGGCTGGAGCGCATAAATTTGTAAGCAGAAAACATGGCGTTTTGATGGATATAGATAACGCTATCTTAAACGAGAAGCCATACGCCATAAAAGGTTGGTTTAACATCCGCTTTAACTACCTCATAAACGTAGCTGAGACGATGAAGAGCATAGAGGCGATGAAGAAGCTTGAGCTCATCGTAGTAAGCGATGTCTATCTAAACGATATGGCAACCTTTGCTGATGTCATCTTGCCTGAGAGTAGCTACCTTGAGCGCGACGAGGGCATAGAGGACAAGTCAGGTCTAAAACCAGCTTATATGATAAGAAATAAAGTCGTTGATCCAGTTGGAGACACGAAGGATGGGGCGTTTATCTTTAGAGAGCTAGCACGCCGCATGAAGATAGATGAGCTTTACACTTGGAACGACATACGTGAGTTTAGGATGCAGCAAGCTGGCGGAGATGTAAATTTACTTGCAGCTCTAGAAAAAGATGGCTTTATCACGTGGGATGAGCCGGGAATTTTGTTTAGAGAAAAAGGCATGATCGATAAATTTATCGCTAAATATCCAGTCGCTTCTAAATTTGTAGGAGAAAATGGGCTAATGGACGATATGGCCAAACTTAAAACAAAAAGCGGCAAGATAGAGCTATTTTTACCTGATGTCGAGGCACAGTTTGCAGGATATGGCGCGCTAAATGACAAAGATATGGACACATTTGACGGACACGAGCTTTGCCTAACTTGCGGCAAAACGCCTATTCATACCAACGGTCACACCCAAGCAGTGCCATTTTTAAATGACCTTATGAGCGATAGCCCTATCTGGATCAATCCAAACACCGCTAAAAAGCAAAATTTACGTGACGGCGACACGGTTTTAGTCAAAAATAAATTTGGCGAGCAAAAGGGCAAGCTTATGGTGACTGAGGGCATTAGAGAAGATACGCTCTTTATCTATCACGGCTTTGGACACATCACGCCAGGCCTTAAGAGCATAGATCACGTAGGGCTTAACACAAGCGTGCTTCTTGATCCAGCTGAGGGTCCGGTGGCTGCGACTATGGTTACAAATGTTGGCGTTAGCATAAGTAAAGCGTAAGGATAGAAAATGAAAAAATATATGATGATACATGATGAAAATTTATGCATCGGCTGCCAAGGCTGCTCGGTAGCTTGCAGAAGTGCAAACAACGTGCCAAGGGGACTTTACCGCTTGCAGGTGCATGCAAAGATGAGTGGGACATTTCCAAATTTAAAGACTGATTTTTTACGTCAAAGCTGCGTTATGTGCGAAGATGCACCTTGTGTTGAGGTTTGCCCAACTGGAGCTAGCTTTAAAACGGCTGATGGCGTGACGCTGCTTGATCACAGAATTTGTGTTAGTTGCAAATACTGCATCCTAGCCTGTCCATACGACGCTCGCTACGTCTTGCCAGATGGCGAGATAGGCAAATGCACATTTTGCTATGAGAGCAGGCTAGAAGAGGGCAAAGACCCAGCTTGTGTGAGCGTCTGCCCTACAAATGCCCTAACTTTTGGCGACGTAAATGATGAAAACTCTAAAATTTCAAAGAAACTAAAAGAGAGCAAATACTACTTGCCAAAAGCGGAGTTAAACACAAAACCTTCACTTGCGATGATCGCAAATACAAAAGGAGCACACCATGAATAACATGTCAGGAAGCCTAGCTCAATACACAGAAATTTACTGGGGCTGGCCGATAGCTTTTTATCTATTTTTAGCAGGACTTAGTGCAGGTGCTAGCATCGTTGCTGTGCTCATCTCAAATAAATTTGGCAAGGATAACTACTACTTTAAAGCAGCCGCTCTTATCGCTCCAGTGGCGATCATCCTTGGACTTGCTCTTTTGGTGCTTGATCTTGGCAAGCCGCTTAGCTTTTACTGGATACTCTTGCTTTACAACTTTGACTCAGTTATGTCAATAGGCGTTGCTCTGCTTCTAGTTTATACACCTCTTAGCGTTATATACGCGATTGGTGCGTTTAAAAACGAGATCGCATCGCTTAAAATTTCTCTTTTTGACGCGCTTGCAAATTTAGCTAGCAAGCTTTCAGGTTTGCTTGGAGTTTTACTTTTCATCTTAGGCATCGGCGTTGGCGCATATACGGGCTTTTTGCTAAGTGCAGCTCACAAGATCGCACTTTGGAACACGCCAGTTCTACCAGTATTATTCTTAGTCTCTGGCTTAAGCTGTGCTGGTGCATTTACGCTATTAATAGGCGTGCTAAAAGATGAAAAGAGAGAGCAAAACCAAACTGCACACTTTTTATTAAAATTTGACTTTTCAGCGATAATAGTCGAGTTTTTGCTGATAGTCGCACTTTTCATGGTTGTAAAAGGTGCAAGTGCAAGTGGTGCGCAGAGCGTAGCAAACGCACTTAGTGCAAATTCTCTTGGGCTGATGTTTTACATCGGCGTCATAGGTCTTGGTATGGCTGTGCCTATCATTTTAGACTTAAGCGTTTTAAAGGTGCATGATTTCAAACGCGAATTTGCCGTGCTAAACGCTATTTTAGTCATTTGTGGTGTCTTTTTGTTAAGATATTACATAGTCTATGCAGGACAAATTTTTATTTAATACTTAAAAAAGAATTTTAATTTGAAATTTACCTATTAAGTATTACAATAGATAAAAATCTTATTAAAGTTTGTTTTTTAGGAGAGCATTTTGAAGATTTTGCTTTTAGAAGATGATCTAGGGTTTCAAGAGAGCGTCTGTGAGTTTTTACAGACGCTTGGTTATGAAGTTACAGCGGTGAGCGACGGTCAAGAGGCTTGTGATCTGATAGAGAAAAATTTCTATCACCTTTTTATACTTGACATAAAAGTGCCTGGAGTAAATGGTCACGAAGTCATCAAATATATAAGAAGTCTAAATCCAAACGCTCCTATCATGATAACGACATCTTTGGTTGATATAGATGATATGGCGATTGGCTACGAGCTTGGCTGTAATGAGTATCTAAAAAAGCCATTTGAGCTAGCTGAGCTTAAATTTAGAGTTGCTGAGCTTATGAGAAAGTACTATGGCACTGACGATAAGAACATAGTAAAGATAAATGACGAGTTTAGCTTCAACCTAAATAAACGTGTGCTACTTAAAGATGGCAAGATGGTCGATCTTAGCGCAAAAGAGGTCGCTTTGGTCGAGTGTTTGGTCTCACATCTAAATTCTTACGTCAGTATGGAGGAGCTTAGAGATCTTGTCTGGAACGACAAAGAGATCGAGGGCGCTGATATAAGGATGCACGTTTTAAAGATAAGAAACAAGACAAACAATAACTTTATCATCTCAAAGAGGCGCATAGGCTACAAGATAGATGCACAAGAGCTTTAAGATCCAGATCATAGCGACATTTGTCATAATGTCGCTCTTTTGCTTTCAAAGCTTTGTGATCTTAAATTTAAGTCAGAAAAATAGCAGCTCAAAGGCTCTCTTTGGCGCTATGAAGCATGAAACCATCATTAAAAATTCATTTCTCAAAAATGAAAATATAGCTAGCTCACTAAAATATAAATTTGCGATTTATGACGTCAATTTTAAACCAGTCATCTCAACGCTTAGCAAAGAGCCAAGTAGCTTTAAATTTGTAACGCTAGAAGAGGGCGGATATCTCTTTTACAAGAGCTTTTTTATAAAAGATAAGACCCCTTACTACATCGTCGTAGAAAAGGAGCTTGATAACAAAAAGAACATCTTTTTAACAGCCATCATGCTGCTTGTCATCCTTGTGGCAGTGCTTTTTATCGTCTATTTTTTATATTTAAGCAGCGTAAAGCCTTATAAAGAGTTTCAAAAGTATATGAACAACTTCTTTAACGACGCTATGCACGAGCTAAAGACCCCACTTGGCGTAGCTGGCATGAACCTTGAGATGCTAGGGCTTGAAAACAAGTATATAACACGCATCAAAAATGCCCTAAAACAGATGCAAATAACCTACGAAGATGTCGAGTTTTTTATAAAGCGTGGCTATATCAAATTTCCAAATGAACGGCTAAATTTAGGCGAGTATGTTAAAGAGCGAGTGAAATTTCTCTCAAGCGTGGCTGATGTCAAGAGTATCGAGATAAAGACAAATTTAGCAAGTGAGGCATTTACTATGCTAAGCAAGGTAGAAGCTCAGCGCATCATCGATAACACCATCACAAACGCCATAAAATACAGCCCAAAAGAGAGCGAGATAATAGTAAATTTAGAGCTTGAAGCAGATCGCATAAATCTTAGCGTGCAGGACTTTGGCAAGGGGATAAAGGACGTCAAAAGGGTCTGGAAAAGATACGTCAGAGAGGATGAAATCCAAGGTGGCTTTGGTCTTGGGCTAAATATCGTCAGTGAAATTTGCCAAAAACATGAAATTTTATACGGCGTTGATAGCGTTTATAATGAAGGCAGCACCTTTTACTATAAATTTAAACGAGCTTAGATTAAGCATAAAAGCGTAAAATGAAGCCTTAAATTTAGAAGGAAAAACTTTGGATAGAATCGTTGAAATCGAAAAAGTAAGCTTTGAAAATGACTTTGAAGTCTCGCTTAGACCTAGCAAATTTGAAGACTACATCGGCCAAGAAAAGATAAAACAAAATTTAGACGTCTTTATAAAAGCAGCCAAAAAGCGAAACGAATGCCTAGATCACGTGCTATTTTACGGCCCTCCAGGACTTGGCAAAACCACCCTTGCTCACATCATCGCAAACGAAATGGGCGTAAGTATCAAAATGACTGCGGCTCCCATGATAGAAAAGAGTGGCGATCTTGCTGCGATCCTTACAAATTTACAAGAGGGCGACGTGCTTTTTATCGACGAGATCCACCGCCTAAGCCCAGCTATCGAGGAGGTGCTTTACCCTGCGATGGAGGACTTTAGGCTTGATATCATAATTGGCTCAGGGCCGGCTGCCCAAACTATCAAGATAGACCTGCCAAAATTTACGCTAATAGGCGCAACTACGCGTGCTGGTATGATCTCAGCGCCTTTAAGAGACCGCTTTGGGATGGACTTTAGACTGCAGTTTTACACAAGCAGCGAGCTAAGCCGTATCGTGCAGATAGCCTCTGCTAAGCTTGGCAAAGAGTGCGACAAAAATGCCTCGCTTGAGATCGCCAAACGCTCACGTGCCACGCCAAGGATCGCTCTTAGACTATTAAAGCGAATTCGCGACTTTGCCGAGGTAAATGACGAGCAAATCATCAGCCACGAGCGTGCAAAAGAGGGGCTTAACGCGCTTGGTGTAAATTCGCTTGGATTTGACGAGATGGATATTAGGTATTTAGAAATTTTGATGCAAGCAAGGCGCCGTCCCATGGGACTTAGCACGATCGCAGCGGCTCTTAGCGAGGATGAGGGCACGGTGGAGGACGTCATCGAGCCATATCTGCTTGCAAATGGCTTTATCGAGCGCACAGCAAAGGGCAGGATCGCTAGTGCGAAGTGCTTTGAGACCTTTAACGTCAAGATCGATATCGAAAAAGGGCTTTTTGAGTAGAGAAATTTAAATTTGGAGCAAAAATGAGCGAGCCACATCTTTGTCCTAAGTGCGAGCAAAGGACGATTTACTTTGACGGGATCTGCTACTGGTGCAGGCAAAAAGAGAAGCTGGAGTTTTATGAAAATTTAAGCGAAGATGAGATCAAAAAGAGGCAGAAAAATATCCTCGCTCACATTGACGAGCTAGATAAATTTGATGAAATTTACAGCGATCTCACATATATTTTTTACGTGCATGACATTTGCGATGAGCAGATCATCGAAGAGCTTACAAAAAACGGCGAGTACTACCCACCTGAAATTTACAAAAAGGCTTCAGAAGGGCTTAGAGATGAGCTTATAAAGAGACTTTCAAGCGAAGAAAATATAGTCAAGCTAAATCACATCCTCTCAGCGCTCGCGTGGCAGGGCGATGAGGTAGTAAGGGAGCTATTTTTTAGGCTTTATGGTGCGCCAAAGCCTTGGAAGACGAAGCTTTATGCCGACACTGATGGATACTCGCAGACTGCTGGCTGGAGCTTTGATAGCAGTGGCAAGAGAAGAAGCCTTGTTTTTGATAAGTGTTTTGTTTGCGAGCCAAGTCAAAATGCAGACGCAAGCGTTAAATTTAAAGCTGCAAATGATGAAAAATGTAAATTTTGTAGCGGCAAGATGCTAGAACTTACCATCAAAAAGGAGAGCCTAAAGCGATTTGGACTAGAGCTTAAAAATGACGCTGTGCTTAAATTTTGCCCTACATGCGTTGGCTTTGTGCAGTACTTTTGCCAAAATGACGGCAATAACGTGCAAACTGACACCGTTGGTGAGGGTGAGAGCGAAGACTATGTAAGGGACGCTGTGGCGGTGCTTGATGGGCAGAAATTTGAGCTAGCAAACGAGGTCTGTATGCACTATGCGGCTATGATCGATGGCGAAATTTTGCTTGGTGGATATCCGCAGTGGCAACAAGACGCGGAGTACTTGCACTGCCCAAAATGTGGTAAAACGATGAAATATCTAGCGCAAATTCCTTTTGGTGGCTTGATAGACGGCGAGGGAACGATCTATATGCAAATTTGCGATGAGTGCGAGGTTGTCGGAGCAAATTTTCAGTGCACGTAAAAGGCTGAATTTATAGAAGCTTTTGAGCTAGAAAATTTACGTAAGGCATAAATTTATCTGAATTTGCTAAGCATCAGTGCCACGCTAAAATGCCAAAAGCCCACTCTTTGCAAATTTGGTGCCAAAGCGTTTTAGCAAATTTATCAAGCAAATGAGTAGCTTTGATAAATCTGCTATAATTACCCCATTTTAAGGGAGCGAGATGAATAACAGGCTGTTTTTTGGAATTTTTGCGTTTTGTGCTTTGGCTTTGGTGGTCTATCTTTTTAAACCATTTTTACTTGACATTTTTATCGCAGCGCTGCTTGCAGTGGCTGTTGCGAACGTGCAGATCGCATTTTTAACGCTTACTAAAAACCGCAAAACGCTCTCGTCAGGTCTTACGACATTTGCGCTTCTTTGCCTATTTATCGCGCCACTTCTTTACGCAGTCGTAGAGATCGCAAAATACGCAGCTGGCTTTGACATAAACAACGTCACAAAGACCATTGAATTTATCAAAAACTACGACTTTAGCCTGCCAGAGTCGATAAATTTCTTAGAACCAAAGATCAAGGAATTTATAGGCGGGCTTGATATCAAGATGCTCTTTTCGCAAGTCGCTGCTAATCTTGCAAATTTAGGCAAACTAAGCCTTAAATTTGGCGTTGATATGATCATCATCCTAGTCTTTTTCTTCTTTTGCAATCTTTATGGCAACGAGCTTATAAACTACCTAAAAGAGGCGCTTCCGCTTAAAAAAGAGGACACTGAGTCGATACTAAGCGAGGTTGGCAACGTGATGGGCGTCGTTTTTTACTCAACCATCGCAAATATGATAATTCAGGGCTTTTTATTTGCCATTATCACCAGTTTTTACGGCTATGACGGCGTGCTAACTGGCATCTTTTTTAGCTTCGCTTCACTCATCCCAGTCGTTGGCGGCTTTTTGGCGTGGGCGCCTATTAGCATTTATGAGTTTGCAAATGGCAACACAGCAGCCGCTATCACGATCGCACTTTACACTATTATCGTGATCTCATTTGGCGCTGACACCTTGCTAAAGCCGCTTGTCATTAAATTTATAAACTCAAAATTAGTCAAGATACCAACAAAGATAAACGAGCTACTCATCTTTTTTGCGATGATCGCTGGCATCACGACGTTTGGCTTCTGGGGCGTGATCCTTGGACCTGCGATCGTGACATTTTTTGTCTCAACGATCAAGCTTTACACGCTTTTGCGAGAGAGAAATTTCGTATAAAATAGGGGTAAAAATGATATATGAAGATAAATTTATAAGAGTTGAGCGCGAAGAGAACGAGCTTCCGTGGGTGAAAATTTTTAGCGCAAAGCCATATAGGGAGCTAAGTGAGTGCGATGAGGCGAGTAGGGCTAGACTTTTTGAGGCGATGCTGGTTGCTGAAAAGGCGATGCTTGAGTTTTATAAACCAACTAAGATAAACATCGCGAGCTTTGGAAACTACGTGCCACACGTGCATATTCATGTTATTGCGAGATTTGAAAACGATGCATTTTTCCCAGATAGCGTTTGGGCTAGCCCCAAAAGAAAAAGCGAGCTTGTGCTGCCTAAATTTGACGAGTTTGCTAAATTTTTAGAAAAAAAACTAAGGCTTAGTTTTGAGTAAATACAAAAAATATTTTAATATCTATATCGTTTTAGTCGTTTTTGCGGTGCTTGGTAGCCTTTTTTACTTTCTTTATAGCTCATACATGGCTGAAAAAAAGCAAAACAATATGCGCGTCTTTTTTGACTACCACGTAAAGCAGCTAAACAAAAGCATCGATGATGAGAAATTTTCATCAATGGCGATCTCGATCCTGCTTGCTCAAAATGAGTCCGTGCAGATGTGCTTGCTAGGTCAAGACCGCGATGAATGCGTAAAAAATATCGAAAATTTGACCAAAACTCTTGGCGCAGCGTCGATGTATAACAACATCAAACTTCATCTTTATGACAAAGATCTAAAAAGCTACGTAAGAAGCTGGGATCTAAACAGATATGGCGACATGATCGCTAGTGGCAGGTTTTTAGTCCAAGAGTCAAGACGTCAAAATAAGCCCATGGTTGGCATCGAGGCGTGGTATGCTGGAGTGCATATAAGGGCTGTTTCAAATGTGATGCATGAGGGCAAAAATATCGGTAGCATCGAGGTTTTGCTAAACTACGACTCACTTGGGAATTTTTATAAAACGCAAGGCATAGACCTTTTCGTGCTACTATCAAAAGATAAGATGCCAGCACATAAAAGTGCGCCAAGTGATCAAATTTTAAGTGATTATTACATCGAAAATTTAAGCAGTGCAAATTTAAATATAGTTGGAATTTTGCGCGATATCGACCTTAAAAAGTATGAATTTTACGTATATAAGACGCACTATTTTTGCGTTGTGCCGCTACTTGATGCTAGCAACACACAGATAGGCTACTACGTCCTTCACGTAAATACCGATGAAAAAGAGCGAAACATCTCGCAAAATTATCTTGAATCGGAAGAGCTTTTTTAAAATAAAAAAGTATGCTCTAGCGCTTTGGTGTTGCTAGAACTGGGTTTTGCTTAGTGTTTTTTGCAGAGTTTTTATAAATTTGGGGTATAAATTTAGCCCTTATACGAAAACTCTTCGCTTGGAAAAATTTTGTTTTTTACTTCATTTGCGTAGCTTTGCACGCCTTTTCGCACAAGAGTGGCTCCGTCAAGATAGCGCTTAACAAATTTTGGCTTAAAGTCCTCGAAAAATCCGAGCATATCAGACCAGACAAGCACCTGTCCGTCTACGTCTGCCCCAGAGCCTATGCCGATAACTGGCACACGAACCTGCCTTGTTATCTCGCTTGCTACGTTACTAAGCGTGCCCTCAAGCAGTATGCCAAACGCGCCAGCTTGCTCAAACGCCAAAGCCTCATCAACTAGCCTTTTTGCCTCAAGCTCGCTTTTGCCTTTTATCTTATATCCGCCCTCAAATTTAAAAAATTGCGGCTTTAGTCCGATGTGAGCCATCACATTTATGCCCTCTTCGCAGAGGCGTTTTACTAAATTTACCTGGTGCATGCCAACTTCAAGCTTTACTGCATCTGTGTTTGTCTGCTTAAAAAATTTCATCGCATTTTTGATCGCTTGTTTTTCGTTTGTGTAGCTGCCAAATGGCATATCAGCTAGGATAAAACTCTTTTTAGCCCCGGCGCAAACGGCCTTTGTGTGATAAAGCATGGTGCTCATATCAGCACTTAGCGTGCTCTCTTTCATATTAAAGCTCATATTTAAGCTATCGCCAACAAGGATAATATCAGCGTAATCATCAAAAATCTTCGCAAAAAGCGCATCGTAGGCGGTTATCATCACGATAGGCTCGACACCTTTTTTATTTTTTATATCATTTATGGTTAGTTTTTTCTTTGCGATTGTTTCATCTTTCATGGCTAAGTTCCGGTAAAATTTGTGATAATGCTAACAATTTTATCAAAATTTTGCTACAATTACGCCAATTTCTTAAGGACATGAAAATGGGTATATTAAAAAGGCTTGAAGTCGATTATTCTTACGATATAGTTGAGGAGTTTCTCTCTCACTACACTTTGATGTGCGATTTACTAGAGCCTTTGATAATAAATTTAGGAAGAGCTGATAAGTATAAAGAGAGCATTTTGGAGCTTTCTAGGATCTTTCACAATATCAAATCAGCAGCAGGTTTTATGCATCTTGACCCGATCTTGAAACTAACGACTTTGGCTGAAGAGGTCACTCAAGAGGCTAGAAGCTTAAAAGGTCCAGCAAATGATAAATTTATAGATTGGTTGCTGCTTATTAGCGATCAGTTTCATAAATACAAAGGCGACGTCGAGAAAGACCTAGAGTATTTTAGCGTCCTTGAGCCAAAGATCATTGACGTACCTGCAAAGCTTGACTAAACAATCCAACTAAACCATTTCATTTTTTATGGGAGCGACTTGGCTTCGACAGGAGCAGAGTGTGTACGGTGGCACGTCGCTTTGAGCAAAGCGTAAAAAGCTCAAACTAAATTTAAACGCAAACAACGTTAATTTCGCTCCTGCTTACGCTAAAGCTGCGTAAGTTCAGTTGAGCCTCGCTTTGTCTCATTCTAGCTAGGATGTAAGCGAGTAATTTAGCTAGAGTAGGCCAGTAAAGTGACTGCTTGCTAGCTGAAATTTTAGTCTTAGTCTAAATTTTGGTTTTGGAAAGTGAGCCTTTTTAGATGAAATTTTCACTTTTGCTAAGCGTGTAGAGGCTGTATGGATTTTGCTTTTGGACAGGGGTTCGATCCCCCTCGCTTCCACCATCTTACTTTAAATTTCTATTAAATTTACTTACTTTTTAAAATAATATAAACTAAAATAACACAACTTATATAAACAAAGGAGAGGGATATGTTTTGGGAATTTGATGATGCTCGTGACTTTAAAGAAGGCTTTGCTGCTGTTAAAAAAGATGGCAAATGGGGATATATAAACACCAAAGGTGAGCAGATCGTAGAGTGTGAATTTGATGACTTCTACGATTTTAAGGAAGGCTTTGCTAGTGTTAAAAAAGATGGCAAATGGGGATATATAAATACCAAAGGTGAGCAGATCGTAGAGTGTAAATTTGATAGTGTTGGTAACTTTAACGAAGGCTTTGCTAGTGTTAAAAAAGATGGCAAATGGGGATATATAAATACCAAAGGTGAGCAGATCGTAGAGTGTAAATTTGATAGTGTTGGTAACTTTAACGAAGGCTTTGCTAGAGTTCAAAAAGATGACAAGTATGGATACATAAACACCAAAGGTGAGCAGATCATAGAGTGTAAATTTTATTATGCTGATGACTTTCACGAAGGCCTTGCTCCTGTTTTAAAAGATGGCAAACGGGGATATATAAACACCAAAGGTGAGCAGATTGTAGTAGAGTATGAATTTGATGGTGTTTGTGACTTTAGCGATGGCTTTGCTGCTGTTAAAAAAGATGGCAGATGGGGATATATAAACACCAAAGGTGAGCAGATCGTAGAGTGTAAATTTGATTATGTTGATGATTTTAACGAAGGCTTTGCTATGGTTCAAAAATATGGCAGATGGGGATATATAAACACCAAATGTGAGCAGATCGTAGAGTATGAATTTGATCTTGTTCGTCGATTTGACGAAGGCTTTGCTCCTGTTCAAAAAGATGGCAAATGGGGATACATAAACACCAAAGGTGAGCAGATCGTAGAGTGTAAATTTGATAGTGTTGGTAACTTTAGCGAAGGCTTTGCTATTGTTGAAAAAGATGACAAGTATGGATATATAAACACCAAAGGTGAGCAGATCATAGAGTGTAAATTTGATGGTGCTTATGGTTTTAACGAAGGCTTTGCTGCTGTTAAAAAAGATGGCAAATGGGGATATATAAATACCAAAGGGTACCCTGTCTTTTTTGACAAAGGCAAAAATAAGATAGAGGTGTTTTTTGATAAGGTTATAGACAGGTCAAATAACACTTTCTACTTATCACGGCTAGGTGATAAATTTGGACTTTTGGATGAAAACTTTAGTGTCGTTATCAAAAATAGCATTTATGGTAAATTTGAGGTGCTTCAAAGGATAAATGAAACTACTTTTTTGATAAAAATAGCAGAGCGAGATCTTTTTGTAGATAGCGAGGGAAATTTCAGATAAGCTAGCTATAAAAAGCTTTGCCAGCCAGTTAAATTTAACTTGGCTGGTTTATTTATCTAAGCTTTGTCTCGAAAAATGCGTTAAAAAGCGAGTTTATGCCTTGCTTTGTAAATTTCTCCATTATCTTTTCGAGCTGCGGTTTTTCCTGCCAGACGGGCTCATCTACGAGGCTCATTTTTGCTAGCTCGTTTTGAGCGTCTATGTAGCTACCAAGGCTGTCAATTAGCCCCATTTTTAGGGCATTGTGCGCTAAAAAGACCCTTGCATTTGCCCACTCGTCTTTTCTCTTGATATCTAAATTTCTAGCCGCCGCCACGTCGCTTACAAAGAGCATGTAAGCGTCATTTACGAGCCCTTGCAAGCTCTCGCGCTCCTGCTTGCTCCAGCTCCTCATAAAGGTGCCAGCCTCTTTAAACTCGCCAGCCTTCACTACCTGCTCGCTCACGCCTAAATTTTTGGCTAAATTTTCGATGTTTGCCCCTTGCATGATGACGCCTATCGAGCCGATGAAAGCACCCGGGTTTGCGACGATAGTATCAGCATTTACGCCAGCGTAGTAGCTGCCACTTGCCATGTTGCCGGCTGCGTATGCGAGCACTTTTTTGCTCTCTTTTAGCCGCTTGACCGCCATGGCTAGCTCCACGCTAGGACTTAGCGCACCGCCTGGGCTGTCGATGTAGAGTAGTACGCCTTTGATGTTGCTATCAAGCCTTGCTTTTTCTAGCGCTTCTAAAATTTCGCTTGTGTCCATTATAGTGCCGGTGATGTCTATGCGGGCTAAATTTGGCTCTTTCATATTGCCATTTGGCGCAAATATGAAAAATAAGATCAGTAAAAATATGAGCGCCTTAAAGTAGCTATTTATAAATTTAAAAATTCCCAAAATTCCTCTAAAAATAAGCCTTAAAATTTGCAAATTTTGCCTCCGATATATAGTTTTTTAGCCTCGTTTGTATGAAGTATGAGCTGAAGTATTAGCTCGCTGTCATCGCACTCTAGGTCGCTATAGACTGCGATATCAGCTGCGCGTCCAGCCCTTATCTCGCCGTTATTTGTCCTAAGTGCCTTTGCGCCCCCGTGCGTTGCAGCGACAAAAAGCCTAGTGGCAAGCTCATTTAGATCAAGGCTAGCGTGGGTAAATAGAGCAGCTCTTAGTTCATGCCAAAAATTTAGGCTGATATTTGAGCTAAGCCCGTCTGTGCCGATGTTTAGACTGGCGTTATTTTTGAAAATTTCTTTTAAATTTAGCGCCTTTTTACCAAGTAGTCTGTTTGAAACGGCGCAGTGCGTCACGCTGTGATGAGGCTTAAATTTAGCAAAATCGCTCACATAAACGCAGTGCGTAAATAGAGTATTTATCTCACGAAACATCGCAAAGTAGCCATGCGCGTCATACATCGGCTTAGGATCTTGGCTAAATCTTAAAAGATGTTTTTTAAAGCCGCCGCTGCCACGTTCTAGCCACTGCTTTTCAGCCTTGCTCTCTAAAAAGTGCGTGCTAACAAGCAGGTCATCTTTTTTAGCTATCTCAAGGGCGGCTTTGGCGAGTCTTGGGTGCACGGAGTAGGGCGAGTGCAGCGAGATGGCTGGGGTGAAATTTTGGTTTTTATAGCCCTTTGTTTTTTCAAATTTTTCTAGGAAATTTTGCAAATTTTGTTTACACATCTGCTCGCTTGAGCCTAAAATTTCACTAAAAAGCACGACTTTTAGCGGGCTAGCGGCTAAAATTTCAAGCTCCAAGCCAAAGCTAGATATCTCGCCAATGGTACAAACTCCGCTTTTTAGCAGCGAATTTATAGCCCCACTCATCGCTTTTTTAGCGTCCATCTTAGCTAGCTCGCCACCTTTATCGATAATCGAGCCAAGCCATTTTATAAAGTCGCCATATTTTAGTGTGCTAACGTTTGAGCTAAATTCCAAATGAACGTGCGTATTTACAAAGGCTGGGGCGATCACGCTCTCACTAAAGTCGCAAATTTTGGCCTCTTTAAATTTCTTTTGCGCCTCTTTTTCGCTTGTAATTTCTAAAATTTTATCGCCTTCAATGACAACACAAGAATTTCTTAAAATTTTTGGATTTTCTCCGCCAGTGATGATCTTTTTTGCTTTTAAAATTTCCATTTCTAGCCTTAAATTTTTGTTATTGTAGCGAAAATTTAGGAACGAAAATGTATAATTTGGGCTATTTAATCAAAAAGGAGTGACATGGATAAGAAGCTAAAAATAATGGTTATCCAAGGCCCAAATATCAACATGCTTGGCGCTAGAGAGCCAGGAATTTACGGCGTTATGAAGATGGAGGATATCCACTCTCAAATGAAGATCGTTGCCGATCAAAATGACGTTGAGATCGAGTTTTTTCAAAGCAACCTTGAGGGCGAGCTAGTCGATAAGATCCAAGAGTGCTTGGGCGATGCTGATGGCATCATCATAAACCCAGCCGCTTACACTCACACCTCTATCGCTATCCGTGACGCGCTAAGTGCGGTTGCGCTGCCAGTTATCGAGGTGCATATCAGCAACGTTTATAGAAGAGAAGAGTTCCGCCACAAAAGCCTCATCGCACCAGTTGCAGCAGGTCAGATCGTGGGCTTTGGACCAGTTGGCTACCATTTAGCGATGATAGGCATGCTTCAAATTTTTGAGCAAATCAAAGCAGTAAGAGCAAATCAAAAAGCACAATGAATTTCATCTTAAAGGACGAAAACGCCGTATTTTACGAGTGTGGCTACAGTTGCGACAATGAGTTTTTGCTATGCGTTGATGGCGTGAAATACTTTTTCACGGATGCAAGGTATTATTTCGAGGCAAAAAGCTGTGTAAATGTGGGCGTGGTCGTTCTTTTAGTGCAGAGAAATTTAATAAACGAGGTTAGGGCATTTTTAAGAAAGATGAAGCCAAGTAGCCTCGTTTTTAACCCTGATGAACTAAGCTTAAGCGAATTTAACGCACTTAGCAAGGGTTTTAAGATAAATTTCAAGCCAAAGGCAAATTTCTCTAGGCTAAAGAGAATTTGCAAAAGTGAAGATGAGATAAAAATTTTAAAAAAGGCTAGCGAATTTGGAGCAAAATGCTTTGATGAATTTGCTAAATTTGTGCGTGAAAATGGCGAGGGGATGAGCGAAAAAGAGCTTCATTTCAACGCCTCGCTCATCTTTAGGCAAAAAAATGAGCTAGGTCTTAGCTTTGATCCGATCGTGGCGATAAATGAAAATGCCGCAAAGGCTCATGCGTTGCCTGGGGATAAAATTTTAAAAAAGGGTGACTTGCTGCTACTTGACGCTGGGGTTAAATTTAAGCGCTACTGCTCTGATCGCACTAGAACTGCTTGCTTTGATGAAAATTTTAATTTCTCAAAGGAGCAAAAATTTAAAAACGCCAAGATGCAAGAAATTTACGAGATCGTAAAAGAGGCTCAGGCTGCTGCGATAAAGGTCGCTAGAGCTGGCGTTAGGGCGTGCGAGATAGATCTTGCAGCAAGAAGTGTGATAGCAAAGGCTGGATATGAAAAGGCCTTTTTTCATTCGACAGGACACGGTGTGGGCGTCGATATACACGAGCTTCCAGTCATCTCAGCAAGGAGCGAAACGCTCATAAAAGAGGGCATGGTTTTTAGCGTGGAGCCTGGAATTTATCTAGAAAATGAATTTGGCGTGCGCATCGAGGACGTGGTGGTCGCAAGAGAAGGTGGGTGCGAAATTTTATGAGGCTAGCTGGAGCAAGAAAAATCGTAAAAAGCCGTTTTTGCCCTAGTTTTTTTCATAAAAGAGATGAGTTTAAGTATGAGGCGCTAGTTGGCATGGGTGGCAACATCGGCGATAGCGCAAAGAGGTTTGATAAATTTATAAGAGCGATTAGTGAAGATAGGCGTTTTCACGTGGTTGAAGTCTCGCCGATCCTTATAAATGCGGCGTTTGGCTATGAAGCGCAGGATGATTTTAGTAACGCTGTTATAAATTTACAAACATCTATGAGTCCTAGAAATTTGCTAAAAATTTTGGGGCATTATGAGAGTAAATTTAAGCGCGTGAGGACGTTTAAAAATGCGCCACGCACGCTTGATCTGGATATTTTGTATTTTAGTAAAAAAGTCTATAAGACGCCGCGCCTTATCGTCCCGCACCCAGGGGCTAGTAAGAGACTCAGCGTGATCGTGCCACTAGGGCTTATGAGAGGTTAAAGGATATAAATGGCTACAAAATTTCATACTTTTACAGGCGAGAGCACCATTGAGGCTTTGAAAAAGGCTCAAGAAGCGTGCGGCGAGAAGGCCATACTCGTCACCACAAAGCAAATTCAAGCCAAAACGATAAACAAAAAGCCGCTTTATGAAATTTTAGTAAGCGTCGAAGAGGACGAGGTAAAGCAGCCGCCAAAGCCAAATGTAAAAGCCATAAACTATGAAAATGCCTACTCTAAATTTAGCAAAAACTACGAGCCGCCAAAGCCAAAATTTGAGATAAAAGAGGAGCCTGCTAAATTTGAGGCAAAGACGACGTCGCCTGAGCCTTACGATCCAAATGAGAGCGTGCTTTTAAACATCTCAGACGTCGCAAAAGAGATAAGTGCGATCGCAAATGTCGATATGAACGAGATAAAAGAGCCAAATACAAATGGCATGAATAAAAAAATAGACGACGTAGCAAAGCAAGTAAGCGTGCTAAGCGAGAAAATAGGGCTGATAACTGACATGATCTGGGACGAAAAAGCCCCAAATCGCAACAATCTCTCAATCCCGCCAGAGTTTGCTACTATCTATAAGCTCGCAAAACAAAGCGGCATGAAAGAGGAGCATTTAGAGGCGATCATGCAAACGACGCTTGAAAATTTGCCAGTCTCTATGAAAAACAACCCAACCGCAGTAAAAAGGTACTTCTACTCGCTTTTGCGAAATATGCTGCCTTGCAGAAAAGAGCTCGGTGACAAAAAACAGCGCATAATGATGCTAGTTGGTCCAACTGGAGTTGGCAAGACGACGACTCTTGCAAAGCTCGCGGCTCGTTTTGCATACGGCAATGAAAAGCGCTATAAAACGGGCATCATCACGCTTGATACGTACCGTATCGGAGCGGTCGAGCAGCTATTTCAGTACGCTAAGATGATGAAACTACCGATCCTTGACGTCATCGAGGTCGAGGACTTTCAAAACGCCATAAAGCAGCTTAGCTACTGCGACGTGATACTAATCGACACCACTGGAAATTCGCAGTATGACAAAGAAAAACTTGAAAGACTTGATAAATTTTTAAAGCATAGCGGTGCAAAGATCGATGTAAATTTAGTCCTCTCAGCTGGCTCAAAGGTCGAGGATCTAATAGAAATTTACAATGGATTTTCATTTTTAGAGATCGACACTTTAATAATCACAAAATTTGACGAAACCAAAATTTTTGGCAATGTCTTTTCGCTCATATATGAGACAAACACGCCAGTTAGCTACTTTAGTGTGGGTCAAGAGGTGCCTGATGATCTTGTAGAGGCTAAGAGCGAATTTTTAGTAGAGTGCGTGTTTGATGGCTTTACAAAGCAAAAGGCTAGCGATGAATAACCAGGCGCAAAAACTACAAAATTTAGTCCAGTCTCAAAATAAGGCTAAAAATACGCATTTTATAGCGATAACAAGTGGCAAGGGCGGCGTTGGAAAGAGCACGATAAGTGCAAATTTGGCAAATGTCTTGTCACAAAATGGCTATAAAGTAGGGCTTTTTGACGCTGATATCGGCCTTGCAAATCTTGATGTTATCTTAAACGTTAAAATGGGTAAAAACCTGCTTCACGTGCTAAAGGGCGAGTGCAGTCTAAAAGATATCTTGATACCTATAAATAAGAATTTGATCCTCATCCCCGGCGAGAGTGGCGATGAAATTTTGAAATTTAACAATCAGTTTTTATTTGAGAGATTTTTAGATGAGGCGAGCGAGCTTGATGGGCTTGACTTTTTGATCATCGACACTGGAGCTGGCATAGGCGGCAGTACGCAGCTCTTTTTGGAAGCAGCTGATGAGGTTGTCGTGGTAACTGTGCCTGACCCTGCGGCGATAACCGACGCGTACGCGGTCATAAAGATCGTCTCAAGATTTAAAAATAGCGAACTTTTACTTTTAAATATGGTAAAAAACGAGGCTGAGGCCACTAGAATTTATGAAAATGTAAAGCGAGTGGCAAATGCAAATATTGGGCCAAGCTTAAATTTAGAGCTAATTGGCTATGTGGCTTCTGATAAGAGCGTGTCAAGGAGCATAAAACAAAGGACGCTCTTTACAGATGACGAAGCTTACGGCTCTGCTAGCGTGCAGATCAAGCAGATTGCTTCGAATTTGCTTTATAGGTTGGAACGAAAAGTGCTTAAAGATGAGCAAAGCAGGAGCTTTGGGGGCTTCTTTAAGCGTTTGATAGAACAATTTTAATGGAGATTGAGCTTTGCGTGCAGAAAATTTTATAGCATTTTTTACGGTTTGTGGATTTTTCATAGGCATAGTTTTTACCTTGCTAAAGGTGAGCGAGCCTATTGAAATGCTCGTTTATACGCTAGTTATTACTTTATTTTTTTACCTTATAATTCACATCGTGATAATGAACTATGTCGATGTAAAAAGGACTTTGAAGAAATTTTTTGACAAGCAAAGACATGAGGAGATCGCAGACTATCTCATCTCTGAGCTAAACGTTAGGGAAAAACGGATGGAAAATATCATGCTAAAAGTAACCACCGAAAATTTAGACTCTGGTAAGCAAAATGTACGAACTAAAGCAAAAGCAGCTTAACGCTTATAAAAGCACCATTAAAAAAGAGCAAGACGAGATCGTCTTAAAATACATGCCAGCTTTGCGTGCAATGGCGTTTAGACTAAAGGAGCGCTTGCCTTCAAGTATCGACGTAAATGATCTTATAAGCGTTGGCGTTGAAGAGATGATAAAGCTTAGCAGGAAGTATGACAAAGAGCAAAACGATTCATTTTGGGGATATGGCAAAAAGAGAATTTATGGCTCGATGCTTGACTACCTAAGAGCGCTTGATGTCGTTAGTAGAAGCGACAGAAAGCTAGTAAAGAGCATAAATACCGAGATAGATAACTACTTTAACACTCACGAAGAAGAGCCAAGCGACGAGTATCTGGCTGAAAAACTAAATGAAGATATCGAAAAGATAAGAGAGGCAAGGGGCGTTAGCGGTATCATCACCATCTTGCCAATAGACGAGCAAATGGAGCTAATCGGTCAAAGCGATGTTGAAAAAAGCGTAGAAAAAGAGGATCTTATCTTAAAGATCGAAAGTGCGCTAAAAGACTTTGATGAGCGCGATCAGATGATCGTTCAGCTTTACTACTATGAAGAGCTAAATTTAAAAGAGATCAGCGAGATAATGAACATCAGCGAGAGTAGAATTTCACAAATTCATAAACGTTTGCTTGATCGCATCAGACGCAGCTTGGGGGTTTAATGGCTGATATTTTAAGTCAAGAAGAGATAGATGCGCTACTTGAAGTCGTCGATGAAGACGGTGATACGAGCAATATCGAGATAGAAGAGAGCCCACAAGGCGAACAAAAGCAGATCATTATCTATGACTTCAAGCGTCCAAACCGCGTCAGTAAAGAGCAACTCCGTGCGATAAAAGGCATCCACGACAAGCTTGCTAGAAACCTAGCTAGTCAAATTTCAAGCGTCATGAGAAGTATCGTTGAGCTTAGGCTTCACAGCGTCGATCAGATGACATACGGCGAGTTTTTGATGAGTTTGCCAAGCCCAACTAGCTTTAACGTCTTTTCGATAAAGCCACTTGATGGAAACTGCATTTTAGAGATAAATCCAAGCATAGCATTTCCTATGATAGACCGCTTACTTGGAGGAACTGGTGAAAATTTCGAGGCAAACAGGGAGCTAACTGACATCGAGGTAAATTTGCTCGATGCGGTGCTTAGGATGATCATGCAGCGCCTAAAAGAGAGCTGGTCGATGATAACTGATATGTATCCAAACGTCGAGGCAAAAGAGAGCAGTCCAAACGTCGTTCAGATCGTATCTCAAAACGAGATCGTTATCATGGTCGTCATGGAGATCATCGTTGGAGGTTCAAGCGGTATGATAAATTTATGCTATCCAGTCATCTACCTAGAGCCGATCCTATCGCGCCTTGCAAACAGAGACATCATGCTTGGCGAAACTAGCGCTAAAAAGAGTAGAAACAAAGAGTTAAAAACGCTAATAGGCCGTGCTGAGGTGCTTTATGAGGCGATCCTTGGTAAATCAATCGTTAGCGTAAATGAGTTTTTAAATTTAAAAGAGGGCGATATCTTAAGGCTTGATAGAGGAGCTGATGATAAGGCGATCGTTTGCATCGATAAAAAAGAGGTATTTTTAGCAGAAGTTGGGCTTCATAGATTTAGAAAGTCTATCAAGATCGAGCAGCTAATCCGCTCTGATAAAGATGAGATCAAACACATCCTAGAAAAATACGAAGAAGAGCGAAAAGCAAAACTAATGGCATACGACGAGGCCAACGAACACAACAACGAAGAAGAGAGCGAAGATAATGACGAATGAATTTTTTAATATCTTTTCAAATGAGCTAAAAGCGACCATCGAAGGGCTGACGGGCAGAGCGCCAGAGATCGGCGAGAGAAATGAATTTGACGCGCCAGCGCAAAATGGCATAAAACCGCCAGTTGTCATGGCTAGTGTGACATTAAGTGGTGACATCAATGCAAAAGCAGAGATCGCCTGCACGCCGGTGCTTATAAGTGCAGTTAGTGAGTGGATGATGGGCGAGGAGGAAATCTCAAAAAATGAAAATCTCGGTAGCGACGAGCTTGACGCTGCAAAAGAGATATTTTCAAACCTCTTTAGCGCCTTTAGTACCTCTCTTGGAGCGCAAAAGGGCATGCCAAAGATCAGCTTTGAGGTTATAAATGTAAATTTCTTAGATGAAAACTCATCGCTTGATTTTAGCGTTTTTGAAAAGCTTTTTTTGTTTAACATAAAGATCGAGGATCTAAATGAGCATGTGGCTTTTGTCTGCGATCACACGCTTATGAGATTTTTTGAGCCTGCTAAAAGTGAGCCAGCAGATGGCACAAAGGCTCAAGCTGCTCCTCATGCACTAAAGGGCGAATTTAGCGCAGAAGAGATGAGAAATATCGGCCTTATCATGGACGTAAGGCTACCAATGCGCGTTCGTATCGGCTCAAAAAGGATGCTCTTAAAAGATGTGCTCACTATGGATATAGGCTCAGTCATCGAGCTAAATCAGCTAGCAAACGACCCGCTTGAAATTTTGATAGGAGATAAGGTGATAGCCCTTGGCGAAGTTGTCATAATAGATGGTAACTTTGGCATCCAGATCACGCAGATAGGCTCAAAACGCGAGAGGCTTCAGCAGTTAAAATAATGAATGAATTAGTAAATGATCTCTTAAAATTTCCAAGCGTTTTAAAGTATAAAAACAAAAATGTAACCTTCTTTGGCTCGGCTAGATTTGATGAAGAAAATTTCTACTGCAAAAAGGCATACGAGCTAGCTTACAAGCTAAATGAGCTAGGTTTTGCCATCTTAACTGGCGGAGGAGATGGCATAATGAGAGCGGCAAATAAGGGTGCATTTGATAGCGCAAAGTCCCCTAGCGTCGCACTAAACGTGAGACTGCCGTTTGAACAACAAACAAATCCATACGTCACCGCAAAATATCTCTTTTCAAATTTAAGTCCAAGAAAATTTGCCCTAACTGATAGCTCTATCGCATTTGTCGTCTTTCCTGGTGGATTTGGCACGCTTGATGAGCTATTTGAAATTTTAGTCCTAGCTCATGTTGGCAGCAAAAAAGTGAAAATTTTTCTTTACGGATGCGAGTTTTGGCAAGGGCTTGATGAGTTTATACGAAAGACGCTGATCCCTCAAAAAACGATAAACGAAGAAGATTTAAATTTATATAAAATCACCGATGATATAGAGCTTATCGTAAGTGAAATTTTGGCTATTTAAAAATAAGATATAAAATATCGCCTTTAAATTTAAAAAAGGTAAAAATATGAAAATAATGGTTGCAATGAGCGGCGGCGTAGATAGCACGATGACGGCTAAATTTCTGCAAGAGGCTGGACATGAGGTGCAAGGCTGCTACATGATGCTTCATCAAAAGCCAGGATATCATGAAGAAAACATCAGAAAAGTCAAAAAAGTGGGCGAATACCTTGGTATCAAGGTGCATATCCTCGATCTGCAGGATAAATTTAACGAATATGTCTATGATCCATTTGTCAGGCTCTACAAAGAGGGCAAAACGCCCAATCCTTGCGCCTTGTGTAATAAATTTATAAAGCTTGGTGCGCTACTTGACTTTGCAAAGGCAAATGGCTGCGAGAAGCTTGCTACTGGGCATTACGTGCAGGTGGTTGATGGTTTTATAACCTGCGCCAAAGATCCTAGCAAGGATCAAAGCTACTTTTTAGCTCAGGTGCCAAAAGAGGTGCTAAAAGATGTCATTTTCCCGCTTGGGGATAAATTTAAAAAAGATATCAAAGAGCTAGCAAGAGGCGTAAAAGTGCTTGAAGAGTTCGCTACTCAGGCAGAAAGCAGTGAAATTTGCTTTGTTGAAAATACCTACATCGAGGTTTTAAACAAGCACTACAACACAAATTTACCAGGCAATGTGGTGGGTAAAGATGGCAATATCATCGGCCGCCACCAAGGCTACATGCACTACACTATCGGCAAACGCCGTGGTTTTGAGGTTTTTGGCGCTCATGAGCCACACTTTGTCATCAAGATAAATGCCGATAAAAACGAGATAGTTGTCGGCACGAAAGATGACCTTGCTCAAAAGGTGGTTGAGCTTGAAAACGTAAATTTATTTATAGATGAAGATAAATTTGAGTGCGAAACAAAGATAAGGTATAGAAGCCCTAAACTTGAGGCTTTTGTAGAGGTTGATAAAGCTAGCAAAACCGCAAAGCTAACGCTAAATCAAAACGCACTTGGCGTAGCGCAAGGTCAGCTTTGCGTGATGTATGATGGTGATCGCGTCATCGCAAGTGGCTTTATAAAGAACTAAGCGCCTCTTTTATAACTTTGACGTGGCTAAATTCTGGCTCTTTGACAGCAGTTAGAAGCGCCACGTTTTTATACTCTTTTTCTAGCTTTTTAAGCTCTTTTAGCCCCTCTTGCTCCTCTTTGCCATTTAGCTCTTGCCTAAATCTTTTGCAAAACTCATCAAACCTAGCCTCCTTATCCTCATGAAACCATGACCTTAGCTCGTTTGATGGAGTGACTGATTTTAGCCAAATGAAGCTAGAAAAGATCTCTTTTTTCACGCCTCTAGGATATAGTCTATCGATAAAGACACCTTTAAAACTCTCGTCGTCGCTTTTAATAAAGTCGTAAATTCTACATATCTTAAACATGTTTGTTATCTTAGTCCTCATAAATTTATAAATATAAAATGGTTTAAAAATTTGGTGTAAATTTTGCCTTTTGGAGTATAAATTTTGGCTAAAATTAGTTGGTAAATAAATTTAAATTTAAAGCTCATTTTGATAAAATCCCAACATAAAAATCACTAAAAAAGGTTACTATTATGAGAGGCTATAAAATTTTCTCAGGCACCGCAAATATTGAGCTTTCGAAGAAAATTTCGCAATATTTGTCGCTTCCGCTCAGTGAAGCTAGCATAAAAAGATTTAGCGATGGTGAGATCAGCGTGCAAATCGGCGAAAGCGTGCGTGGAAAAGATGTTTTTGTCATCCAGCCAACATGTGCCCCAGCAAATATAAATTTAATGGAACTTCTTATCTTAACTGACGCTTTAAAACGCAGTAGCGCAAGCTCTATAACAGCGATCGTGCCGTATTTTGGCTATGCTAGACAAGACAGAAAAGCGGCTCCTAGAGTGCCTATCACTGCAAAACTAGTGGCAAATATGATGCAAACAGCGGGCATCGACAGAGTCGTGACGATGGATCTTCATGCAGGACAAATTCAAGGATTTTTCGACATCCCAGTAGATAACCTTTATGGTAGCATTGTCTTTAACGACTACGTAAAAGCTAAAAATTTACCAAATCCAGTCGTCGCAAGCCCAGATGTAGGCGGCGTAGCTCGTGCTAGAGCCTTGGCGAAAAATCTAAATTTGCTTGATATGGTCATCGTTGATAAACGCCGAGAGAAAGCAAATGAGAGCGAAGTGATGAACGTGATCGGCGATGTTAAAGGCAAAGATGTGATCTTGGTCGATGATATGATCGACACCGCTGGCACCATCGTAAAAGCGGCTGAGATTTTTAAAGAGCGTGGCGCAACTAGCGTAATGGCGTTTTGCACGCACCCAGTGCTTAGCGGACCAGCCTATGATAGGCTAAAACTTGGCTTTTTAGACGAGCTAGTGGTGACTGATACGATCCCATTAAAAGAAGAACTCCCTTGTATAAAAGTGCTAAGCACAGCTTCACTCTTTGGCGAAGTGATACGCCGCGTTTATCACAACGAAAGCGTAAATAGCTTATTTTAATAACCCTTGCAGGCTGGAGCTTCTAGCCTGCTAAATTTATCCGTTTTGGCTGATTGATATTTATCTTTTGGGTTAAATTTCTAGTTAAATACCTGCTTGTGGCGAGCCTAAATTTAAAGTCAAATAAATACAAATCACAATGAAACCTCGCCGCTAAATTTCTACATGCTAGCTACTAAAATTTAAATAAGCCGTAATTAAGATGCAGTGCCGATCAGATCCGTGTGGGAGCTGCGACAAATGCCGTAAGGATCGCACAAAAATGGATCTCGGTGCAGGAGTAGTTTGTAAATTTATTTTGGCTAGAAAAGATCAAGCTCTAGCCAAAATTTATCTTGCAAGCTCGTCTAGTAGGTCTTGCAAAGTAACACTTTTTAGCTCGTTTTCTAGCGCAGTTTGCGCCCTTAAAAAGTGCCCGCTTAAAAGCTCCTCTATCCTGCCACCAAGCGGGCAGGCTTTTGGTGAGTCAGAGTGAATTTTAAAAAGTTTTTCTTTCTCATTTACTGCGTTAAAAATTTCAAGTAAATTTATATCTTTTGGCTCTTTTGCAAGGCTCACTCCACCAACTCCAGCTGCGACATTTACGAGCCCTGCAGCCTTTAGAGTGCCAAGTAGGCGTCTAACGATAACTGGGTTTGTGTTTATGCTGCCTGCTATAAATTCGCTTGTAACCTTCTCGTTTTCAAAAAATTTAGCACATAAAAGTGCGTGTATCGCAGTTGAAAATTTGATGCCAACTTGCATGATCGTCCTTAAATTTTTCGTGATTATACTTAAATTTTCTACCAAAGACAGCCAACTAAATTTGACTTACGAGCCTTTGCAGCTCTCAAATTTATAAACTTACGCTCTCTCGCCAACTGCATTGAAGCGCTTTTGGATAAATTTCTTGTTTTTTAGCTCGTCAATGATCGCAAGCGCAAGGTCTGCGTAGCTGATGTAGCTCTCATTTTGTGAGTTTAGTATGAGATCGTCCCCGCCAAGGACGTATTTGCCGGTGCGAGCGCCATTTTCATCGTAGTCGGCTGCTGGACTTACATATGTCCAAAGCACGTTTGCGCTACCTTTTAGCACAAAATAAGACTCTGCCGTAGCCTTTGCCACGCCCATATATGCTGCTGGGAAGTCTGGGGTGTCCATGAGCATAGTGCCTTTGCTATCAACAAATAACGTGCCAGCGCCGCCAACTACGATGAGTCTTGTGTCAGTGCCTTCTAGTAAATTTAAAAGGTGAGCAGCCGCTTTTTTGTGAAGCGGAAAAGTCTCTTCGCTCCATGCTGCAAATGCGCTGATAACGGCGTCAAAGCCTGCTAGACCAAACTTTGTAAGCTCGAAAATATCTTTATAAACGACCTTTACGCTTTTGTTTTTATACTCTTTGTTTCTAACGATCGCTGTGACGTCGTAACCTTGTTTTAGGGCCTCATTTACTAAATTTGCGCCACTTTTGCCGTTTGCACCTATGATTGCTATTTTAATTGTTTCTCCTTTAAATTTTCTCTTTAAATTTAGAGCCAGCTTGGCTTTACGTCATCAACTATCACTCCGTCACTCATTGTGTATTGCTCTAGGCTACCGCGTTTTGTCTGGATGCAGATCATTTTGATGCCGTTTTTGCCAGCTTTAAAGCACCTTTTACCATCTGGATCTATGCGCACCGCGTCACCTTTGCTTACTTTTATCACTTCGCCGTCGATGAAGAGCTCGCCGTCACCTTCTAGGATGATGTAAAGCTCCTCGTTTTGTTTATGCGCATGGACAAATGGCACGCTCACGTTTGCTGGAAGCTCGTTTATAGATACTTCACAGCCAGTTAAATTTAAAGCCTCTTTTAGCTCGACCCTTGGCTCGTTTGTGATCTTTGCAACCTGATAATTTTTCATTTTGTTCTCCTTGTTTTTTGTGTTGTAATCTTTTTATTTACAACCGATGAGCGAAGTATAGTGATTTTTTGTTGTAATGTCAAGAGTTACAACAAAAATTTTTCAAAATTTATAAATTTGAGCTAAAATTCGCAAAATTTTTAGGAGTAAATTTGCAAAATAACGCCTTTAAAACGCTAAAAGGCATAGCGACCGAGCATAACAAAAAGCTCATTTTGACCTTTACTTTGGTGCTAGCTGAGAACGGACTTTTTCTTGCTTATCCGATATTTGCGGGCTTTGCGATCAACGCAATCATACAAGGCAACACGCTAAATGCCCTTATTTACGCACTTTTTGTGCTCATAGCGTGGCTTGTAGGAGCCATTAGGCGCCGCGTGGATACGCAAGTTTTTGCAAATATCTACGCAAAGCTTGCTGTAAATGTCATCATGAATGAAAAACAAAATGCCAAAGACGACTCCGCCATCATCGCTAGAGTAGCGCTCTCGCGAGAGTTTGTAAATTTCTTTGAGACGCATTTTCCTATGTTTTTTACATCGGTTATTTCGATCATCGGCTCAGCGTTTATGCTCATCTTTGTCGAGCCAAAGGTCGCTGTGGCGTGCTTTGTAGTGATGACCTTTTTTCTTATATTTTTGCCAAGATATATCAAGAAAAATGACGACCTTTATCTTCGCTTAAATGACCGCCTAGAAAAAGAGGCAAAAGTGATAGGTGTTTTTAACAAAAGCACGCTAAATAGACACTACGATGTCGTTTCTAAATTTCGTATAGCGATCTCAAATAGAGAGGCGATGAGCTATTTTATCATCGGTATTAGCGCTTCGCTACTCTTTTTGGTGGCGATAATAGTGCTAAGCTCGCAGCAGACAAATGCCGGCCACATCTACTCTGTGATGACCTATATATGGAATTTCGTCATCAGTCTTGACGACTCGCCAAAGCTCATCGAGGAATTTTCAAATTTAAAAGATATCGGCAAGAGGATCGACGCCGAAAAGAAGGACAATAATGCACAATAAGAGCGTTCTTAGAAATTCATTTTTTCTAATTTTCACGTTTATGATAGTTGAGGCCGTTTTTGGCTTCGTTTCAAACTCGCTTGCGCTCATTAGCGACGCATTTCACATGCTCTCAGATGCTGCGGCTCTCTTTTTGTCGCTGGTCGCTTTTAAGATCGCAGAAAAAAGGGCAAATTTGCAAAAGACCTTTGGCTACAAAAGGGTTGAGATCATCGCTGCTTTCATAAATGCCATCGCTCTTATCGCACTTGCAGTCTTTGTCGTAGTTGAAGCTATCATCAGGCTTTTTAACGAGCCAGAGATAGAGGCTGAAACGATGGTTTTTGTTAGCATTTTGGGGCTTGTGGTAAATTTGATCGTAGCCATTTATATGCATAAAAGCGCTGATACAAAAGAAAATTTAAATATGAAAGGTGCTTATTTGCACGTGCTTGGCGACACGCTTGGCTCAGTTGGCGCTATCGTTGCGGCGCTGCTTATCATGAAATTTAACTTCACGCAGGCCGATAGCATCGCAAGCATCTTTGTCTCGCTGCTCATCATAAAAAGTGGTGCTAGCTTGCTAAAAGATAGCTTTAATATCCTGATCGAAGCCGTGCCGCTTAAGCTTGATACGGATGAAATTTTAGGCGTTATAAAGGGCGTAGATGGCGTTAAAATCGTGCATGACCTACATATCTGGGCGATAAATGCTGGCACAAACGCGCTCATAGCCCACGTGGTGGTGGATGATGCGCTAAGCGTGGCTGAAATTTCAAAGATGATAAAGCGCATCGAACACGAGCTTTCTCACGCTGGCATCGGCCATGTCACGCTTCAGTTTGAGAGCGAGAGCCTTGGACACAAAGATGATCTCATCTGCGAGCTAAAAAGCGAGCATAAGGACGAACATTTTGGGCATCATCACTAAAATTTGACGCAAAAGGCTTAAATTTAATGTTTCGCATAAAAAATGAATATCTAATGGTCGTGGCTATGGGTTTGTTTTGCGTTTTTATGGGCAGTGTCATAGTTTCTCTTATCACAGTAAATTTCGTAGTAGCCTTGATCTGCGCTCTATTTTGTATGAAAAAGGATTATATATTTACTTTGTTGCTGGCGTTAAATTTTGCTCTATATTTTAATGCCATAGACACCCCTTTTGAACAACCAGAGCTTTGGACTTATCACGTGCCAGCACTGGCAAATGCGACATACGGGCTTATCGCTTTAGTTTATGCTTCAGGTTTTCTTGTTTTTTTGCCGCTTATTGCTTATTTTTATTTTTTATATTCACTTTGCGTTGTGCTCTGCGCTTTGTGTAAAAGTTTAAGAGCTAAATTTGAGCTTTAAATTTAAGCCTTGCTAGCCTAGCAAACTCATTTTTACTCAACTTTAACGATTTTTTTTATAAAATCGCCTAAAATTTAACTAGGGATTTCATGAAAAACATTAGAAACTTTAGCATCATCGCTCACATCGACCACGGCAAAAGCACGCTTGCTGATCGCCTCATTCAGGAGTGTGGCGCCGTAAGTGACCGTGAGATGAGCTCGCAAATCATGGACACGATGGACATCGAAAAAGAGCGTGGCATCACGATCAAAGCCCAGTCTGTCCGCCTAAACTACGCACTAAATGGGCAAAATTTTGTTCTAAATTTGATAGACACCCCAGGACACGTTGATTTTAGCTACGAGGTAAGCCGTAGCCTAGCTAGTTGCGAGGGCGCGCTGCTTGTCGTGGATGCTAGCCAGGGCGTGGAGGCACAAACCATCGCAAACGTCTATATCGCGCTTGAAAATAACCTAGAGATCATCCCAGTCATCAACAAGATCGACCTACCAGCGGCTGACCCTGCTAGGGTAAAAGACGAGATCGAGCATATCATCGGACTTGACTGCTCAGGAGCGATCGAAGTGAGCGCAAAAACAGGCGTTGGCATAAAAGAGCTGCTTGAAGCGATCATTACGAGGATCCCTGCGCCAAATGGCGACGCAAATAAGCCTACAAAGGCGCTAATCTACGATAGTTGGTTTGACAACTACCTTGGCGCGCTTGCTCTTGTGCGTGTTTATGATGGTGAAATTTCAAAAAATGATGAAATTTTAGTCATGGGCACGGGCAAAAAACACATCGTGCTTGACCTCATGTATCCAAATCCTATAGCTCCGATCAAGACAAAGAGCCTTGCAGCTGGCGAGGTTGGCATCGTTGTTTTGGGGCTTAAAAACGTTAGCGACGTGCAAGTTGGTGATACGATAACGCAGTCAAGAAATCCTCTAAAAGAGCCAGTTGGCGGCTTTGAGAGGGCTAAGCCGTTTGTTTTTGCGGGACTTTATCCTATTGAAACTGATAAATTTGAAGATCTGCGTGACGCGCTGGATAAGTTAAAGCTAAACGACAGCTCCATTAGCTACGAGCCAGAGACCTCGGTCGCACTTGGATTTGGCTTTAGGGTTGGCTTTTTAGGTCTTCTTCATATGGAGGTCGTCAAAGAGAGGCTGGAGCGTGAATTTGACCTTGATCTCATCGCCACAGCGCCTACTGTGACTTATGAAGTCATCCAAACTGATGGGCTAAATTTAAAAATTCAAAACCCAAGTCAGTTGCCACCAGTCAATAAAATAGACTCGATCCTTGAGCCATACGTGAAAGCGACTATCATCACGCCAAGCGAGTTTTTGGGCAACATCATCACGCTCTTAAACAACCGCCGCGGCATACAAACGAAGATGGACTATATCACGACTGATCGCGTTTTACTTGAGTATGACATACCGATGAACGAGATCGTGATGGACTTTTACGACAAGTTAAAGTCAAGCACCAAAGGCTACGCGAGCTTTGACTACGAGCCAAGCGACTACCGCGTGGGCGATCTAGTAAAGCTTGATGTCAAAGTGGCCGGCGAGACGGTCGATGCACTCTCTATCATCGTGCCTGAGAGCAAGGCACAGACAAAGGGCAGAGACTTCGTAAAGGCGATGAAAGAGATCGTGCCACGTCAGCTCTTTGAGGTGGCGATACAAGCTAGCATCGGTAATAAAATAATCGCCCGCGAAACCGTAAAATCAATGGGTAAAAACGTCACAGCCAAGTGCTACGGCGGCGACATTACTCGTAAGAGAAAGTTGCTTGAAAAGCAAAAAGAGGGTAAAAAACGTATGAAGGCGATAGGTAAGGTGAATTTGCCGCAGGAGGCGTTTTTATCCGTTCTAAAAATAGACTAGCGGCTTATCTTTTGTGCCCTTTTGAAAGAGTTAGTGAAATTCTGGCTTGATGAACTACATGTTCTATCCGCACCAAAATTTCACGTCACAGCTTTCAAAATCATCACAAAATATCTCGCCTTCTTATGAGGTGGCGATACTGCCGCAGCAAGGATATTGTTTTGGTGGATAGGTTTTGATTAAAATTTAAGTACTAAATTTACAAAAAGGAGTGCTATGCCGTTTGTGAAAATTTGCGTGACAAAAGAGGGTGATAGCCCAAGCGTGGAGCAAAAAGAGAAGATGATAAGCGGAGTTACAAAGCTAATAAGCGAAATTTTAGGTAGAAGCGCTCAAAATACCGTTGTCATTATCGATGAGATCGATACGAACAACTACGGCATCGCAGGCGAGAGCGTAAAAAATCTCCGCAAAAAACAAAAAGAGCAAAAGGAAGTGAAATGCTAAGAGCGACATTATTAGCAATTTTTGCAGCCATCTTTCTAACTGGCTGCGTGGCAAAAGCTAGCCTTTGTCTATCATGCGAGGGCATAGACGGCGTGCAAAGTGCAAGCATAAGTAGCGAAGATAAGACCTATTTTGAAGAGGTTATGAGGATCCCAGCTGACTGCAGCGCTTGCAGGGGCAGGGGCGATGGCGTCTTTATAAATGGCGTCAAGTATAGAAGCGACGTGGCGATAAACTGCTGCTTAGAAAAAAATATGATCGACATAAATGTCGGGCTAAAGAAGGTCTATTTTCATAGGATCGTGGATGCTAGAAGCAGCGCAAGGTCGATTTACTATACAAGAGAAGATGGTAGCGGCGTAGTCTTTAACTCAAATCCACGTCTTGAAGTGCTCTTTTATATGTTTTTAAAACGTGAGCTAAATTCGCGTGGCATCGTTGTCGTGGATACGCAAACATCGCCTTATACATATAGGCTTGATTTTAGATTTGACGAGCTTAGAGGCACTTACTCTAGAAGCTCTGAAATTTTAAACGGACATCTATATGGCGAGCTTGTGCTTTCAGATATAAATTTCAAAAAACGAATTCCTATCTCGACCAGACACCACGTGGAGGAGCTTAAGGCGTCAAAAAGCGGTCAGTTTGACTTCTTTATCGCACTTTTAGTCAAGCAAGCTGCCATAAAAGTGGCTGATGAGATAACTAAACTTTGAAAGGAAAAATATGAGTAAATTTAAATTTCTAGCTATCTTTGGGCTTTTTGTCCTATTCTTGAGCGGTTGCACTCCTACTCAGACAGTAGTTGCGTTTGATCCTTACAAAACTGCTGCAAGTCAGCAAGCTAACGGCCTTGAAGTCTATATAAGCGCGGTGCATGATAGTCGCAAAAATAAAAGCACTATTGCAACTATAACCGATGGCAGAGGCACTGTAAAAGAGTATGTCGTGCTTCAAAACGATCTCGCGACTTATTTTAGCGACTCCCTTAAAAGAGAGCTTGCGGCACGTGGCGCAAATGTAAATGGCATGGGTGGCGTTGTGGTTGAAGTTTTCATAAACGAATTTGAAGCAAATATGAGCGGATATGGCAGCGACAACACAAAGGGCAAGATAAAGATCACTCTTAAAATCCAAAAAGGCGATCAAAGTATCATTAAAAATATCTCAAACAACCAAACCAAATTTGAGCTAGTTCGCACTGGCGGAGCATTTAAGCCATTCTTAACAGACATCATAAATGACGCTGTTAAACGCTCTGCGATCGCTATCTTAAATAGCTGATGTTTTGTGCGTTTTGCAAGAGCTTTACGCTAAAGACATTTTGTAAAACCTGCTCGCAAATTTTAAGCGAGCCAAGCCCTGTAGTAAGAGAGCTAGAGGGCTTTAAAATTTATAGCTTCTACGGCTACTCTGAGATCAAAGAGCTCATCCACTCAAAGCACCAAATGCACGGACTTTTTATCTATAAAAATTTAGCCAAATTTGCATTTAAGAAATTTGCTAAAAGCTTTAGCTTTCCAGAGCAAATTTATGCCCTGCCGATAGATGATAGAGTGCATCATGGCTACTCGCACACGGCTATTTTGGCAAATGAACTTCGTGCTAAAAACCTTAAACCCATCTTTCATGCCCTGCATGCTACAAGCAGTGTCAGCTACAGCGGCAAGGATCTTAAATTTAGACAAAACAATCCAAGAAATTTTAAAATTTTAAAAAAGATCACGGCGCCAGTTATCTTGATAGATGACATCGTAACCACTGGCACAACGATACTAGAAGCTAGAGATACGCTTCAAAAAGCAGGCGTTGATGTGCTTTTTGCGCTTGTTTTAGCAGATGCTAGAAACTAAAATTTATGTGAAATTTAGCTTGAAATTTCACACCTAAATAATTGTAAATAGCTATTAACCATAAAAAATTTTTGCCGATATAAAGATAAAATTTTACACAAAGGGATTTTGTTTATGAAAAAAGCAGCAAACAAGATAGCACTCGTTATTGTGGTGCTTTTAGTTGTCTCGCTTGGCGTGTTTTCAACGGTGAATTACACAAATACCAAGGAGAGGATTTATGATCTAGCAAAGGAGTCTAAGACTTCGTCTTCAAAAGTCTTGCAATTTTATATGAATGCATTTTTTGAAGATAAGCTTGCAGCCGTTCAAAATTTTGCTAGTTACCTCGAGGCGCATCCACAAATTTTGGATGACAAAGAGGCTTTAGAAAAAGTGCTGATGAACGCAGCACAGGTTACTGATTTTTCTGAGTTTTACTTTGGCTATGCGGCTGATGGTGCTGTTTATAACGCTGTGCTTGATGGCAAAGAGCGTAAATTTATGGTTTTTGATCAGAGAAAAAACTATGATGCGAGGGTTAAAGGCTGGTACAAGGACGCTATTGCAAAAGAGGGCATTATCTTTTCAGCTCCATATACAAGCTCAGCTGGTGGCTTAAATTTAACTATCGCTAAAAAGATAGTTGTTGATGGCAAGGTTGTTGGTGTCTTTGGCGTGGATATGGGCATAGATAAGCTTGACAATGAGCTTAATAAGATAAAACCAACTTCAAGTAGCGCAATAGCTTTGATGGATTTAGAGCACAAAAAGATCATACACTTTACTCACAAAGATCTTGTCCTTTCTGACTCTAGTGAAGCTATGAAGATCATTGACGACTACTCAAACGAGTATAAGAAAAATGGCGATAAAACATTTACTTACAATCTTAGAGGCACAGAAAGACTTCTTGCTTGCGAGCTTTACGATCAAGCAAACTGGCTTGTATGCTCTGCAAACTCTTGGAGCGATTATGACGCAAGCCTTAGCAAAACACTTGTCTCACAAGTCATCTCATCAGTTATATTTATAATAGTCATCGTAGCACTTCTTATATTTATCGTTAGCAGATCACTTAAGCCACTTTCAAAGATATCTGATTCGCTTATTTCGTTCTTTAAATTTCTAAACTACGAGATCAAAGAGCCAGTTAAGTCAAATATCGTTTCTAAAGATGAATTTGGCGTTATGTCTTCTCTTATAAATGAAAACATCCAAAAGATCCAAACATCTAAAGAAAAAGAGAACACCTTCATCCAAAAAGCCAACACCTTTGTAAATGAGATAAAAGATGGCAACTACGA
The DNA here is from genome assembly GCF_902460595.1 of Campylobacter concisus. GTDB lineage: Bacteria > Campylobacterota > Campylobacteria > Campylobacterales > Campylobacteraceae > Campylobacter_A > Campylobacter_A concisus_BL. Next base: position 219,710 of record NZ_CABPVA010000004.1, read on the forward strand.
AGCAAGCTTAGAAGCAGATACTAATAACCCAGCTCTAAATCAACTAAAAAGCACATTTAAAGATCTACAACTTGCTCTTAAAAATGCAATCTCAAGTAACGGCAAAGATGTACTTGATCTACTAAACACTTATAAAAACCAAGACTTTACAAAAAGACTTGATGATGATGGTAAGATAGCAAGTGGCATAAACTCTCTAGGCATAGAGATATCTAAAATGCTAAATGACAATCTAAACCAAGCACAAGTACTAGAAGAAAAAGCTAAACTTCTAGCTGAATCAGTATCTAAAGTAGCAAGCTCAGCAAACACTCAAGCAAATAGCTTACAAGAATCTGCTGCTGCAGTTGAACAAATGTCTAGCTCAATGAATGCCATCTCTCAAAAGACAGCTGATGTTATAAGAC
>NZ_CABPVA010000004.1:220311-224622 GCF_902460595.1 Campylobacter concisus
AACTATCATTAGAGATATAGCAGATCAAACAAATTTACTTGCTCTTAATGCTGCAATTGAAGCAGCACGTGCAGGAGAACACGGCAGAGGATTTGCTGTCGTGGCTGATGAAGTTAGAAAACTAGCTGAGAGAACTCAAAAATCTCTAGGTGAGATAGAAGCAAATACAAATGTCCTAGCTCAATCAATAAATGAGATGAGTGAATCAATCAAAGAGCAAAGTGAAGGAATAAATATGATAAATCAATCAGTTGCTCAAATAGATCACCTAACAAAAGAAAACGTGGTAATTGCCAACCAAGCAAACGAAGTAACATCAGAAGTAGATGAGATGGCTAAAGCTATAGTTGAGGATGTTAGGAAGAAGAGGTTTTAAAAGGCTTCTTGTTTAGAGTTTTAAACAAACTCTTATTTAAATAAAATTGCCAAAACAAAACGATCTTGTTTTGGCAAAACTTTAAACCACCCAGACAAATTTTCTTGAGTGGTTTAAAATATATAATTTATTAGAAAATGGCTAAAATTTTTAGCTATTTAAGCTATTTTTAAATGATTGCTAACTATAATACGACTTCTTTTAAGTGTTCCGGATTAGCTCAGCGGTAGAGTAGGTGACTGTTAATCACTTGGTCGCTGGTTCGAACCCAGCATCCGGAGCCATTTCTTTTTATATATTCTTTTCAAATTCCAATTTTAACGATGTTTTAAGAATTTTAAGTTTTCTTATTTTTTTTGTATTTTTCCTCTTTGTTTCCGATCAGGTTTATTTGCTATTTCAAAGTATATCGTTCTGATTTGTTGACAAAATATGACTAGATATTCATCTTTGGTGAAGTTAAAATAAATTTCCCCTCATTCATCCTAGCTTCATTTTAGGCTTTTATAATGTGCTCATCCAAACGAAAGTTGGAAATCAAAAATAAAAGGATCAAAAATGAAAAAGGTATTAGGCGCAGCAGTTTTAGGAGCGACAGGTTTGCAAGCAGCCATCACATCAAAAGATGCTTTAAATATAGCTGAGAAAAACTTTCCAGGTTCAAGTGTCAAAGACATCGAGATGAACATCAAAAAGGGCGTGACTTTTTACAAGATAGAGTCATTTAAAGATGGTGTCAAACAAGAGATCAAGATCGATGCTAACAGCGGTCAGATCGTTAAAGTAGAGAATAAAAATAAAAAACATATCTTGCCGATCGAAGTAGTAGATTTTTCAAAATTTGCCCTAAGTATCGACAAGGCTGTGGCTAAAGCTCAAGTGATCGAGGCTGGCTGGAGCCTTGATGAGGCAGAGCTTGATAATAAAAATGGTGTTTGGATATACAAAGTAGAGCTTAAGCGCGACAGGAGCGAGAAAAAAGTGATCATAAATGCTCAAACTGGCGAGATAATTGGTAACTTCACAAAGTGATATAGCGCCCTTTTGGACGTTAAATTTTATAAAAGTGAAAAAGATGAGTGAAAATTTAGATCAAAATTTAAACGAGAAAGTTGGCGAGCAGGGTTTAGAGAAAAATTTGAACGAAAATTTAGATAAAAAAGCCATTAATTCAAGCCAAAGCGCGAGAGAAAATTTAAGTAAAAATGCCAAGCCTAGCGTTTATAAAAATAGTTGCAAAAATTTAAGAGAAAGCGAGCAAAGCCATGAAAATTTATATAAAAATTCAAGCGAGGCAAGCAGTAGCGCAAAAAAAATAAGCCAAGCTGTCTCAAAATGCAAAGCTCAAAATTTCTTTAAAAATGCGCTTGAAATTTCGATGCAAGGCATCTCTTGTGCGCTCATCTACACTGGCAAGGCTGGAGTGTGGCTATTAAACGCTTCAAACCGCCTAAAAGACGAGGCGCAAAGAGCTGAGCTATCAAAGATAAATGAAGAGCAGGCTAAATTTGAAAGAGTGGCTTGCATCTTGCCAGAAAAAGTTAAAGAGATCGTCACAGAGCGCCTAAAAGTAGAGCCAAACGAGGTGGAATTTGCACCGATCTATCTAGCTAAAAAACAAAGCTTTGGCACACTTGGAGCGGAGTATTTTTATGAGGCAAGGGCTAAATTTAACGGCTTTTTATATGATTTTAAGATAGGCGCAGCAAATGGCGAAATTTTAAATCTAAAGATAAAAAGTCAAATTTGATAAAATAGCTGGCAAAACCAAGTGAGGCAGGGATGAAAATTTTAGTCGTCGAGGACGAAATGGACCTAAATAGCGTTATCACAAGGCACCTAAAGAAAAACGGATATAGCGTAGATAGCGCGTTTAACGGCGAGGAGGCGATGGACTTTACTGCCGTCGCGCACTACGATCTTATCGTGCTTGATCTCATGATGCCAGTGATGGACGGACTTACATTTTTGCAAAGATCGCGCGCCGCAAAGCTAGCGACCCCTGTGCTGATACTAACGGCAAAGGACGATGTGGACGACGTTGTAAAGGGGCTTGACGCGGGTGCAGATGACTACTTGGTCAAGCCATTTGACTTTAAGGAGCTGCTAGCTAGAGTGCGCACGCTCATTCGCCGAAACAGCGGCAATGTGGCTAATGAAATTTGCGCAGGCGAGCTAAAGATCGACCTTTCTAAAAAGTCAGTCGAATTTAGCGGCGAGCAGGTCGAGCTAACTGGCAAAGAGTATGAAATTTTAGAGTTTTTGATGCTAAATAAGGGCAGAATTTTAACTCGCGACCAGATCAAAGAGCACGTCTGGGACTTTGACTACACAGGTGGCTCAAACGTCATCGACGTGCTTATAAAAAACATAAGAAAAAAGCTTGGCGAGTGCGAGGTGATCCAGACTAAAAGAGGGCTTGGTTATGTTGTTAAGGATTAAGCAAACACTTGCAAACATCCCGATAACCGCGCGCGTAACGCTTTGGTACTCGTTTTTTATCATCGTTATCGTGGCGGCTCTTATTGCCATCTCAGCGGTCGTAGCGGATGAAGTTTTTGAGGACGTAAGCCAAAAAAAGCTAGCCAAATCAGTCACCAAAATAGCCAATGATATGGATGAATTTGAGCCATACGATGATGGGATATTTTTTATAAAATATAACGCAAAAGGCGATGTGATCGGTGGTCTAGCACCAAAACACTTTCAAATTTCACTTAAAATGAATAGCGGTGCAGTGCGCCTTTTTGAAAACGGCGAAAACCGCTTTTACTACTACGATATCGCAGCTAGAGGCAAAGGGGTCTGGGTCAGAGGCGTGATAAATGCGGAGAAATTTTTTAAAAAAGAGGGGCTGTTTTTACTAGCGCTGGGCGTTTTTGTGCCGGTTTTGTTTATTTTTGTGCTTTACGGCGGCTATAAAACGATAAAAAACGCGATGAAGCCAGTCGCAACGATGTCAAAAACTGCGCTTGAGATAGGCAGTAGCCGGGACTTTTCAAAGCGCATAGACCTACCTACTGGCAAAGACGAGCTACATGCGCTTGCAAGCGTTTTTAACCAGATGCTTGACTCCCTAGAAAAGGTCTATCAAAGCGAAAAACAGCTCACCTCAGACGTCTCGCACGAGCTGCGAACGCCGCTATCTGTCATCATGGCTGAGAGCGACTACGCTAAAAATTACTCACAAAATTTGGGTGAGGCCAAAGAGTCGCTGGAGGTCATCTCTAGGCAATCAAGAAAGATAACCTCGCTGATAGACCAAATTTTAGAGCTTTCAAGGCTAGAAACTGGCAGAAATTTGGAGCTAAAAGATATAAATTTAAGCTCTATCTTGCAAAATTTAGCCAGCGACTATGAAAAGCTAGCAAGCGCTAGGGGGTTAAAATTTAGCTGCGTGGTAGCGCCAGATGTCCAAATCTTTGGCAATGAGCTGATGATCTCAAGGCTGGTGGATAACTTTTTAAGCAACGCACTAAAATTTGCAGAAGCTAAGATCGAGCTAAATTTAACCCTCACAAAAACACACGCACTTTTATCTGTAAAAGACGATGGTGTCGGCATCTCTAAAAAAGATAGCGAGCTAATCTGGAATAAATTTTATCAAGTTGAAAGCTCAAGAAACAAAAGCCAAAACAGTGGCAGTGGCCTTGGGCTAGCCATCGCTGCAAATATAGCTAAAATTCACGGCGCAAAGCTTGGCGTAAAAAGCGAAGCAGGAGCTGGAAGCGAATTTTGGGCTGAATTTGATCTGGTAAATTTAAAATAAGTGTAAAATTAGGCTTTTTAATAAAACTATATTTGATAAAATTAAAATGATTGATTTTGAAAGAAAGTTTAAATGGTGGTTAGAGGCAGAATCGAACTGCCGACACGCAGATTTTCAGTCTGCTGCTCTACCGACTGAGCTATCCAACCACCTTGATAAAGGAAAT
>NZ_CABPVA010000004.1:234695-277894 GCF_902460595.1 Campylobacter concisus
CTAAAAATAGACTTTTTTAAGTTAAAAAACCAGTAAAAAACCGAAAGATATTTTTATATTCTTAAGAGATTTTAGATAAAAATACCTCTTTTTAAACAAAAAATGGTCTTAAAATAGGTTTTTTACCTTAAATAAAAACATGAATTTTTACTTTTTTAATGCCTTAAAATATCGTTATTACCGAGCTTGGAAACGATTTAAGTTTTCTCATACACGCGCTGAAAAAGTTAAAAAACCGAAAAAAATAGCTATGCAAATGGCTATTTAAAGGGCTTTATCGGTTTTTTAAGCTGTATTAAAAAACCAGTAAAAAACCGATGAAATAGCATTAAAAAAACGATATAAATTTTTAAAAAACCGAACCTTTTACTGATGCTTTATATCGTATGACTTTAAGATATTAACTTTTAAACAAATTGAACTAGATTGTTTAGGTAATCTGCATACCATTGCATTAAAATTCTATTTTGATCAATAGTTGCTGTCTGTCTTTCGTAGGCATATTTAACTGCATTGCTTTCTGTGTGCGCTAGAGCATTTTCTATTGTTTTTTCGCTTATGCCCAATTGTGTCAGATCCGTAAGATGTAAAGAGCAAATTGTTTTAAACGTGGCTCTAAAACCATGAGCAGAAGCTTTAGAATTATATTTTTCTCTGCCACCTATATTTCTTATGGCATTACTAATGCTATCTCTGTTAATATGACCTGTTTTTGTAAGAGACGGAAATACAAAATTACTTTCTAATGGTGTATATTGTTTTTGCTCTAGTAAAACTGATAAAGCTTGCTTTGAGAGTGTTATTTGGTGTGCATGCCTCATTTTCATTTGGATAGGCGGAATAGTCCAAATTCCTTTTTTAAGATCTATATCTTTCCATTCAGCACTTACGGTGTTAATGGGACGATTAACGCATAAAATTTGGAGCATTACGGCTCTTTTGACTTGTAGATCTAATTTGCTGTCATTTCGTAAATCAGTCAAAAACTCCTTTAACTCATTTTCATCTGTAATAGCTGGGTATCTTGTGTCGATGCCATTTCTAAGGCTAAAGCTGTTGGAAGTTGGAAATTCATCGTGTAAAGCCTTACAAGGGTTATAATCTATATATCTATCTTTAATGGCATTTTCATATAGCGAATTTAGCGTATTTATAATTCTGTGTATAGTCTCAAGTCTTGATTTCTTTGGATTATATGGATTAAATAATGGTGTTAATATGGTTTTTAGATCATTAAAATTTATATCTTTAATATCAACATTACCAAATTTAGGCAAGATGTATTTTTTTATCCTAGATTTAATTTTATCTATATAAACCTTGTCTAGCTGGTCTATTTTCTCTTTTTTGTCAATATATCTATCAAATAGCTCTGAAATTCGATATTTATCTTTGGATCTTACAAAACCACTTTCAAATTTTCTTATAATTTCTATCGCATCTCTTCTTGCCTCAGCAACTGAGTAAATTCCCTCCCTAAACTCTTTCAATTTAAAATGTGTAGTGTTTTTATGTTGTATAAAAAATGTTTTCATACCACTTGGATACACTTTTATATAAAGTTCTTTTGGGTTGCCCACAGCCTTTTTATATACTTTATTGGCTGGCAACATTGCCCTTATATCTTTATCAAACAAATTTGCGGTAGAAACTCTTGGCATCTTTTACTCCTTTTTTAAAAGTTACCTTTATGCAGTAAGAATTACCTTATATGTAACTAGAATTATCTGGAAGTAATTGTATATAAAAAAGAAGTAAAAAGAATTAGATAGCTACTTTTAGCCCATGAAATCGGAATTATAAAGAATTAAAAAGAATTAAAAAGAAGTATAAGGAATTATAAAAAACATAAAATGGTGGGTTCACCAGGACTCGAACCTGGGACCATCCGGTTATGAGCCGGATGCTCTAACCAACTGAGCTATGAACCCACAGTTGAAAGAAAATCGTATTATACAAGAAAAAGCTTATCTAAATATAAAAATAGCCTTTTTTATGTGCCGTATAAAACGGATAAATTTAAAAAGAAAAAGCCCTAAAATAGGGCTTATAGATTATTTATAATTTTTAATAGCAGCGTCTAAAATTTCTTTTGCAGCGTTTGCATCTTTAAATTCTTTCACCTTAACCCATTTGTTTGGCTCGAGAATTTTATAAGTTTCAAAGAAATTTTTGATCTTATTTAGTGTCGCAGTTGGCAAGTCATCGTAGCTTTTTATCGCTTCATATCTTGGATCGATCTTTGTAACTGGCACAGCTAAAAGCTTCTCATCCATACCTGCTTCATCCTCCATCACCAAAACGCCTATCAAGCGGCAAGGGATGACGCTACCAGCTTGGAGTGGATACTCGTTTAGTACCAAAATATCAGCTGGATCTCCGTCAGCTGCTAGTGTGTTTGGCACAAAGCCGTAGTTTGCTGGGTAGAACATAGCTGAGTAAAGCACGCGATCAACTACGACTGCACCGCTATCTTTGTCGATCTCGTATTTGATATTTGAGCCATAAGGTATTTCGATTACGGCATTGATTTTGTCTGGGTTTGAGCCAAATTTGATCTTTGAAACGTCCATATATTTGTCCTTTTTATTAGAAATTTTCGTGATTTTAGTATTTTTTGCATTAAATACTCGTAAATTTAACTACTTTACAACCTCTACGCTATCTACGTCGATCTTCGTTTTTGTAAGGTCTTTATCCACTTCACCTCTTATCCTTAAAAGCGTATCTTCGTTGGCTGTTACATTGCCCCATTTTTTGTTGTCGATCTCAACTACGATAACGTCGCCATTTTTATCAACAAATTCATATTTGTCTGATTTGATGTGTGACTTTATCTTGCCCTCAAGTACGACTTTTGCGTCGTCATTTAGTTTTAAAGCCTCTTTTACGCTTATCGTCTCGCTTGAGTGTTTTGATGCGAAGCCTCCAGCCATTGCGATGCTAGCAGCTAGTGAAGCGATAATGATTTTTTTCATTTTTATCCTTTTAAAATTGGTTGTGAAATTTTAAAAGGATATTACATTTTTGGTGTTAATAAATGGTAAGTTTTAAAACCTTGCACCTTTTTGATGCAAGGTCTGTAAATTTATATAAGTTTAGCTAGTAAATTTTTGATGTCAGCTACGATCTCGTCGATGCCACGCTCGCCATTTACAACGTGAAGTAGCTCTTTTTCGCTGTAAAATTTGCGGATAGGTTTGATCGGATCAAGATATACTTTCATGCGGTTGTTAAAGACTTCGTTGTTATCATCAGCGCCTCTTGCACGGCCAAGCACTCTAGCTCTTGCCACATCTTCGCTAACATCCACTTCTATGACACCTTTTAGAGAAATTTCATCTTGCTCGCTTAAGACTTTGTCAAGCTCGGTCATTTGCTCAACGCTTCTTGGATAGCCGTCGATTATGATATTTGATTTATTTGAGCTTTTGATGGCTGATACGATCGCATTTACGACGACGTCAAGTGGGACTAAATTTCCTTTTGAGATAAAGCCGTCTATCAGTTTGCCAAGCTCGCTACCACTTGCGACTTCAGCTCTTAAAAGATCGCCAGTTGAAAAGTGTGCAAATTTCTCATCATGCTGTGCGATGATCGATGCGTCTGTTGTTTTGCCGCTGCCTGGAGCGCCGATGATTAAAAATAAATTTTTCATTTTTTCCCTTTTATTGCCTTTGTCTTTTGAGCGCTTTTTGCGGAGCTAGTAAAATTTAGCTTGATGAACCAAGTGTTCTATCTGTGCAAAATTTTACGTCGCAACCACAAAAATCATCTCAAACTACTTAGGCAAGTTTTGATTTAATTAGCCGCCAAGTTGGAGGCATCTTTTTATAAATTTAAATTTAGGATGGAATTTTGTCTAAGAAAAATATTTAAAGACAAAATTCCATCTCTTTTTAAAGGCAAATTTTAAGCCTTTTGCTCTTTTTCTCTTATCCTTAGTCCTAGCTCCCTAAGCTGCTCGTTACTAGCGTAGCTTGGCGCCTTTGTGAGTGGGCACTGAGCGCGCTGTGTTTTAGGGAAGGCTATGACGTCACGGATCGAGCTTGCTTTATTTACAAGCATATTTAGCCTGTCAAAGCCGATCGCGATACCGCCATGTGGAGGCGCACCAAATGTCAAAGCATCAAGCAAGAAGCCAAATTTCTCACGCTGTTCGGCTTCATCTATGCCAAGAAGCTTAAAGACCTTTTGTTGGATGTCATTTTTGTGAATTCTTATACTTCCGCCACCAAGCTCAAAGCCGTTTAAGACGACGTCGTGAGCGATAGATAGGATGTCTTCAAGATCAGGCTCGTCTATATTTTTTGGCATAGTAAATGGATGGTGCATCGCAGAGTAGCTGCCATCGTCATTTTGCTCAAACATTGGGAAGTCAAGCACCCATAAAAACTCAAGTCTGTCTTGATCGATAATACCCATTTGTTCTGCTAGGAAAATTCTAAATCTTCCCATATAATCAAGCACGATCTTTTTCTTGCCAGCACCAAAGAATACTACGTCGCCAACTTTTAGCTCACATCTTGAGACGATCTCGTCAAGATCGCTTTGCTCGAAAAATTTACAAAGTGGGCCTTTTAAACCATCTTCTTTCATCTGGAAGTAGCCAAGACCTTGTGCGCCAAATTTACGTACAAATTCTTCAAATCTATTCATCTCGCGCTTACTAAATATATTGTCACCATTTGGTACTTTTAGCGCTTTTATGCGGTTTTTCTTCTTATCTTTTGCGATAGAGCTAAAAATTTCGTTGCTTGAGCGCTCAAAAATATCGATCACATCGATCATTTTTAGATCATATCTAAGATCAGGCTTGTCTGAGCCGTAAGTCTCGGTCGCCTCTTTGTAGCTCATGCGTCTAAATGGCGTTTTGATGTCGTGCCCGCAGGCTTTAAAGATATCTTTTAGCATCGTCTCAGCCATATTTATGATATCTTCTTGCTCAACAAAGCTCATTTCGATATCTATTTGAGTAAATTCTGGTTGGCGATCAGCCCTTAAGTCCTCGTCACGGAAGCATTTTGCTATCTGAAAATACTTATCAAAGCCAGAACACATCAAAAGTTGTTTAAATAGCTGCGGGCTTTGTGGGAGTGCGTAAAACTGACCTGGATATACGCGGCTTGGCACTAGGTAGTCTCTTGCGCCTTCTGGAGTTGCACGTGTTAAAACTGGAGTTTCAAACTCGATAAAGCCCATTTTATCTAGGCTGTTTCTAGCTGCTATCGCCGCACGAGAGCGCATTTTAAAGATATTTTGCAAGCGCTCGCTTCTTAGGTCTAAAAAGCGGTATTTTAGCCTGATATCCTCATTTACGCTCTCATCGCCTATCATAAATGGCAGTGGCTCGCTTGGATTTTCGATGATGAGCTCGCTTACTATCACCTCTATCTCACCAGTTTTTAGCTTTGGATTGGTTAGTCCTTCGCCTCTGGCTCTTACTTTACCTTTTGCTTTTAAGACATATTCATCTCTTACTTTTGCAGCCACGTCGTGTGCTTCTTTGCTATCAGCAGGGTCACAGACTAATTGTATAAGCCCGCTAACGTCTCTTAAGTCGATGAAAACAACGCCACCGTGGTCTCTATATGTGTTTGCCCAGCCACAAAGTATTACTTCTTTGCCGATATCAGCTTTGCTAAGATCGGTGCAATAATGACTTCGCATAAAATGCTCCTTTGCAATGTTTTTTAGGCAATTATAATCGCTTTTTTCTTTTGAAAAGCTTTGTTAAAATAAAATATGTTACAATCATTTCTATGAAAAATGAACAAAAATTTAATACCACAAGCGCCAAAAAAGTGGGACTTATCGCGAAAGATTATCCATTATTTAAGCAGGATTTAGCAAAGCTAGAAAAAATTTTAAAAAAGTATAACGCAGAAATTTTGCTTGAAAAAAACTGTGCAAAACAGGTAGAAAAAAGTGGCTTTGAGCTTGTAAAACTAGCCAAAGAGTGCGAATTTCTTATCACGCTTGGAGGTGACGGCACGATCATCTCAACTTGCAGAAAGCTAGCTCACGTCTCGCCACTAATCCTAGGCATACACGCTGGCAGGCTAGGCTTTTTGACAGATATCACTATAAATGAGAGTGAGAAGTTTTTTAAAGACTTTTTTGATGATAAATTTGAGGTAGAAACGCCTTTTATGCTTGATGTCACACTTCATAAAAATGATGGCAAAACCGAGCAAAAGATAGCATTTAACGACGCAGTCATCGTTAGTAAAAATGGCGGCTCGATGACGCATATCGAGGCACTTTTAAATGAAAAGTATTTTAACTCATATTTTGGCGACGGCGTCATAGTGGCAACTCCAGCAGGAACCACGGCATATAACATGAGTGCAAATGGCCCTATCATCTATCCGCTAAGCGAGGTCTTTGCGCTAACTCCCATCTGTTCGCACTCGCTCACGCAGCGCCCAGTCGTGCTTACGAAAAATCACACGGTCAAATTTAGAACAAATAGCGACGCCATTTTGGTTATAGACGGACAAGACCGCTTTGATATGAGTAAAATTTCAGCCGTTAGCATGAGTCTGAGCGATAAAAAAGCGAGGCTGATACGTCATATCGGTAGGGATTATTTTCAAATTTTAAAAGAGAAACTTCACTGGGGTTATAATGATTGATCGAATTTTGATTAAGGATTATCTAAATTTTAAAAATGTCGAGCTAAATTTCAAAGAGGGTCTTAGCGTATTTACGGGCGTTAGCGGTGCTGGTAAATCGGTGCTGATGAGTGCCATAATGGCTGTTTTTGGGCTAAAAGATAGCGAGGCAAGGCTGATAGAAGCTGACGTAGAACACAAATTTGAGCTTGATGAGTTTGGCATAGAAAACGAAGAGGTCAATATTTTCAAACTTTTAAAAGATAAGAGCACGAGATATTTTATAAACCAACAAGCCATCTCAAAGAAAAATTTAGCCCAAGTGGCGCGCGAGCACATCAAATATCTCTCGGCAAAAGAGGCAAATGAATTTGAAAATGAGAAATTTCTAAATTTGCTTGACAGGCTTGAAATTTCAAAAAATGAGAAATTTAAAGAGATAAAACAAGAATTTGAGGAGGCGTTTTTGGAATTTTCTAAAATTTCAAAAGAGCTAGCCACTATAAAAGAGGAAGAGAAAAAGGTCGAGGAGCTAAAGGAGCTTGCTAGCTTTGAGATCGAGAAGATAAGAAGCGTCGGGCCTAAAAAAGGCGAGTTTGAAGAGCTTATGGAGACTAAAAAAAGGCTTAGTAAAAAAGATAAGATAAATGAAGCGTGGGCTAGGGCTGAGCGGATATTTGAGCTAGAGCACAGCGTAAATGAGGCGCTAAGCATCAGCGACCTTGACAACGGCTTTTTTGAAGATGCGATGAACGAGCTAAGGGTCGCAAGAGATAGCCTAAATATGGAGGAGCTTGACGATATCGATGTGGAGAGCGTGCTTGATAGGATAGAAGCTCTTAATGCCATCATTAGGCGCTATGGCAGCGAAGAAGAGGCGTTAGAAGCGCTTGATAAAAAGGAAAAAGAGCTTGCCAGATATGAAAATTTAAGCTTTGAAAAGAGCGAGCTTGAGAAGAAATTTGAAATTTTAAGCAAAAAGGCAAATGAGCTAGCCAGCACTTTGAGCAAGGCAAGGAGCGTAAATTTAAAAGAGCTTGAGGCGATGATAAATTTATACCTAAGAGAGCTTTATATGCCAGATATTACGCTGAGTATTGAGGCTAAAAAACTTGATATTTTAGGTGCTGATGAAATTTGTCTAAATTTAAATGAGACTTCGCTTAAAAATTTAAGCTCAGGCGAGCTAAACCGCTTAAGGCTGGCCTTCATAGCTGCCTCTAGTGAGATCACAAAAACGGGCGGAGATGTCATAATTTTAGACGAAATAGATGCAAATTTAAGCGGAAAAGAGGCGATGAGTATCGCAAATGTCTTGCTTAAGCTTGCAAATTTTTATCAAATTTTTGCCATTTCGCACCAGCCGCAGCTTAGCTCAAAAGCAAATTCGCACTTTTTAGTAGAGCGCGACGGCGAGAGCTCAGTCGTAAGAGAGCTTGACAAAGAGGAGCGTGTAAATGAGCTTGCGCGTATGATAAGTGGCGAGCACATCAGCGAAGAGGCGATAAATTTCGCAAAAGGACTTTTAAAATAGCTTGAAATTTAAGTTTTAAATTTAAGCTTTGTGATTAGGTTTATTTGTTAAAATCCGAGCTAGTTTAATAAAAAATCACAGGAATAATATGGAAAGAATTCTAGTAGTTGATGATAATAAGGCACTTGCTAAGCTAATCGTCATGCAGATGGAAAAGAGCATTGAGGATATGGCGATCGACGTTGCGTACGATTTTGCCGAAGCCCAGATGCTAATTAGCGAGCACGGCAAAGATTATTTTATGACTATCTTGGATCTAAATTTACCTGACGCACCAAATGGTGAGATCGTTGATTATGTCCTTGCTCAAGGGCTCTGTGCTATCGTTTTAACTGGTAGCATCGATGATAAGACGAAAGAATTTTTTATAAACAAAGACATAGTTGATTACGTCTATAAGGGCAACATGGATGATATCAACTACATCTTTCAAATGATAAACAGACTAAGCAAAAATAGACAATACAAAGTTCTAGTCGTTGAGGACTCACTGCCTTTTAGAAATATGATAAAAAAAATCTTAACTAGTCTTCAGTTTAAGGTCTTGGCAGCAGCTCATGGCGAAGAGGCGATGAGCTATTTTGCAGATAATCCTGATATAAATTTAATCATAACTGACTATAGAATGCCTGTTAAAGATGGTTTAGAGGTCTTAAAAGAGGTTAGAAAAGAGAAAGATAAAAACCACCTTGGTGTGATCGTCATGACATCTCCTAGCGAAAAGACTGATGCTTCGATATTTTTAAAAAATGGAGCTAGCGACTTTATAGCAAAGCCATTTTCAAAAGAAGAGCTCATTTGCCGTGTAAATAACACCATTGAGGCGATGGAAAATATAAATAAGATAGCAAATTTTGCCAACCGCGACTTTTTAACTGGCGCTTACAATAGAAGATTTTTCTATCAAGATATAGAAGAGTACGTCCAAGCAGCTGAAGAGCTTGATGAGCCTTATGCATTTGCTATGCTTGATATAGATCACTTTAAAAAGATAAATGACACATACGGACACGATGGTGGCGACAAGATACTAAAATCACTCGCAAAGATACTAACTGACAACACAAAAGGAAGAGATGTGGTCGCTAGGTTTGGTGGCGAGGAATTTTGTGTTGTTCTTAAAAAGATAGCAAAAGAGGAGGCGATTAAATTTTTTGTAAATTTAAGAGCAAAAGTGGCTGAAAATGAGGTAATCATAAAAGATAAGATCATAAGAGTGACCGTTTCTATTGGCATATCTTTTGGAAAAGGTCACTGTGAGATAGATGATATGCTCGAAGCTTGCGACTCGGCGCTTTATGTTGCAAAAGAAAATGGTAGAAATAGGGTAGAAATAGCTTTATGATTATAGATACGCATTGCCATTTGGATAGTAAAGTTTATGATTTTGACCTAGAGCAAATTTTATCTGAAGCCAGAAATTTAGGGCTAAAAGGCTTTATTATCCCTGGAGCTGATATTAATGATTTACCAAAAGCGGCTAAAATAGCGCACGAAAAAAATGATATTTTCTTTGCCGTTGGAGTTCATCCATACGATAAAGAGAATTTTGATATAGAGACTTTAAGAGAATTTGCCAAAGATAAAAAGTGCGTGGCTATCGGTGAATGTGGGCTTGACTACTACCGCTTGCCAAAAGATGAAGAAGAAAAGCTAAGAGAAAAAGAAGATCAAAAACGTGTTTTTCTAGCTCAACTAAATTTGGCAGTTGAGTTAAAAAAACCCGTTATCCTCCACATCAGAGAGGCTAATGAGGACTCTTTTAACATCTTAAAAGAGTATGCGCCAAAGCTTGAAGCTGGAGCGGTTTTGCATTGTTATAATGCCTCGCCACTTCTTTTGGAGCTTTGTAAATTTGGGAATTTTTACTTTGGCATAGGTGGCGTTTTGACATTTAAAAACGCTAAGAATTTAGTTGAAATTCTGCCAAAAATTCCTTTTGATAGGGTATTGATAGAGACTGACGCCCCTTATCTCACGCCAGAACCAAATCGTGGCAAGAGAAATGAGCCGGCGTTTACGACATTTGTTGCTAAAAAGATAGCTGAAATTTTAAACCTTGAATTTGAAGTAGTTTGTAAAACGACTTCAGATAATGCCAAAAGGTTATTTAAGTGCTTTGCCTAAATTTTGGGCATTGTGCTTGCTTAAGATGCTAGCATCATTAAGCTTTGACACGAAAAAGGATAGAAATGAAAGCAATGCTTAAGATATTTTTACTATTCGCATGTAGCACCTTGCTACTAGCAAACGCTCCTGAGAAGAGCTCTTATGACACTCAGGTTAAAATTTTAAAGGAGCTAGACATCGATGCTAGCTTTATGAAAACTTCTCACTATGCAAAGATGAGACAAGGCATACAAAACTCACAGGTAAGAACATTTACAGATGCCTTGAAAAATGGCTATATGTATATACCAATGATAAAAGAGCAGATCAAAAAATCAGGCGTGCCTGAGTCGTTTTTCTATCTAGCGATGATAGAGTCAGGCTTTTCAAATCACACTGTTTCAAATGCTAAAGCTACTGGTATGTGGCAGTTTATGGAGCAAACAGCAAAAATTCATGGCCTAAAAGTAGGGCAATACACCGATGAGAGAAAAGATCCAGTCGAATCAACTGTCGCAGCTACAAACTATCTAAGATCACTTAAAAATCAATTTGGCAAATGGTACTTGGCAGCAATGGCATATAACTGCGGCGATGGTGCATTAAAAAAAGCTATACAAAAAGCTGGTACAGACGATCTTGTAACACTTCTTGATGCTGAGAAAAAATACCTTCCAGCTGAGACTAGAAATTTCATCATTAAAATTTTAAGAGCGGCATATATAGCAAAAGATGCGGACTTTTTGATATCTAAAGAGTCATCTTTGCTAAACATAAATGGGGGATTAAGACTTACGAAAGTAAAAGTGCCAGGCGGTACAAATTTAGCTCAGATAGGCGATAGCATCGGTCTTAGCACAAAAAAGATGAAAAGCAATAACCCACATTTAAAATTTGTATTTACACCTCCAACTTTAAAAGATTATTACGTTTATATCCCTGAAAATAAAAAGCAGCTTTTCTCTGAAAATTTCAAACCATTTAATGGCAAAAACAACTTCTATGCCTACACAGTTAAAAAGGGTGAGACGCTACTTTCTATCTCTAAAAAAACTGGCGTTAGCCACAGAGCGATCAAGGACTACAACGAGCTTAGCACAAACGCTGTAAGCTATAATCAAAAACTAATAATCCCTTTTTCTACTCAAAACAAATCTCACAACTACGTAGTTCAAACAGGCGATACTATCGCATCTTTATCAAAGAAATTTAATGTAAGTGAAAAAGATATAAAAGATGCAAATTCTTTGGCTAGTTCAAATTTAAATGTCGGAGCAAATATTGTCATACCGTAAGAGCCTAAATTTCTACTTAGGACTAAGTTTTACACTTCTAATCACTGGTTGTTCTTGGAGCGGGGCTCCATTTACTCCAAGTGGCCCAACTAATGTAAGAGGCAATAACTCCGCCTCAGTTCAAAAAGCAACAATGAGACCATACACGATAAATGGCAAAACATACTATCCGACAGTCGTAAGCGTCGGCGATAAAGCTAGCGGAACGGCAAGCTGGTATGGTCCAAATTTTCACGGCAAAACGACCTCAAATGGCGAAGTTTATAATATGTACAATATGACTGCGGCGCATAAGACTTTGCCGATGAATACAATACTTAAAGTAACAAATTTAAGAAATCAAAAAAGTGTTATCGTGCGTGTAAATGACAGAGGACCTTTTGTAGCGGATAGAGTGCTTGACCTTTCAAAAGCAGCTGCGATAAAGCTTGATGTCATCGGCACCGGCACAGCTCCAGTTAGTATGGAGGTTATCGGCTTTAATGAAGACATTAACGCTGTTACAACTGCTAGCGCGCAACCAACAAAACCAACAAGCACTGGCATAAAAGTGCCAAATCCAGTCTCTCCAACGGCCCCAGTTGGCGGCATCGTGATCTCATCAGAGCAACGCGTTGTGGGTGGAGATTTTATGGTACAAATTGGCTCGTTTAAAAACCTTGAAGGCGCAAACAGATACCAAAGAGAGCATAAAAGCATAGATGGCTATAGATCAGTTGTTAAGACATTTACGATAGATGGCTCAACCATTTATAGGGTATTTTTAAATGGCTTTAGAAGCGAGGACGAGGCTAGGGATTACGCAAGAAGCGGTAAATTCCAAGGTGCATTTATAGTAAGAGGTTAGGGCGTGAGAGAGGAAATTTTAGAACTAACTAGAAACACAAAAGAGACGCAAATTTCAATGAAGCTCAAAATTTACGGCTCTGGGGTTGCAAAGATAAGCACAGGCATAGGCTTTTTTGACCATATGCTTGAGGCATTTACAAAACACTCTTTGCTTGATCTTGAAATTTCATGCAAGGGTGACACGCATGTGGATTTTCACCACAGCGTCGAGGATGTAGGCATAGTTTTAGGGCAGCTTTTAAAAGAGGCTTTATATCCATTAAGTGGTGTTGAGAGGTTTGGCGAGGCGAGCGTTGTTATGGACGAGGCAGCTGTTTTTTGCGCGCTAGATCTTAGCAACAGAGCTTATCTTGTATATGAAAATTTTAATGAAAATGCCAAAGTTGGTGAGTTTGACACTGAGCTTGTGGAGGAGTTTTTTAGAGCAGTTGCTATAAATTCAGCCATCACTCTTCATCTAAATCAAATTCGTGGCAAAAATACTCATCACATCATCGAAGCAACATTTAAATCATTTGCCGTAGCACTCCGCAGAGCGCTTGCCAAAAACGCAAAGATCGGCACCCCAAGCACTAAGGGCGTTTTATGATAGAGATTATATTTTTAGACGTTGATGGGTGCCTCACTGATGGCAAGATCATCTACAATGCAAACGGTGAAGAGCTTAAATTTTTTGATGTAAAAGATGGATACGCGATAGAGAGCTGGCTAAAGCTTGGTAAGAAAGTGGCTATCATCACTGGCAGAAAGTCGGCTATCGTTGAGCGAAGAGCTGAGGATCTAAAGATAAATCACGTCTATCAAGGCGTTGGCGATAAATTTGAGGTAGCAAGTGAGATATTGAAATTTGAAGGACTTAGCTTCAAAAACGCAGCAGCTATCGGCGATGACTATAATGACTATAAAATTTTAGACGCAGTTGCATGGAGCTTTAAGCCAAAAGATGCCATTAAAGAGCTTGATGTAAAGACAAAGCTAAAGCACAAAGGTGGCAATGGCGCTGTTAGAGAGATGATCGAGATGATCATAAAATCAGAAAATTTATATGATGAGTGGTCTAAGCGTTGGTTGTAAAAATTTTCTACTTCGTCGTGGCTATTTTTAGTGCTGTGATGATATTTTTAGCGGCTCAAGACCCATACCTAGCAAACGTGCTAAAGGTTGATACTAAGATATCAAATATGCAGGTAAATGACGTGGTTGATTATGAGATAAACTCGACCAAAATAAGCGGAGTTTATGAGAGTGACGAGCTAAACAGATATAGCGACAGGGATGAATTTTTAGACTTTAAAGCGAGAATTTTAAGGGGAAATTTAAGACATTTTCTAAGCTCAGACAAGGCTATCTCGCAAAACGATGAGATAATCTTTCAAAAAAATGCAAACTATGAAAATAATGATAGTTTGAAATTTAAAAGCGATGAAGTTATATATAATACAAAGACAAAAATAGTAAGATCAGAAGCAAATTTCACCATCACTAGAAATGGCGACAAAGCATTAGGTGATAGTGGAAGCTACGATCTTGGTAAAAAACAAACGCAGATAAAAGGGTTAAGGGCATGGGTAGAAGAGAAACAGCGATTTTAGCGATGATTTTGGGCTTTACATTTTTAAATGCAGAGCAGGTTGAGATCACTTCAAACGATTTTTTTGCTGACGAAAACAAGCAGATCAGCGAATTTGTAGGCAATGTAAATATCAAAAAAGGTTCATACGATGAGCTAAAGGCAAACAAAGTCGTTGTGCATTTTGATAAAAAGCGCCAGCCAGTAAAATATGTAGCCACAGGCAACGCTAGAGTTAAAATTTTCATGAAAGATAAGCACTATGACGGCAAGGGCGATACGCTCACATATGAGCCAGCAAAGCAGATATACACAGTAACTGGCAATGGCTACTTGCACGAGGTAGAGACTGATAAAAATGTCTATGGCGACAAGATCGTGGTCAATCAAAAAGATGGCACATATAGCGTAAATAGCGACGAGAAAAAGCCGGTTAAATTTATCTTTCAGATCGAGGATAAAACCAAGTGATAAGAGCCTTGAGCGCTAAATTTATCACATCAAGCCCAAGCATAAAGGAGGCTCCAAGCTTTGTGACAAGCGAGGTGGTCTTTTTGGGTAGGTCAAATGTGGGTAAAAGTAGCCTCATAAATGCACTTGTAAATCAAAAAAATTTAGCCAAAAGCTCGTCTACGCCGGGCAAAACGCAGCTTATAAATTTCTTTGAGGCTGAGTTTTGTGAGGAAAAAGAAGAGAGCGAAAAAGAGAAATTTAAGCTCATCTTAGTCGATCTACCAGGCTTTGGCTACGCAAAAGTTGCAAAGTCAAAACACGACGAGTGGCGCAAAAATTTAGATGAGTTTTTGAAATTTAGAAGCGACATCAGACTTTTTATACATCTAATAGACGCTAGACATTTTGACCTAGACATCGACGTAAACGTGGATTCTTACCTAAAAAGCTTTTTAAGAGCTGATCAAAAAATTTTAAATTTATACACAAAAAGCGACAAGCTAAATCAAAGCCAAAAGAGTGCGATAATGAAATTTGATCCAAGTGGCATTTTGGTCTCGACACTCAGTAAAAGCGGCATAGACAAGGCACGGGAAGCTATCATAAACCACGCTCTTGGTAGGTAAAATGCAAACCATAAGCAGCTTAGACATTAAAATTTTTAAAGGCTTTTGGTGGGTCATTTTTTTGCTATCTTATGAGATCGCAACTACGCAGTTTGGTTTCTTGCCGCCACTCATTGGCATTTTTTTTACATATATGATTTTGGAGTATTCAAGAAAGCAAAAGCAGTATGATGAGTTTAAGCTTTCGTGGTATTTTTCGCTCATTTTCTTGGTCTTTGCCGAGCAAATTCATGGCTTTTATCTCTTCTCAACGATCATTGCATTTTTGCTATTTTACAACTTCGTGCTAGACTGGCTCTATACGACGATGAAGTGGCGAAACTGCCTGCTCATCATCTTTGTCGCCTCTGGCTATGTGCTAACTTTTCTTGTAAATAATCTTTTTGCCTACGTCTTAAACGAGCCAAATTTGACTTTTAGCGCAGAGTATCTATTTTTTATAGCGCTTGAAAGTGTGCTTGCTATCGTGCTTTTTAGGGACAAAGTGCTATGAGGATGCGTATAGTTTTTGGCGTGATCGCTCTTTTTTGGATCATGCTTTTGGGGCGGATTTACCACCTAAGTGTCAATTCAAATACTTATTACAACGAGATCGCCGAGCAAAATGCGATAAAAACTATCTACATCCCGCCAGTTAGAGGCATCATCTTTGATGCACACGACAAGCCTATGGCAGTCAATCGCCTTGGCTTTTCTATCTATGTAAAGCCGCATCTTAGCGCAAACAAAAAGGTGAAAATTTTAGATGATGAGCTAGCCTATATCGGCTCGCTATTTGGCGATCTAAACGTCACCAAGCTTAAAAATGAATATATTAAAAACGACTCAGCTTACAACCAAGATTTCATAAACGTGGTCGAATTTGTTGATTATGATAAATTTTTGCCATTTTTTGCACCCCTTTCTCTGCGTGAAAATTTAGAGATAAGACCCGCTTCAAAGCGCCACTATCCATACAACGACCTAGCCTCTCACATCATCGGCTACGTCGGCAGGGCAAACCAAAAAGATATGGAAAATGACCCCTTGACAAAGCTTACAAACTATATTGGCAGAAGTGGAGTAGAGCGCTTTTATAACCCGATCTTGCAAGGAATTCAAGGCTTTAAAAAGATCAAGGTAAATGCACTAAATGAGGAGATCGAGCAGGTGAGCTATCAAGCGCCACAAAGCCAAAACATAAAGCTTGCCGTCGATCTTGAGCTGCAGCAGTTTGTCGCTGACGTCTTTGGCAAAGATGCAGGAAGCGTCATAGTTATGAGCCTAAAAGATGGCGCTATCATCGCTGCTGGAAGCTTTCCAGAGTATGATCTAAACCCATTTGTGCTTGGTATCAGCCAGGCTGAGTGGGAGGAGCTTGTAAAAAACGTCGATCACCCATTTACAAATAAGCTGATAAACGGCCTTTATCCGCCAGGATCTGTCGTAAAAATGGGTATGGCGCTTGCTTTTTTGGATAATGGCATGAGTAAATATGATAGCTTTTTTTGTAGTGGCTCGTATGAGCTTGGAGGGCGTAAATTTCGCTGCTGGAACTCGCATGGTCACGGCACGGTTAATATGAACACGGCCATTAGAGAGAGCTGCGATGACTATTTTTACAAGGGTAGCCAAAAGATAGGCATAGACGCCATTGTGCCGATACTTGAGCGCATGGGCTTTGGTAGGAAAACGGAGATTGATTTGCCAAATGAATTTGTGGGGACTTTGCCAAGTAGGGAGTGGAAGATGAGGAAGTATGGCAAGGCGTGGTTTCAAGGCGAGACGCTCATCACTTCTATCGGACAGGGAAATTTCCTAGTCACGCCTATGCAGGTGGCTAAATACACAGCAGGCCTTGCAACTGGGCTAAATGTGACGCCACATTTTTTAAAGAGCATCGATGGTAAGGATGTTGATTTTACGCCAACAGATGATGCTTTTACGCCGTTTGAAAAGTCGCAGCTACCTGCCATTAGGCATGCAATGTATGAGGTGGCAAATCACCCAAGAGGTACGGCAAATAGGCACTTTGTGGGAAGTCTTGTAAAGGTTGCAGCAAAGACTGGAACAGCTCAGGTCGTTGGTATCTCGCAAACTGAAAAGAAACGTATGAAAGAGGAGGATATGGCGTATCTGCAAAGATCTCACGCGTGGATGACGACCTATGCGCCTTTTGAGGATCCACAATACGTCATAACGATGGTTGTCGAGCACGGCGGTCACGGTGGTAGCGCTGCTGGACCAAAAATCTCTCAAATTTATAACAAGCTAGTTGAAATGGGATATATAAAGCTAGATAAAGTCCAGACTGAGAAAGAGAAGAAATAGAATTTTTTGAGTATATAGAGACAAGCCCTAGGATCTTGAAGCTTATATGTAAATATGAGGAAGTTTTTGAGTATATTTTTTTTAAATTTTGATTTTCAAGCTACAAGCAGAATGTAATTCAAGTTTTTTATCCTTTTTTAACAAAAAAATATAAAGTTTGCAAATTTTTAAACTTTCATTCTTTCGCAAGAATTGACTACTAAAATTTGGCTTTGCTTGCAGCTTAGCTCAAATTTTAGAGCAAAAAATACCATTTAAAATTTGCTCGAATTTAACCAAAACCGTATACAGAGTTTTTGCACAGTTGCATGTCATCTTGAACGTGCCAGAGAAGAGGGATTGTTTAAGGAAGAAGGGAGCTTTTTTGTTTCGTGAGCTTCGTAACTACAAGCAGAGCGTAATTTAAGCCTTTTTGTCTCTTTTTTGATAATTTTATATCGCAAGTCAAATTTTAAAATCTTACTCACTCGCTTTAGCAGATTACTAAAATTTATGGCTCATAGTCACTAGACACTAAATTTAAAAGCATGATATGCTTGCTCATAAATTTTAAAATTTGTTTGAGTTTCTTGTTATAAACCGCATGCAGCGCTTTGGCGCCATTGCATGCACCTTGAACGTGCGAGGGGTTTTTACTTCAACTTCGTCTCGTAACTGCGAGCAGAGGAGGGATTAAAAAAAGGGGGATAAGGGGACGGCCTCGTAACTTGAGTCCCCTTGTCTCCCTTTTGGATAAAAGAGTTTATAAATTTAAAGTTGTGATTTCAAAAAATAGAAATTTGCTATTTTGCAAATTTTAAATTTTCATTCACTCGCAAGAATTGACTACTAAAATTTGGCTTCGCTTACCGCTTAGCTCAAATTTTAGAGCCTAAATTACCGCTCATGAAATTTTAAAATTTACTAGAAATTTTTGCGTTATATTGTTTAATTTATTAACTACTTATATGTGTCATATGGCGTTTTTTGGATTTTAGGATCGTTAAAATTTATAATTTTTTCTAGCCCCGAGTGAGAGAAAATGGGGCTAGAGTAGGGATTATTTTTTAGCTACAAGAGCGTTTTTTAGCACATCATCGATCGTATCTACGGCGATGATTTTCATGTCAGCTTTTACTTCTGCTGGGATATCAACAAGGTCGCGATCATAGTTTTTACGAGGTATCAGAGCTGTTTTGATGCCAGCTTTGTGAGCGGCGATGAGCTTCTCTTTTAGCCCTCCGATAGGTAGCACTCTGCCACTTAGCGTGATCTCGCCAGTCATCGCCACATCGTGTCTTACTTTTGTATCAGTAAGTATCGATGCGATCGCAGTTGTCATCGTGATGCCAGCGCTTGGGCCGTCTTTTGGCACCGCGCCCTCTGGTACGTGCAAGTGAAGATCGTAGCGTCTATAAACATCGCTGGCTTCTAGCTTGTGCTTGTCATCGTCAAATTTTGGTACGATAGCCATCGGCACTTTTAGCTTTTTGTTATCGATCAGCACTTTTACGACGCTAAATGCGATCTGAGCGCTCTCTTTCATCACGTCGCCTAGCTGGCCAGTGATCTGCATATTGCCTTTGCCTTGGATCCTGATAGCCTCGATCCTTAGCACGTCACCACCGACACTCGTCCACGCAAGGCCATTTACTAAGCCGATCTGGTCTTTTTTGTCCGCTGGCTCGATCTCATAGACCTTTTTCTCTAAAAACTCTTTTAAATTTTTAGCCGTGACACTGATCTTGCCTTCGTTCTTTTTGGTAAGGATATTTTTGGCGACTTTTCTTAGTATGTCAGCGATCCTACGGCGTAAATTTCGCACGCCACTCTCTCTTGTGTAGTCGCTAATTATTAGCTCAAGTGCCTCTTTGCTGATGCTTACATCACTTGGTTTTAGACCGTGCTTTTTAAGCTCTTGGGGCAAGAGATATTTTTTAGCGATCTCAAATTTCTCTTGTGGGGTGTATGAGCTAAGCTCGATAAACTCCATCCTGTCTCGAAGTGCAGCTGGTATCATGCTCACGTCATTTGCTGTGGCTATGAAGATGATCTTGCTAAGATCGATGTTAAAATTTAGATAGTAGT
The DNA here is from genome assembly GCF_902460595.1 of Campylobacter concisus. Taxonomy (GTDB): domain Bacteria; phylum Campylobacterota; class Campylobacteria; order Campylobacterales; family Campylobacteraceae; genus Campylobacter_A; species Campylobacter_A concisus_BL. The sequence goes on from NZ_CABPVA010000004.1 coordinate 254,126, forward strand.
CTCTAAATTTGTTGTTTTGCTCTGGGTCTAAAATTTCAAGTAAAACAGCGGTCGGATCGCCTCTGTAGCTTCTGCCAACCTTGTCGATCTCATCTAGTACAACCACTGGGTTCATCTGCTTGGCTTCTATGAGCCCTTGCACGATGCGACCTGGCATAGCGCCTATATAGGTGCGACGGTGGCCTCTTAGTTCGTTTACATCCTCAAGTCCGCCAAGTGCGATCCTAACTAGCTCACGCTTTAGCGCCTTTGCGATCGAGTTTGCAAGGCTGGTTTTACCCACACCTGGAGGGCCTGCAAAGCATAAAATGGCGCCATTATTTACCTTCTCACCAACTCCTCTAAGCTCCAAAAGCTCACGCAATGCAAAATATTCCTCTATGCGCTCTTTTGGCTTCTCTAAGCTGTAGTGGTCAGCATTTAGGTGCTTGCTCACCTCGGTGATAGATGACTTTTTCTTAGCTACATTCTCAAATGGAATTTCAAGTACCCAGTCAAGGTAGCTTTGCAAAGTGTTCGCGTCGGCTGAGTCTGGGTGCATGCGAGAGAGCTTGTCTATTTGTTTTTTGATCTCTTTGTAGGCATCCTCAGCCATAAATTTCTTCTTCGCATCAAGCTTTTTGCGGTACTCTTCAAGCTCCTCTTCACGGCTCGTATCCGCTCCAAGCTCAGCTTGAATTTGCTTTAGCTGCTCTTTTAAAAAGTACTCTTTGTTTGTCTTGTCGATCTTTGAATGGACCTTGTTTTTGATCTCTTTTTGAAGCTTGTTTGCCTCGATCTCTTCGATGACGTAGTCGATGAGCTTTAGCAGGCGCTGCTCTAAATTTTCTTCGACAAAAAAGCTATAAGCGATCTGTTTTTTTAGGCGAAGTGCGCTTGAGACTAGGTCGCAAACTCTGATCGCCTCAGCGCTCTCTTCGATCGTTTTTAAAAGATCAGGTGGGAAAAAGTGGCTAAACTGCGAAAGCTCTCTTACTTTTTCTCTTAAAACTACTATAAGAGCGTCAGTTTTGACCTGCGATGGGCGCTTTACGTGGAGCATATCGACGATGCCACGGAGTGGGTTTATGCCTGATTGTTTTAAAATTTTACCTTTGTCGATGCCCTGAAATAGCACTTTTACGCGTCCGTCAGGTAGAGGCACACGGCGCATTATTGTGCCGATCACGCCTGCGTCATAGATGCCGTCAAAGTCTCTAGCGCCGTCTTGCTGGGGCTTTGTAGGCACGACAAGGATCGGCGTCTCTCCTTGTATGGCAAGCTCAAGCGCTTTTAAATTTTCTTCGTCGCTTAAAAAAAGCGGTGTTATCATAAATGGATATAAAAATAGCTCGTCCTCAACTATGATAGGGATCTCAGTTGGGAAGCTTTTGTTTTCGTTTATTTGCAAAATTTCTCCTATTCAAACAGTTTTCTATACCATGCCACGTCAGGTTTGATAAGGTCTGAGTTTTTAAACGGCGACTCTTCTAGCTTTTGCTCGTAAATTTTAGCCGAAACGTCACGGCCAGTTCTCTTGTAAAGATCTGCTATTTGCATATCTAAGAAGTAAAGCGCTAATTTAAATTTGATAAGCATAGTCTCTATAAGTGGCTTATACTCGGTATTTGGATACATATAAAGAAATTTCTCGATCTCGGTTACGCTATCTTCCATGAGCTTTTGGTTGCGGTTTGGCTGGGTAAATGAGTCAAAATTTGCTTTTATCTTTAGGTACTGGGCAAATTCTGTTTTTGGACCATTATCGCCGTATCTTTTGATGTATTCATCAAGATAGTGATTTGCCATGAGATACTCTTCGTCATTTGCGTGAGCTTGGGCAAGGATGAGTAAAATTTGCTCCAAAAGTGGGCTTGCAACGTGCTCGCTAGCCATTGAAACGTAGTGTTTATCAGCTGACTCCAGATCGCCATCTTTGATATCAGCGATGACCTGAGCGTACCACTCGTCTGGAGTTAGATTGTAAAGTTCGGTGTATTTTTCAGCACAACCACTAAAAAGCCCTAAAAGAGCTACGACTGCTAGAAATTTAGAAAATCTTTTCATGCTTTTCCTTAAAAATTTTAAATTCGCTTATTTTACATTTTTTGGCATTATTTTTGTATAAATTTTTTAAAACTATGCTAAAATAAGGCAATTTTACAAAACAGGAGTTAGTATGATTTTTAGTGTTAAAAGCCCTATTTTAGGCTTCGAGCATATCAAGACGATGGAACTTATTGAGCTCGATAAATTTTTTGTTAAGTTAGCAAGTAAAGATGACGAAACATCTTTTACAATGATAAATCCTTTCGCGTTAAGAAGTTATGAATTTGACATCCCAAGCTACTACGAAGAGCTTATGGATATCAAAGAGAGTTCGCAACTTAGAATTTACAACATCATCGTAGTTGCCCTTCCACTTGAGAAATCAACCGTGAATTTCGTGGCTCCTATCGTTTGCAATATGGACAATATGACTTTATCTCAAGTAGTGCTTGACGTTACAAAATATCCACAATACGGACAAGCTGAAATGATAGAAAATTTCATACAAAAATAACAAACAAGGACGTTTAGAGCTCTTAGCTCTAATTACATTAAGGAGATTGTAATTTGAAAATTCTTTTTTTATTCCTATTTTCTTTTATCTATGTTTTTAGTGATGTTGATCCTGATGATCTAGAGTTGCCAAGCACCGTTAGAGCTTGTACTACTGCTGAACAAGCAGCTTGTGGTGCAGGCATTGTTTGCAGGATCGACTATGACAACATTAGACACTGTGTAGGCGCTAGTCAGGATACCGGAGCTGTTTATCCAGAAACTCCAAATGTAGTAAATGGTAGAGTAGTAAGCCTAAGTGGATATAGGGATGTGAGTTACTATAAAAATTTAAACGATAGTAGCCAAATGAAAAAAAGAGATAAATTTATAAGGGTTATCGGCGACATGGATGTTATCGGTGCTAGTGTCATCGTGCCAAGGGTAAATGGCTTTAAGTTTGAACCATCGCTAAGTGGCACAACAGATGATCCTAGTGCAAACACTTCTCAAATAATAGAAAAAAGATATGTTAACGAAGAGCCAGGTCTTGGCACTAGTAAATTTCCAAATTCATCTCGTGCAACTTTTAAATTTGAAGATAAAAGTGAATATGAACGAAAAAATATAGATAAGACAAAGATTAAATACGCCAGACTTTACTGGGGTGGAGCAGTTTATGATGAGTGGAAAAAAGATAAAGGACTGCTAAATGCTATGTATGAAAATATCTTTGGCTATACTAGTGTTAAATTTAAAACCCCTGATGGATTAGTGCATCTTGTAAAGGCTAAAGAAGAAGATGTAAAATGGGATAGCTCTTTTACGCCTTATAATCCAAATGCTGTAACACGCGATACATATTATAAATACTGCAAAGATCCAAACGACCCTGATGATACTGGCGGTTGTGATACAAAATATACTATACCACTTCACCCTGACAAAGATGGTAATGCTGCAAAATCAACTGTTGGTATAAGAAGTGGTATGTACTTTACTTATCAGGCGAGCGCTGATGTGACTGATCTAGTTAAGGCTAGTCTTGGTAAGAGTGATACGGGTAGGACATTTGCAGTTGGCGGTATAGCATCAACTATCAAAAAGACTACTCCAAGAAGCTATAAAGTCACGATAGATGCACAAGAGCAAGATGCAAAGGTAGCTCATGGTACAGCTTTGTACGCTGATGGGGACTGGAGTATTAGCTATGTTGTCTCACAGTATGGCGGCTGGAGTTTGGTTATAGTTTATGACTTTGGTGAAGAGGATGAAGGTAAGATCAAACCAAAAGCTGTAAACATCTATAGCGGCATGTCAGATATCTCACCCCTTGTTAAAAGAAAAAAGACAATATCAACTCAAACTACACAAAATACAAAACTAAATTTAACATTTGATGACTTTTATACTCCGACTGCAGGCACTGTAAATTCAAGTCTTGCTTTTATGGGCTTTGGTGGACGTAAGGAGATAACAGGCGAAGATGTGATGATAAAGAAGAATGATGGAACTTTTCAAAGCCTCACTTCAGGAACCAATCCATCTGATCCAAACTCGGTAGGCAATCCAAGCCATAATCAATTTAACTCTTCTATCACAAGGTTTGGCTATCTGGCTAATGTTGATAAAAAATTTAATAGCCAAATGGATCTAGATCTCTTTGATATATCAAATTTTATGTCAAATAAACAAAGCAGAGTTGATATGCAGTTTGAAGCAACCGCTTCAAATATATCTGGAAATACTCAAGGCGATAGGTTAAATATCGGTATGGTTGCTTTTTCTACTGCACTATATGATCCTGAGGTTTGTTATACAGAGGAGCTTCAGATATGGGATAGTGTTGCAAATAAATGGGTAGATGTTGCTGTTAAAGGAGATAATAATCCAAATAAAATAAGAAAAGTAAAAACTGGAACTGAACTTAAAACGCTTGTAACCATACAAAATAAAGGTCACGAAGATGCAAATAATGCTTTTTTAAAGATAAATTTTGATCCTAAATTTATAAGCTATAAGCCTAGTTCAAGTTGCCTTCAGATAAATACATCTGGACCAAGTGATTCTCAATATGGAAACTGTCAAGTATTGCAAGATAGTGGGGATCGTGTTCAAATCATAGGTAATACATTAAAATACGTAATAGGTAAAAATGCAAGTACCGGAGTTGGTGGAACGCTTACGCATGATTCAGGAAATTTTGCAAGATTAAAATTTGTTGGGGTACTAAATTCAGAATATAAAAAGACAAAATATGAGGCTGAATTTGAAAATGCTGCTATAGGGTTAAAATATAATGGCAGGATTAAAGAGTGTGTGCCAACGAATTACGACTTAAAGATCGTTAATGAAGAGGAAAATGATTTTTATCCAAGAAGTCAAGCAAATGATCCAAGTGGGAATTTTAAAAACAAGCTTTATACAAAGATAGCAAACAAGCCTTTTGATATCACTATCTCAAACTATAAAAAGACTGATGGTACTCTAAAGGCACCTGACTCAAATACTGATGTGACATTAAAACTAGTGACTGATTGTGGTTCTGATAAATCAGTCATACCAGCTGAGACTTTGCACTTTACTACTTCAACTCACACTATCACAAGAAGAGTGATCGTGCCAAGACCATATCCTGACTTACACGTTAAGCTTAGTTATCAAAATAAAATCACAAATTTAACCGATGAAAAATGTGCTGCTTTTGATAGTTTTGCAGTAAGGCCAGCGACATTTGGTCTTTATGATGCGATTACAAATTCAGCCTATACGGACAAAACTTTAATAGGTGGCAAAAGCTACAGTGAGATCACTCTTGGAGCTTATGACGCAAATGGGGGCTTGGCAAACGGCTATACAAACACCTTAAAAGCTGATAGCACAACTGATAAAGTACTACTTGCTTCAGTAAAAAAAGGAACAAGTGATTGCATCTTGCCAACAGCTATAAGTGATGGAAGTAGCGATCAGCTTCAAGTAAGTTTTAATGATCCTGATAAAGCTATAGGGATTATAAGCAAGCTTGGATCTACAAGCGATGATGATAGTGGATTTTCTTTTTCTGATATAGGTGAAGCCTACTTTGATGTAAGGGATGCTAGCTATACAAAGGTAGATCAAAAAGCAACACAGCAAGACAGTGACTGCGCACTTGGCAAGAGTTATAATGAAGAGGATGGGGATGGTAAATTTGGTTGTGATATAAATTTTAATCAGCATAAATTTAATTTTGCGCCAAAGGATCTTGAGGTAAGCGACTTTAAGATATTAGGGGGTGGTGTTAGTTATATTGCAAACGAAAAAGAAGCCCCATCGCCAACTTTAAGTTTTAAAGTAAGAGCAAGACTTTTTAATGACAATCCAGCACTTCTTTACCAAAATGGTTGCTATGCAAACAATACAACATTTAAAATAAAAGCCGGAGAGATCATAGCTGAATATACTGATAATAGTGGCTCAAAGTTAAGCAGTGATGCTGCTGGGGTAGACAAGCTAAATAGTGAAATAATATTTTTTGATGATAGCAATCCTGCCGCACTTGTAAAAAAGGTAAATTTATCTCCACATGATGGAGCTTATAGTGTTAAGAAAGAGGCATTTGGAAGTGACGGCTATGCTGATGTAAGTCTAAAATTTAACTTCGCGCGCGAAAAAAACGTAGCCAAAAATCCTTTTGAGGTGACAAGCGATATATTCACTTTTGAAAGCTTGGCTGAGGAACAAAGTAGTAGAAATAAAACAAAGGGAGATAACTACAAAAAGCCAACCACAAAAACATCGGCAAAATTTTACTACGCTAGGACATACGCACCTTACTATGAGGGGCCAAACACTGGCTTTAAGGCAAAAATTTACTACGGAGTGTATTGTAATGGTTGCGACGAGAGTAAATTTATGTTGCAAAAACTAGGATCAAGCGCTCGCTGGGAGGAGTTTGCGGGTACGCACTCATGGTATGTAAATCCTCTGCACGATGCTAGTTATGGCAATGTAGATAGTTACAGCTTTTCAAATCACACTACACGAGATACAGCCAAAGAGACAGCACTTAGTGACGGCATCAGCTATATTTATGTAAAAAATGACCGAGCAGTTACAGATATAGCCAAGATGCATACGAAAAACTGGCTCATATATAATGAATTTGATAAAGATGCGGCGACAAATGATTTCACAGTGAGATTTCTCGTGCCAAATGGCGACTGGGCTGGCAAGACCCTAAAAAGTGGCTCTAGTAAAGGTGACGTAGGAAATGTCATAGGCGGCGAAAATAACTTTAATGATCTAAGCGATAAGACAAATAGGAGAATTTCTTGGTAAAAAGAGGCTTTTCTCTTATAGAGCTTATCCTCTCGATAGTCGTTGTGGCGATCATCAGCACGTCGATACCGCTTGTACTAAAGACCACATCTGAGCTAAATCAAAAGGCAGTTACACAAGAGAGCTTGATGAATGCTAAGACCTACATGGGGCTTATCTTGAAAGCTCCTTTTAGCGACAAGGTCATCAAGGTCTCGACAAACATCGGCGGCAGTAGCGCTGAGACAGCCTACTTTTTTCCTATCATCTTAAAACCAGGTGATAAAAGAAGCGAATTTTATAAGATAAATAAAATAACAGGCGACGGGCATAGAGTTTTTGCCTATACAAACACATCAGATCTAGCGCGCGATACGGCAGTGAGGTCTGTGGATTATTACAAAACAAGAAATAAAAATTTAAACACAGCTAATCAAAACAGAGACTACATAGTTGGCTCAGACTATAATGTAATTGTGAATGAGAGCAATGGCTGGTTTAAGCCAAATTTAGGGCTAGACAACAGCGACGTAAAAGAGATAGTAGTAACTGCAACTTCATACAAAAATGATACAAAACAAAAGACAACGTCGGTGCTAAGAGCTTACGCTTTTAACCTAGGTGAGGGCGGCTCGCTAAATACGAAAGTGTGGAAATGAAAAGAGCCTTTACTCTCCTTGAGCTTGTAGTCGTCATCGTCGTACTTGGTATCATCGCTATGATGAGCTTTAATGCCATAATGAACATCTACTCAAACTACTTTCAAACAAGGACAGTAAATGAGCTCGAAACGCAAACAGAGATCGCACTGGAGCAAATTTCAAAGAGGCTAGAGCACCGCATAAAGCCAAGTGTGATCGCTAGAAAAACTGATGGAGATTTTTTGGCACTAAACGATAGCGGGGTTACGCTGGCACAAGACTATGAAATTTTAGAATTTATACCTTATGCGTATGAAATTTTTAATGACGTTATATCTCTTGATGCTAATGACCATGTCATAGAGCAGGACGGAAAGGCAGGCAGATATAGTGGCTATGCGGATCTTGCTAAGAGCTCACCAGCAACTGGTCTAATAAGTCCTGGAAGCAATTTCACTACTGGAGTGGTCGAGACCATAAAAGATCTAACTTGCAAAGATGACACAAGAAATAGTAAATGCGTGGATTTTAAAAATAAAGATGGTGGCGTTGTAGCGATATTTTCTGATGTTTATTACAATGTGCAAAGTTCTTTTGGCTATAGCAACGGAACTGTGCCTGTCAGTCTAGACATAGCAAAAGTTGGTGTAAAAGGCGGTCAAAGTGGGTTAAACGGCGATACGCTAGAAATTTCGGGTTTTGGTGGCAAGCAAATTTCAGAGCAGTATCATCTAGCCTACACAGCAAATGCCATAGTACCAGAGCAGAGCCAGAGCCAAGCAGATAAAGATAATGGTGTATTTGATCTAAATTTATATTACAACTACAAGCCATGGATGGGGCAGGGCTATAAAACCGGCGAAAAGGCAACTCTTGTTAAAAATGTGACGAGATTTGTCTTTACTGAAAAAAACGGCGTCATCGTGCTAAAACTTTGCATGAGGGCAAAAAACTCAGAGATAACTATCTGTAAATCAAAGGCGGTTTATTGATGAGACGAGGATTTACACTCATTGCGGCGATATTTTTTGTGGTAATCGCAAGCTCTATTTGCATGCTAGCCCTTTCGATCGCTACAACGTCAGTGAAGCAAAATAGTGAAATTTATCTAAGAGAGCAAAGCGAGCTTGTGGCTCGTGCGGCGACAGAATACGCCATGCTAGCTATCATAAGCAATGACTTTTATAAAACTGGAGCAGTTTGCCTTGGCGACGAGCATAATCCAATAGCTGGTGAATTTGGCGATCTCTTTACTTTTAAAGTATATGTAAAATACTTTGGCGATATGGGCAATGCTTGCAAAAACAAAGATGCTGTAATAGTAAAAGGAACAAATCAAGGCACGATAATGCTCGATGTCTTTGTCAGCTCAAAACCAGGAAAAGCCTCAAATCCTATAAATTTTCACAAACGAACTCTTCAGAAACTTTAAAATTTTATAAAGATTTTACTTTAATTTGCTTTTAGTTTCGCCGTGTTATAATCATCATACTTTCTATAAAGGAGATTGCGATGAACATAAGCATTGTAGGAAAACAATTTGAGCTAACAGAGCCCATCAAAAACTATATCCAAGACGCTTTTGACACCCTTGGCAAGTACAACCTTGACATCATCTCAGCAAGATGCGTAGTAGGAGCAGACGAAAAGCAAGGCAAAAAGGGCTTTAATGCAGAATTTTCTCTAAATATGGCACATAAAGACACGATAGTCGTTCGCCAAAAGGACAAAGATCTCTATGCGGCGATAGATATTGCTATCGAAAAGGCTTCAAAAGTTTTAAGAAGAGAGCATGATAAGAAATTTACTGTAAAAGGCAAGGCTGATGATAAAGATTTTCGCTCGAGAATAGGCGAAGAAAAGATCGAAGGTGTCGAGGAGATCGTGCCAATGGAGCTTGAAATTTACAAACCGCTCGAGATCGAAGAGGCACTTGATAAACTAAAATCAAGCGATAAGCAATTTTACGTATTTAACGACGTCGATGCCAAAATGCGTGTCATCTACAAAAGAACAGACGGAACTTTCGGTCTTTACTAAAACTAGGGGGCAGCTTTGCCCCTAAATTTATTACCCACTTTTAACTCTTGTTTTAAATTTCAAATTTTATTTTGTATTGTGCAGCGGAAATTTCATGGACAAGCTCTAAATTTAACTTGCAAATAATATAAAACTGCATAGCCAAATTTAAATCCTTCGTGGAGTATTTTGTTGTTTAGAAGTGGCGTATAAATTTAAGAATTTAGCGAGTGAAATTTGTAAAAAAGTTTTCCAAAACTTGATAAAAATTTAAGATGCAAATTTAAAAACCAGACAACATCTAAATAAATTTGGCTAGCTTGGTGATTTTAAAATGTTTATAAATTTAAGATTTTGATGAGCAAATTTTATAAAAACTTAGAAATAGTAAAAATTAAGAGTTAAATTTAAAAGATTTTAGCCCAAGATAGGGCTAAAATTTATGGATTATAGACCTTCAAAAGGGTTTGTAGCTACGTCTTTGCGATCAACTATGTAAGGTATGATAGCTGCATGGCGAGCTCTCTTAATCGCTTTTTCTACCATCTCTTGGTATCTTTTTGATGTGCCAGTTAGGCGTCTTGGCATGATTTTAAATCTCTCTGACAAGCAATACTTCAAAAGTGAAGTATCTTTGTAGTCTATAAAATCAATTTTTGCTTCTGTAAATTTGCAATATTTGCGTGAATATTTTCTTTTTTCTGCCATTTTTTATCCTTTAAAATTAAAACGGTATTTCTTCATTGTTGAAACTATCAGCATCAACGTCTATATCAGGAACTTCTGAATAACTCTCTTGCTTTCTTTGCGGCGCAGCTTGTGGTCTAGCTTCTTGTTGGCGGTTATATTGGTTATTTTGATATCCGCCTTGCTGTCCGTAGCCACCGCTATTTTGGCTATTCATAGAGTATCCGCCTTGTTGCGTTTGGTTATTTGAGCCAAGCATTTCCATGCTCTCAACGGCGATAGAGTGTTTTGAGCGATTTTGTCCGTTATTGTCGGTCCACTGATCAAATTTAAGTCTTCCTTCGATAAGCAGCTTCGATCCCTTGTTGAGATATTGGTTTGCTATCTCTGCACTCTTGCCAAAAAATGATATATCAATAAAGCAAGTCTCATCTCTTCTTTCCCCATTTGAGGTGATTTTGCGTGTCACAGCTATACTAGAATTTCCTATGGCAACGCCGCTAGTAGTATATCTAAGCTCTATATCTCTGGTTAAATTTCCAACTAATACTACTTTATTGAACATTTTTTATCCTTGATTATTCTTCTGTAAATGTTTGCTCGTCTACTTTTTCAGCTCTTGGCTCACGTGGTGCTCTTGGCTCGCGAGTCTCTTTTTTTATAGTTTGCTTGATACCTTTGCAAAGTCTTTCCCAAGCTGCGATTTCGCGTTTGTTTTCATATTTAACGCTTAAAAATCTTATGATATCTTCTGTGATCCTTACGTTTCTTGTAAGCTCTGCAAGAAGTGCTGGTGGAGCTTTGTAGTAGATAACAAAATATGTTCCACGCTCATATTTTTTGATGGCATAAGCTAGTTTTCTAGTACCCATCTCAACGACAGTAGCGATCTCACCGCCGTTTTTTGTTATGACTTCTTTTACGAAATCAACCTTAGCTTTAACTTCCTCTTCCGTCAATGTCGGCTTAAGAATAAATAAAAGCTCATAATGTTTCATTTTTTCTCCTTATGGATATTTAGCTCACTTTGTGAGCAAGGATTTTGCGTTAAGCAAGGGTGGATTTTAGCTTAAATTTACTTAATATTTGCTGTTGATATTAGGTGTTGGAGGTTTAAAATGGTCGATAAAACGAAAATTTCTTTATCCATTTTTGTATTTGTTTTTAGCTCTAGCTCGACTAAATTTAGCGTTTTAAATATCTCTAAATAGGCATTTAAACTTAGCTTTAAGCTATTTGCTTTTAGTAAATTTGCCACATTTACTGGTGGCTGATAACCGATCGCTTCATCTAAATTTAAGCGGCCATTTATCTTGATGTAAGAGTAAATTTTAAATAGCCTAAAAAATGCTTTGTAGAGCGAGTTTAGAAGTAAAATTTCATTAAAATTTGGATCTTCTAGATAGGTAAAAAAGTCGCTTTTTATATCTTTTAGAGCCATAAATTTATTGAAAAAATCATCAAAATTTATCCCGCCAAGTCCAAAAACCAGCCTTTTTACATCGTCTTGTTCGATGTGGGTGTTTAGGCTCTTTAGTTTTGTAAGTTCGCTTGCTGCAAGGTATAAATTTTCATTATGCGTAAAATAAAGCTCATAAAGCGCGTTTTTGGTTATATTTAGGCCTATTTTGGCTGAGTTTTTGGCTAGTAAATTTATCGCCTCATCTGGAGTTGAGGGCTTGAAAAATCTAGCAAAATTTGTTCCAAAAGCCTTTTGCGTATCAAAAACTAGCTTCATATCGGCCTCGTAAAGCTCAAATAAAAAGTAGTTGTCCTTGCTCTTTGAGCAAAGCGAGATGAGCTCTTTTAGCTCTTTTGCCGGGATCTTTTTGTCGCTTTTTACATAGAGGATATTTTTGCCGCCAAAGAGCGACTGCTCGCTTAGGTGAGAGCTTGCTTGCGCGTAGTTATACTCGTCAAAATAAAGGCTTAATAAATTTGCATCTTCGCTTGCATAAAAGCTCAAAATTTCCTTGCCAAAAAGCTCGATCTGAAACTCGTCTGCCCCAAAAAGCAAGAAGTAGTTGCTTAAATTTGCATTTGCTAAATTTAGCTCCAAATCTTTTCTATACATCGATCTTTCTTACCACTTTTGCAAAAATTTTAGCGCTCGCGATGTCGGCCTCTGTGATCTTTACGACAAGCTTTTGAAGTAAATTTGCGCTGTATCCAGTGATGAAAATCCTAGCGCCAACAAAATGATCATCAAGCTTGGCAACCAAAACACTTTGGTTTTCACTCACGTAGCAACGCACCTCTTTGCCGATGTTTGCGGCTGCCCAGCGTGCAAATTTCCTATCCATAAAGTCGTAGGCTACCTTGTCGGCCTCTCTTTCAAGCTCGCTTAAGGTTGCGCATGTGCTTTGGATGTTTAAAAGTAAGAAGTTGTAAAGCTTCTCGTCTTTTGAAATTTTAGCCTTTAAAAGTCTGTGCAAAATAAGGTCAGAATAGCGTCTAATAGGGCTTGTAAAGTGTGTGTATCTATCAAATCCAAGCCCAAAGTGGCCTAAATTTTCACTTGAATATTCAGCCTTTTTTTGTGACTTGATGATGAGCTTGTCTATCTCTTCGCGGTTGCCCATCTCATCGGCCTTTGCTTGGATCTTTCTTATTAAATTTGCAAGGTCGCTCTCGTAGGTAAAGTCAAGTCCTAAAAGTTGCAGGTCCTCAAGCAAGGTATCTATCTTTTTAAAATCAGGCGAAGCGTGGTTTCTAAAAACGCCCTTTGTGATGAGCTTTGCAGCAGCCTTGTTTGCTAAAAGCATGCAGTCCTCTACTAGTCTATGCGAGTCAGAGTCGCTTTCAAACCTAGTTTGTGAAATTTGCCCCTCATCATCAAGGCTCATTCTAAGCTCTTTTGTCCTAAAGTCAAATGCGTGCAAAAGCCTTTTTTTGCGAAGCTTTGTGGTGAGTTTAAAAAGTGGCTTGACCCATGAAATTTCACACTCTCTTTTGCCCTCTAAAATTTCATCGATCTCATCGTAGTTAAAGCGCCTTTTTGAAAGGATGATCGCCTCAAAAAGCTCCTCTTTTTTTACCTCGTTGTTTGCATCGAGTGAAATTTTAAAACAAAATGCAAGGCGCGGCACGTCTGGCTTTAGTGAGCAGATATTTTCACTTAGCGCGCGCGGCAACATCGGCACTGAGATGTGCGGAAAGTAGATAGAAAAGCCTCTTTTTTTAGCCTCGCTATCAATGGCACTATATGCGGTCACATACTCGCTTACATCGGCGATTGCGACGTAAATTTCGCGCTTTTTCTCATCAAAATATATGGCATCGTCAAAGTCTTTGGCATCGACTGGGTCGATCGTGCAAAAGTCTAAATTTCTTAGATCGACCCTGTTTGGATACATGCTAGCATCGACTTCATCGCCAAATGCCTTTGCTTCAAGCTCGCAAGCCTCGCTAAATTTATCGTTTTTATTATAAATAGCGAGCGAAATTTTCTCGTCGCTTAGCGGATCTTCTAAATTTCCTAAAACCTCGACTATTTCGTTATTTAGGTTGTTTATCTTTAGCAGCGTCCCAAGCGGGAGTATCTTTAGGCTTTTTTGAGTTGCCTTTAGGGTTGTGCTTAGCCCAGTTTTTAAATTTACCCCTAAAATGGCCGCCCCAAAGCGTTTTGTATAGACCACGCTTGTCTCATTTGCAAGCTTTAGGCTCATCACTATTTTAGCGCTTTGGCGTTTTTTCTTAAGCGGCAAAAGCTTTGCTAGCACGATATCGCCAAGGTGAGAGTTGTTTAAATTTTTATTTTCTACGATGATATCTTGCTTGAAGCGCTTGTCAAATGGCATGATAAAGCCAGTTGCGTTTTGGCTGATGTCTAGCTTGCCGCAGACATAGCCGTTGTTTAGGTAAAATTTATCTTTATGGGAACTTACGGCACCAAGATTTAGGAGATTACGTAAGACCTCTTTATCTTCGTTTGATATCTCTTTTTCTTTGATGCCAACTAGAAGTGATGTTAAAAATTCTTTCACAAATTGTCTTTGACTTTGCTAACAGCCATTAAAAATGTATCTCTCTCAAAGCCATATTCATTTATAAGAAGTGTTGCATTATTTACGCTTACATCGTCAAGCTGGTTAAAGATATTAACCGCTGTTTTTACTACCTTTAGAGCCCTTGCATACTCTTTTATGTGGTCAGGTGCCTCTTCAGGAGTGTTTGAGTAGAGGATAGAATTTCCAAGCTCGATCTCTAAATTCCACTGCTCAAAAATTTGAGCTGTAACCTCTTCGTTTGTGATGTCTAAAATTTCAGACTCTAAAAGCGCAAGGTCATAAGTAGATGAAATTTGTTTTAACTTTGTTTTAAACTCAGCAACTTGATTATTTTCTGTGAGCTCATGTGCTAAAACGATCTTGCCAACTTCAAGCATAAATGAAGCAGGAGAGAGAATTTCTAGATTTTTAGGTTTTATCTTAGAGTACCAGTGATACATCAAAGCATTTTGCATGATTGAGATATTTAAAAAATCTTGTGCGGTAATGTCATACGGCTCTAAATTTATAGAAAAGGTCTTTTTAATAGCACTTGATAGCGCAAAACCGCGGATAGTAGCCATACCAAAAAGTGAAATGGCTCTTGCGATAGTTGTGATCTCTTGAGAAAATCCGTAAAGTGGTGAGTTTGCTGAACGCAAGATATTTGCTGTTAGCATAGGGTCTTTTTCGACCACTTTTGTGAGGTCATTTATCGAGCTATTTTCGTCAGCATGTAGGCGCTGGATCTGTATGACAGTGTCGTCTAGTGGCGGAAGCGCTTTGATTTTTTTAAAAATTGATTCATTCATGTAAAGTGACTCTTTTGGTTAAAAATTTTGTCACATTATAGCAAAAAGCTGCAGCATAAAACTTAAAGATACTTTTTTGCTCTTTTTCAGCAACGTTTTTGTTGCTAAAATGTATAATTTCGCCAAATTTTAACAATAGGAGAAACAATGGCTATAAATGTTTATTATGATAAAGACTGTGATTTAAGCCTTATTCAGAGTAGAAAAGTAGCAATCATTGGCTTTGGCTCACAAGGTCACGCACACGCTGAAAATTTAAGAGATAATGGTGTAAGCGTCGTAATCGGTCTTGCAAAAGGTGGCAAAAGCTGGGCAAAAGCTGAGGCAAAGGGCTTTGAAGTAAAAACTGTAAGTGAAGCTACAAAAGGCGCTGATGTAGTTATGATCCTAATACCGGACGAGCTTCAAGCTGAAATTTATAAAAATGAGATCGAGCCAAATTTAAAAGATCACGCTGCTATCGCATTTGGACATGGTTTTAACGTTCATTTTGGACAGATCAAAGCTCCAGCAAACATAGACGTCATCATGATCGCTCCAAAAGCTCCAGGACACACAGTTAGAAGTGAATTTTTAAGGGGCGGCGGTATACCTGATCTTATCGCTGTTGAGCAAAATGCAAGTGGAAAGGCTAAAGAGATCGCTCTAAGCTATGCTTGCGGCATAGGTGGCGGTAGAACTGGCATCATTGAGACAACATTTAAAGATGAAACTGAAACAGATTTATTTGGTGAGCAAGCTGTGCTTTGCGGTGGTCTTTGCGCGCTTGTAAATGCTGGCTTTGATACACTTGTAGAGGCTGGATATGAGCCTGAGATGGCGTATTTTGAGTGCTTGCACGAGCTAAAACTAATTGTTGATCTAATGTATCAAGGTGGCATGGCTGATATGCGCTACTCTATCTCAAACACAGCTGAATACGGCGACTACGTAAGCGGTGTAAGAGTAGTTGGCGAAGAGAGCAGAAAAGCTATGAAAGAAGTTTTAAAAGAAATTCAAAATGGTAAATTTGCAAAAGACTTCATCCTAGAGAGAAAAGCAGGATATGTTAGAATGAACGCTGAGCGCGGTATAGCTGAGAGAAGCTTGCTAAATAAAACTGGCAAAAAACTTCGCGCAATGATGCCTTGGATAACTAACGGCAAACTTATAGATCAAAGCAAAAACTAAGCCTTGAGCGAAAAAAAGACTACAAAGAAGCGTCCTGCGAAAAAGAGTGCAGGTCGCTCTCATAATAAAATTTTACTTGGTATTGGCGTCATCGCTGCTATTTTGATAGTAGCACTCATCGCAGCTCTTAGTATCAAAAACAAAGATGTTGAGCAGATAAGTAAAGTAAATGAGCCAAAGATCGAGAAGCAAATTTTAAAAAAAGCTGAGCAAAAAGTTGCTAGCAAAGATAAAAAACAAGAGTATGAGAAGAGAAAATACCCTCTAAAATTTGATGAAGATGAAAATTTAAGTAAAATTTTTACCGATCCTAAACACAAAAGCGAACTTGCTCTAAAGCCAAAAACTGAGCCAAAAGAGCAAAAAAAGATAACTCCTGAGATAAAACCTGAAGTAAAAGTAGAAGCTAAAAAAGAAGAGCCAAAAAAAGAGCAAAACGATACTAAAAATTTGCTTGCAAATTTATATAAAAATATGCAAAGTAGCGTAGATACAAGCTCTGAAGCAAAGAGTGAAGAAAAGCCTGAGCAAAAGGTCGAGCAAATAATCGAGCCATTTTACGCAGGCAAAAATGAAGTAAAAGCAGATGCAAAAACAGAGCAAAACAAAAGCGCTGAAGCAAATTTAAGCATAAAAGAAAATTTAAAGCATAGTGAAATTTTAAAGCCAGAACCTACTAAAAAAAGTGAGGTTGAGCCTGGCAAAAAAGATAAGAAGCAAATTTACAGCGAAAAACCGCAAAAAGAGAGTGCGAAAAAAGATGACTTTGCGGTTGTGCCATTTACTCCAAATAGTAGCGTAAAAGGGCGTGCTAAGCTAGTGCTAATAATCGATGATGTGGCGACATTTGAGCATGCTAGCATGATAAAGTCGCTTGGTCTAAAGATAACGCCGTCCATTTTTCCAGCGACAAAAACTCATCCAGATACGCCAAATATCGCTAGGTCATTTGAGTTTTATATGATACATCTGCCGATGCAGGCAAAGCACTTTGATAGTCCAGAGATAGGCACGCTCACGGTAAATGAGAGCTTTGAGAGCATGCATGAAAAGATAAAAAAGATACGCAAAGACTTCCCTCGCGCAAAATATACAAATAACCACACAGGATCACGATTTACAAGTGATTATGACGCGATGGACAAGGCTTATAGAGCGCTGATAGAGCAGGGCTTTATCTTTGTTGATAGTAAGACGATCGCTCAAACAGCCGTGGCAAGGGCTGCTAAAAAGTACAACCAGCCTTACATTTCAAGAGATATATTTTTAGATGATGATCCATCGGCTAGTGCGGTTAGGCGAGAGCTTATAGCTGCTGTAAATTTAGCCAAAAAAAGGGGCTACGCGATCGCTATCGGACATCCAAAGAAAAACACGATCGCAGTGATAAAAGCTAGCAAAAACAATATCTTAAAAGATGTAGAAGTTGTTTATCTAAAAGATATTTTATGAAGCTTGAAACCATCCCAGAGGCACTAAATAGGCTAAAAAATCCCCCGAAAGAGCTAAATTTTATAGGCGACACCTCGCTTCTTAGCATGCCAAAAGTCGCAGTCGTTGGCTCAAGAAAGGCAAGCGTTTATACAAAAGAGTGTGTCACGGCACTTTGCGTAGCGCTAAAAAGCGCAAATGTCTGCGTGGTGAGCGGTGGGGCTATCGGCGTGGATATCACGGCGCACAAGGCTGCCATGCCACTAACTATCGGTGTTTTTGCAAATGGACTTGACATCATCTATCCAGCTCAAAATAGGGCGTCGATAAAAGAAATTTACGAAAAAGGCTTGGCTCTAAGCGAGTATGACGAGGGCGAGCCGCCGATTGCGTATAGGTTTTTAGAGCGAAACCGCATAGTTGTGGGGCTTGCGCAAGCTCTGGTTGTCGCTCAGGCTGATCTAAGAAGCGGCTCGATGCAAAGTGCAAGGCTTGCAAATGAGCTTAAAATCCCTCTCTTTGTCCTACCTCAACGCATAAATGAGAGCAATGGGACAAATGCCTTGCTAGCCAGCAAAAAGGCCGAGCTTATCGATGATTACGTTAAATTTGCTTCGCTTTTTGGCGAGGTAAAAGAGCAAGAAAAAACAAGCGATGAGATCTTGAAATTTTGCAAAAACGGAGTTAGCCTTGATGAAGCATTGTCTAAATTTGGTGAGATCATCTACGAGTACGAGCTTGATGGGCTAGTTGAAATTTCAAATTTAAGAGTAAAAAGCGCGCTATGAGAGAGAAATTTATGGCGATCGATGTTGGATTAAAGCGCATAGGGCTTGCTTTTGGCTTTGGCGAGGTCGTGACGCCCCTTGAGCCAGTTCTCAGAAAAAACAGAAACCAAGCCGCAAGAGATGTGAGCCAAAAAGTAAATGAATACGCTCCAAACACGCTAGTGGTGGGCGTTCCGATCGGTGGTAGCAGCGAAGATGAGATGAGAAGGCGCATAGAGCACTTTGTTTCGCTTCTTGACGTGCAGGCTAATATCGTCTATCAAGACGAGGCCTTTAGCAGCAGCGAGGCAAGTGAAATTTACACAAACACAAAGCGAGATGGCAGGCTTGATAGCGTCTCAGCCACCATCATCTTAAAGAGATACCTAAAAATTTTATAAATTCCTAGCCACTATCCCTAAAGTCTCGTGCAAACTATCGCTAGTAAATGGCTGTCTAAGCGTAGTCATCTTCTCGCTTTTGATGCTTTTGGCTTCATCCTTGCTGATGATGACGATGTAGAAATTCTTAAGCTTTTGATAAGTTAGCATCTCATCAAGCCTTGCTTTATCGCCTAGATACTCCTTTTGCACGAAGATAATGTCTGGCTTAAAAATAGCATCTTTTATGTGTAAATTTAAACTCTCAAAGCTCTTTTGTTTGCTAAGCTTCAGCCCAGTAAAGCTTAGCTCATGACTTAGCGTTAAAAATAAATTTTCATCATCGCAAGCTATTATCGCATTTTTGCCTAGAAGGCTGGCTATCTCGACGCTTTGCCTTTTAAATGTCCCGCTTTTTGGTAGTGGCACGCTTATGCTTATATTAAAGCCGTCCTCTGCTTTGCTCATCTTGGCATTTAGCTCTTTTAGTAACTCGCCAGCTTCTTTTACTAGCTTCTCATTTGGCTTTTGCGGGCATGAAGTACATCTTATATGTATGTCAAAATGCACCAAACTTAGGCTATAGCTTACTAGAGTAAAGGAGATTAGCAGTTTTGAGTTGCTAACGCTATTTAGGTAAAATTTGCTTAAATTTTTGATCGCGCCTATTAGCTTGTGTGCTTCAAAGCTTAGATAGCGTGGGTAGTTTGGATTGTAGTTAAAGACGATGGCGTTATCTCTAGTGGTTGCGTCTTTAAAAAGTGCCTCCAAAAATAGCTCCATCTGCGCGATAAAATCGACATTTTTCATATCACAAGCATCCCATCGCCATATGAGTAAAATCTATACTTTTCGCTAACCGCCGTTTCGTAAATCCTCATCGTCTCCTCAAGCCCTATGAAGCTAGTAACTAGCATTATCAGCGTTGATTTTGGTAGGTGAAAATTTGTTAAAAGGTAGTTTTGTCTGATAGGCTTATTGTTTAGATTTAAAAATAGCTTGCAAAAGCCACTTGGCTGCTTGCTTCTAGCAAATTCTTCAACGCATCTAGTAACTGTCGTGCCAACGCCAAGGATGGGCTTATTTGAGCTTATGATCTCTTGAGCTTTTTCGCTTAGCTCGTAAAATTCTGAGTGCATCTTGTGGTCGTTTATGTTTTGGCACTCCACGCCTTTAAATGTCCCAGCGCCCACGTGAAGCGTGATGTAGGCGACCTCGTGTTTTGCCTTTATTCTCTCTAGCATCTGCTCGCTAAAGTGCAGACTAGCTGTCGGAGCTGCCACTGCGCCGCTATTTTTGGCAAAAATGCTTTGATACCAGCTCTCATCGTCCTTTGTGTCGGCTCTTTTTATGTATGGCGGAAGCGGAACATGACCGATCTTTTCAAGCTCGCTAAAAAGTCGCGCCGTATCTAAAATAACGCCATTTTTGGTAAAATTTACCACCCTTGAGCCATCATCGTTTAGCTCAAGCACATTTACCTTTATATCATCAGCGAAATTTAAAACGCTACCAACGCCTACTCTGCCTCTTATATAGACGCTAAATTTATTATCGCCAAGTGGTTGATTTAGCATCACTTCGCAGGCTCCACCACTTTGCTTGTGCCCTAAAATGCGGGCCTTAACTACCTTTGTATTGTTAAAAATGACTGCCGCGTCCTCTGGGATGAGACTGGTTAGATCTTTAAATTTATAGTGTTTTATCTCTTTTGTTTTTTTAAGATAAACAAGCAGTCTTGCCTCTTCTTTGGGCAAAACTGGCTCTTTTGCGATGAGCTCACTAGGCAGAAAATAATCATAACTTGAGATATCGTTTATATCACTCATCATCTGCGTCGCTATCTTGCTCATCGTCGTCGCTTTTGCCGGCTCTTTTGGCGACTATTATTGAAATTCCATAAAGTCCAATGAGTGGCAGTGCCATTAAAATTTGGCTTATAACATCTGGCGGTGTGACAATGGCTGCGAAGATGAAGATGACGACTACTGCGTATCTAAAGTAATCTTTTAACATCTTGTCATCGACAAGTCCTATCTTTGCTAAGAAAAATGTAATGACTGGTAGCTCAAATGAAATTCCAAAGCCGATCAGCAGTTTTGTAAAAAAGCCAACGTATTCGCCGATGCTTGGAAGTGCTGTAAAGAGCTGACCGCCAAAATTTACCAAAAATGTAAAGCCAAGCGGGATGACCACGTAGTAGCAAAATGCCGCCCCACACGCAAACATAAATGAAGCAGAGAGGACAAACGGGATCACATATTTTTTTTCATTGTCATAAAGTCCAGGTGCGACAAATAGCCAAAACTGCCAAAAAATGATAGGCAAAGCAAGCACCAAGCCAGCAAAAAATGCGACCTTCATCGCAGTGAAAAATGGCTCTTGAATCTGTGTAAAGATGATGTTTGAGCCAGCTGGCAAGACCTGCTTTAGCGGCTCGCTCATCCATGCAAGTATCGGATTCCAAAGTGTAAAACAGATGCCAAAACAGACAAAAACGCTTACTATGCTTATAAAAAGCCTCTTTCTAAGTTCGATCAAATGGGGTCTTAGCTCTTCAAACATCACGCCTCTTTTTTATCGTTTAAGATCGCATCTTTAACTAAATTTGTTGGATTTTGTATATTTTCTACCGTTTTTTTGGTGTCGCTTACGACGTTTTGTATGCTCTCAGTGACGTCGCTTGCACTTTTTTTGATCTCATCAAGCTCTTCAAATGTGAGCTTTTTACGCACGCTTTGCGCACTTTGAGTTATGCTCTCTTTGTATTTTTGAGCGTCTTCTTTGAGCTCGGCTATCTTCATCTCTTGATCAAAAGTTGATTTTGCGTCGTTTATACCTTTTTTAAACATCTTTAGAAATTTAGCGATCTGCACCATAGCGCTTGGCAGCTTGTCAGGGCCCAAAACTAGCACAGCGATCACGGCGATGACCAAGATCTCAGAAAAACTCATTCCAAACATTTTTGCCTCTGTTAAATTTTATTTAAGCTTTGTATTTTATCTTGACTTTGCTCAAATTTTGATAAATTTAGCCCTCGATAAAGAGTGCGATCTCGTCGCTTAGTAAGAAATTTGGGTTGTAAAATTTGCCCTCTTTAAAGAGCAGTTTTTCATTTTCTACAAGTAAATTTGCCCTTTTTTTCTGAGCTTCATTTAAGCGCCCAGCTTCCACGCCTACGATGCTTCTAAGCCCTAAAAATATATGCTCTCTTGCTAGCTCGCTTTGGCTTAAAATTTCTCTTTCTCTATGCGTTGGCTGCGTGATATAGGCGTCTATGCTACTTTTGGCGTAGTATCTGGTGGCGTCCTTAAAGCCCACGCTAAAAGCCCCAATGCCAAGGTAGTTTTTGCCTTGCCAGTAGCCAAGATTGTGCTTGCAAATTTCTCCGAAATTTGAAATTTCATACTGCCTAAAACCAGCTCTTTGGGTTTGCTCTATCATAAATTTAGCCAAAGTGTCGCTATCTTTTTTATAGCTTTTTTTGCCAGCAAACGGGGTGTTTTCTTCAAGTGTGAGCGAGTAGGCGCTTAGATGCGTGATCGCAAGGCTTTTTAAATTTTCAACCTCAGCTAAAAGGCGCTTTTTAGTATCAAATTTAGTGTCATATATGAGGTCTAAATTTATGCTCTTAAAGCCAGCTGCATGGGCATTTTCAACTGCTTTAAAAATTTGCTCCCTGCTGTGGATGCGCCCTAGAAATTTAAGCTTATCTTCAAAAAAGCTTTGCGCGCCAAAGCTGATGCGGTTTGCGCCTAAATTTTTTATATGCTTTAGCCAGGTTAAATTTGCAGAATTTGGATTTGCTTCAAGCGTTATCTCAGTTTTAGGCGTGCAAAGTGGAGCTAAAATGCTAAAAATTTCATCATAAAGCTTAGCATTTACCGCACTTGGTGTGCCGCCGCCAAAAAATATGGTTGAAATTTCTTTTACATTTTGGCTTTTTAGCTGGAAATTTAGATCAAGGCAAAGCGCTTTAAAATAGGCGCTAACCTTGCTAAATTCGTCATCGCTTGAGCCAAAGGCGCAGTAAGGACACTTGCTCTCGCAAAATGGCACGTGGATATAAACTTGCAAATTTCTCTCTTTTTCAAATTTTGGCGATTATAAGAAATTTGGCATTTAGCGTAGTTTAAAAGTAGCTTTTTTGCCTTATTAGCTCGCTTGGTAAAAAGCCAAAAGTGCCTTTAAAAATTTTTGCAAAATGCGCTGCATTTGTGTAGCCAACGATGTTGGCAGCCTCTTTTATGCTGATATCATTTTGCTTTAAAAGGGCAAATGCCAGCTTTAGTCGCTCTTTTGCTAAAAGCTGATAGATCGTATCTTTGAAAAAGAGTTTAAAATTTTTCTTAAGCCAAAAGTCATTAGTGCCGCAAAGATGCGCTAGCTCTTTGATGCTTGGGGGATTTTGCATGCGAGTAAGTAAGATTTTCTTAGCCTTTAAAAGCACTTTTTCTTCGTCGCTACTAAAATAAATTTTCTCATCTTTTAAAGCTTTGCTCTTGTAGATAAGCTCTAAAATTTTTGACTCTATAAAGATCTCTCTCATCATGCCATCATATAAATTTGTCGTCTCAAGCTCGTTTAAAACGCAAATTTGATCCTTATCTTTTTTGTATTTTATAAGATCGAATTTCTCTTCAAACCTAAGCTCACTAAAAATTTCAAGCTTATTTGCGTAGTGCTCTTCAAAAAGCAAGGTTTTGGTTTTATAAAATTTATTTTGATATTCAAAAACACCTTTTAAGCTATCATTTACCAGTCCTATGCAAAACTCATCCCTGCTTAAAAGATACTCTTTTTTATCAAGCTTGAAGCAAAGATTATCTTTTGCTTCGTTAAACATCAAAAATAGATATTTTTTATCTCCCTCGCTCTCTCTTTTTATGATATCGTTGCATAAAATCTCGCTTTTTAGGTAGCTGATGCCATTATTTTGTTTAAAAAATTCTACATTTATCCGCTTGTTACTTTGTGAGATTTTACTTATGCCATATCTTTTATCTAAATTTATCATTTTATCCCTTGAGCGTTAAATTTAATCCCTTTAGCGT
>NZ_CABPVA010000004.1:277941-319551 GCF_902460595.1 Campylobacter concisus
ATTGATAACTATTATTTTATTTTAGTAAAATGTGATTTAAATTTTAATAAGGAGTTTTTTTGTGAGAAGTCTATTAAAAATTTCTATTTGTGCGGCAGTTTTTATAAATTTACCGCTCTTTGCAAATGAAGATAAAGTTCTGCCAGAGGTTAAAGTAGTGAGCGCAACTGGCTTTGAGCAAAATATAAAAGATGCCCCTGCAACGCTTAGCGTCATCACTCAAGATGCGCTAGAAAAGAGAAATCACAAGGACGTTGAGAGCATGGTAAAAGACGTGCCAAGCCTTTTTGGAACGACTCCCGAAGCGGCAAATAGACGAGGAATTTCTATACGCGGATTCTCTCCAAGATTTACTAAAATTTTAGTAAATGGCATGCCAGTGCCAGGAGATAACGCCTATAAGGGGCTAAGAAGTGTTGGAGGCTCGTATAGTTTCATCCCGCCAGCAAGTGCGATAAGCCGTATCGAAGTGATACGTGGCCCTATGAGTTCGCTTTATGGCAGTGACGCACTGGGCGGTGTGATAAACATCATAACAGATGAGTTTAGTAATGAATTTAGTGCAAATCTTGGCTCAAGCTATAAATTTGCTAGAAATAAAAATATAAGCGGCGAGTTTTACAACAGCCTCTATCTACACTCTGGGTTAATAGACGATGTTTTAAGTGTTTCTGTTTATGGCAAAAATTTAAACAAGTCAGAGGATAAAATCTCATACGCAAACAGAGAGCAAAAAGATAGAATTTTTGGCACGAAGCTCTTTTTTAGACCAAATGAAAATAACGACATCACGCTTGAGCTTGCAAGAAGTGATGTGAAATATAAAAGAAGCAAAGGCAAAACACTATCAACTGGTACTAACTCGGTTGCTAGCGAGAGAATAAAGGGCGATGTGATAAATTTAAGCCACGAAGCAAGGCTTGATAATATCTTGCTTCAAAGCTACCTGTCTTACGGCAAGATAAAAGAGATAGCACAACAAAATTTGACGCTAAAAACACTAAATTTTGATACAAAAGGCTCATATTTTACTGATAATAATGCCTTTACTTTAGGACTAAACGCCAAAAAAGAAAAGCTTGACGAAAAGGCAACCACGGCAGATGCGGCAAATGTAAAAAGATATGACATTTCGCTTTACGGCGAGGATGATTATCACCTTACGAAAGACTTTATCTTAAGCACTGGAGTTCGTTACAACTACGACGAGAACTACGGTTCGCACGTTTCACCAAGAATTTATGGTATCTATAACTTAAATGACTTTTTTGCCCTAAAAGGCGGAGTTAGCACAGGATACGCGACGCCTGACATCAAACAACGCACGCAAGATCTTGCATTGCCATTTGCTGGAGGACGTGGGGCACAGCTTGGCAGAAGTAGCCTTAAGCCAGAGACAAGCGTGAGCTATGAATTTGGCGGCGTTTATAATGACAATGAAGGCTTTGAAGCATCGCTAACTGGCTTTTACACAAGTTTTAAAGATATGTTAAGCTATAGCCCTATCTGCTCAAGAGGCAGTGTTTGCAGACATAAAGGCAAAATTTATCCAAATGGTATTTGGGAGAGTGTAAATATCGGCAAAGCTGAAATTTACGGAGTCGAGCTAACAAATGAGTGGCAAGTC
Organism: Campylobacter concisus; assembly: GCF_902460595.1. Lineage (GTDB taxonomy): Bacteria > Campylobacterota > Campylobacteria > Campylobacterales > Campylobacteraceae > Campylobacter_A > Campylobacter_A concisus_BL. The sequence goes on from NZ_CABPVA010000004.1 coordinate 279,569, forward strand.
ACAAACGCTCTTAGGCTAAATCAAAGCTACGTCTATACAAGATCAAAGCAAAAAGATGGAGCGGAGATAGGCAAAAGTTTAAACAACTATCCGCTTCATACATTTAAATTTGGAGCGAACTACGAGCTAAACAGATGGCTAAATTTCTGGTCTCAGATAAATTATTATGGTAGGACTAAAAACTCATTTAGCTATGCTGATGATATGAGACCTTATGTGATCGCTGATCTTGGCATAAACTACAACGTAACAAAGAATTTCAGTCTAAATTTGAGCGTTTATAACCTCTTTAATGAGTACTTTACGACAAGATCTGGCAGATACGACATCTTGATAGCTGACGGACAAAAGATCGAACTTGGTTTTAATCTAAAGTTTTAAAATGATAAAAATTTTGAAAAAATTTCATCTTATTTTGGCTTTTATCTTTGCCTTGCCGCTTCTTGTGCTTAGCATTAGCGGGGCGATCATCTCGTATCACGATGAGATAATCGATATCTTTAGTAAAGATGAGGTTGTGGCTGGCAAAAAGCCTTTAGAGATAGATGAAATTTTAAAAATTTTTAGCAAGAGCGAGCCAAATTTTAATCTTAGCTACCTAAAGATAAAATCAGAGGCAAACAAGGCTTACGTCATAAGCGGAACTAGTGAAAATGGCGAGTTTGAGTCGTTTTTTGTAGATCCTTACACTGGAGAAATTTCTGGCATTAACAAGGCAGAGAAATTTATAGGGCTGGTTTTAAATTTGCATAAAAACTTAGCCCTTTCGCTTTTTAAAAATGAAAATTTGACCAAATTTGCAAGCGAGCTAGTAGCACTTTCTACGCTTGCGTTGCTTTTTATCTTGATAAGCGGTGCGGCGATATATTTTTGGAGATTTAGAAGCAGGGCGGGGGAGGCATTTAAGCTAAATTTAAAGGCAAAGAAATTTGCGTTTTTGTATTCGCTACACGGCTTTTTAGGTATCTATCTTGGCGCCGTTTTAAGCGTGATTTGCATTAGTGGGCTTTACTTTTCTTATGAGAGCTTTGCTAAGGTTATAAATCAAATTTGTGGCGAAGAAAAGGTCTTTAAAAAGCCAAATTTTACAAACAAAAATGGCTTTAGCTTAAGCGACGAGCAAAAGGTGGCAAACCTTAAAAAAGCTTATGAAATTTTCATCTCTAAATTTGGAGGCGAGTTTGAGGCTTTAAATTTTATAGCAAATAGCGGCGGCGTCAAATTTATGCTCTTTTACCTGCCAAAAGGTGCTAGTGAGAGAGAAGGCGTTAGGCTTTTAGTCGATACAAAAAGCGAGCAAATTTCAAAAAATGCCATGCCAAAGTCATTTGAAATTTATAAATTTATGCTTGATTTGCACGCTGGATATATCTTTGGTGAGCTTGGTAAATTTGTATTTTGTCTAGCATCATGCGGTGTGGTTTTACTACTTTTTAGTGGAGGTGCGATTTATTACAAACGGCGCAAAAACTAACTTCATTTATCTATCTCTTAACTCTTTTTCGTTATCATCTCAAATAAAATTTTTTTGGAAAAAACATGCAAAAAAAATATAGACCAAATGTAGCAGCTGTCATTTTGTCTAGCTCTTACCCTTTTAAATGCGAAATTCTAGTCGCAAAAAGGGTTGATATGGACGATATCTGGCAGTTTCCTCAAGGTGGCATAGACGAAGGCGAAAGTCCAAAACAAGCGCTAAAAAGAGAGCTCAAAGAGGAGATCGGAACTGATAAATTTGACTTCTTAGAAGAGTATCCTGATTGGCTTAGCTACGACTTTCCAGCAAATGCGTCAAAGAGATTTTACCCATATGATGGGCAGACGCAAAAGTACTTTTTAGTTAGGCTTAAAAATGGTGCGAGCATAAATTTAAAGACCGAGCATCCAGAGTTTAGCGAGTATAAATTTGTAGATATCAACAAGGCTTTAGAGGGGATAAATCACTTCAAAAAGCCTATTTATGACAAAGTTTTGAGTTATTTTAAAGAGAAAGGATATTTTTGATGTTAATCGTTCAAAAATTTGGCGGAACTAGCGTAGGCACGCTTGAGCGCATCGAAGCTGTGGCAAATAGAGTCATAGAGACTAAAAACAGCGGCGCTGACGTGGTTGTGGTAGTTTCTGCGATGAGTGGAGTTACAAATCAATTGGTTGAATATAGTGAGTATTTCTCAAAGCACCCAGACGGCGTTGCTACTGATATGCTTTTAAGCTCTGGGGAGCAAGTAACCACCGCACTTTTGACGATTGCGCTTAATGCAAAAGGCTATGCGTGCGTAGGACTAACTGGCGCAATGGCTGGGATAATGACTGATGATGTGCATACAAAAGCTAGGATAGAAAAGATAGACACCACTAGGCTAAAAGCTGAGCTAAAAGCTGGCAGGATCGTAGTCGTTGCAGGCTTTCAAGGCATAGACGATAAAGGCGATATCACGACGCTTGGTAGGGGCGGAAGTGACCTTAGTGCGGTTGCATTAGCAGGTGCTCTTGAAGCTGATCTGTGTGAAATTTTTACCGACGTTGATGGCGTTTATACGACTGATCCAAGGATAGAAAAAAAGGCAAAAAAACTAGAAAAGATAAGCTATGACGAGATGCTTGAGCTTGCCTCTGCTGGGGCAAAAGTGCTTCAAAATCGCTCAGTCGAGCTAGCAAAAAAACTAAATGTCAAACTAATCACAAGAAGCAGTTTTAACCACAACGAAGGTACATTAATAGCAAAGGAAGATAATATGGAAGCGGTTTTAGTAAGCGGTATAGCACTAGATAAAAATCAAGCAAGAGTAACTTTAAGAGGCGTAGTCGATAAGCCTGGCATTGCAGCTGAAATTTTCACAGCTCTAGCTCATCAAAATATAAACGTAGATATGATCATCCAAAACGTAGGACACGACGGCACGACAAATTTAGGCTTTACGGTGCCACAAAACGAGCTTGACCTAGCAAAAGAGACTATGCAAAAGCTCTCAGCCGCAAAACATGTCGAGTATGACGATGCGATCGTGAAAGTCTCAGTCATCGGCGTAGGCATGAAGAGCCACAGCGGCGTAGCATGTCTAGCATTTGAGACGCTTGCAAAAGAGGGGATAAATATCCAGATGATCTCAACAAGTGAGATAAAAATTTCAATGATCGTCGATCAAAAATATGGCGAGCTCGCGGTTCGCGTACTTCACGATGCGTATAAGTTAGATAAATAATGCAAGATTTTATCCAATGGACGCTTGAGACTATAAGAAGCGATAGATATATGAGCTGGATGGAGGAGAAGCGCGTCGAGTGGACGCCTCTGCTCGCATCTAGGCTTAAATTTTTGCTTGATAGCAAGGCTTTTATAGTCATCTGCGACGATGAGCGAGAGTGGTTTGAAAACTATCTTTTAAGAAATATCAACCGCACAAAAAGCGAGCGTCCGTTTTTGCCATTTTTTAGCCTAAGATCGCTCTATCCAGCCTTTGACAGCATCGAGACAAACGAGCAAAAGCAGCTTTTAAAAGATATGCTAAGCCTTGCCTTTCCAAATGGCTACATCTTTTTTTACATCGGCAAGAGCATAGATAAGCGTGCAAATTTAGCCAAAACTGATGAAAACAGCTATATGTGGCTCTTTGACGAGCAGGCGCAAAACAGCTTCACGCTAAGCTCTAGCGATGAAAACTTAGACATCAAACTTCTAAATTTATATAAACTTTTTGACAAGAGCATAGACGCCGTGCTCTTTGCAAAGGTGATGCTCTAAATGCTTAATAAAATCGTCATAACAAGCGATTTTGAAAATTTAAAAGCCAAGCTTGAAGCCGAGTTTGGCGTAAATAATCTAAGATTTTTTATAAGCGATGATTTTTTACTAGAAAATGCAAAAGAGGTCATCGCAGAAGCCTACATCGCCGAAAAAGATGAAAAAATTTTAGTCATAGAGGCAAAGTCTTTTCGCACCGAGGCTCAAAACGCACTTTTAAAGATCATCGAAGAGCCCCCAAGAAACATCAAATTTATAATAGTAACGCAGAGTAAAAATTTACTTCTACCAACGATAAGATCGAGGATGCTCATAGAAAACAAGCTCACCAAAAAGCCAAAAATGAGTGTGGAGCTAAATTTAAAATCGCTTGGCCTAAAAGAGCTAACAAGCTTTATCGATCAAAAGATAGCAGAGGAGCAGGCGCAAAAATTTGGCAAAAACGAGCTAAAAGAGCTTGTCGGAGCCATCGTGACAAAGGCGGTTGATAGTGGGTATAAATTTAGCGGCGATGAGATGGAGTATTTTTTCTCACTCATCAAGCTTGCTGATCTAAACGCGAAGTCTCACGCCATTTTGACGCCACTCTTGCTTACTATCTTTGAGAAAGGACGACGTTGAAATTTTATAAGATAAATAACAAAAGCGACTTTGATCAAATTTGCAAGGCCATCTCGCCAAGTCCGGCTGGTGCGAAGCTCATGTATGAAAAGAGCGAGATAAATTTTATCTTCATTGACGAGATAAAAACCCCAGCGGCAAATATCCTAAAGCAAGACGCCCTAAGTGTCGGCGCTGAGCTTGTGACGCATAATGATACGATCTTGGGTCGCGAGAGCCTAAACAAAGCCTTGCTAATGGCGACAAATGCGCAGCTTAGGCAGTTAGCCAAAAAAGAGAAGCTACAAGACTTTGGACTTAAAAAGCTTGCAGGTTTTTTAGAGACTAAATTTACAAAGCCCGCTAAGCCTCTTATAATGGGCGTTGCAAATATAAATTCGGATAGTTTTAACGAGCAAAGCCGCATAAATACACAAAATGGCATAGCAAAAATCGAAGCCATGATCGAAGCAGGTGCAGACTATATCGACCTTGGCGGCGTTAGCTCAAGGCCAGGGAGCGAGTATTGCGGACGTGAGGAAGAGTTTAGGCGCATAAAAGATATCGTGGAGGAAATTTACAAGCTAAATTTACACGAAAAGGCAAAATTTAGCCTTGATAGCTTTGATCCTTATTGCTTAGAATTTGCGCTAAACCACGGCTTTAAGATGATAAATGACATCACGGCAAACGCAAATTTAGCCACGCTTGCTGCAAGATATGACGCGCAGTTTTGCATGATGCACATGCAAGGCGATCCTGCCACCATGCAGATCGCGCCAAAGTATAACGATCTAATTGGCGAAATTTCGGATTTTTTCGAGCAAAAGATAGCCCTTGCAAGGGAGCTTGGCGCTAAAAAGATAGTGCTTGATGTAGGCATTGGCTTTGGTAAGACGGCTGAGCAAAATTTGCTGCTTATTAAACATTTGGAGCATTTTTTGAAATTTGAATGCCCGCTGCTAGTTGGTGCTAGCCGCAAATCAGTCATAAATCACTACTATAAAAGCGAGGTCAAGGACCGCTTGCCAGGCTCGCTTTATCTACATCTAAAAGCCTTCGAAAACGGCGCGCAGATCATAAGAACGCACGATGTGGCTGAACACAAGCAACTTTTTGATATGCACGAGGCGATGAGCCAAGCCACGCTTTGGTAGGACGCTTGGCTAAAAAGAGGCTAGATGAGAAATTTATTGCCGCCACCTTGGATCAAATTTCCAAGTATAGATCCATTTTCCATCGGCTGGAGAATGGGCGCTGGCGAGGGTTATAAGTTTAAATTTAACGACTGGCTAAAATCGCTAAGCCAAGATGAACGTAGCTGGTATCAGCAGCTCTTTGCTGAGCCTGCGACGTGGCGTGGATACTGGGATGAGAGGCTTGGAGGCGACGAAAGCACGCTTTTTATAAATGGTGGCTTTGTCATAGACCTTTGGGAGCGAGAGCCAAGATATGATCTAGCGTGGCTTAAAAAGCGCTATAACGCTGGCAAGTCGGATAAATTTTTACTATTTTGGGGTCATCAAAAGAGTGCAAATTTAAGCGCCAGCTGTCTTAGTCAGTGGTATAGCTCTAGCTTTTGTGAAGATGATACTAAATACATTTGCGCTGAGCAATATATGATGGCTAAAAAGGCTCAGTGTTTTGGCGATGACGAGGCTATGGAGCAAATTTTATCCGCCAAAGATCCAGCGCAGATGAAGGCGCTTGGCAGGCAGGTGCGTGGCTTTGATGCTAAGGTATGGGACGAGGTCAAATTTGGCGTCGTGCTAAATGCGAGCTATCTAAAATTTAGCCAAAATGCCCCTTTGCGAGATTTTTTACTACAAACTGGGAGCAAAATTTTAGTCGAGGCAAGCCCGGTTGATAAAATTTGGGGTATAGGCTTGGGCGCAAGCGATGAAAATGCGCAAAATCCTATGAAGTGGCGAGGGCAAAATTTGCTTGGTTTTGCGCTGATGAGGGCTAGAGACGAGATAGCAAAGGTCTATAAAAATGTCCATTTATGTGACGCGAGAGAGTTAAATTTGGATCATTTATAAAGTATGTTTAAGATAAAATGTGGTGTAAATTTGGAGCAAAAATGACAAAACAAGAGTATGAAAAAGCGGTAGATACGCTAAATGCGTGGGCAAAGGCCTACTACGACGAGGACGAGCCACTTGCAAGCGACGAGGAGTATGATGCGCTATATCATGCGGTTTTAGCCTTCGAGCAGGCAAATCCCAGTGAAATTTCGCTATTTTCGCCGACTAAGCGAGTGGGCGGAGGCATAAAAGAGGGCTTTAGCAAGGCAAGCCACATAAAGCGCATGTGGAGCATGGAGGATATCTTTAGTCTTGGCGAGCTTGATGCGTGGTTAAAGCGCGGCGAGAAGGAGAATTTGACTTTTGTTGCTGAGCCAAAATTTGACGGAGCGAGCCTAAATTTACTATATGAAAATGGCGTTTTAGTTAGGGCGATAACCAGAGGCGACGGCGTTACAGGCGAGGATGTGACGCAAAATGCAAGGACCATTAGCTCGGTGCCAAAGAGCATTAGCTACAAAGGGCTCATTGAAATCAGGGGCGAAGTCGTCATAAGAAAAGATGACTTTGAGCTACTAAATACAGAGCGTGCAAAAGAGGGCGAAGCGCCACTTTCAAACCCTAGAAATGCAGCCGCTGGAAGCCTTAGACAGCTTGATAGCTCAGTCACTGCAAAAAGAAAGCTACTTTTCATACCTTGGGGCGTGGGCGAGCAGAGCCTTGGGCTAAAAGATCACAGCGAGGTGATGGAATTTGTGCGAGATCTTGGCTTTGAGAGGGATGATTTTTTCAAAATTTTAAAAAAAGATGAGCTTGAGGCTGCGTATAACGAGCTACTAGCCAGCCGCGAGGCAAAGAGCGTGATGATGGATGGCATGGTGATACGTGTAAATGACCTTGCGCGCTGTGAGCAGTTAGGCTACACGGTCAAATTTCCAAAATTTATGGTGGCGTTTAAATTTCCAGCCATTGAAAAGGTGACTAGACTAAGAGACGTCGCACTTCAAGTTGGCAGAAGCGGCGTAGTAACGCCTGTTGGCGTGCTTGATGAGGTAAATATAGACGGAGCCAATGTAAAATCCGCCACCCTTCATAACTTTGACGAGATAGAGCGCCTTGGCGTCATGAAAAACGACTACATCGGCATCATCCGCTCAGGAGATGTGATACCAAAGATCACAAAGGTTTTTAAAGATAGGCGAGATGGCAGCGAGCAAGCGATTGATAGGCCTAAATTTTGCCCAGTTTGTGGCTCGCACCTGCTTGACGAAGGGGTCTTTGTAAAGTGCCAAAATTTAAGCTGCAGGGCAAGAGTGGTGGGCTCAATAATTCACTACGCATCGAAAAAATGCCTAAATATCGACGGCCTTGGCGATGCGATCGTAAATTTGCTATTTGACAAGGGGCTGATCGCTTGCATAAAAGACATCTACGGCCTTAAATTTGATGATCTCATGGCGCTTGAGGGCTTTAAAGAGAAAAAGGTAAATAACCTTTTAAATGCGATAGAGGCTAGCAAAGGTGCGGAGCTATCGCGCTTTATCACCGGTCTTGGCTGCGAGCACATCGGCGAAGTGGCGGCTAAAAAGCTAGCAAGCAGTTTTGGACTAGGCTGGCTTGATGCTAGCTTTGAAGAACTAACCGCACTTGAGGGCTTTGGCGTGGAGATGGCAAATAGTTTAATCGACTTTGTCGAGGTAAATAGAGATGAAATTTTAGCCATAAGCCAGATCGTGCAGCCAAGCGTGACGCAGGTGCAAAGCATCTCAAATGCGCTAAGTGGCAAAACGGTGGTGATAACCGGCACACTAAGTCGCCCAAGGGACGAGATAAAAGCCGAGCTTGAGAGTTTTGGTGCAAAGGTTTCTGGCTCAGTTTCTAAAAAAACGGACTTCGTGCTAGCCGGTGAAGAGGCTGGTAGCAAACTAGATAAGGCAAATGAGCTAGGCGTGCAAGTGATCGATGAGAGCGAATATGAGAGGCTAAAACTTGAGGTTTGATAACTACGTCGCAAGCGTTTTAAACATAAGTAGAAACAAGGCGAGCGAGCTTATAAAATCTGGCAAGGTGCTTGCAGATGGCGAAATTTGCACTAAGGTTTCAAGTGAAGTTAGCGAGGCTAAAATTTCGCTGCTTGATGAAATTTATGTTGGGCGAGGGGCGCTTAAGCTAAAGAGCTTTTTGGAAGCGATGAAATTTGACCTAGCTGGCAAAAACGCACTTGATATCGGCAGCTCAACTGGTGGCTTTATGCAAATTTTGCTTGAGTGTGGCGTAAAGAGCGTGACTGGCGTCGATGTGGGCACTGACCAGCTGGACGCCAGCCTAAGGAGCGATGAGCGAGTGAAAATTTATGAGAAAACTGACGTCAGGGAGTTTGCAAAAGAGAATTTAAATAAATTTGATCTAATAACCTGCGACGTGAGCTTTATCTCTTTGGCTGAAATTTTGCCAGCCATTTGTGAGCTAGCAAGCGAAAATTCGCTCATCATCACGCTTTTTAAGCCGCAGTTTGAAGTGGGCGTTGGCGTAAAACGTAACAAAAAAGGCGTTGTCACCGACGTTAAGGCTGTAAATTTAGCGATGAAGCGCTTTGAAGTGCTAGCAAGCAGCTTGAAATTTGAACTGATAGCTTGCAAAGAGTGCGAGGTCAAGGGAAAGGAAGGAAATGCCGAATTTTTCTACGCTTTTAACAAAAGATAACATCACTGCCGTTGCGATCGGGCACTTTGACGGCGTGCACAGGGGGCACAAGCAGCTTTTAAAACAGCTTGGCGAGTTTGGCGGACTTGTCGTCATTGATAAAAACAAAGCCAACATCACGCCAAAGCTAAAGCGAGCCGAGTACTCAAACTATCCTTGCTTCTTGTATGATTTTGAGAGTATAAAAGGGCTTAGCGGCGAGGAATTTATCGCACTTTTAAAGCGTGATTTTAAAAATTTAAAAAAGATCGTTGTTGGATTTGATTTTAGATTTGGCAGAAACAGAGCGTGGGACAAGCACGATCTGAAAAGGATTTTTGATGGCGAGGTGGTCGTCGTTGATGAGGTTTGTTATGACGGCATGGGTGTGCATAGCTCATCAATCAGAGAGCTGATACGCCAAGGCAACATCGATGAGGCAAACAGGCTAATAGGCAGGGAGTACTCGATCGAGGGCAACGTGATAAAAGGGCAGGGCATCGGCGCAAAAGAGCTGGTTGCTACGCTAAATTTAGATATAAAAAGCTATCTTTTGCCGCGCGAGGGCGTCTATGCGACAAGAACGAGGATGGGCTCATACACCTATGGCTCGGTCACTTTTATAGGCAACAGACTTAGCACGGATGGAAATTTTAGCGTCGAGACGCACATCTTGGACGAGGTCGCGCCAAAGGTGACGACGCACGTTGCTGTTTGCTTCATAAAACGTTTGCGCGATAATAAGAAATTTAACTCTCTTAGCGAGCTAAAAGAGCAGATAAAGCGCGATATAAACGAGGCTAGGCAGTGCGTGGGCGTGTGCGATCTCTTTTTTGGAGAGACGATGAGATACTTTGACGGATATGGAGCTGGTATATGAGAGATGAAATTTTTAAAGAGCCTATAAGCAAGCAGTTTGAATTTGATGACTTCGTGGCGAGCGTTTTTGATGATATGATCTCGCGCTCGGTGCCATTTTACGACGTGAGCTCAAATTTAAATGCAAAGCTGCTTGCTAAAATTTTGCCAAAATCAGCAAAAGTGTGCGACCTTGGCTGCTCTACGGCAAATAGCCTGCTTTTGCTAAATAACCTTAGAAACGACCTCGTGCTAAGCGGCGTGGATAACTCTGAGGCGATGCTTGCAAATGCTAAAAATAAGGCAAAAGCTTATGGAGCTGATATTGAATTTATTTTAGATGATATCTTAGAGTGCGAGCTAGAGGGCTTTGACGCTGTTTTGGCAAACTATACTTTGCAGTTTATCAGACCGCCAAAAAGGGCTGATCTGGTGAAAAAAATTTATAACGGACTAAATGAAAATGGCATCTTTTTGTTTAGTGAAAAGATCATCTTTGAAGATAAAAAGCTTACTAAAAGCATCATAGAAATTTACGAGGACTACAAGCAGGCGCAAGGCTACTCACGCTACGAGATCGCTCAAAAAAGAGAGGCACTTGAAAATGTGCTGGTGCCATACACTGAAGAAGAAAATAGAAGTTTAGCCCTAAATGCTGGCTTTAAGCGTGTCGAGAGCACATTTAAATGGGGGAATTTCATGAGCTTTTTGGCGTTTAAGTAAAATTAAAAATATCTGCTTTTGTATTTAAATATAAAATTTAATCACAAACAGTGAATTTAAAATTTAGATTTTGCTTTGCAATGTCAGCATTTTTGGATAATGAAATTTAATAGTAAATAAATTTAGCGGGAGTTACCCGCTAAATTTACTCATTTATCGCTGCGTTTCCGTGGTGGTGGAAGTCATCGTAGATGATCTTTGAAGTTTGGAATTTCTCGCGTTTTAGCTCGCGAACTCGTAAAAATTCCTCTTCATCGATCTTTTTGATCTGGATAGCTGCTTTAAATGTCGGAGTCTTACTGATGTAGTCCCAACCGCTGCTTGTTAGCTCGTTGCAAGAGCTCTCCCAGTAGTGGAAAGTCATCTGGATGATGCCATCAGGCACGATGTCTGTTACTTCAGCTTTTACGACGATGTAGCCGTATCTACTCCAAGCTTTGATAAAGTCGCCTTGTTTTATGCCGTATCTTTCTGCAAGCGCTGGACTCATCTCAGCGATAGGTCCGATGCTGTCGCCACCTTCTTCAATAGCACGTGAGCGTCTTGTCATGGTGCCAACTGTGTATTGATAAACTTTTCTTGTAGTTAAAAGCTGTATCGGATACTCAGCGTCAGTCTTCTCATCGACTGAACCAGCCATGATAGGATACTCAGGTGACATATTCATCTTCTTAGCAAACTCAAGTTTTGCGCTCTCGATCTCATCAGCTTTATCCACAAATAGGCATGGTACAAAGCGACCTTTGCCATCAGGGGTAAAGAATTTCTTATCAAGATAGAGGCTTTGACCGCCCATATCATCTTCAGTTGGGCATGGCCAGTGAAGTCCGTGATATTTTTTAAGCCTATAGTAGCTCATACCGCCGTAGCGTCTAGGGTCGCATTTTCTAACTTCTTCCCAAATCTCTTCTGGTGAGTTAAAGTTAAAGCCCTCAGTCGCACCCAAACGACGTGCGATCTCACAAACGATCCACCAGTCTTGTCTAGCATCACCTGGAGGTGTGATGACTGCTTCGTTGTGCTGGACACGGCGCTCTGCGTTTGTGTAAAGACCCTCTTTTTCACTACTTGCAACGCCAGGGAGAACGACGTCAGCTTTTAGCGAAGTCTCAGTTAAAAATAGATCTTGAACCACGTAGAAATCGACATTTGCGATGCCTTTTAAGAAGTGGTTTGTATTTGGCTCAGAGATGACTGGGTTTTCGCCGATGGTCCAGAAGAAATGCACTCTGCCATCAAGGATCGCATCAGGCACTTCAGTCTTGTGGATGCCTATCTTTGAGTTTAAAAATCCAGGCTCTAAGTGCCACATTTTCTCAAACCAAGCTCTTTGCTCTGGGTCAGTTACTGAGCCAAGATTTGGGAAGATGTTTGGTAAAACGCCCATGTCGCAGCAGCCTTGAACGTTCTCTTGACCTCTAAGCGGCAAGTCGCCTGTGCCAAGCTCGCAGATATTGCCAGTTATCAAGAATAAATTTGATACGTCGCAAACTCCGCCAACGCCGTGGTTGAAGTGAGTTACGCCCATGCCGTGAGTGATGACGGCTGGTTTTGTGGTGGCATACATTCTAGCAGCTGCTCTGATATCCTCTGGATTTAGCCTTGTGTATTTAGCTACAACCTCTGGAGCATAGTCTTTTACAGCTTCTTTAACGTACTCGATGCCTATTGTGTGATCTCTTACAAATTCCTCATTTACAAGGCCTTCTTCGATGATAGTGTAAAGAAGTGCGTTGATAACAGGGATGTTGTGCTCAGGCTCTAGCTGCAAGTGTATGTCGGCTCTACTTGCAAACTCAGTCTTGATAGGGTCGATAACGATCAGTTTTGCACCGCGGTTTAGCGCTCTTTGGATGTGCATAGCTGCGATTGGGTGACCATTTTCTGGGTTTGAGCCTATCATTAATATACAGTTACTATAAGTGCCAATCTCTGTAAAGCTATTTGTGGCAGCTCCGTTTCCGATTGTTTTAGCAAGTCCTGCTACTGTCGGAGCGTGTCAAATTCTAGCGCAGTGATCGACGTTATTTGTGCCTATGACTGCACGCATTAGCTTTTGAGCGACGTAGTTGTCTTCAAGTGTACAGCGTGCTGAGAAGTTTCCTGCTAGTGAGTCAGGGCCGTATTTCTCTTTTGCCTCTTTCATCTTTTCTACGACAAGATCAAGCGCCTCGTCCCAGCTGGCCTCTTCAAATTCACCATCCTTTGAAAAGACCCCATTTTTCTTTCTAATAAGCGGCTTTGTAAGTCTGTCCGGACTTGCAACGTAGTCCCAGCCATAAAAGCCCTTTAAACATAAATTTCCTTGATTGACTGGATTGTCTTCGACGCCAGTAGCGGCACGAACGACGTTGTTTTCCACGTGCAAGGTTACTTGACAGCCTGTCCCGCAATAAGGACAGATGACTTTGCCTTCTTTCATCACTTTCTCCTTCTAATTATGCATTTTCTGCATATTTATTTTGAGTAATATTACTAGCGTAAAACTTAATCTTTTATGAAAAATTCTTTATTTAAAAAATAAATTTTAATTTTAAGTTATATTTTATATAAAATTTAAAAAGCCGAATATATAGGAATTTAAAAAATATGCTAATTTTGCATGAATTTCTAAAATTTATCAAATAAGAAATAAATTGTGTAAATTTGACACAAAAGCTGAAAGATGAAAAATTAAATTTAAATTTAGTTTGTGGCAAGCTGTTTCAACTATAAAAATAAAGAGAAATTTTGAAAATAAAAGTGAAATTTAAAAGGAGAGCAGGCCGCTCTCCGTGGAATTATTTATCTCTTAAGCCAAGCTCAGAGATTAGTTTTGAATATGTAGTGTAGTCTTTGTTTTTAAGATACTTTAAAAGTCTTTTTCTTTGACCAACTAGTTTCAAAAGACCTAAACGTGATGAGAAGTCTTTTTTGAAAATTTTAAGGTGTTCTGTAAGTTCAGTTATTCTAGCTGTTAAAAGAGCTATTTGAACTTCTGGAGAGCCTGTATCTCCCTCTTTTCTAGCGAATTTCGCAACTATTTGAGCTTTTTTAGCCGAATCCAAAGCCATGATGACCTCCTGATTGGTGAATTTTGGAAGAGCGATTATAGCATTTAAAACATAAAGTTAGATAAAATTACGCTTTTTAAAAATTAATGAAAAATGCAGTAAAAATTTAATAAAATTAGGGCTATTTAAAGAGTTAAGGAAGATAAATGCTTTTTACAAAGGCAAGCGAATACGCTCTACTTTCGCTTATTTTAATATCTCAAAAATCATCGCCAGTTGATGTTGATACGATCTCAAATGAGCTTAAAATTTCAAAAAGTTTTCTGGCAAAAATTTTACAAAATTTAGCAAAAGATTGAGTTTTAAAGTCATTTAAAGGAGCAAATGGCGGTTTTGCACTAAACGGCGAACCTGAAAATTTAAGTATAAAAAAGATAATCGAATGCGCCGAAAAGCGCGAACTAAGCGTCTTTGAGTGCTCATCTTCAGCTCTTGGTTGCCCGTCAAACAAAGCCTCAAGCTGTCAAATTTGGTCGATGTTTAGCGGCCTTCAAGGCAAGATCGACGAGATGCTTGACGCGATAAAACTAAGTGACATTGTTAAGAAGTAAAGTTGGCAAAGCAAAAAAATAATATCTTGACTCTTGTCGCACCGTTTCTTGCGCCAATTGTCAAATTTAAAAGTCTTAGCATCGTTGGCATCATCGTTGCCATCCTTGCTATCATCATCGTGCCGCTTCCAAGTGCGGTGCTTGACTTTTTCTTGGCACTTTCGATCTCGATTTCAGTGCTTATTATTTTGATATCTATTTACGTGCCAAAGCCGACTGACCTTAGCACGTTTCCAACGCTCATTCTCATCATCACGCTTTTTCGCCTCTCGCTAAACATCGCAACCACGCGTATGATCTTAAGCGAGGGTCACAACGGCCCAGAAGCGGTCAGTGAGATCATCTCAAGCTTTGGAAATTTCGTCGTTGGTGGCAACTTCGTCATCGGCACTATCGTATTTTGTATCTTGGTGCTCATAAATTTCATGGTCGTAACAAAGGGTTCAACCCGCGTGAGTGAGGTGCAAGCTCGTTTTACACTTGATGCAATGCCTGGTAAGCAAATGGCGATAGATGCGGATCTAAACGCAGGTTTAATAGACGAAAAAACGGCGCGCGAAAGACGTCAAGCCATCATCGGCGAGGCAAATTTCTACGGCGCGATGGATGGTTCGTCTAAATTTATAAAAGGTGACGCCGTCGCTGGCATCATCATCACTATCATCAACATCATCGGCGGCTTTGCTATCGGTTCGTTTCAGCACGGCCTTGATATGGCGACATCGGCTCAGTACTATACGATCCTAACTATCGGTGATGGCCTAGTTAGCCAGATACCTGGACTTATCACTTCAACAGCGACCGCCATCATCATCACAAGGGCTAGCAAGGACGACGAGGACTTTGCAGAAGGCACGCTAAATCAGCTATTAGGAGACTATAAAACCTTGCTAATAGTGGGTTTTATACTATTTATGTTTGCCCTTGTTCCAGGACTTCCGACGCTCTCGCTTGGCTTTATAGCGCTGCTATTTTTGGGGCTTGGCTACATCATCAAGCAGACCAAAGATGGTGGGCTAAATTTAAACCTTGCGCCAAAAGAAAAAGCAGCTGGCAAAAAAGCTGGCGGCGCTGCGCCAAGTGGGGCAGGGGCAGCAGCTGCAAGTGGTGGAGCTGCTAAAACTCCAAAGAAGAGCGACGAAGAGATAGCAAGAGAAGAAGAGACTAAGATAAATGACATCTTAAAGCTTGAAATTTTAGAGCTTGACCTAGGATATGGCCTGCTAAAGCTAGCTGATGTTGATCTAATCGAGAGAATTCGCGCTATGAGGCGAAATATCGC
This sequence comes from Campylobacter concisus, assembly GCF_902460595.1. Taxonomy (GTDB): domain Bacteria; phylum Campylobacterota; class Campylobacteria; order Campylobacterales; family Campylobacteraceae; genus Campylobacter_A; species Campylobacter_A concisus_BL. Next base: position 295,087 of record NZ_CABPVA010000004.1, read on the forward strand.
TTCAAGTCTTGGCTTTTTGATGCCAAAGATAAGGATCCGTGACAACCTCCAGCTACCACCAAACGAGTACCGCTTCAAGCTAAAAGGTATCATCATCGGTCAGGGTGAAATTTATGCGGATAAATTTCTAGCGATGGATAGCGGACTAGTGAGCGAGGATATCGAGGGTATTCCGACAAAAGAGCCAGCTTTTGGGCTAGACGCTCTTTGGATCGATGCTAGCGTCAAAGAGGACGCCATACTTAGCGGATATACGATAGTTGATCCTGCAAGTGTCATCTCTACGCACATGAGCGAGCTTATCAAGCAAAACGCAGCCGAGCTTCTAACTCGTCAAGAGACGCAAAATTTACTAGACAAACTAAAGATCGACTACCCAGTCGTGGTCGAGGATACGCTAAGGATCGCACCTATAAATTTGATCCAAAAGGTCTTAAAAACGCTGCTTAAAGACAATATCCCGATCAAAGACCTGCTTAGCATACTTGAAGCCATCAGCGACATCGCCGAGGTTAGTAAAAATTTAGACATGATCATTGAGCACGTGCGTGCAGCACTTTCACGTGTCATCACTTCGCTTTATGTAGATGAAAAGGGACAGCTAAATTTCTATATCCTAGACACCGCCGCACAGCAAAAGCTCATGGACGCGGTGCAGTATAAAGACGGCGCCTATCACCTGATGATAAACGTGGCGCAGACTTCATCTATCGTGCAAGCACTTAGGCGTGAAAAAGAGAAGCGACCGATGAGCCAGCACGGAGAGATGGTGCTTTGCGTGGAGCCAAGCTTGCGCAAATTTATAGCAAATATCTGCGCAAATTTCGCCATTGACATAGTAGTGCTAAGCTTTGCTGAGATCTCGGCAAATACGCCATTTGAAACGGTTGGCGTCATAGAAATAGAAAATTTATAAAGGAAAACGATGAAAATTTATCACCTCTCACACACCGATCTTGACGGATACGGCGCGCAATACATAACAAATTTTTACTTCAAAGATGTGAAATTTCTAAACTCAAACTACGGCAGAGAGATAGATGATAAATTTGCTCAAATTCTATCTGAGATAGACGCCTCAAATGATGATAAAAACGTCATTTTGATCACTGATCTAAATTTAAGCCTAGCTCAGTGTGAGAGCTTTGAGGAGATGATAGATGGTAAAAATATAAAGCTATTTTTGCTAGATCATCACCAAAGTGGTGCCGAGTGCGCGAGCACTTACTCATGGTATTTTTTAGATAGCTCAAGGTGCGCTACAAAGATCACTTACGATTTTTTTGCGGGCATTTTTGGTCAAAACAAAGAGCTTGAAATTTTTAGTGACGTCGTAAATGCCGTGGATATCTGGCTAAAAGATGATAAAAATTTCGAGATGGGCAAGGTCTGCTTGGGGCTTGTGGCAAACGCCAAAGAGATAAATAAAGTGATGTTTGAAGCTGAAAACAACCTCTATATGGATCACATCTTAAAAGAAGCGAGCAAATTTTTTAACGATAAAAACGACTATATCGGCCTTGATATGCAGGTGCATGCTATTAAAAAGTCATTTTTCAAAGAGGATAAAGACGATACGCTAAGCAATCTAATCTCAAACTACGTCGTAAAAAAACTTAGTGAAAACAAAGAGAAATTTAGCATCACCTATAAAGATCATAAAGGAATTTTAACTTACAATATCGGCAACGTTTCTGTTATCGGCAACGACTTTTTGGTGGCAAATCCTGAATTTGACTTCTTTATCGACGTGACAAATAAAAAAACGCTAAGCTTTCGTGCAAATGGCAAGCTAGACGTTAGCGCCATGGCTAAGCACCTAGTTGGTGGTGGCGGACACGTCAATGCAAGCGGTGGCTTGTTTGCAAATTTCAAAGATGGCTTTAGCTATGAGCCGATCAAGGCGCAGATAGTTGATCTAATAACTAAAAAAACACAGGAGGAGATATGAAAGAAGAAGAGGTAAGCGTAGAGGAGCTTAGCTATGAGCTTAGCATGGTGCTTGAAGCGATGTTTTACTATGCTGGCGTGAAAAAAGATAAGCTTGAAGAGGCGGCAAATCTTTATGTCGAGTGCATCGACGATGCGCTAGAAAACTCTGACGCTAGCGGTAGCGACGAGGTCATAGAGATAGTTGAATATATGAAAAAACACCATCCAAAGTTATTTAAATAAGGAGAAAATATGAAGAAAATTTTAGTTTTAGCGGCGGCACTTTTTGCGTTAAATGCTATGGCAAATGAAAATTTAGACAAGGCAAATGAGCTTTATGCAAAGAAAAATTTTAACGAGGCCTATCTTGCTTTTAATAAAGCTTGCGGCGAGGGCGAGAAAAAGGCTTGCACGATGAATGCGATCATGCTATTTAACGGCGATGGCGTGGCAAAAGATAGAGCTCAGGCTGAGAAAATTTTTACAAAAATGTGCGACGAAAATGAGGGCATGGCGTGCGAAAAGCTAGGCGAAATGATCGCTTATGGCCTTGTAAAAGATAAAGACGCAAACGAAGCAAAGAACGAAGAAAAAGCAAAGGCTTTGTTTAAAAAAGCTTGTGATAACGGCTACAAACCAGCTTGCGACTTTGTAACAAAATAGATCAAAAAGGGCTTAAAATGGGCTACAAACATAAAGATTTGATAGGAACTAGAGAGCTTAGCAAGGAAGAAATTTTATATTTTCTAGAGGCGGCGAAAGAGTTTAAGGAGCTAAATTTAAGCCAAGTGAAAAAAAATGACTACCTTCGTGGAAAGACCACGATCAACGCATTTTATGAAAACTCGACAAGAACTAGAACATCCTTTGAGATCGCAGCAAAGAGGCTTGGGACTGATACGATAAATTTTAGCTCGTCAAGCTCTAGTGTGACAAAGGGCGAGAGCCTAAATGACACGATGAATAACATGGCTGCTATGAGAACCGACATCATCGTGCTTCGTCACCCAAGCTCTGGAGCGGCGAAATTTGCAGCTGATAGGACAGAGGCTAGCGTCGTAAATGCAGGGGATGGCACAAATGAGCACCCAAGTCAAGCTCTGCTTGATCTTTTTACGCTAAGAGAGCATGGCAAAATTTTGGATAAAAATTTAAACGTGGCTATCATCGGCGACATCGCTAGAAGCCGCGTGGCAAGGTCTGACATCTGGGCGATGAAGAAATTTGGCATAAATTTAAAGCTATTTGCGCCAAGGATGATGATGCCAAAAGATGCTGAGGTTTTTGAGTCTCAAATTTGCAAAAATATGGAGGAGGCTTGCGAGGGCAGCGACGTCATCATCATGCTTCGCATCCAGCTAGAGCGTGGCGGTGCGGACGTGGCGTTTCCAAGCTCGAGAGAGTACTCGAAATTCTTTGGACTAAATAAAAATAGGATAAAGCTAGCCAAACCTGATGCTATCGTGCTGCATCCAGGGCCGATAAATAGGGGTGTGGAGCTAAACTCAGACGTGGCTGACGGCACGCACTCAGTCATACTAAATCAAGTTGAAAATGGCGTTGCTATAAGAATGGCGATACTAAATACGCTTGCAAAAAATAGGGGCTAACGATGAAAATAGCAATAATTAACGGCACTATCGTAAATAGCGACGAGAAATTTAAGGCAAATATCCTAATAGAAAACGGCAAAATAGCCAAAATCGGAAGTGAGAAATTTGAGGCTGATAAGGTCATAGACGCTACAAATAAGCTAGTCATGCCAGGACTTATCGACATGCACGTGCATTTTCGCGATCCTGGTCAAGAGTACAAAGACGACATCATCTCAGGCTCCGAAGCGGCTGTGGCTGGCGGAGTGACCACCTGCCTTTGCATGGCTAACACAAACCCAGTAAATGACAACGCTTCAATCACAAGGGCGATGATAGAAAAGGCTAAAAACTGCGGACTGATCGATCTTTTACCAATCGCAGCCATTAGCAAAGGACTTGGCGGCAATGAGATCGTTGAAATGGGCGATCTTATAGAGGCTGGCGCAGTTGCATTTAGCGACGACGGCCTACCAGTGACTAGCTCAAGCGTGATGAGAGCGGCGCTTGAGTACTCAAGCATGTTTGGTAGCTTTTGTATAAGCCACTCAGAGGACTGCTCGCTTTGCAGACAGGGCGTCATGCACGAGGGCAAGGTCTCAGCCATACTTGGACTTCGCGGCATGGCGAGAGAGAAAGAGGAGATCGCAGTGAGCCGTGATATGTTGCTTGCAAAACTCACTAAAGCGCACATCCACATCGCTCACGTAAGCTCGGAGTACTCGCTAAAGATCATCGAAATGGGTAAAAAAGAGGGCATAAACATCACTTGCGAAGCCACACCTCACCACTTTAGCTTTAGCGACGATGAAATTTTGAAAAATGCCTACGATACAAATTTCAAAATGTCACCGCCACTTCGTGAGATAAGCGACGTAAAAGCAGTAAGAGAGGCACTAAAAAGCGGTCTTATAGACGTTATCGCCACCGATCATGCCCCACACCATACAGACGAAAAGATAGTGGAATTTGACAAGGCGCCATTTGGTATCATCGGACTTCAAACCCTTGTGCCGCTCACTCTTAAGCTCGTAAATGAAGGCGTTATAAGCTTAGAGCGCATGGTGGAGCTAACTTCTACAAATGCAGCTAAGATGCTAAATTTAAAAGATAAAGGCAGACTTGCAGAGGGCATGCTAGCTGACATCGCGGTGATAGACCCTGAGATCGAGTATGTTTATGATGAAAAGATAAACCGCTCAAAATCGGTAAATTCTCCACTCTTTGGCAAAAAACTAAAAGGCGCAGCGACTACCACGATAAAAAGTGGCAAGATCGTTTATGAGTTTGGGAAATAATAAATTTGCTCGTGCTTGCGGGCAAATTTGCTTTAGATGCTTTGAGATATAAAATTTGCTAGAAATTTCTAGCAAATTTTAGTTTTTTATGAGTTATACTTTTTAACGATACCGCGAACGACTTTTTCGATAAAAAGCGCAGAAGCTACTTCGCAGTGCTCTCTAGTAGAGTGAGGTGAGTAGATGTTTGGTCCTATTGAACATGCACTAAGACCTGCTTTTTTCTCCAAAAGCACTCCACATTCAAGTCCAGCATGCACGGCTGTTATTCTTGCATTTGGCTTATAAATTTTAAGCTCTTCTAAGATGTCGTTTGCAAATTTATCATTTACAGGCTTCCAAGCTGGGTTTCTATCCTTGCTGATAACACTAAAGCCAACTGCTTTTGCAAGCTCTGAAATTTCAAATTCCATTCTATTTAGGCCGTCTTTACTCATTGACCTTGCAAAAAACTCCACTTCAAGCGTGCCATCATCTTTGATCTTTGCAAGTGAGAGATTGACACTATCTTGTGGTATGCCTAGCTCGCAGTTATAGGCTCTTACGCCTTGTGAAAATGAGTTGATAAGTGCTAAAATTTTCTCGCCATTTTCTAAAATTTCATATCCAGTGCCAAGCTTTTTCACGCTTAAATTTTCACACTCGCTCTTTAGCTCCTTATCGCTTAAAACTAGTGCAGTTGCACCACTTGGGATAGAGTTGCTTCGCTCCCCACCTTCAAATTTGACAAGCTTGCAGCCATTTTTAGTAACAAATGCCGCCAAAACCTTGATCGCATTTGGGATATTTTTATGTATCTCGTTGCCAGAGTGTCCGCCAGGTAGGCCGCTCACTTTTACTTCATAAAGCGTGCTCTCTTTTGTTTTTTGGCTATTAAGCGCAATAGTAGCAAATAAATTTACACCGCCAGCGCAGCCGATAGTGACTCTATCGTCCTCTTCGCTGTCTAAATTTAAAAGCTTATCGGCTTTTAGATCGCCGCTAAAGCCAGCAGCTCCGACCATGCCGACCTCTTCGTTGTTTGTAAAAAGGCACTCTATGTCGTCAAATTCGCTTATCATCTGCATCATGATAGCCACGCCTATGCCGTTATCGGCACCTAAAGATGAGTTTTTAGCCCTCATGTAGCCATCATCGCCATAAACTATCTCGATCTTTGGAGCGTCGCCCATGCAGACCATATCGTAGTGGCTTTGCAAGCAAATTTTTGGCTTGCCTTTAAACGCATGAACGTTGCCAAAGCTATCGACCACGACTTCACAGCCCTTATCTCTTGCAAAATCAGCTAAAAAATCACGCATCTTATCAGTCTCGTAACTGCAGTGTGGTATCGCCGCAAGTGTCTCAAATTTCGCTAAAACTTCGCTCTTTGACATATTTGCCTCCATAAATTTATTTTATCTCGCCTTTATAGCCAGTCGCATCGACCGCCTTTAAAAGCTCTTTTTCATCGACCTTGTCATCTGCTAAAACGACAGCTTTTCGCTCTTTTAGCGATACATCTGCCTTTTTTACGCCCTCAACGCTAAGAGCAGCCTTTCGCACTATAGCTGTGCAAAGCGGACAGTGCATGCTAGGCACTGAAATTTCTATAGTTTTCTCAGCGTAGCAGCTAAGTGCAAGAAGGGCTAAAACTAAAATTTTACGCATAAATTTCTCCTAAAAGCTCCGGATATGTAAGGAGTAAAAGTAGTATCACTCCAAAAAGTATATATATAAGTATCCATTTTTTCTTTTTGTAGCTTAGGTTGCAGCTTTTTGGCTTGTAAAATAAAGCCACTCCTGAGATCACAAAGCAAATGACGGCCACGACGCTTAAAGGGACGCGGTACTCGTATAAATTTTGTGTCCAAGATAGAAATGAAAAAGATGTGCCAAAAAGCAAGAAAAGAAGTGCCGGCAAGCAGCACAAGGTAGCGCCGATAGCACTACCTATGGATGTTAGTATCAGCCAAAAGGCTCTCATTTTAGCTCTGTTGAGACGTAGTCGTAGCTAAATTCTTTTGGCGAATAGTAGTTTTGTGTGTTGCCATCAACTTCAGCGTATGGATAGCCAAAGTTGTTTAGCGGAGTTTGCTCTGGGGTTGGCTTTAAGATAAAGTCACGTCCGTAGTTAAAGCCTATCCAGCACATCTCCCAGTTGCCAAAGCAATACTCTCTAACAGCTACGATCTTAGCGTCGTCGTTTGTTAATTTCTCGCCCAGTCTTACCTTTGTAACGTCAGCTGGATCAACCGGTATCCAACCATAGCCTTTTAAGTAAAACTCAGCCCTGCAGTGCTGTCCGCCTGAAATTTTAGCCACGCCGTCTTTTGCGCTACCCATCTGATCTGAAAATCTAGACTGACCAACCCTGATACCAAAAATTTCTCTTGCAGGGATGCCAACTGATCTGCAAAGTCCCACAAAAACTGAGTTTATGTCGGTGCATTTGCCAACAAGTTTGCCACTTTCAAGTATCGCTTTAACGTCGCCTGTGCCACATCCAAGGATGCTGTTATCGCGCTGCATAGTGTTTGCAACCCACGTATAGATCGCTTTTGCACGCTCCAAGTCGCCTTTAGTATTGCCGATAATCTCTAGCGCTTTTGCTCTTACGACGCCGTCAGTTGGGATGTGTGAAGTTGGTTTTAAAAACTCCAAAATCGCAGGATCGACCTTCTCATTTGGATCGAAATTTACCTTGCTAAAGTCGGTATTGCGCTCTGTTGTTTGAATTTTAAACTGGATATTTAAAATAGGTCTTTGCTCATTTTCTTCAAATTCGCCATACATTGTTGGTATTAGCGTGTCTGAGATATAGACGTTTTTAGCCGTTGTGTTTATAACGTAGTCTTGGGTTAGTTGCTGATAAGTGGTGCTTAGTGGAAGGGGCAACCAAATTCTTGAGCTTTTGCCCTTTTCAAGCAGCTGGTGTTTGAAATTTACATCGAAATTTCTAACCACTGGGTTTGCTGGCTCGTCGCTAGCTAGAGTGACACTTGGAAGCAGACTTGCTGCACCTAAAAAACTACTGAATTTAAAAAAATCTCTTCTTTGCATAAAATGCCTTTTTGCTTAATCTTAGCCAAACTTGGCTCTAAAACTGCCTGCTATTCTAGCATAAAATTTTTATTTATGATAAAATCCGCCACATGAAAAAGATTATATTTTTAGGCTTTATAGCGCTATTTTGCAATGGTTGTCTTTATATGAATGAGCGTGGAGTTTCGACTCAGTATTATAATGATTGTAAAGAGTATTATGACGCGACTGGCACCTACCAAAAAGAGTGTCCGCACAACATCGTCGACTGGAAATAGCGTGGATCTTAGCAAATTTAACGAGCAGCAAAAGCAAATTTTAAATAGGATAGAAAATTTAGCAAATTTTGATTGTGAATTTAGCCTCTCTGATAGCGTAAATGTCAAATTTAAAAATTTAGATAAAGCCGATAAAGATGAAATTTACAACCTCGCCCTTAGCCTAAAGCCTTGGCGAAAAGGGCCATTTTTACTTGATGATATATATATAGATAGCGAATGGCAAAGTTTTATTAAATTTAATATCCTTGTTCCGCACCTAAACTTAGCTGGCAAAAGCGTGGCTGACGTGGGGTGTAATAATGGATATTATATGTTTAAGATGCTTGAGTACGGTCCAAAAAGCATAACTGGCTTTGATCCTAGCGTGCATACATTTTTACAGTTTAAGTTTTTAAATAAATTTATCCGCTCAAATATCGCTTACGAGCTTCTTGGAGTAGAGAGCTTGCCTGAATACGCAGCGAAATTTGACACCATTTTTTGCCTTGGTGTCATCTATCATAGAAGTGATCCTATAAAGATGCTAAAAGAGCTAAAAACGGCACTAAATCCCGGCGGCGAGCTATTTTTAGATACGATGTATATAGATATGGATGGCGACTTTGTGCTAAGCCCAAAGGATAGATACTCAAAAATTCCAAATATCTACTTTGTGCCAACGCTTAGCGCACTTGAAAACTGGTGCGAGAGGGCTAAATTTAAGGACTTTGTCCTGCTTGATACAAAGGCAACTGATCTAAACGAACAGCGAAAAACGCAGTGGATAGATGGAGAAAGTCTTGGAAATTTCTTAGACCCAGACGATAAAACAAAGACCATCGAGGGCTATCCAGCTCCAAAAAGAGCTTACGTGAGAGTTAAAATTTAAGGATAAATATGGCAGATGAAAATATTTTTGAAGCAAAAGACGAATCACAAATAATCCTCCCAGAGGACGAAAACCCGCTAAGAAACGAGATAAAAACAGCACCTTTAACAAAGCTAAATTTTAGTGGAACGGCATTTTTACTTGAGAAAAATCACGCAAAAACTAGATTTTTTACCACGGCTGATATGGTAAGCGACGCAGAAGGGCTCATACATAGCGGCTTTGTCTTTATGGGGGCAAACTACGCAGCGCTTTTAGCTATAAATGAAGAATTTTGCGTTAGCATCGGTGCTAGGATAAATTTCTTTGGACCGCTCAAGCTTGGCGATGTGGTCGAATTTGACGCACAAGCAAGGTTTGAAGAGAGTAGGAAAAGAGAGGTAAAAGTGATAGGCTACGTAAAAGAGATCAAGATATTTGAGGGCATCTTTCAGTTAGTCACACTTGAAGAGCATATCTTTGTCACTCAGCAAAAAAATATCCAAAAAGAAGCCGCTATAAGACAAAAGAAAGAGCGCGAAGAGGCGCAGGCTAAAAACAACGGCTAAATTTAACTGATGAGATATAAATTCTCATCTTTTAACTTCAAATAAACTCAAATTTTTAAAGACAAATCTTATCTCATTATCTTATTTTGGTAAACGATCGGTAATAATTTTTGATTTTTTTAACAAAATTTAAGCTATAAAATTAATTTTCTATGATAATATCCTTTCAAAACATTTTTATCAAAAGGAGATTTAGATGAAACTTACAAAAGTTAGCTTAGCTGCTTTGGTTGCTTTAGGTGCATTTTCAAGCGTTGCAAGTGCAACTCCACTTGAAGAAGCTATAAAAAATGTAGATCTTTCAGGATTTGCAAGATATCGTTATACAAATGATCATTACAAATCAAACCCTGATACAAAAGCAAAAACAAATGACACAGCATCTCATGCTTTTAGAATGATTACTTCATTCAAAGCTGCTATCGATGATAATTTCTTTGGAGTTTTAACACTAAGATATGCTCCAACAACAGCTGATGGCTCTGGAGATAATGCATTTGACGCCAATAAGAATACAGATGGCACAGATAAAACAGATACAACTAGTTCATTCTCTGTATATGAGATGTATCTAGGCTACAAGGTAGCTAATACTACTATTACAGCTGGTAAGCAACTTATAAAAACTTTCTATGATGATGGTGAGCTAGCTGGCACTGGTCTAAAAGTAGTAAGTACTGATGTACCTGGTCTTACTTTAACAGCTGCTGCTTATGATGCTCTAGCAAGTGATCAAGACAATGATGGTCCTTTGGTTAAAAATATAGTAGATGGAAAAGAAAAAATAAATGGCACTGATGTGTCAACAAATAACTTCGGAGATGCTCCAGGAAACCTTTACTATTTAGGTGCGGCTGGCAGCTATAATCCAGTATCATTTAAAGTAGCTATTGCTAACCTTCAAGAGATAGCAACACTTTATGGCGCTGAGGCTGGCGTAAGTTTTAATGTAACTGATGATGTGAATCTAAACTTAAAAGGTCAATTTGTTCATAACGACTCAGACCATAAAAAAGTAGCTGATGCAAATTTCTGGGCAGTTCAAGCTGGCACAAAACTATTTGGTGCCAAACTTAACGCTGGTTATTTAGACTTTGATGCTAAAAATAAAGACAACAATAAATATTCATTTGTTTCAATTGAATCAAATGGTCAGCTAATCAATCCAACTAAGCTACTAAATGGTGTAATGAATGGTGGCAAACAATATTATAACAACATCAAAGGAAACAACGACTACTGGTTTGTTAACGCTGGATATGATATAGATAAATTTGGCTTTGACGCTGGATATACTCAAGGTAAAGGTTATAGCTGGGGACTTAGCAAAGAGAGAGCAAAAAGAAGCGAATGGTATACAGGTGCTAGCTACAAATACAGCAAAAAACTTACATTCCTTTCTTGGTATGCAGCTGCTAAAGACAAAAAAGACGGTGCAAGCTTTAAACAAGATCGTATCAGATTTGAAGCAAAATATAGCTTCTAAAAACATTTATCCGAGCGAGCTTTCGCTCGGATCTTCTAGACTTCTCAATACTTAATCCAAATCAGCAATCCTTTCAAATAAACCCAATATAATGCCAAACAAAAAAGGCAAAAAATGTATCTTTTTTCTCTCATTACGCATTTAGTTTGCGCCATTATCTTTATAGGATATGTGTTTTTTGATGTTTGTATATATCCATTTGCCAAAAAAACGATAAGTCCTCAAACTCTTGAAGCTGTCAAAAAAGCCTACACAAAAGGCAGTGCAAAGGTTTTTGGCACGGCATTTTTACTACTTTTGATAAGTGGGGCATATATGGCAAAGGACTATCTTGGAAGCGATCATGGTTGGTGGCAGAGCAACTTTCAAAAGCTCTTACTAGCAAAGATCGCGGTTTTGCTTCTAATGTGTCTTATCACTTTCATCTCTGTTTTTAATGTCACTATCTTAAAAAAGCCAGATCCATTTGGTAAATTTTCACATCTCATAGCTCTTGTGCTTTGTCTAATAATGGTCATTCTGGCAAAACTTATGTGGTGGCTTTAACAAAACTTGGCCGTAAATTTAAAGCACAAAATTTACAGCCAAGCCCAAACAAATTTAGTCTATGCTCTTTAGCTTATCCTTATTTAGCCCCTCTTCTATGCGCTTGATCTCCTCGCTTCCATCTCTCACGACGCTTTTGTCGTATTTTAGATACTCATCTATCTTTTTTGGATACTCGACATGAGTTAGGATAAATTTAAAGACATTTAGCCTCGCCTCTTTTTTATTGTCGCTTGAGACGATCACCCACGGCGAGATGCTGTTGTGAGAGGCAAGTAGCATAGAGTATTTGGCGATGGAGTACTGATCCCAAAGCTCTTGCGCTTTTTGATCTACTGGAGAGATCTTAAACTGCTTTAGTGGGTCATTTAGACGCTCTTTGAAGCGCTTTTTTTGCTCCTCTTTTGTGATCGAGAGGTAAATTTTAAAGAAAATGATGCCTGAGTTTATGATCATCTCTTCAAATTTTGGCACCTCGCGCAAGAACTCTTTATGCTCAGCCTGAGTGCAAAAGCCCATAACTGGCTCAACCCCAGCCCTGTTGTACCAGCTCCTATCAAAGATCACTATCTCGCCAGCGCTTGGCAGATGCGTCACATATCTTTGAAAGTACCACTGCGTCTTCTCGACGTCACTTGGCTTTGTAAGCGCTACGATACGGCAACCGCGCGGATTTAGATGCTCAGTTAGGCGCTTTATCGTGCCGCCCTTGCCAGCCGCATCTCGCCCCTCCATTAGCATTAGCACCCTAAGCCCCTTGTCTTTGACATGATTTTGGAATTTTAAAAGTTCTATTTGAAGCAACCTAAGCTCATCTTCGTAGCCAAGTTTATCGCTCTTTTGGTGCTTTTTATCTTTTGACATCATCGCTCCTTTTAAAAATTTCACGCTTTTTCACGATTTTACTATAAAATAGAATAAATTTAAGAATTTAGACTAAAATCATCTCTTTTAATTTAGCAAGGATTAGCATGTTTTTTAAATTTATTTTCTCTCTCATTCTGTTTGCAGGCTCGCTTTTTGCCGAGGTTTTAGACGTTAGTAAGGCATTTGTTTTAAGCTCCAGCATCGATGAACATGGCGCGGAGATCAAGTTTAAATTTGGCAAAAATATCTATCTTTACAAAGATAGCTTTGAGGTTACACTTGGCGAAGAGAAGATAAACAGCCTCTTAAATATGCCAAAGAGCGAAAATACAGGCGAATATGAAATTTACCCAAAAGATTTTTCGCTGTTTATCCCGCTAAATTTAGTAAAAGAGCATCTTAAAAATGGCAGTGCTAGGCTAAATTTAAGCTATCAGGGTTGTGCTAAAAATGGCATCTGTTACCGCCCGCAAACTAAAATTTATGACATATTTGAGAAATTTGGCAAATTTAGCATCATAGCCTTTGAAAAAGAGCAAAAAGATGAAACCAATCCTGAATTTACCGAGCTTTCAGAAGATCAAAGCATCGCAAATGAACTAAGCAGCAAAAACTTTTTCATCTCGCTTGCGACATTTTTTGGCTACGGACTCTTGCTCTCGCTCACACCTTGCGTCTTTCCGATGATACCGATCTTATCAAGCATCATCGTCTCAAAGGGCGGCAGCCTAAATGCCAAAAAAGGCTTCTTGCTCTCGCTAGTCTATGTCGTCGCGATGAGCCTTGCCTACGCGCTTGCTGGCGTTGGAGCAAGCCTACTTGGCTTTGGCATCGCAGGGGCTCTGCAAAACATCTACGTGCTTGGTGCATTTGCGGCCATTTTTGTCATCTTAAGCTTTAGTATGTTTGGCTTTTACGACATCAAACTGCCCTCTAAATTTGAAAATATGATCAACAAAAAGTCACAAAACAGCTCGGGCCTCATCGGCGTTTTCATAATGGGCTTTGCCTCAGCGCTCATCGTCTCACCATGCGTGGCAGCACCGCTAGCAGGCGCACTTCTTTACATCGCGCAAAGCGGAGATGCCATTTACGGGGGCATCATGCTCTTTGTCATGGGGCTAGGCATGGGCGCGCCGCTTCTTGTGATAGGGCTAAGCTCAGGCAAGCTCCTGCCAAGACCTGGCGGCTGGATGGACGAGGTTAAAAAACTATTTGGCTTTTTGATGCTCATCATGGCTGTTTGGATCCTCGCGCGCGTGCTTGGAGCGTTTTTTGAGCTACTAGGTTACGGCATCATAGGCGTCTTTGCAGCCATTTATCTTGGGGCGTTTGAGGCAGCAAATAGCGGCTGGGCTAAATTTAAAAAAGCGCTTTGCGTGCTAGCTTTTATCTACTCGCTCATGCTGATAATCGGCGCATTTTTGGGCTCAAAAGATGCCTTTTCGCCGCTTTCTGGACTAAATTTAGCCAAAAACGAGAGCGAGCTAAATTTCAAACAGGCTAGAAATTTAAGCGAGCTAAACGAGATGATAAAAAGCTCAAGCAAGCCAGTACTTGTGGATTTTTATGCCGACTGGTGCGCGAGCTGCAAAGAGATAGAGCACATCACTTTTAAGGACGCTGGCGTGAAAAATGCTTTGGCAAATTTTACGCTTATTCGCATTGACGTGACAAGTGGTGGGGTGCAAAATGATGAGATGCTAAGAAATTTTGGGCTCATCGATCCGCCTGCACTCCTGCTTTTTAAAGACGGCGAGGAGCAAAAAGCACTTAGAACGATCGGCTTTATAAATGCTAAAAATTTCCTAGCAAAGCTTGAGAAAATTTAGATATTAATAGCAAATTTGGCTGGAATTTTAAATTTATCAGCCAAATTTTTCTAGGCTTTTCAGGCCTTGTAACTAACTAGAAAAGTAGCAAAGAAGTAAATTTAGACTATCAAATTTATATCATGCAGTGACGTGAGTAAAATCGTAAAAGCAAAACTTGCAATCATCTTAAATTTATCAAATTTTAAAAAATATCAGCGAATTTGGTTTGGTTCTAGGATAGTAAAACAACCAAAATTTAATCAAATTTTGCACCAAATCGCGTGCTACAAGACCGTAATGCAAAAACAAAACTAAGTAAAGCATACGATTATCTTAAATTTATGAAATTTTAAAACATCTCAGCAAATATAAAATTTGCTAAAACGACCCAAGCCGCAAAGCTTACAATAAATTTAACCTAGCCTTAGGATTCAACCAAAATGCAATCAAATTTCACTCATCTCACGCACAAACAAGACCGCGAATCAAAAAACTTCAGTCAAGTTTGCAATTTAGAACATCTCAGCAAATAGATAAAATTATTCAAGTAAATTTAAAATATGAAGTTTGCAATAAATTTAACCAATAACAGGGCAAAATTGAGCAAGACCGCAAAATCAAAGACAAAAAAAATCAGCTAAACCATTACTCAAATTTATAAAAATTTAGAACTTGCTCTGCCGTAGCAAAGACGCCAAAGCAGAGCAAATTTAGGCTCATTTGCCAAATTTAGCAAGCGCTCTTTGATAATCCTCTTCGCTATCTATGCCGATACTTTGACTTTCAACCTCTAGCATCGCTATCTTTTTGCCATTTTCTAGGGCGCGCAGCTGCTCGAGTTTCTCGGTGTTTTCAAGGCTTGAAGGCAAGAGGTCACAAAACTCTTTTAGGCTTTTTACGCTGTATCCGTAGATGCCAAGATGCGCCTTGTAGCTTTTGCACTCGCTTCTGTTAAATGGTATCCTTGACCTTGAAAAGTAAAGCGCATAGCCCTCAAAATCAGTCACCACTTTGACTAAATTTTTATCATCCGCAAACTCATCGTCCATTTTTTTGTAGCAAGAAAACATAAAGGCATTTTGCCTATTTTGCTCGCAAAAAGCCCTAAATTTAGCGATATTTTCAGGCTCGATAAATGGCTCATCAGCCTGAACATTTATGATGATCTCGCTCTCGCTTAGCCCCAAAATTTGCGCCGCTTCGTTTATCCTATCAGTGCCACTTTGATGATCTTTGCTAGTTAGCACAGCTTTTATGCCGTGAGCCTTGGCGATATCAAGCACGCTTGGCTCGTCCAC
The DNA here is from genome assembly GCF_902460595.1 of Campylobacter concisus. GTDB lineage: Bacteria > Campylobacterota > Campylobacteria > Campylobacterales > Campylobacteraceae > Campylobacter_A > Campylobacter_A concisus_BL. The sequence continues at coordinate 310,641 of NZ_CABPVA010000004.1, forward strand.
CGCAACCGCCACATCGTCCACGCCGCTTACTCTAAGAGCAGTCGCCACAAACATCGGCACGCCGTTTATCTCTTTTAAAATTTTATTACTAAACCTTGTTGAGGCAAGGCGAGCTGGGATGATTATCATCGCTCGATCCATTCTAGGACGCACTTCTCTATCTCGTCCTCTTTTATGATATTTTTATGCAAAATTTTCGCGCTAAATAGCGAGTTTATCGAGCTTGGCACGATGTCATTTAAAATTTTAGCGGTCTTTGCGAGCGCATCTTTTTCATCTTTTGTATCTTTGATCTGGCACGCCTTGATCATGCTTGGCGTAAATTTCACCCAGTGCGCGGTCGATGTGATGACGTTTATGCGGCTAGCATCCACCATTTTAAAGCAAGTAGCCGTATGCGGATCGATCGCGTAACCGTCCTTTGCGAGCTTTGCGATATATGCCTCGCACTCTTTATCATCGCACCAGCTAGCCTCAAAGTCCTCTTTTAGCGCTTCAAGCTCTTGCTTGCTAAGCTTATAAAATTTATTTTTAGCTAGGCTTTGCATGAGTTCATTAGTTCGCTCGCTGCCAAATTTATCAAACAGCAAGCGCTCGACGTTTGAGCTTATTAAAATGTCCATGGCTGGGCTTATCGTCTTAACCAGCTTTTTATCTCTTAGGTCGTAAACGCCGGTGGTAAAAAACTGCGTCAAAATGTTGTTTGCGTTTGAGGCGATCTTGATCTTGCCGATCTTTGCGCCCATTTTTTTAGCGTAATACGCCCCAAGAGCGTTGCCGAAATTTCCACTTGGCACGATGATGTCAAAGCTCTCGTTTGCCTTAAGCGCCTTTTGTTTTAGCAAATTTGCGTAGGCATAGGCGTGGTAGATGATCTGAAAGAGAATTCTGCCAAAATTTACCGAGTTTGCCGCGCTTAGCTTAAGGCGCTTTTTTTTAAGCTCGGCCTTAAATTTATCATTTGCAAGCAGCGTTTTTAGCGCTCTTTGGGCGTCGTCAAAGTCGCCTTTTATGCCAAAAACCTTTAAATTTTCACCCTGCATGGTCTGCATTTGAAGCTTTTGAACCTCGCTCGTGCCGCCATCTGGATAGAGGCAGACGACCTTTATATTTTCATCATTTGCAAAAGTCTGAAGTGTCGCAGGGCCAGTGTCACCGCTAGTTGCGCACATGATAAGGTATCTTTCGCTTCTCTCTTTTGCTAGCTGGCTAAGCAGCGAGCCAAAAGGCTGAAGCGCCATATCCTTAAACGCCCTTGTTGGGCCGTGATAGAGCTCATTTACGTATAAATTTTTATCTATTTTTTTAAAAATGACTGGGTGCTTTGGGTCATCAAAGCTTGCATATCTCTTGAGCGCTTTTTTGAAAAACGCCTCTGGCACGTCAAATTTAAACAGCGAGATGATGTGAAGTGCGAGCTTTTCGTAGCTTAGGCTTGAGAGCTCTTGCCACTTTGCCTTTGTGATCTTTGGTAGCTTCTTTGGCGCGTAAAGTCCGCCGTGAGCGGAGCTTGGGCTAAGCATGGCTGTGCTTAAATTTACATTTTTTACCTTTTCATCTTTTACGCTTCTAGTTGGTGTTAGTCTCATTTTTTGCCTTTTTTAGTTGATTTTTTTATCCAATTTTCATATTTTTTAAAAACCTCTTTTGGCTTAAGCGCCAAAATTTCTGGGGTTTCGTAGCTGTGGTACTTTCTTATAAATTTAGCTACTTTTTTAAATTTCGCGTCCGTTTTTATGAGTAAAATTTTCTCTTTTTCATCACAAAGCTTCTCTTGCCAAAGATAAATGCTCTTTGCGCTAAAGCTACTCACGCAAGCTGCAAGTCCCTTTTTCACGAGCTTTTTGCTTATTTTTTTTGCCTCTTTTTTCTTTGCAACTGAGGTGATTAAAATTCTCATTTTGATCTAAATTTTCCTTTTAAAAAGTGGCTCATTATAACAAAATGGGCTTAAATTTGCTGCGCTAAAACCTTTTTAAACTCCTCGCTTAGCGTAACTTCAAGCGTGATAAGCGAAACTCTCAGCCCAAAATCCTTTACTTTTACATAGTCCTTTTGCGTCATCAAAAGCGAGGTCGCGCCGTAGGTTTGTAAAATTTCGCTTAGCTCTTCTTTTGAAAAGTCGTAGTGATCAGGGAAAAAGACCTGTCCCACGCACTCGCCAAAAAATGCCTCAAGACGAGCCGGGTTTGCTATAGCGGTAACTAGCACCATTTTTTCGCTTTTATTTAAAATTTCGCTCTTTCTAAAGTGAGTTTGCCCCTCACGTGCGATGAAATCACCAAATTTGTAAAAGCTAAATGGATATCTATAAGCCCCGCTTGGCAGGCAAAGCTTTAGCTTTGGCTCTGGGTTTGGACGCACTAATATGTCAAATTTAGCTATGTCAAATTTAGAAAATCCATCATCCAGTAAGATATACTTTGCGCCATGCTCTTTGGCGTAGTTTATGGCTATTTTTCTATCTTCACTAACGATCACATTTGCGTTTTTAAGGCTTGTGGCATATATCATCGCCTCATCGCCACTTGCCGCTACGTCAAGTAAAATTTTGCCGTTACGAGCGACAACTTGCATGCCTTTGCTCTTTCTTTTATAGCCTCTAAGGATGATAAAAGCGCCTTCGAAATTCTTAGCGATAGCGATGCAAAGTGGGGTCTTGCCGCTTCCTCCAAGGGTCAAATTTCCAACGCTTATTATCTTTATACCAAACTCTTTTTTTTGCGCGCTAAAATTCTTGCAAATAACGACTAAAGCGTAGATAAAACTTAGTGGCAAAAGTAAAAATGCTAGTAAAATTTGAAAGAAATTTGGGCGAAAGAAGTAGTTATTCGCCCAAGAGTGTAAAAGGATGTTAAATTTCTTAAACACGAGATTTAGAAATTTCTTTTACAGTGTTGCAGATATATTGCACCTCTTCGTCGCTCAAACTATGATATATAGGTAGCGACAAGACTTGTTGATATGTCTTTAGAGCATTTGGGAAGTCATTTACTTTAAGCGAATATTTATTTTTATAATAGCTTAGCAAATGTATCGGTATGTAGTGCAACGAAGTGTGAATTCCACGCTCCAAAAGCTCTCTAGCAAAGCTGTCGCGGTTTTTATTTATCTTGATGATGTACTGAGTGTAGATGTGCTCGCGTTTTTTGACTGGAGTTGTGATGTTGTGACACTCTTTAAGCTCTTTATCGTAAATTTCAGCGATCTTTTTTCTACGTTTTATGAGCTCGTCTGTCTTTTCAAGCTGGGCGATAGAAAATGCCGCATTTATCGAGTTTATGTCGTATTTTAAACCTATATCAACGACGTCATAGATGTAGCTTAAACTACCAAATTTATCTATACCATTTACAAGGGCATAGTTACGAAGTAGTTTTGCTTTTTTATAGACCTCTTCGTCATTTGTCGTGAAAAATCCAACTGTTGAGATAGGATTTTGCACGCGTGAGTTTGTCTGAAAGCATGACAAAAACGAGTCCGAACCAACCTTTTTGCCGTTATATGTTAGTCCTATGCCTCGGTTTGCATCATCTAAAACGACGATGCCATATTTTTCGCAGATAGCCTTTATCTCATCAAGTCTAGCGCTTTGTCCAGCGATGTGTGAGATAAAAGCACATTTTAATTTCTTGTGATTTTGCTCTTTTAGCACCTTTTCAAGGGCTTCTGGGCTGATGTTAAAGTCCTCTTCATCGATATCGACAAAGATAGGCTCAGCATCAAAATGCCTAACAGCCTGAGCCACGCTAGGGAAGGCATTTACTGAGCAGATGACCTTGTCACCGCGCTTTGTATCCATCGCACTTAGAGCCAGATGATGCGCTGCTGCGATGTTATTTGTAGTGACAACAAATTTAGCACCAAAGTACTCTTTTAGCTTTTCTTCAAATTTAGCAACCGTATCAGTAGCATTTTCAGAATGCAAAGCCTCTTCGATAAGCTCACTCTCACGCTCAGTGATAGTTGGTTTGTAAAACGGAATTTCTCTCATCTTTAATCCTTTAAATTTTCACTATCAACGGCATTTGTCGTTTAAACCTGTTTGACACAACTCTATTTTCTATATCCAAGACCGCTTTTAATCCAAACTTTTTGATGGCTTGCTCCTTGTTATTTTCTAAATTTTGTAAAATCTCGTCGATAACAGCATAGCTGTAACCTATGTCGCCCTCGTCACTTTGTCCATCCCAAAGATCGGCTGAAGGTGCTTTTTTGATAAAATTTTCATCAACACCAAGATGTTTTGCAAATTCAAAAATTTCACTCTTATAAAGCTCTCCGATAGGATTTATCGCGCATGCCAAATCCCCAAATATCGTGCCATAACCAAGCATAAGCTCACTTTTGTTGCTTGTGCCGATGACTAGAGCGTTTATACTAGATGAATAATCATAAAGCAAGCTCATTCTAACTCTAGCTGCTAAATTCCCTTTTCTTAAATTGCTTAAATTTACATCTATCGTTTTGTAAAAGGCATTTAGAATGCCCTCTATGGACAAAACCTTATATTTTATGTTTAGTTTTTCGCATAAATTTAAGGCGTCGTCCATATTTTGTCTATTTGATGATGCTGTTGGCATGATGAGTGCATGAGTTTCATCTGGCTTTGCTCTCGCACAAAGCGTCGCAACCACAGCAGAATCAATACCGCCACTTACACCTAATAGTAGTTTTTTACCTTTAGTTTTATCTTTTAAGCTAAAAACTAAGGTTTCTTCTATTTTTTGATACCCCTTCATTGTCCCTTTGCCTAAATTTGCTTCCTTTTGCAAAAATTATACTAATTAAATTTAAAATTTTTCTTTAAGTTTAAGTAAAAAGATGCAAATATTTAAGAAATGATAAATTTAAGGTAGAAAATGAGAGTAATGCATAAAAGTTTTGGCGATTTTGGGACAAATTGCTACATCGTTACCAAAAATGGCTCAAGTTTAGTGATAGATTCAGGCGATGGGGCAAAAGAGTGGGTTTTGCAAAATGCACAAAATTTAAAGGCAATACTTTGCACTCATGGGCATTTTGACCATATTTACGACGTGAGCGAGCTAAAAAATGAGCTAAAAATCCCAGTTTATATCAATAAATTTGACGCTTTTATGTGTGAGAGTGACATTTTTGGCTATATGAAAAATACCTTTGTGCCAGATGTTTTGGTTAAAGGCGATGAGAGCTTTGTAGTGGATGACTTTTCTTTTAAATTTCATCACTTCCCAGGGCACACACCAGGTTGCTCGATGATAGAGATAGATGACGCGATATTTAGTGGAGATTTTTTATTTAAAGGTAGCATCGGACGCTGGGACTTTCCATATTCGGATAAAAATGAGATGCTAAAAAGCCTAGAAAAATGCAAAAATCTAAAGGGCGACTTCGCACTTTACCCAGGGCACGGCGAAAGCAGCACGCTAAAATCCGAGCAACAAGAGCTTGATAGATGGGTGGAGATCGTTAAAAGGTCTTAAATTTAAGATACGGATAAATTTATTTGCATTTTAGAAATTTATACTTTTAAATGATTTTGCAAAATGAGTGTATATTTATAAGTATTTAGAAGTTTAAATTTATAGGTTAAATTTAAAAGAGCAAGGCAAGTGCCCTGCTCTAGGAGTTTTACTCGACTTCAGCGTCTATAACGTCGTCGTCTTTTTTGTTGCCGCCGTTTGCGCCAGCATTTTCATCTTTTTTATACATAGCTTCTGCTAGTTTGTGGCTAGCTTTGCTTAGAGCTTCTACTTTTGCATCGATCTGCTCTTTTGAAGAGTTTTCATCTTTTAGAACCTCTTTTAGATCATTTAGCGCAGCTTCGATGTTGTTTCTATCTTCAGCTGGGACTTTCTCACCAAGCTCGCTCATGCTCTTTTCAGTTTGATGAACAAGCGCGTCTGCTTGGTTTCTAGCTTCTACTGCGTCTTTGCGTTTTTTATCCTCTTCTTTGTGAAGCTCTGCATCTTTTACCATGCTATTTATCTCATCTTCGCTAAGACCGCTTGATCCTGAGATAGTGATGTTTTGGGCTTTGCCAGTAGCTTTATCTTTCGCTGAAACGGTTAAAATTCCGTTTGCGTCGATGTCAAATTCAACTTCGATTTGAGGCACACCTCTTGGAGCTGCTGGGATGCCCTCTAAGTTGAAGTTACCAAGTGATTTATTATCCCTTGCAAACTCACGCTCACCTTGTAAAACCATGATAGTAACGGCACTTTGGTTATCTTCAGCAGTTGAGAAGACTTGGCTTTTCTTAGTTGGTATGGTTGTGCCTTTTTCAATGATCTTAGTCATCACGCCGCCAAGTGTCTCGATACCAAGGCTAAGTGGAGTAACGTCAAGAAGTAGCACATCTTTAACATCGCCTTTTATAACCGCACCTTGGATCGCAGCACCGATAGCCACGACTTCATCTGGGTTCACGCTCTTATTTAGCTCTTTGCCAAATGCCTTTTTAACCTCTTCTTGAACAAGTGGCACACGAGTTGAACCACCGACCATTACGACCTCTTTGATGTCACTCTTGCTTAGACCTGCATCTTTGATGACTTCATTTATCTTAGTGATAGTCTCGCCCACAAGTGAGTCGATCATGCCTTCAAATTTAGCGCGAGTTAGCTTTTTGACAAGGTGTTTTGGACCAGTCGCGTCAGCTGTGATAAATGGTAAATTTATCTCAGTCTCTTGAGCTGAGCTTAGCTCTTTTTTAGCATTTTCAGCTGCTTCTTTTAAGCGTTGAAGCGCCATGATATCGCCTTTTAGATCGATACCAGTTTCGTTTTTAAACTCACTTACTAGCCAGTCGATGATCTTGTTATCAAAGTCATCACCACCTAAGAATGCGTTACCGCCAGTTGCCAAAACTTCAACGATGTTATCGCCAGTTTCTAGCACTGTAACGTCAAATGTACCACCACCTAGGTCATAAACTAAAATTTTCTCAGCCTCTTTTTTATCAAGACCATAAGCAAGTGCCGCAGCTGTTGGCTCGTTGATGATACGAAGTACGTTTAAACCAGCGATTGTTCCGGCTTCTTTTGTAGCCTTTCTTTGGCTGTCATTAAAGTACGCAGGCACAGTGATAACCGCGTCTGTCACGCTCTCGCCAAGATATGCTTCAGCGTCTTCTTTTAGTTTGATAAGAATTTTTGCTGAAATTTCTTGCGGAGTATAGACCTTGCCAGCGATCTCAACCGCGCAAGCACCATTTCTGTCTACAACGTGATATGGCAAGCGGCTTTTTGCCTCTTCAGCATTTTTTTCATTGCTCATCAAACCCATGATACGTTTGATAGAATATATCGTTTTTTCAGGGTTTGTAACTGCTTGACGTTTTGCAACGTCACCTACTAGAATTTCACCCTTGTCTGTAAAAGCAACAACAGATGGAGTTGTGTTTTTGCCCTCTTTGTTTGGGATAACCTTGCTCTCGCCACGCTCAAAAACGCTCACACAAGAGTTTGTTGTACCTAAGTCTATACCTATAACTTTTGACATATTTTTCCTTTATTAGATTTATTTTTTAAATTTAGTTTGCCACACTGACCATAGCTGGGCGCAAAACCCTGCCATTTATCATATAGCCTTTTTGTAAAGCTTGCACGATCTGACCGCTTTGCTTCTCCTCGCTATCGACCCTTAAAACAGCATTATGCACATTTGGATCAAACTCGGCATCAGTTGCGATCTCGCTCACGCCATGCTTTTCAAAACATTTCTTGAACTGATTTATCGTTATCAAAATGCCCTCTTTGATCTTTTTAGCAAATTCATCATCCTCTGGGTCAAAATTTGCAGCGATCTCGAGCGCATCGATGACTGGTAGTAAGTCCCTTGCAAATTTCTCATTTGCATAGCTTGCAACGTCTACTTTCTCTTTTTCATAACGCTTTTTGATATTTTCAAACTCAGCATTTGCTCTGTAATATTTATCAGTGATCTCGCCAAGCTCTTTTTCGAGCTTCTCCACTTTTGAGATATCGCCAAGTGCATCTAAATTTACGCTATCGCTAGCTGCCTCTTGCACAGGCTCGACCTCAGGTAGATTTTGCTCTTTTACCTCTTCGCTCACGCGGCCTCCTTTATTAGATTTATAAATTTCACATAATCAGTATAAACACTGCCAGCACAGATCATCTGCGCCTCGCTACCAAGGTAGTTTGCTTTAAATTTAAGCCCCATGTAATTTTCGTCAAACATAGGAGAAAATGTAAGCTTTTCGTCCATCTGCAAGCTAAAACTTGGGTCAAAAACCATCTTAAAGCGTCTATCCTTAAACATATCAAAGGCTAAAATTTCGTTTTCTTGGAAGTAAATTTTAGTCCTTTTAAGCTCTCTTATCTTGTTTTTTAGTTCGCTTAAGCCAACTTGAGAACAGATAAGCTCAAGCTTGTCTAAACTAACTCCGATAAGGTTGTTTAAAAATTTATACATCCTAGCGTCAAATTTGACGACGATCTCATCGCCACTAAAATTTAAAACCAGATATCTATCATTTAAATTTAAAATTTCTAGCAACTCCTTATCGATCGTGCCAAAAATCATACAATAAAGCTCAAACTCATCACAGAGCATCTTTAAGCTTCTTGGGTCATTTATCTCTAAATTTATGTCGCTCTCAGTAAAAATTTCACTCCAATATCTTCTCATCGCAGCGATAGTTGGGATCCTGCCGCCACTGATGTGAAGCTTTGTGATCTCGCCCTCATCTGAAAGCTTTTTAAAATAAACACGTATCGTAGATGCCGGTATCGCCACGCTCATGCGAGAGCCAAGCTCGTTTGAGCCAATAGGCGCATTGTCCTGCAAATAGGCTTCAATGATAGAATTTAGTATCAAATCGCGTTTATTTGTTTTACTCACTTTTAGCACTCTTTCTTTTTAATTGCTAAGCGGATTATACAACTTTAGTTTATCAATGTCA
>NZ_CABPVA010000004.1:319801-320839 GCF_902460595.1 Campylobacter concisus
CAACCTTGATATTTATATACTATTTTACATTATTTATATAATATTTTAGGTATATTTAATGGTAAATAACGTATAATTCTTCAATGATTGAAACAAGTGATATATTTAATTTGCTTCACAATGCAGTTGAGGCAAAAAATATCGGTAAGAAAATTTCACAAGCAAAAATGGCAGAAGATCTTGGCGTGCCTATGAGGACATATCAGGACTGGAGACTTGGAAACTCAAAGCCACAAGCTGCTGCTGCTGTTTGCAAACTGCTATGTGAGCTTGACGATGATGAAATATTATTTGTTGTCAATAAGATGAGAAAATTGCTAGGAAAATAGATGGAAAATTTAACACAAAAAGAGAGAATCGACCTTGAGAGCGTTTTTGCAGTCATTTGCACTAAAAAAGAGTCAAAAATTTTAGTTACCTACAAGGATCTATGCTCGGCTGCAGCTTCAAAATTTCATGTAGTTAAAAACAAGATCAAAAAAGCAAGAGAAAAAAGAGTCAAAATTTAGTATTTTTGGCTTGAAATTTAATTATTTTATAAATTTCGTAGCCAAAAATGCCGTCAAATAAATTTCACCCTACCTATTTATATAGGGTTTTGCTCCGCTTATCTTAACGAGCATCTATCTTAGCTACCAAAAATCTATAAACGGTAGCTCTAGTAGCCAAACGCAAATTTATCAAATTTATTGCCACTAACCTATTTTCTATACACTTCTTTATTGCGTATTCTTTTTACATTTCTTATCTATAAATTTTGGGAGTTTTTCGCAAGGTCAATGAGTAAAGATGGGCTAAATAGAATGGAATTTGAAATTTCAGAGCTTGCAAAAGCAGTTGGCTTTAGTGTTATCAGCAAGGATAGAAACCCAGCTTGGAAGCCTGTAAATGATAAATTTGCAAACGACATCTTAGAAGAGCTTAAAATTTATAAGCCAAATGCAAGAATAACAGCCGTGCATGCTGGACTTGAATGTGGAGTGCTTTTGGAGAAAAAAGCAGGTCTTAGTGCATGTTCAATAGGACCAAACATCTACT
>NZ_CABPVA010000004.1:321235-331365 GCF_902460595.1 Campylobacter concisus
TAAAATTTCATGAGCGAGTAATTTCGGCTCTAAAATTTGAGCTAAGCTGCAAGCGAAGCCAAATTTTAGCAGCTAACTCTTGCGAGTGAATGAAATTTTAAAATTTGCAAAATAGATTTTTATAAATTTAATGTTTGTTTCTTTGTTAAGGGGGAAGAGGCTTGAATTACGGTCTGCTTGCAGTTGCGAGATGAAGTCGAAGCAAAAGAGCTCCCTTCCCCCTTAACAATCCCCTAACCCCGACGACGTTAGAGGTGGCATGCAATGGTGCTAAAGCACTGCATGCGTTTGAATATTAAGCGAGTATCAGAGAAATTTTAAAATTTTATGAACAAGTAATTTCGGCTCTAAAATTTGAGCTAAGATATAGGCGAAGCCAAATTTTTAGTCAATTCTTGCGAGTGAATGAGATTTTAAAATTTAAATTTTTACATAAAACCCAAAGCAAATCCCTACTCTATCTTACCTCTTGCCAAAACTGGCACCTTTTCGCAGACCTCATCGCCACTTACGAGATAGGTGTAGTCATACAAATTTACCACCGGGCAGATGTGGTTTGGATAGATGCGAACAAGATCGCCCACGCGCACGCTTTTTGCAAATTTCTCGTTTAAAATGATCGCATGCTCGTCAAATAGGCTATCTATCCACACCTTATGCTCTGCGATGAGCCCCATGCCAGGCGTCGTGCAAAAGCCCTCGCTGCGCCTCTCTTTAGTTAGCGCCTTTGCCCCAGCATCAAGGATCGTGCGGGTCGCAGTCGGCCTTGAGATCACGACGCTAAGCACGCTAGCAGCGTTCATATCAAAGCTGCCATAAGCATTTGCCTGCGACGCATCCATAAATATATATGTGCCAGGTCGCAGCTCCGTAACGCCTTTTGGTATCTCAAAGTCGTTTATCAGTGAGGGCGTCGAGCCAATGCTAACAGTAATTTTCTCATATCCAAACTCACGCGCGATATCAGCAAATTTTAGCGTTCTCTCGGTCGCTACTTTAAAAATTTGCTCGCACTCGCGCTTATCTTTTGCCTTGTACGAGTGTCCATCATGCGAGAAAACACCGCAAAATTCCACATTTTTGCACTCTTTAAAAGCACCCATCAAAGCTCTAAAATCGCCCTCTTCTATGACGCCCGAGCGGTTTTCGCCAACTTCTATCTCGACAAGCAGCCTAGCTATCTCGCCAGCCTCGCCAAATACCTCATCAATGAGCCTTAAAACGCCCACGTTATCGACGCCAAAGCTCACTTTTACGCCAGATCTTACAAGGGCTATGATGCGAGCAAATTTCTGCCTTGTGACGATCTCATTTGCGATGAAAATGTCTCTTAGACCCTCTTTTGCCATCACTTCAGCCTCGCCCACCTTTGCCACTGTGATGCCCTTTGCACCGCACTCTACTTGCAGCTTTGCAAAATACGGCATCTTGTGCGTTTTGGTATGTGGTCTTAAGCTTACATTAAATTTATCAGCATATTTTTGCATTTTGTCTAAGTTTTTTAGCACTATCTCTTTGTCTATGAGCAGCGCTGGAGTGTCTATTTCGGCTATTTTCATGAGCTATCCTTTCTTTTTTCTTAGATTTTAACTCTAATTATTTAAAAAAGGATAGCTTTTAGCACTTTAAAATTTCAAAGTGTTACTTTTAGGCCTTTCTTGCGCCGATCTTTGGTGCGTCAAACGCCCTGACACGTTTTGGCGTACCCTTAAATTTCTCGACCTCGACAAGGCTCGTATGGGCGGTGTTGCTCTGGCTCATCTTGCTTGATGGCACGTCTTTTGTGAGCACGTTTAAATTTCCGTGCAAACAAAGGCTCTTCTCGCCTGGCACATCTGGGTCGTACCAAGCGCCTTCGCTCACGATGACGACGTTTTGTGGCACGTCCTCGGTCACAAAGGCACCGCACAAAATTTCGCCCCTGTCGTTGTAAATTTTCACCACGTCACCCATTTTTATCCCTCTAGCCTCGGCTGTTTTTGGGTTTATGAGCACTGGCTCGCGCTCTGCGATCTCGTTAAAATGGCGAAGCACGGAGTTGTTTAGCTGCGAGTGAAGTCTAAATTTAGAGTGCGCGCCGCTGATGGCGATAGGGTATCTTTTATTTTTTGCACCCAGCCATTCAAAGGGCTCAAGCCACGTCGCATGCGGTGGGCAGTCGTCGTAGCCAAAGCCAGCGACCGTTTCAGAGTAAATTTCTATCTTGCCAGATGGCGTTTTTAGCGGATTTGCCACTGGGTCGTCGCGGAATTTCTTATAATTTGTAAAGTAGCGTTTTTTCTCATCTACCTTATCAAATCTAAAATATCCCTTCTGCCAAAACTCATCAAAGCTTGGAATGCTCTCATATCCAAGCCCAGCAGCCTTTTTAACGGCATCTTCGTAAATTTCTTTGACCCACTCTAGCTCACTTTTGCCCTCGCTAAATGCCTCTTCCCTTCCCCACTCTTTTGCGATGAGCCTTGCGATCTCGAAGTCGCTCTTGCTCTCGCCAAATGGCGCGACAAGCGGCTTAATAGCAAAGAGATATTCGTTTGTTGAGTTTGCCATCTCGATGTCCGTTCGCTCGCACTCAAGCGCAGCTGGCAGGACGATGTCGCTAAATTTAGCCGTGCTCGTCCAAAATGGCTCGCAAGTGATGATCGCACTAACTTTTTGCATCGCTTTTATCGCTCTATTTGTCTCTGGGTGCCTTGTAAATGTCGAGCCATTGGCGTTAAACATCACTCTGATCTTTGGTAGCTTGTAGCTCTTGCCATTTCTAGTTATCTCTTTGCCAGGGCTTAAAAGTGCGTCTATGAGCCTTGAGTTTGGCAGCTCATAGCCCTTAGTCTTTGGCACAAGGCCACTATCAATAAATTTTTGTGGCACCTTCGTCTCAAAAGCCGCTAGTTTAGGCGCTATGAAACTTTCATCAGCGTTTTTATGCATGCCGTCATTTGTGACAAAGCCACAACCCTCTTTGCCGATGTGCCCAAGCATCGCATTTAGCGTCACAAGCGCCCAGTACGCCATCTCGCCGTGATCTTGCCTTTGGATGGCGTAGCCACTAACTATGACTGAGTCGTTTTTAGCTAGATCCTCGCTAAATTTAGCAAGATCTTGCTCGCTAACGCCACAAATTTTACTTGCCCAAGCTAGGTTTTTATTGACCCCGTCTTTTGTGCCAAGCATATACTCTTTAAATTTATCAAAGCCAACGGTGTATTTTTCTATAAATTCTTTGCTGTAAAGCCCCTTTTCAAAAAGGTAGTTGCACATACCTATTATCATCGCCGTATCGGTGCAAGGCACGACTTCAAGGTACTTTGCGCCAAAATATCTTGCGCTTTCGTTGTGATAAACGTCGACGCTATAAATTTTCATCTCGCCGCTCTCGCCTTTTTTTCTGATCTCATCGTAGTATTTATATGAGTTGTGAAGCGGCACGCCAATGGCGATCTTGTTTGAAACGACTGGGTTTGTGCCCCAAAATACGATCGTTTTGGCATTTTTTAAGATAGCCTCCCACTTTGTTGGCGCGAGTGTTGGATCGATCGAGCCAGTGACGTGAGGCAAAATGACAGTCGCTGCGCCGTATGAGTAGCCACCAAGCTCATTTACATAGCCGCCAAGCACGTTAAGTAGCCTCTTTGCGGTCTTTTGGCTGTGGCCGACTTTACCAAGGCTACCCCACTGATAAACCTGTCCGTATATCGCTTCAGCGCCGTATTTATCAAAGTTTTCTTTTAAAATTTTCGCACTTAGTTTTATCGCCTCATCCCAGCTAACGCGCACAAACTCCTCTTTGCCACGAAGCTCTGGCTTTGGGTTGTTTGGGTCAGCCAAAAAGCTCTTTCTAACAAATGGAAATTTTACACGGCTTTCATTTTGGATATGATCAAGAAGTGCGTTGTTTAGCTCATTTGGGCACGCATCGCCCTCAAATGGCTCAGTCTCTACAACGCGCCCTGCGATAGTTTTTACATAAAATGGACCAAATTTGTTTGCACTTAGCCCGCTTTGCTTGTCAAAAAGCGCCTGAGCTGCTCCGTCAAGCTCCTTTGCTTGAAGGCTTGCTGCGCTTAAGGCACCAAGTCTCAAAAAGTCTCGTCTTTTCATTTTTTCTCCGATTTTGGTTAAATTTATTATTTTTGGTTGGTTTTATGAGTTATAAATTTAGTATTTTGTATCATCTTGTCATGAAAAGGCCTTGTAATGTGATACGCAAACTTGCGTCTAAATTGCGTTATTTTAGCCAAAAAATATTAAAGGATAGACAAATGGTAGGATTTTATGTAAATGTAAAGTTAAAAGCTGGATGCGAGGCGAAATTTGAAGAAATTTTAAAAGAGATCGTGCCAGCTTCAAGAAAAGACAAAGGCTGCATAAGCTACGAGTGCGGCGTGGTTGCAGGCACCAAAAGCGAATACTGCTTTATGGAGAGCTGGGAAAATTTAGAGAGCCAAAAAGAGCACATGAAGAGCGCTCACATGGTGAAAAACGCAGCTGCTCTGGAGGCTTGCAAAGAGAGCCAAGAGGTAAAAATAATAAATTTTGTAAGCGTGAAGGAATAATATTTGCTTAAAAAGGGGCAAATTTTAAAAAAATGAGCGAAGAAAAGATGCTTGAGATGATAAACGCGACTGCCGATGTTATTTTTATGGCTATACTTAGAGGACGTGTGAGCCTTGAAGCCTGCAAAAAAGACAAGGAGTTCATCGACGCTTTAAGAGAAGAGCTGCTTAGCAAAAACCCAAACAAGCTCAAAGTCGCGCAAGACTCGCACCAGATGATCGCCATTTTTGAAAAATACCGCAATAAAAAATAATCCAACTTAAAATTTAAATTTATTTGCCGATATAGTGTTAAAGGATTTGACATGATAAACGCACTAAATGGACTTAATCAAAGCTTTAACTATCAAGACGCTTTTAATAAGCAGCCAACGACTATCGCAAATTTAGGCAAAGTAAAAATTTCTCCCAATGCCCTAGACATCAAGCATCTATCGCTCTCTGGCTACTCGTCAAATTATAAAATTTCTATCTGGGGCAAGATAAACGGGCTTGATAGCTCTATGGGTAAAGACGAGGTTGCTAGCCTTAAAAATTTCGTTGATAGCACGAAGCTTTGGAGGTTAAATTCCGTCCTTACTAGCGAGAAAAACGGATTTAGTGTAGATGAGTTTAACAAAACCTATCACATATCCGCTAATGCCACCAAAGCTCTTGGCGCTCTAATCAATCACGACATTGGCGTACTTCATCTAAGTCGTGAGGCTAGAAATTTGCTAGACTCTGATCTAAGTATCGACGATTTTAAAGACAAATGGCTGGAATTTACCGCCGAAAAGATACTTGGCGAGCATGCAAATGTGAAAATTTCTTTTAAAGACGGTGCCTTGCACTACGAGCAAACATCGGCTAAGAAGCGCATAGAAATCCTAGGTCAAGCGATGCCACAGCGTGTAAGCTACGCTGATAAAAACAGCAAAGATGAGTTTTTGAAATTTCTAAAAACAAGCTATGAAAAGGGTGAAAATATCGCTGATGTGCTGCAAAATATCGCCCTTACGCCAGTTAGAGAAGATGGCGATGAGGATATAGAAGAAGAGAAATTTAAGCCTATGCAAGTTACCAAAAAGAGCGTGACCTACACGGACAAGGATATAAAACGCGAGTTTTTTGAGGAATTTATCAGGCGCGAGGTCGAAAATGGCGCAAGCTTTGATGATCTAGTGCAAAAGCTAAACAAGCTAAAGCCAAAGGATATACTGGCTTAGCTTTAGGTTTAAATTTTGAGGCTGGCTTAGTTCTCTAAATTTCTACTCAGGTTTAAATTTCTTGAGGCTAGTTTCACTTCTCAAATTTCTGCCTAGGCTTAGATTTCTGGAGGCTGACTTAGCTACTCAAATTTCTGCTTAATCTTAAATTTTAAAAAGCTAGCTTAACTCCAAATTTTTCTACTCAGACTTAAATTTAAAGAGCCATCTTGACTTCTAAAATTTCTGCTTAATCTTAAATTTTAAAGAGCCAGCTTAGCCCAGCCCCAAAAAATTCCTACTTCGGATTATTTATACTTATCACCATATTTTTCTCATCAAGATATAGCCTAGCAGCCTCTTTGATATCGTCATTTGTGAGCGCTTTGACCGCATCTATATACTCATCAGCCGTGTAAAGTGGTGTGTTAAAAATTTTATTTGAGATGATGAGATTTTGCCAAAACTCAGGCTTTTCATAATCTTTTTTTATAGAAATCTCACTCTGCGCCTTAAAATCCTCCAAATGCTTTGGCAAGAGTGCGCCATCACGCTTGATGCTAGCTATTATCTCTTTTATCTCGGCGATGATCTTGTCCGTGTTTGCAGGGTCGCAAGTAAAGCCGATCACCGCCTTTGAGTGCTCATACGGATAGCGAGCGAGCTTAGCGTTTAGGCTAAAGCCGTATGTTTGCCCCTTGTCCTCTCTGATCTTTTCACGAAGCGCCGTTTTTAGGACCGAGCTTAGCGCTCTTAGCTTGACCACCTCTTTGAAGCTGTATTTTGTATCTAAATTTACGATATCCACGCTCACATCGCTTCTTTTTGTGCTTTGATACTCCCTTTTAAAGGTGTGCTCTCCCTTGATGCTTCGCACGCCGTCATCTTTAAAATTTTCAGCCTCGCCAAGCTTAGGCAGCGTGGCGATATACTTTTTAACAAGTGGCAAAAGCCTCTGCTCGTCGGTGTCGCCGATGATTACGAAGGTGTATGAGGCTGCGTTTGTAAATTTATCTTTGATGATAGCTTTTAGCTCATTTAGCTTTAGCGCATCGATCTGCGCCATCTCGATGGGCGCTACACGCTTATTGTTTTCATAAAAAAACTTGCTAAATTCGGTACTAAATTTATATTCAGGTAAATTTTGCTCTTTAGCTAGCTCATCTTTTGCTCTTTGTTTTATCCTCTCAAGCACGTTTGCATCGGCTCTTGGAGAGCTAAACTCTAAATTTATAACAGCTAGCAGAGAGCTAAGATCGCCACTGCTTGAAGAGCCGTAAATGCCCTGCGTAAGCGCCTCTATGCTCTTTTCGTAGCTTACTATCTTGTCGTTTAGCACCTTTGAAAGCTCGTAGTTGTTAAATTTACCAACGCCACTTTCATTTGTGAGCGCAACTGCAAAGCCACCAAGCTTAGGATCAGCTAGATCTGAAGTGCCACCCTTGCTAATGGCCGCAAACAAGATGCTATCTTTTTTGGTGGCTAGTGGCTTAAAGATGACTTGCGAGCCATTTGGCAGCTTATAAGTATAGATGCCATGCTTTTGGTCAAATTCGCTAGAGACTATATCTTTTGGCTCTAAATTTTCATTGCCAAGGCTCTTATTTAGGCTCTGGCTAACTAAATTTGTATCGTAAGGGCTAGCCTCATCTTTTAGCTTCAAAAAGGCATCTTTGCTAAGTTTAAAGCCATCTTTGCTAAAGACCCTCACGCGCTCATCAGGTATGGCTAAAATTTGCTTAAATCTAGCATTAACATCCTCTAGCGTGATCTCGTTTAAGAGCTTTAGGCTAAGGTTTTTGCTATCTTCATCGCTTAGCACAAAGCCGCCATTTTCGATCATATTTAAAATTTCACTTGCATAAACGCTTGATTTTTTAGTTTTTGAGCGTTTAAATTTAGCATCCACGTTTGCCACAAACGCCTGTTTCACATCGCTAAAGTCGCCTTTATTAAAGCCAAATTTCTCAATACCTTTTAAAACGCTTAACATATCTTTAAGGCTAGCGTTAAAATCATCTCCGATCACATTTGCCTCAAAGCTATAAATTTTTTGCTTTGCTTGAAGCGTTTGCGCCATAAAATCAACACTTAAATTTGATGAATTATTTGCATTTTTTTGCTCATAAAGCATATTTATAAGGCTAGCTATTAGCGCATCTTTTAAATTTCTCTTCACATCAGCCTCATCCAAGACTGGCTTAAATTTATCAAAAAAGCTAAGTCTTACAAACTGAGCTGCCGTCTCGTTTGCGTCGTAGTTAAAGACGTTTAGCCCATCTTTAAAAGCGATGCTTTTATCTGGATGAGCGTAAGAGTTGCTATTTTTTGCTGCGCTAAAGTTTTTTTCTATCAGAGCTTTTATCTCGTTTTTATCAAAGTCGCCAACTGCCACAAAGCTCATAAATCTTGGCTGATAAAGCCTCTCGTAAAACTCTTGCATGTGCTTAGCATCCACGCTTTTTATCACGTTCATGTCGCCTATTGGCACTCTTTTTTGATAGATGCTGCCTGCAAAGATGTCCTTACTCTGGGCAAGATAGAGCCTATATGCTGGCGTGTTTCGCTGGCGCTCCTCTTCCATTATGACGCCACGCTCCTTATCAAGCTCGCCTGCGTCGATCTTTACGCCATCGATCCAGTTTGAAAAAACCTTAAAAACGTCCTTTAAATTTTTCTCATTTACATTTATGCTTAGCGTGTAGCTCGTCTGATCGTAGCTTGTTTGCGCGTTTAGATCAGCGCCAAATTTAACCCCGAGGCTCTCAAGCTGCTTGATAAGCTCATTTTTGCTAAAGTCACGGCTGCCATTAAACGCCATGTGCTCCAAAAAGTGCGCAAGCCCCTGCTCACCGTCTTTCTCATCAGTCGAGCCTGAGTTTACGACTAGGTAAAATATGGCCGTTTTTTGCGGGAGTTTATTCTCTTTTATATAGTATTTAAGCCCGTTTTTTAGCTCGCCACTTAGCATATCTTTGTCATTTTGCAAGGCAAAGAGGCTAAGTGCTAAGCACAAAAGTAGCAGAATTTTTCTCATAATCCGTCCTTTAAATTTCTATGTAAAAGCGGATTTTAGTATAAATTTTAAAATGCAAGATAAAGCTAGCCTGCTAAATTTGCAGGCTAGTTGAGAGGTGTTATTTTAGTTCGTATTTTTTAAGCAGTGCGTCGTAGCTGCCGTCTTTTTTCATCTCATCTAAAATTTGATTTATCTTAGCGATAAGTTCGCTCTGCTTATTTTTATCAAAAGCGATTGAAAAGCCCTCGCTACCATCAACCTCTTTGAAAAATGCCTCTACTTCAGGGTTTTTCTTAATAAAGCCATAGCCGATCGAGCTATCAAGGATGACTGCGTCAAATTTGCCAACTTTTAGCCCCATTATAAGTGGCACAGTATCTTCTGAAGGCACTACTTTTGCGCCATTTATCGCATTTGCAGCTAGCTCTTGGATGGTGCCTTGTTGCACGCCTACTTTTTTGCCAGCTAGCTCCTCTTTAGCTTTTAAAGCGTCGTTGCCTTTTTTCTTTAGGTAGATGTTTTCAGTTAGATAGTATGGCTTTGTAAAGTCAATCGACTTTAGTCTATCGGGAGTCGCGCTCATCGCACTTATGATGCCATTTATCTTGCCAGCTTTAAGCGCTGGGATGAGACCATCAAAGCTCATATTTATGATCTTGTATGAAAAGCCAGCACGCTTTGAAATTTCATCTATCAGATCGATGTCAAAGCCTGTTATTTTGTTATTTTCATCGATGTATTCAAATGGCGGGTAGTTTGCCGCTGTACCAAATTTTAGCTCGTTTGCACAAAGAGCAACAAAAGCTGTCAGTAAAAGAGCAAAGATCTTTTTCATGTCTATCCTTTAAGGTGATTTAAAGCCCTAATTATCGGCATTTATCTATTAAAATTTGTTTAAATTTAGCGCAATGATAGAAATTTACATAAGCTTGTAAAGCATATAGGTAAGTACGATAAAAGAGGTCAGGCAAATTTTAAACTTTCACTCACTCACAAGAGTTGACTACTAAAATTTGACTTCACTTATTGCTTAGCTAAAAATTTTAGAGCCGAAATTACTCGTTTATGAAATTTTAAAATTTAAGGTAGGTTTTTTAGAATAAACTGCATGCAGTGTGAAGTACTGAGACATGCCACCTCTAACGTGCGAGGGGTTTATGGGATGTAAAGGGGGATAAGGGGACGGCTTTGCTTCGCTAGCTCGCAACTGCAAGCAGACCGTAATTCAAGTCCCCTTGTCTCCCCTTTTTGATAAAGCAAATTTAGAAATTTAATTAAGCTGTCTTTGCAAATTTTAAAACTTTACTCACTCGCCTTAGCAACTTACCAAATTCAGGTCTCGTTATCACTTGCCACTGAATTTGGAAG
>NZ_CABPVA010000005.1:0-15053 GCF_902460595.1 Campylobacter concisus
TGTTTGAATACTACTGCATAGTAATCTTTAAAATTTTTTACCTTACATTTATAGTTAAATCCTATAACTCTTGGTCTAATTGGATCATAGTGATAGATAAAAATACGCTTGTCTGGTATATAATCAAATTTATTGTGTTTAGAGGCATCTATATTAAAGGAGCCATTGTTATTTACTAGTCTGTAGTCTGCATCATAATAAAAGGTTCTGTCGTTTTCGGTAAAGATCAAACTACCGTCGTCAAGTTCTTTTATAAAATTTCCATATAGTCTTTTTATATATTTGTATTTTGGCGAGTAGAGATCACCAGAGGTCATCAGTATATTCCCATTGCTTAGTTGCTTTTTAAGAGATGCGTCCATTATGGTTTTTAGCTGTTTCCTATTACGACTATATATAGTGGTTATTTCTTTAAAATATCCCTCATTCTCACTGTCGGCAAAATTGAGAGTTAGTATAAAGTTATTGTTTTTATCTAATAATATATTTGATCCATAGTTTTTTATGTAATTAGCATATATTTTGCTATGGTATTTAAAATACACTTCCATTGTAAAGTCATTATCTATTAGTTCTAGTTTTATCCCTTTACTAGTTTTTTTAATAATTTTATAAGATGGATTTTTATTTTCTGGTTCTATTGCGTTTTTTATACTATTTCCATTCTTATCGTATGTATATTTTTGAACTATCTCTCCTTGCAGAAAGTGCTCAATGATGATTTTATTTCTAGCGTTATTTATGGTTATTTTAGTATTATCTCCAAGTGCGCCAGATACTGGTGCATCTATTTTTTTAATGGCATTGTCGCTTCTTAGATATATATAAAGACTTTTAATTAGAATGTCATCTTCTAATTCATATAATAATATGTTGCCATTTGATAGGTATTCTCCTATAGTATATGTCTTTTTTATATGTTTTATAACTTTCAACTTTTTATCAATTACGTATATATCGCTATTTTTCTCTTTGATGGTAAAAGTATTTTTTTGTATCTCCAGATCATCAAAATGTTCGTAGAGTTTTTTTATTTTAAAATCCTTGTAGTATATATAGATATTTCCATTACTAAAATGTGCAATTACATAACTATTTGTAAAGGCACCAACCTTTTCTAGTTTTCCATTGAAGTTGCTTATCTTGTTGTAGCTTTGCTTTAGACTATATAAAAATGCCTTTTTTAACTCTCCAAGGTTTATCAATGCCTTGTTGTTAAAAATTTCTAAACCAGTTATACTATCTTGCACTGGCAGAGTTTTAAAGAGCTCCCCAGTTTTTGTCTCATAAAATTTTATATCTATGTGGTCTCTATATAAAACCATGATATCGCCAAAGTCTTTAAAGAGGATATCGTCGGTGTTAAAAAGGTCGGACTTATTTTTAGACACAATGGTCACTATAGTTTTTAAATCGTCGGTAGCAAAAATGATGCTATTTTCAAAATATATGAGTAAATTTTGGTTTTTTAGTTTTGTAATATCTTTAAATTTGAGATTGCTTACAAATAAGATATTTTTTAAATTCTCGTCAAAAAATGAGGTGCCATTTTTATCAGCTATTAATAGAGTATCATTTCTAATCAGTGCTATCTTTTCAAATTTATATTTTATTTCCCATTCGCTGGTTAGTATAGCACTGTTGTCTAAAAGTATATCACCATTACTAAGCTCCTTTACGCAACAGTTTTTAATGCTTAGTGATATAACTTTTATAAGTTTCATACCAAGAGAGTAGATATGAAGAGCTGAGTTATCGTCTTTACATATATTTAATAATATGTATTTATTTTTAAAAAGAGCAACATCTTGTGCTGTTATGAGCAGGCTGTCCTTTTTGTCATATATATTGTAATTATAAAGCGGAATTGGGTAGTCGTCTTCATCATATATATAATCATAAGTAATTCTTTCGATCTTGATATCTTGTTCTAGATAATACTTATAGTTATCTTGCATATCTAGTTCGTATTTTTGTATCATAAAAAAGTCAAATTCTTTGTTTGAATATTGCTTCTTTAAATTTAGATCAACAGAATATACGCCATAGTTTTTTCTGTCATATAGTAGCAGATCGCCATTCTCTAGCTCTTTCTCAAATATTAACTCCTTTGGTGTATTGACATTTTGTCCATCATTCGTAATAGTCGTAATAATCTCTATATCATCATAATCAACAGTTTTAAATGTTTTATTTAAGAGATTACCATTTTGTAGTTCATAGTAACTTTTGGATCTTGTCCTTAGATCTGCTAGAAATTTGAAATCTTTAGAAAAAATACACTGGTTACCTCCAGACTTTGTAACCAAAAAATTCCCATTTGATAGTCTTTTAGCATTTTCCCAGTCAAAAACTTCTAGTAGTCCAGTCCTGGTAAAATTTGCGGGGATATTGCTAGACTTAAGCCAGCAGAAATTTACTTTACCAGCTCTTAATAGCTTTTTAGCAGATATAGTTAGCTGCGAGTCTTCGCCATCTGCGTATGCCAGTTGAAACAACACAATGTGTGGTTTAAAATAGTTCGTATTATCATTGAAAAGATAGTCCTTTTCTCGGTAGAAGCTCTTTTGAGCTAAAAATTTATCTTCATCTAGGTTATCCAAAATCTCTCTGAAATCTTTAAATTTATAATGGTCATATATGCTGCCGATAAGTTCTAGATCATTTAGATATTTTTCAAATTTCTTAGAATTTGAGTAATATAAGTGGTGAAACAGCTCGCTTAGAGCCCTTGGCGAATAGTATCTTTTGTCCCATAACTCTTCTTTTTTCTCAAAGCTACAAAAGTATTCTGTCAGTTTTAGATGCGTTTCTTGTTTGTATCTTTCATATCTTTTAGAGATAGTCTCTATAAACTGCCTATGAAAAAAGTTTATGAGTAGTTTATCGTCTTTATAAACAAGAGTTAAAAATGGCTCAAGTAGGCTAGATAAGCTTGCCCAAAGAGATATAGGGAATGATATATTTTTAGACAAAGAGACATTTTTTATAAAAAAGACTTTGTTGTAAAATTTTTTATCGCTTTTTATCTCTTTTGATAGTAGGTCAAGTAGCTCGTTCTCGCTAATGCCGTATTTGCTAAAGGCTATGTAGCTCAAGACCTTTTGTATAAGAAGCTCTTCTTGATGGTATAAATTTTCAAGGTTATCTATAAATTCATTTATAGCGCTAGGTATATCGTCTGCGATATCTATTTTGTCGTTTGAGCTTATATTTTTTAGCTCTTGTGAGATGATAAATGCATACAAAGGAGAGCAGTTTGCACTTTTAAATTTCTTTTCTACCTCGTTTATTTGTTCTTTTATTAGGGTCCTTTTGTGTTTGCTAAGGAAATTTTTAAATAGTCCTTTTGCCTCATTACTCAAACTATCATTGTTTAAATTTATGGTATTTTTATCTCCATATTTTTTGATCAAATTTTCAAAATAAATGCTGTCATCTATAAATTCTTCATCTTTTAAAACAGATAAAATGATCTTTATGTTTTTACCAAGTTTTTGCGGTAGCCAAAAGAGTTGATCTGTTGCTTTAAGCTGATCAAGTGCGTCTATAAAAATAACTACATTTTCGTCTTTATCGCTTGAGAGTAATTCGCTGATATGCTTGTCAAAATCATATTCACTTAGGTTGTTTAGGTCGTCTTTTTGTGATGAGCCTTCTATCTCGTAGATGAGATCGGTTAATAAATCCCTTTTATAAAAGGATTTACCATCGGCTCCAACAAATTTATAAAAAATGCGAGCTTTACCAAGGGTTGCTTCTTCTGCCTCTTCGATCGCTTTTTTCATAAGCGTTGTTTTACCCATACCAGAGTGAGAGTATATGATGAGTGGCGTGTCAGTTTCATCGTCTAAATAGTTAGCGATCTTTTTTAGTGATTTTTGCCTGCCTAAAAATGTATCTATCTGCTGTGTTTTAAATATGTTGTGTTCAAAATTTTCTGGAGCACTACTCAACTCTTTTATGCCTGCGTCTATATTTGCTTTTAGTTTTTTCACTATCTGCGCTATAAATTTAGCTTTAGAGTATATTTTAAATTTATCATCAATCTCTTCGTTAATGATATTGTGTTTGCACTCTTTTGGTATGTTGTTTTCTACACTTTGTCTAAAATTTTCGATATTTTGATTGCGAGGTTGCTTTTGGTTCTTAAACCGCCTAAAGATAGGGATTATAAAATTTTTGTTGCTTTCGTTTTTACATATCTCTTCAAACTCATGGTGCGTAGCAGACATAAAGTATTTTTTCTTTTTATCTTCTGGGAAATTTTCGGAGGCTTTTTGCAATATTTGGCGTATTTTTTCTTCAACTTTATACCACTCTTCGTATTTTACAAAAGCTCCGTCTCTACGATTTAGTATATAGCAGCCACGATTTCCATCCTCGCTCAGCTGGTTTTTGTCTAGTCGGTACCATTCGTCTAGTAGTTGTTTATCTGAACTCTTTAAATTTTTTCGTATATCATCAAATTCTTTTTTGTCTATTATATAAGGAAGTGGCACCCAGCCGTATCTATCGCCAAGCATGATTAGAAAATTTGGATGTGGATATGACGCGCAGTTTCTCACCTCTCTAAGACAAACTGGTAGAGTTTTTTGATCTAGTTGAGCTTCATTGTTTATGCCCCATCTAAGATCTATAGGCTGAAAGGAAAAGCCTTTACTTTCGCAGTATTCTCGTATCTTAGGGAAAACCTCATTTTGAAGCAGGTCTCTTTCTATTTTAAAGTCTTCAAAAGTAGAAGATATGAATAATCTAAAAGCTTTTTTCATGGCATGTCCTAGGTTGTTTTAAGGCTTAAGCATCGTCTTTAAGCTGTTTTAAAAACTCATCTTCATCAATAACTTCTTTTTCTATGAGGAGTTTTGCTAGTTTATTTATCTTATCTTCGTTTTCTTTGATTAGCTGTTCGCATCTTATTTTTTGCTCTTTTAAAATTTCTAGAACTTCGTTATCTATTTTGTCATTTAATTTACCACCAAAGCTATCAATAGACTCTAAATTTATATATCCTATATTGCTCATACCATAGTTTTTAACGGCATTATAGGCTAAATTTGTCGCTACTTTTAGATCGTTAGTCGCGCCAGTGTCTATACCTTCATTTTTTTGAAAGTAAATTTCTGCTGTTCTCCCTGCAAAAGAGACGCAAATTTGGTTTTTGATATCATCAAAGCTTAAATTTTTAACATCCTCTTCTCTATCGAAGGCTACAAAGCCAAATGCCTTGCCTCTTGGCTCAACCGTTATTTGTTCTATTTTTACGTGCGGCATTAATATATGTGAGATAATGGCGTGACCTGCTTCATGATATGCTGTTTCAGCTTGTATCTGTGCGTAGGTTTTGCCAGTTAGCTTGTCGCCGTATTTTACATTGTTGATGTGCTCTAAAATTAGCTCTTCACTAATACCTTCAAGCCCATTACGCAAAGCTTCTAGGGACGCTTCTCTATACGCTTTTTGCAAATCAGCTCCGCTCATTCCTACACTAAATTTTATAAGCTTGTTTTTGTTTATGCTACCTACTGTTGGATTTTTAAGCATCTTGTCTATGAAATATCCACGAGCCTCTTTATCTAGCATACCGATATGGATATGTATATCTATGCGACCAGAACGTAAAATGGCAGGATCTAACTTTTCTTTTAAATTTGTAGCGGCGATGATAAAAATATCTGAGCTATCGCCAAAACCGTTTATTTCAGTTAAAAATTGATTGATTAAAATATCTAGTCTGCTGCCATCTCTTTTGCCTATCGCATCTATCTCATCTATAAAAATGATAGATGGGGCATACTCTCTAGCTCTTTTAAATACTTTTTTCATAAATTCTATATCAAGGAGTTCGCTTCCCGTAGTGCTTATGAAAGGAAGTTCAGCCTCGTTTGCAAATGCTTTTGCAAGCATGGTTTTACCAGTACCAGGAGGTCCATAAAGCAATATGCCCTTTGGTGCGTCTATATTAAATTTTACTATTTTTTCTTTGTTTTTTAAAAGAGCTGCTATCTCATTTAAGCGTTTTTTGGCTTTCTCATGTCCAGCTATATCATCAAATTTTATGCTAGGTATATCAGCGATTATACTTCCTGCCTCATCTGAATAATCAACTGATTTTGGCAGTTTGGTTATGCAAGCGTTGTGATACTCAATAATTAATGTCTTACCTGTTACTTCGATCTTGCTTAAAAATTTTAATGTTTGATTTTTTCTAAAGCAATCCATAATTAATTCGTCGTTTTGTTTTGGATCGTCTTTTATGATATTTTTTAGAGACTTTATAGCTTCGCTATCTATGATAAATTTGATCTTTTTGATATCTTTTTGGCAGCTTCGTAATAGATCTGTTATATCGTCAAATATTTTTTGGCTAAATTTTGATTTTATGCGCCTTGCATCGATAAATGGCAGATATGTAAGTAAATTTGCTTTTAATAGTAACTCCTCCTCTTTTGGCATTTCTATTTTTAAGTCAAAAGCTTTTTCAAAATTCTTCATATCGGTTTGGAAATTTTCTCTAGCGATACGTAGTAGTGCATTAAAAGTAAGCTTGTTAAACAACACTATCTCGCCTTGAGCAAGTCTAGATAAAAATTCTGGTTTAAAGATAGGCTCTGCTTCACCTCTGCTATAAGCAGTGCTTTTCTCTCTGCTGATAGTTTCTAAAATGATGTTTTGAGCAGAATTTACCTCTAGCGCCATAGTGTTTAAGAAATTTTTATTAGAGTAGAGCTCGCTACCTAAATTTGATGTAAATATAAAAATACATTCACTAAAATCAACAGTCTTTTTAGTAAAATCATCCTCTGTTTTACCCCTAGCCATAATGTCTAAAAAGACATTTTGAACATTTGGGTGGGCTTTTTCGATCTCGTCAAACACACATATAGACTTAGGGTATTCTTTTACAAATTTAGTTAGATCGCCTTCTCTTTCATTTTTATAGCCAGCACTTAGTCCAGTAAGGGCAAAATTTTGATTTTCACCTTGATATGTGCTCATATTAAAGACTTTAGTAGAATAACCAGTTAAAATTTCCCCTAATATTTCAGCCAAATAGGTCTTGCCAGTGGCTGGCGGTCCAAGAAAAAAGAAGATAGCTTTTAAAGAATTTATGTTTTTTCTGTAGTAAAAGGTTATGACTTTATCTAGTATTGTCTCTATGGCTTGCTCTTGAGAGTAAATTTTATCTTCTAGTTCTTTTTTTATTTTGTTAATGAGAGAGAAGCATCCTTGATTTGTATGCCACACTTCTTCTTGTGATTCGCTCTTATCTATCTTTTTAAGATTGCTAATATTTGTGTTAAAGCCATATCCATTTTGTTCAAGAGCCCTCTTTATTTTATTCGCTTTTTCAGAAAATTTAACGGTGTTATTTTTTGTTGCGATGTTAATAGCAAACTCGTCTATTTTAGTGCTATTTTTAGATATCTTAAGGCCAATCGATGCTAAGATTTTTTTAAAATTAGGATCAGTCACTTCGACTGAATTTATCGCTTCTGCTATATCTTCAGCTTCTATAACGTCTTTGCCTTTTTGTATGGCTATATATTTAGCCGCTAAGAAAATGGTTCTCATTTGTTTTTGATGCTGTCTATCTTTTGTTTAAACTCGAATATCTCTTTACAATAGATGGAGCTTTCATCTTGTAAGATTTTGTCATCTTCAAAAGCTGAAACTATCATATCGTAAGCTCTCATGACGGTTTCCACGTCGTCACTTTTGTAGTTATGATTTGTTTTGATGCCACGTTCAACGATATGTTTAGAAGCTTCTTCTAACTCATCCCAGCTGATCAAAAGGGCGTGTTCTTTTTTATTGTTATCTTTTCTATAAGGATAGTCTTTCCCTTCTGGTTTTGGTATAGTAGTCCAGCCGTTTAAGATATGAAAAGCATTCCAGCGATGTTTTTCCATTTTGGCTAATTTTTCTATGTCGTCAAGACTTATATATGTTGCTAATATTTTAGCCTTCTGGATATCATTCCAGATGTCAGTCTTCTTTTTATCAGAAGTCGGTTTTCCGTTAAGGCTATACCATCTATTGTTTGCCTCATTTTCTATATCACCATATTTTGGTAGCACCTTGTTTTGACTATTCTCTAAAAGGTGATTTAGTACTTTTAGTTTTATAGGTAAGTGTTCAACTTGCATTCTGTTTGAGTCTTGTAAAAAAGGCGACAGATCACTCCAATTTGTCTCATATTCAGGTTTATGAAGCTGATTGTATCGTTGATCTGCTCTTATGGCCATTTTATCGTACATCTCATTTACAACGACATCGTAAGAGCAAATTTGAGAGAAATTGCCAAAAGGTATAATATCCACTTTGTTTTTGCTGTCTATCTTGATGTCATTTGCAATGCCTTTTATGCCATCATGTTTATCTATAAATATAAAAAATTGTTTATTTTGTAAATGAGCTGATTGATTTTTTATTATCCTAGCTATATCAGTAAGACTTGCTTGAACGTTAGTTTTGCAAAAAATGATTTGAGTAAAATTTTCTATTCCATCTTTGTTAAACAACTCTCCATCATCTTTAAAGTCTATATTCCAATTGATTATGCCACCTGCCTTTAAGCTAATAGGATATAGTTTTAAAAATTCTGCTCTCTTTTTTTCGTGGTTATTATCAAAGATCGTTACATTTAGTGGTTTTCCGTTAAAAAAATGTCCCAAGGCTAAAGCGCGGTATAGCACAGATAGCCCTGCTGCGTCAAAGCCTACTATGGCAAGATTTACACTACCATTATCTATTGTATCTACATTTTCACCTAGGGGGTGCTTCATAAATAGTGTTTGTGCTGCATTGTCATAAGCGCTAAATGCTTTTATATTAATCATACTTGATGTTAAATGTATATTATCTGGATTGTTTTTGTCTGCTTTGGGAATAACTTTAGTGATAGCGTCCAGAATTTCTGAATTTGATTTATCTTTTCTGGTTTTTATGCTTAGTGATACTTTTCCGTTTTCTTTTGATTCTAAGTGTATGTATATATTTTTTTCATTATCTGGATTGTTTTTGTCTGCTTTGGGAATAACTTTAGTGATAGCGTCCAGAATTTCTGAATTTGATATATCTTTTCTGGTTTTTATGCTTAGTGATAATTTTCCGTTTTCTTTTATACTTTGCAATATTTCGTAATTTTCTTTTGACTCTAAGTGGATATATAGTTTTATGATATTTTTGTCTTTATCTGTTTCGGGAATAATTTTAGTGATAGCATCTAAAATTTCTAAATTTGATATATCTTTACCAGTCATAAGGATGATTTTTTCAGCTTTTGTTATATTGAGTTTATTTAATACATTTTTATCGATAGCGTTACCAGATATAGCATATCCACCAAGTGTGCATATACTATTTAAATTATCATTTGCAGGATTTATGTCCACGACTAATAGCTTTTTATCTTGATGTTTATTTAAGATATCTTTAGCCAAGGCATAGCCCATATCTCCAGCACCACATATCACGATATGATTTTTTGCAAAAAATTTTAAAAAAAACCATGTTCTAAGCTTTTTGCCAAGTAGTTTAATAAAAACACTGCAGTAAAAAAATAGAGTAAAGACTATAGCTATATAAAGTGAGCATTTGCTGACAATGTTAGTTGCTTTAAAATCGTAGTTGCCTAGCAATAGAGCTAGTGTTTGGTAGGCTGACTTTAAAAAGCCAGAGAAGAAGCCATTTTCAATGGAGTGCCCAAAAAAAGAGAAAAAGACAGTTAAGATGCCACATATCAGCATCGTCGTATCATTTAAGTTGCTATATATAAAACTACGATAATACCTTTTTAAATCAAACTTCATTGTGCTCTCCAAATAACAGTTTTTATAGTGCAAAATTTAAAATCACGAAAATTATAATGGGCTATTATACTTTATATTTACAGGTTGTTGAACTAAAATTTGTAACACAGCTATTAAAGAAGTATTCTTTATGGAGGTATATAAATTTATTATTGCTTTCATATCCTAACGCCGCAAAAAAAGCAGCGCTAGATCAAATTTTAATGGCAGCCGCAGCCACAACCACATCCGCCGCTTTGTTTTATAGCGTCAAAAACGGCGTCGTAGTTTGGCTCCTCGGTCACTTCAGGGACGATTTGCTTGTGGATGATGACGCCATCTTTGATGACAAAGACCGCTCTTGCAAGCAAGCCTTTTAGCGCCCCGTCACTCATCAGCATGCCGTAGTTTTGGGCAAATTCTCCGTATCTAAAGTCACTTCCCACGCGCAAATTTGCTATGCCCTCAGTCGTGCAAAATCTCCCCATCGCAAATGGCAAGTCGTTTGAGATGATGCTAAGTTTTACTCCGTGTTTTCCAGCTACTTTTTCGTTAAATTTACGTGCTTCTGCCGCGCAAACGCCAGTATCTAGTGAAGGTAGGCAGACAAGCACCTCGATGCCGTTATTTCCGCCCACGCTAAATTCGCTAAGATCTTGCGCTACGACTCTTGCTTCAGGCGCATAAGAGCCGACAAATAGCTCATTTCCGCTTAAATTTACCTCACTGCCTTTAAATTTTGTAGTTGCCATGTTTTCTCCTTATCTTTTAGCTTTTTTAAACGCTTGATCAAGGTCAGCTATTAGATCATCGACATTTTCGATGCCGATGGCTAAACGAAGCAAATTTTGCTTTATGCCGATCTTATCTAGCACCTCTTTTGGATATGCCTCGTGCGTCATCGTTGCAGGCCTGCAGATAAGGCTCTCTACGCCGCCAAGGCTCACTGCTAGATCAAAAATTTCTAGCGCTTTTACAAATTTATTTACATCATATTTTTCATCAAGCTCAAATGAGATAAGAGCGCCGATATCGCTTGCTTGAGCTGCTTGCATCTTTGCCTCTTGCTCGCTATATGAGCCAGGGAAATGCACCACGCTAACGGCGTCACTATCCTCTAAAAATTTGATGATTTTATGGGTATTTTGCGTTTGTCTGTCAAACCTAACGCTAAGAGTTTTAAGTCCACGTATTAGGTAGTATGCGTCCATCGGACTGATGATACTACCAAGCGTATTTTTGGCAAATTTTATCTTTTCAGCCAAAGCATCATCGTTTAGCGTGACGATACCAGCGATCACGTCAGCATGTCCGCCGATATATTTTGTGGCGCTATATACCACGATGTCAGCTCCGTGCTCAAGCACTTTTTGATAGTAAGGCGTCAAAAATGTATTATCCACGATGACTAGAGCGCCCTTTTTGTGAGCGATCTTTGAGATCCTAGCGATATCAGTCACTCTTAAGAGAGGATTTGAGGGAGTTTCGATGAAGATAGCTGCCACGTCGTCGCTTATGTCATCTTCGCTTAAAAAATTTAGATCATCTATAAATTCGCTCTTTATACCGTGGCTTTCAAAAACAGTCGTGACATATCTATAAGTGCCGCCATAGACGTTGCTATTTAGCAGGACTTTTTGCCCTGTTTTGATAAGACTAAGTGCAGCTGCTGTTGCTGCCATGCCTGAGCCAAAGCTAAATGCGTATTTGCTACCTTCGACTTTAGCAAAGATATCATCAAATGCTTTTTTTGTAGGGTTGTTGCCACGTGAGTAGGCAAATTCTTGAAAATTTTCAAGGTCATCTTGCACGAAGGTGCTAGCTAAAAATACTGGCGGAACGACCGCTTTGTTTGGGTTGTTTTTGGCTTCAATGCCTTTTACGATAAGAGTGTCTAGTTTCATAAATTTCCTTTTTAAAATTTTACGAAATTTTACATGATAAAGATTAATTTTCCCCAAACCCACCCAAAATATAGCCAAACCAGTAAGTGGTAGTAAAAGTGCTTTTTAAATTTGCATTTGTAAGATTGCTAAGACTAAATTTAAGCTTTTGCCTGGTCTTCGCAAGCCGCCAATGTATGGTTTTTTACTCGCTTTTGGCTAAATTTTTACCATAAATTTTACTCTACTAGATCAACCGACCAGTTTGCCTCCTGAAGCTTCATCTCAAGCTCTCTGATCTCTTTTGAAAGTGCATCCACTTGCTTTTGAAGCGCGCTAACATCGACTGTGCTTAAAATTTTGATCTCGCTATTTGAGTAAAGATCGACCTTTTGACTAGCACTTGTTGCAAACTCCCTAAGCACGTTTGCTTTTAGCGTTAAAGCGTCCTTTTTAGCGATCATCTCAGTTAGGCTCACGCCATCAAATTTAGCACTTGAGTTTGTTAAATTTATAGAGCAAATAAGCCTAAAAAGCTCGCTTGTTAGCTTGTCAAGCTCTTTTAAAAGAAGCTTTGGATCCTCGCTTGGACTTTCATTTTCCTGCGTTTTTGCATTGCTAAGTAGCCTAACTTTTAGCTGTTCGATGCGCTTTTGCGTGTCAGATCTTAGGATGAGAGCCTGAGCTAGTTTCATCATTTTTCCTTTTTGGGTATTAAATTTTTAAATCATCTTAGTATCTTTTGGGTTATAATTGATTTAAAATTTTATTTAAGGAAAAGCTATGAAGTACGATTTTGACACATTAGTAAGCAGAGAAGGCACAAACTCATCAAAATGGCGTATGAAAAATGACGTTTTGCCGATGTGGGTTGCAGATATGGACTTTAAGGCTGCACCTGAGATCTTAAGTGTCTTGCAAAAGCGCCTTGATAACGGCGTCTTTGGCTACTCGTTCATCCCAAAAGAGTGGAACGAGGCGATAAAGAGCTGGTGGCAAAGACGTCACAATGTGAGCTTAGAGAACGAATGGATGTGCTTTTGCACTGGCGTCATACCAGCTATCTCGACTGCTATTAGGAGATTTAGCAGTCCAGGAGATCAAATTTTAGTGCAAGCGCCTGTCTATCACGTCTTTTTTAACTGCATAAAAAACAACGGACGTGAAATTTTATCAAACGACCTTGTTTATAAAAATGGCTCTTACGAGATCGACTTTGACGACCTCGAGGCAAAGCTAGCTCAGCCGCTAACTACTATGATGCTTCTATGTAATCCTCACAATCCAATAGGCAAAATTTGGGACAAAGAGACGCTTAAAAAGATAGGCGAGCTTTGCTACAAGCACGATGTTTTGGTTATCAGCGATGAAATTCACTGCGATATAACTGATCCTGGGCTAAGCTACGTGCCATTTATCAGCGTTAGCGAGGAGTGCAAAAACAACTCTATCACGTGCATTTCGCCTACAAAAGCCTTTAACATAGCTGGCCTTCAAAGCTCAGCCGTCGTCACGCCAAATGAAAAGATCAGAGCAAGGCTAAATGCTGCTATCAACTACGATGAGGTTGGCGAGGCAAATGCTTTTGCGATCATCGCCGCAATCGCCGCATTTAACGAGGGCGAGGCGTGGCTTGATGAGCTTAGAGAGTATCTTTTTGAAAACAAAAAGGTCGTCGCAAACTTCATAAAAGAGCAAGGCTTGCCAGTGAAGCTCCTGCCATCAAGTGCGACATATCTTTTGTGGCTTGACTGCAGTGCGTTTTGCGAGGATTCGAGCGAGTTTATGAATTTCTTGCGCGATAAAGCCGGACTTTGGCTAAATGACGGCAACGCTTACAGAGGAGATAGATTTTTCCTTCGTATGAATGTCGCAACGCAGCGCGAAAGGGTGCTTGAAGGGCTAAAACGCTTGCAAAATGGGATAAATTTATACACTTCAAAAAGATAAATTTTGACTGGGTGGCTTTGTAATTTAAGCCGCCTTTGCTTGATACAAAAAGCTACTTGGGATATTTTAGAGTAGCAGATATTGCCTCCACTTTTAAAAATTTTGCTGATAAATTTAAGGTTGGATAGCCTACGTTGGTTCTTTGATAGCTTTGAATTTAAGCAGGAAGTTATTTGGTCGTAATAGGGCAGGCGGTAAAGCCAGTTTTTTGCTATTTTTGGTATCTCTCCAGCATGCGCTAGTGTGTTAAAAGATTGTCTTGGTCGCGTTTGGGAATTAAGTAGCTTTCGCTCATAAATTTAGTAGTTTAAATTTTAAAGAGATAAATTTAAAAGTGAGATGGTCGCACCGGTCTTGAATTGCATTAAATTTAAGCAAAAAAGCCTTTAAATGCAATGATCAGGGTCGTTTTCAAAGCAGTATATATCGCGCCTGTTTTTTTAAATTTAGCAACTCAAAATAAATTTGAAAGCGAGATATCTCGCGCTAGCGTTAAATTTTAAAAAAGTCACTTGGCAAAACGAGAATTTGAGCTGTTTAAAATCGTATTATCTTTCAAAAAGCGGTTTTTCTTATAAATTTGATAGTTAAATTTGAATAAAAGTAGAAATTTAAAGGCGGGGAGATCCCGCCAGATATTATTTATGTAGTTCTTTTGTGTAAAACTCAACTGAGCCAAGACCCTCTTTTTGCGCCCACTCGTAAGCTTGGCTTACAAATTCCCAGTTTATGTTCTCATAAAATGTCTCTAGGTATTTTGGACGAGCGTTGAAGTTGTCGATGTAGTAAGCGTGCTCCCAAACATCAACTACTAGAAGTGGCACTTTGCCATCGCTCACTGGAGTTTTTGCGTTGCTGGTTTGCACGATCTCTAGCTTTTTGCTACTTGGGTCAAATACAAGCCACGCCCAACCTGAGCCAAAAAGCGTTGTAGCTGCTTTTAAAAACTCCTCTTTAAAATTTGCGAAATTTGCCTCGATCGCAGCTTTTAGCTCGCTTGACATCTCGCTTTTTTTAGCGATGCAGTCCCAGTAAAAGTCGTGGTTATAAACTTGAGCGACGTTGTTGTAAAGGCCACCTTCGCTATTTCTTAAGATCTCGTAAAATGATGCGTTAGCAAATTTTGTATCTTTTATGAGATTGTTTAAATTTGCAACATAGGTCGCGTGGTGCTTGCCGTAGTGGTATTCACAGGTTTTAGCACTTACTACTGCGTTGTTGTTTGCGTCAAACGGAAGTTTTCTTAGTTCAAACATAATAATTCCTTAATAATAAAATTTGTTATTTCGTATTATAGCCACAAAAGATTAACAAACAAAATCTTTTAAAATTTAAGCCAAAAATAGGGCGTTTTTATAAAAGCTAAATTTTTCATTTATAAAAGATGAGTGAATTTGCTCTACAAATTTGTGGTTAAAAGAGTGAA
>NZ_CABPVA010000005.1:15262-31946 GCF_902460595.1 Campylobacter concisus
TGCTCTATAAAAATGATAAATAAATTTTTACGTTAAATTTACAAAGCAAAAACTATCCTTTTTAGATCAAAAATGTTACAAAAATACACATATAAAAATAAAGATATGTGAATTTATGAAACAAAATTTCTAAATTTTTATTTTTGAAATTTATAATGCACCTATCAAAACTATTACAAAGGATGAAAGATGAAATTCTTACAAGCTTTACTTTTTACATGTGCCATCAGTGGCTTAGCATTTGGTGCTGATAAGGTCTATACGATCAAATTTGCTCACGTTGTCGCAGCTTCTACGCCAAAGGGCAAGGCAGCTGATTTTTTTGCAAAGCGTGCTGAAGAGCTAAGTGGCGGCAAGATAAAAGTTCAAGTCTTCCCATCAGCACAGCTACTTGATGACGATAGAGTTTTTGGCGCGTTAAAACTTGGTAACGTTCAAATGGCAGCTCCTAGTTTTTCTAAATTTACACCTATCGTGCCGCAGTTTCAGCTATTTGACCTGCCTTTCATCTTTAAAGATGCAGACCACCTTCACAAGGTTCAAGATGGCGCAGTTGGCGAGGAGCTAAAAGGCCTTGTGACTAAGAAAGGCTTTGTGGCGCTTGATTACTGGGATGCTGGATTTAAGCACTTTAGCTCAAGCAAAAAACCGATCCTTGTGCCAGAAGATGCAAAAGGACAAAAATTTAGAATCCAAAGCTCAAAAGTGCTTGAAGAGCAGATCAAAGCGATCGGTGGCAACCCGCAAGTTCTGCCATTTTCAGAGGTTTATTCTGCGCTTCAACAAGGCGTAGTTGATGCGACTGAAAACCCACTTTCAAATTTCTATAACTCTAAATTTCACGAGGTTCAAAGCTCGCTTACACTTTCACACCACGGATATCTAGGCTATCTAGTCGTTATGAGTGATAAATTTTGGAGCAAACTACCAGATGATCTAAAAGCAAATGTAAAACAAGCTCTAAGCGAAGCTACAGCTTACGAGAGAGAAGAGACAGCTAAAGAGGACGCTCACGTCATAGCCGAGCTTGAAAAATATATAGCAGAGACTAAAAAGCTAGAAATTTTCAAGATCGACGACGCACAAAAAGCTGAGTGGGAGAAGACTATGCAGGCTATCTATCCTAAATTTTACGATGTCATCGGCAAAGAGCTTATAGAAAAAACAATCGAGACAAAATAATGAAAAATTTCATTAACGCTCTTGATATATTGATAGTCTCGCTCAATAAGACTATCGCCGTTTTAGGGCTAGCTAGTGGAACGCTACTAGCCTTTGCTAACGTCGTGGCTAGATACTTTTTTGACAAAAGCTGGTCATGGGCGAGCGAGCTATCAAACTACTTATTTATTTGGTCGGCGTTTTTTGCCGCAGCATACGGCTTTAACAAGGGCATTCACGTGAGCGTAACTATCTTGGTGGAGAAATTTCCACCAGCGCTCGCGAAGGCATGCCTGCTCTTTTCGCATATCTTAACGACTGTCTTTTTGATATTTATCGCGGTTTATTCGGTGGATTATCTTAAAATTTTGCACGAGATCGAGCAGATGATAATAGACCTTGGCATACCTCAATGGGTCCCTATGCTAGTGCTTCCAATAGCCTTCGTCACAGCTAGCTACCGCTCTGCTGAAAAAGCTATCAAAGTAGCTCTAACTCCAGCAGCAAAGGTCGTAAGCAACGAAGCGCACGAGCTAGCTCATGGTAGCGTAGTCAAAGACTAAGGAGAAAAAGATGACAATAGCATTTTTATTTATCCTGCTTTTTGCACTGATGCTAATAGGCGTGCCAGTCGCGGTTTCGCTAGGTACAAGCACCGTTTTAACTATGATATTTTTTACAGATATCGACATCGCTAC
This sequence comes from Campylobacter concisus, assembly GCF_902460595.1. Taxonomy (GTDB): domain Bacteria; phylum Campylobacterota; class Campylobacteria; order Campylobacterales; family Campylobacteraceae; genus Campylobacter_A; species Campylobacter_A concisus_BL. The sequence continues at coordinate 17,122 of NZ_CABPVA010000005.1, forward strand.
GATCCCGCAGCTAATTTTTGATGGTATCAATAAATTTTCGCTAATGGCGATACCGATGTTTATCTTGGCTGGAAATTTACTAAGCAAAGGCGGCTCGGCAAGGCGTATCATCGACTTTGCAAAGTCTATGGTCGGACACTTGCCAGGTGGCTTGCCTATGAGTGCGATATTTGCCTGCATCATCTTTGCAGCCGTCTCTGGAAGCTCGCCTGCGACGGTTGTGGCTATTGGCTCAATCATGTTTGCAGCGATAAAAGAGGCTGGCTATCCAAAAGAGTACGCAGTGGGCGGCATAACTACGGCTGGCTCGCTTGGAATTTTGATCCCGCCTTCAGTTGTTATGATAGTTTATGGCGTAACTGCTGAGGTTAGTATCGGTAAGCTTTTTATGGCAGGCGTCGTGCCTGGTCTTATGCTTGGAGCATTTATGCTCGTGCAAACTTATGTCGGAGCAAAAAAGCTTGGATTTAAAGCAACTAAGGCTGAGCCATTTAAAGCAAGAGTGCAGAAATTTGCAAAAGCATTTTGGGCTTTACTAATCGTCGTTGTGGTTATTGGTGGAATTTATGGAGGCATTTTCACTCCAACTGAAGCAGCTGCAGCAAGTGCGGTCTATGCGCTATTTATCTCACTTTTTATCTATAGAGATATAAAGATAAGAGATCTTTGGGATATCTGCCTAGACTCAGCCCTTACAACAGCTATGATATTTTTCATCATCGCAAACGCCGTTGTTTTTGCATATTTGCTAACTAGCGAGCAGATCCCACAAGCGATCGCATCGATGATACTTGACGCAAATATCGGCATGATAGGATTTTTGATATTTGTAAATATCTTGCTCTTTATCATGGGCCAGTTTATGGAGCCTTCAAGTGTTATCATGATCATGGTGCCGCTCTTGCTTCCAATAGCTACGCAGCTTGGCGTTGATCCTATTCACTTTGGTATCATCTTGGTTGTCAATATGGAGATAGGTATGGTGACTCCGCCTGTTGGACTAAATTTATTTGTCGCAAGCGGTCTTACAAATATGAACTTAAAAGAGGTCATCATGGCTTGCTTGCCATGGACGCTAACCTTGTTCTTTGGTCTTATCTTGGTTACTTATATACCACAAATTTCACTTTGGCTACCAAACATAATGTATGGACATTAAAATTTAGAGGCCCAGGCCTCTAAATTTATCCTCTTGGATCGTAATCCGCACTCATAACGATATTTTTACCATTTCGCTTACCAACGTAAAGTAGCTCGTCAGCTTGCTTGATCATACGCTCGATATTTACCTCAGTGTTGCCGCTGTGAGCCACGACACCAAAGGTCATAGTAGCTATGATCCTATTGTTTTCAAATTCAACGACATTTTGATTAAGTGTCTCTCTGATACGCTCTAAGATGCTAACTGCTTTTGCCTTTTTAACATCAAAGATAACAGCCAAAAACTCCTCGCCGCCAAATCTTGCAACCCTGTCTTCATTTCTAAAAGCGTTTTTGAAAATTTTAGAAAGGCTCTTTAGCACTTCATCGCCTGCACCGTGTCCGTAGGTGTCGTTTATCTTTTTAAAGTTATCGATGTCACACATCACGATAGCAAAGTCATTGCCGTCAAATAAATTCTTTTGTCTAAAAATTTGTTGCATCGAAGCGCGGTTTAAAAGCCCAGTTAGTGGGTCGTGGTTAAAGACAGCCTTAGCAGACTCTTTCTCTTCTAAGATGCCTAAGAATATAAATAAATTTGAGCTCTCTAGCAAAAATGATGTTAGGACAGCAAACACGCAAGATGCAGTTAGGTTAAATACAAAAAATATCTCTTTATATAAAGTATCGTCTTTTACTGGTATATCTATCACTAGATAAAAAAGCAAAAATGCCGCGATATCTAGCAAAGAGATAAGTCTGCTTAACGTTTTAAAGCTAACTGATAAGAAAAAGAGGCTAATTGTCGATGTTAAAAATAAAATTTCAAAGCCCCAGCCCAGTCCAAGGATAAAGACGCAAAGTGAGGCATGGAGTAAAATTTCTGCTTGCAAGATGAGCATTACGATCTTGTTGTTCTCTTCGCTATCAAAGAGTATCTTTAGTGCAAAAAGATATATGCTAACAGATAGGATATTTGCCACAGTTAAAATTTCTTCGCCCATGAGGCAAAACATAACTAGGTAAAAAGTATGTACAGCTAGGAGTGAAAAGACGATGATCTTTTGTGAGATATAAAGTGAAATTTTAGGCATTGTCTTTGTCCTTATTTGCCTTCATGATCTCATACTCGATGCGGTCTTTGCCATTTTTCTTACCCTCATATAGCTTTTTATCAGCTTTATTTATGACTGTGTCGATATCGGTTATAACGCCATTTGCACAAAGAACCAGACCAAAGGTCATGGTTACCGAGCTCTTATCAGGCAACTTTACCTGCGCTATCCTTGTGCCAAGCCTGGTTTCTACCTTTTTTACGTCTTCAGTTTTAACTTCAGGCAAGATAACTAGAAATTCCTCTCCACCCCACCTACAAATGTGGTCATTTTCTCTAAAAGTATCTTGCAAAGCCCTTGCGATCTCTTTTAAGACCTTGTCGCCCCAGTCGTGTCCGTAGGTGTCATTTATCTTTTTAAAGTTATCTATATCTCCTAGCATAACGACTAAATTTGCGTCACTGCTTTTCTCCCTAAGCTCTTTTAGCTCATATCTAAGTGTTCTCTCGATTGAGCGTCTATTTAAAAGACCGGTTAAAAAGTCATACTTAGAAATTCTCTCTATCTCCTCTTTCTCTTCGCTGATCTGTTTGTAGCCACTAGATGTGATCGCGTCAGAGAAAAACGAAAGTCTAAAGACCAAGTAAAAAGTAAAGAAAACGCTTATACAGGTTGAGCCTATTTGTACCATGGAGTCTATCCCAACTACTTTATCCTTATATGTAAGATATAGCCACAAAAGGACAAATAGCTCAAGAAGGCAGACAGAGTAGGTAAGAAGTCTTTGATTAAAAGCCAAAAAGTAGTTTATAAAGATAACGCCAAGGAGTGTTATCCATATATTGGAGCTCCAGCCCATGCCAACAACGCCAGCGATAACTGCGGTGATGACATTTAGTTGAAAGATGGCAGAGATTAAAAATCTGTACTTGATATTAAATCTAATCCTTAAAGCAGTGCTAATAGAAAGAAATAAAAAACAGATAAAAATGATCGTTAAATCAAAGTAAAAACTGCAAAGCGCGATCAAGACAAAGGCGTTACTTACTATCGCTACGTTTAATATCGTTTTGTAAATGTCATCGATAGCCTTATAGCTATCTTGCTCTATAAATTCCTGTACCAAGCATTCTCTCCGTTAATTTCATCCATTAAATTTAATTAGACCATTTTAATACGAGTCGTAACTATCCTCATCCTCATCGCTATCTTCATAGTTATAGTCATTTTCGTCGTAGTTATAGTCATAGCTATCGCTACTATCCTCGTCCTCATCGTTAAATTCAGAGTAGTCTTCTTCTACCTCTTCGTAGTCAAAATCATCACTCATTTTTCTCTCCTTAAATTTTATCTTTGATATTTTCTATATACAAGCTTTGGCTTGGGAATGCAAAATTTAGACCATTTTGCTTTAAAATATCCATAATTTTTAGCATTACATCTTGTTTTACATCTAAAAACTCTCCCCAAACGATAGTTTTGGCAAAACAATAAACTAGGATATTTATCGAGCTATCAGCAAAGTCATCAACCACGACAAATAAATTTGACTTATATCCAGCGTAGTCATCAACTGAGACTATGTTTTGTCTATATTTTAGTCCTCTTTTATTAGCCGCGATATCTTCGCTTTTAGCGATATCTGGGTGATTTATCAGCATATTTTTGATGTCATTTACACATTTTTTGATCTCATCCGTAGTTGGTCCATACTCGATGCCAATAACCATTCTTATACGTCTGCCGACCTTTCTTCTGCTCCAGTTTCTAACAGGATCGCTTGCTAGCTTTGAGTTTGGCACGAAGATAAGGGCGTTATCAAAGCTTCTAACAGTTGTTTTTCTAAATCCTATCTCAACGACTGTACCCTCGATGTCGCCGCAAACTATCCAGTCGCCTTGTGAAAATGAGTTGTCAAAGAGCATCATAACAGAGGCAAAGAAGTTTGCGATGATGTCTTTAGCAGCGAAGGCAACGGCAAGACCACCGATACCAAGTGAGGCAATTAGCGCTGAGATATCAAAGCCAAGCTTTTGAAGGATCAGTAAAAGTGTGATAATTAGCACGATCACGTAGATGACTTTTAGCGCTAGGTTTATCACCTCTTTACGCTTGCTTTTTTGCGCGATCTTGTCGATTATAGCGATGCCGTAGCCATTTAGTATGGTTAGGACAAGCCATGAAAATGCGACTATATATATGATAGAAAAGATATTTGCTACCGTTAGAGGCACTGGCACTGGGTAAAATCCAACGCCGATACAGATATTTAGCGCATAGATGATAAGAAGTGCTGAGATCGGCTTTTTCACGATATCAACGATCTGATTTTTAGCCTCTTTTACCCCTTCGCCTGAAGCGATGAGTGACATTAGCCAGTAGGTTAGTTTGGCTAGAATTCTAGTTAGCGAGACGAAAAATAAAAATATCGCAACGATAACAACGATCTTGCCGATGTTAAATTTACTTGAATTTATGTCAGTTGTTTTGTTTATGTATTCGACTGCATCGACTAAATTTAGCTCAGATAAGAGCATGCTTGAGCTTAGAAGATCGGCGTTATTTTTAAGATAGATTAAAATTTCTTCTTCACTCTCTTTTTTCAGCTCAAGGTCAAAAAAGGCGCTGTCGTAAGAGCCTGAAGTGTCATTTAGTGAGTCTTTTAGATCTTTTATACTTACATAAGAAGTTGTCTGTAAATTTAAAAGTCCATTATCTATCACTTCTTTTATAGAATTTGCCTTAGCACCCTTTTTAAAGATCTCTTCAAGACTAATAAGCGCTGAGTAGTAAGCGTAATCAACCTTCATCTTCTCAAGCTCGATAGCACTTTGGATGTAGGCATCCTTGTTTGACTGCTTCTCAAGTCTTGCGACCTTTTTTTCTAGTGCCTCTTTTTGCAGGTTGTATTTATTGATATCGCTTTGTGTAACTTCGATCTGCATAACATAGGTCGGAATTTTCTCTAAAAGAGCGTTCTTTTTATTTTGAAGAGTGATCAAATTTGAGTTATCGATCTTTGAAGCGTTTAGGTCTTTTTGCTGAGATTTTATGATGTTTATCTGGCTGTTTAGGGTTTGAATTTGATTTGTTATGCTGATGATATCGTCTTCTTGCGTTACGTTGTTATCAGCGCCAAAAAGAGTTATGAAAGAAAGCAGGATGATGGTTAGAAATTTACGCATTTTCGCCTCTTTTGTCCGCTAGAAGTTTAAACGTGCCCTCTTTTAAATCGTAGCTAAAAATTTCGCCAGTTTCTATGATGTAGTGCCAGCCATAAATTTGAAGCTTACCACTTTCATACTCCTCTTTTACATTTGGATATGTCATTATGTTTTCGATCGAATTTATAACGTTTAGCCTCTCGGTTAGCCACGCCATTTTGGCTGGATCATCGCTTGTAAATTTAAGCACTTCTCGCTTGATAGGCTCTATTAGCCTGATCCAGTTTCTAACGTTTGGAGTATTTTTTAGCTTCTTTTCATCAACATAAAGCGCCGCGCATCCACCACAGTCAGAGTGTCCGCAAATGATGATGTTTTTAATGTTTAAAACTTCAAGCGCATACTCGATCGCTGAAGTAGTCGCCAAAAACTCTTCGCTCACCCTATAAGGCGGCACGATGTTTGCGATATTTCGCACCATAAAAAGCTCACCTGGCAGGCAGTTTGTTATCAAATTTGGCACGACCCTTGAATCCACGCATGATATGAAAAGCGTGTGCGGATCTTGCTTGTGTTGCAAGCTTTTAAAGAGCTCTTCATGCTCTAAAAAACCATCTTCCATAAAATTTACTGCACCTTCAAGTATTGAATCATCCATAAAATTTATCTCCATTTTTTATATTTTTATCGCGATTATAGCAACTTTTATTTAATCAAAAAAATGCTCTCTAAAACGGACTTTAAACTAATATTTTTTATTAAACTTCTTTTTATATATTGTTTAATTATTTTAGGCTAAACTCACCACAAAAATTCATAAGGAGAAAAAATGAGTTTGTATGATAGAAACTACGCTAAGCAAAATCAAGAAGAGCTTGCGTATTCTCAAAGCTCACTAAGCACTTTTATAAAACAGACTTATCAACTTTTTGCAGCATCACTACTTTCAGCTACTGCTGGCGCTTATGTAGGCATTAGTATCGCTGGCGTTTTTGCGGCAAATAGATTTTTGTTTTGGGGACTTGTGATACTTGAGTTTGTTCTACTTTTTGGACTAATGGCGGCTAAACGCAAAGAGGGATTAAATTTAGTGCTTCTTTTTGCATTTACATTTGTAAGCGGTCTTACGCTAACTCCGCTACTTTCAGCGATCCTTGCTATGCCAAGTGGTGCTAGCATCGTGGCTCAAGCATTTGGCTTGACGACAGTTGCATTTGGTGCATTAAGCGTCTTTGCGATGAATACAAAACGCGACTTCACAACGATGGGTAAGATGCTATTTATAACTTTGATAGTTATCGTTGTGGCAGCGATCATCAACATTTTCGTTAAAAGCATGATGTTTCAACTTGTAATCGCAAGTATTTCATCGATCTTATTTAGTGCTTACATACTTTTTGATACACAAAATATCATCCGTGGCAACTACGAGACACCAGTTGAGGGTGCAGTTGCTTTGTATCTTGATTTTGTAAATTTATTTACATCATTACTACAAATTTTAGGCATTTTTAATAGAAATGACTAATGACGAGCGCATCTACCGAGTGATAGATGCGAATTTAAATAGGCTAAAAGAAGGGCTTCGCGTCGTTGAAGATATAAAAAGATATGTCTTTGATGACGCTAAGCTCGCCTATAAGATAAAGTCCCTCCGCCACAAGGCAAAGATCCCACAAGATGACTTTTTGAAATTTAGAAATTCTCAAAACGACGTTCTAAAAACAAGCACAAAAAGCGAGCAAGAAAGATCAAATTTAGACGAAATCATCACTGCAAATTTCAAGCGTGCCCAGGAGAGCGCAAGAGTGCTTGAAGAGTGCTTTAAGCTTGTAAATTTAGAGCGAGCTGAGCTTTTTAAAAGCATAAGATACGAGCTTTATGAGCTTGAAAAAGAACTTTAACTAAAAATTTAAATCTTTTCTTGTATAATCGCAAACTATTTAAAAAATTTAAAGGAAATTTCGTGAGTTTAATATTTTTAATCTTGCAATTTGTTCTAGCTGTCGTTATCACGATCGCAGTTTTACTCCAAAAGAGCTCATCTATCGGTCTTGGAGCATACAGTGGAAGCAACGAGAGCCTTTTTGGAGCAAAAGGACCAGCTGGGTTTTTAGCTAAATTTACCTTTGTGGTAGGCGTTTTGTTTATCCTAAACACACTTGCACTTGGATATTTTTACAACAAAGATCTAAAACGCTCTATCGTTGATAGTGTCGATAGCAAATCTCTAGTCATACCAAAATCAAACGACGTGCCAGCAGCTCCTAGCGCACCACAAAATCCAGTAAAATAACAATGATAAAAACGTTTTTAGCGTCACTTTTGACGCTAACGTTTGCTTTGGCAGACGCTCACATCCTAGTTTATCACCGCTTTGACGATCCAAGACACGTTAGCACAGATATTTCTATCCAAAATTTAAGAGAGCAGTTTGAATACTTTAAAAACAATGGCTTCGAAGTTGTCAAGCTATCAAGGCTTGTCGATGCGGTAAATGCTGGCGAACCGATCCCTGATAACTGGATCGTTATCACCGTTGATGATGGATACAAAAGCTTTTACAATAACGCTCTTGAGCTTTTTAAAGAGTATAACTACCCATTTGCTTTGATGGTCTATGTAGAGGCAAGCGCGAACAAATATGGTGATTATCTAGACTTTGATCAGATCAAAGAGCTAGAAGCTTACGGAGAGATCGGCTATCACTCATACGCTCATCCAAGGATGACTAAACTTAGCGATGAGGCCTTAAGAGAGGACTTTGTAAAGGGTGTTGAGACCTTTGAAAAGCATATGGGTTATAAGCCTAAATACTTCGCAGTGCCTTATGGTGAGATCGATAGTAGGGTCGTTTCTTTGGCAAAAGAATTTGGCTTTTTAGCACTTTTAAATCAAAACTCAGGCGCAGTTTCAGATAAAAGTGACGTTTATGATCTTTACAGAACGCCAGTGATGAATGGCACAAAGATAGCGCTAACTTTTAATAGTAAATTTTTAAATGCTCAGTGGATTTTCCCAGAGGGCTATCCGCAAAACAATGCGATCGATAAACTCATCATCAAGACCGACACTAACGCAAGTGAGGGCAGTTTTTTCATGACTGGCTTTGATGGCTTTAGAAAAGTACCTATGACAAATGGCGTTTTTGAGTGTAAATTTAACCCACCACTTGATAAACGCAAAGTGTTAATGTCGCTAAAAGTAGATCATCACAGAAGCACAAAACTTCTAATAAAGGACACCAATGCTAAATAAAATTTACGATACCCAAAAAGAGGGTTGCGAAAAGGCGATCGCTTCTTTAAAACGCGATTTTACAACACTTAGAACTGGCAAGGTAAATATCAACATCCTAGATAATGTCATGGTCGATTATTACGGCTCGCCAACTCCGCTTAATCAAGTAGCCACCGTGCTTACGAGCGACGCTTCGACTATCGCTATCACGCCTTGGGAAAAGAGCATGATAAAAGCGATCTCATCAGCCATCCAAGCTGCAAACATCGGCGTCAATCCAAACAGTGACGGCGAGAGCGTTAAGCTATTTTTCCCACCAATGACCGTCGAGCAACGCCAAGAAAATGCAAAACACGCAAAAGCTATGGGCGAAAAGGCAAAAGTTAGCATCAGAAACGTGAGAAAAGATGCAAACGACGAGGTCAAAAAGCTTGAAAAAGACAAGGCTATAACTGAAGACGAGAGCAAAAAGGGACAAGATGAGGTTCAAAAGATAACTGACACCTACACCGCAAAGATCGACACTCTCGTAAAAGAGAAAGAAGCCGAGCTTTTAAAAGTATAAATTTCATTTAGAAATTTGCGCCTCTTGCAAATTTCTAAACCCCAGTTTTAGCCATGTAATGTGGCTAAATTTCATCCTTTAAAGGACGACCTTGCATATCATCACCGAGCTAAAAGCTGCATTTGCTGATAAAAAAATTTTGTTTCTTACCATTTTGGCGTTTAGTCTGCCTACCATCTTTCTTAGTTCAAGTCAGATCATTGGGGATTACAGAGGTTTTTGGCTGCTTGAGCCACTGCTTTTGGTCGCTATCTATCTAAATAAAAGGCAAATTTTACTCCCTTTATATTTTTTGATATTTGGCGCAACACTTTACTTTTTTGGCCTTAAGCTAAGCGGTCACGCTAGCGATCTTGTGGCACTTTATCTCATGGCTTTTGTGCTTTTATTTTCTTTAAATTTTGCCAAAGATAATGAGAAATTTATAAGCCAGAGCCTAGCAAGACTATTAAATTTACTCATCTCATTTGCCCTTTTTCACCTATTTTTTCTTGGCATTGTGGCTATTTGTGCAGGGCTTAACTACCTTTTTGATTTAGAACTTTTAACCAGCCATAGGATGCAAAGGCTCTACTTGACGCTGGCCTCTTTTGGTCTGCCTTGTCTATTTATCTTTTTTGAGAGCAAATTTAGCGAGTATAGGCTCTTAAATTTCATCAAGATCGCCATAAATTTCATCCTAAATCCAGTGCTTATCATCTATGTGGTGCTTTTAAATTTATACTGCATTTATAGGCTTGTTTTGCTTGAGTTGCCACGTGGCGGAGTGGCCTACATCGTGCTTGCATGCTTGATCGCTGGCTTTGTTTTAAGGGGGCTAAATTTACTTATCAAAAGCCAAATTTATGATCAAATTTTTAAGCTCTTGCCACTTTTTGTCATCTTGCCTAGCGTTTTGCTTTGGTGGGGCGTCATGCACAGGGTCGGTGAGTACGGCCTAAGCGAGCCTAGGATCTATCTCATCGCCTGTGTGATATTTGCAAATTTGAGCTATTTTGTGATGATATTTCTTAGAAATTTCCCTTATAAATTTCTAGCATTTTTTATGGTATTTGGCATATTTTTCACACATTTTGTCCTTGATACGAAGCTGCTTACCATAAATTCTCAAAAAGAGCTTTTGCTAAGAGAGCTAAGAGCGCTAAATTTACTTGATAGTAGCGGCTTGCTAAGTGGTGACGTGAGTAAGATAGGCGAAGAGAAGCTTTACTTTTTGCAAGATAAATTTGACTATCTCGTAGAAAACGGCGATAAATTTGCACTAGAAAATAAAAAATTTATATCAAATTTAGAGAGTATCTCAGAGAAAAAGTGGCAGGTATTTAGCATTAACTCAGGCAATATCGGCATAAACGTCAAAGAGGCGACCATAAAAAGCGTAGTCTCAAGCAGCACAAATGGCGATGAGCTCGTTATGCAGCTAGATAATGAAAGAGTTAGTATAAATATGCAAAAGCACCTAGAAAAAGCGCTTGCGAGTTTAAATTTAAAGCCAGACGGCGACTTTGGCGCTGAGGTATTTGAGCAGCTAAAAGAGCAGCTTTTGATCCTTGAAGTAGGCAAAAGGGTCTTTGTTCTGCGCTCTATGGAAATCGTGCAAGAAAACGGAGTTTATAAATTTTACGGCGCAAGCGTGCTTTTTTATATGGAGGATGCGCAGCTAAAATAGCGAGCCCTGCGTGAGTTTTGGCTTTATTACAAAGCTTTTTCTATGAAAGTCTGAGTAGCCAAATTTATCTATGGCGTCTAGGTGCGACTTCGTGCCATATCCCTTGTGCCCTGCAAAGCCGTATGCGGGATAAAATTTATCCCAGCCGTTCATCAAGCGGTCACGGCTTACTTTGGCTAGGATGCTGGCTGCGCTCACCTGAGCTACCTTGCCGTCGGCCTTTATCATCGTGGTTATACCCACGCCGTAGTCTAAATTTCCATCGTAAATGATCTCAAAGCCCTCAAAATGCGCTTTAAAAAGCTTGAGCGCACGCCTTAGGCACTCACTTAGTCCAAGCTCGTCTATCTGGGCGTTTGAGAAGTAGGCGATGAGAAAATTTGAGCTTTTTGTGATCTCTTTAAAGAGCTCCTCGCGCCTTTTTGCGGTTAATTTTTTGGAGTCGTTTAGTCCAGGAATTTCACTATTTAGTACGCAAGCAGCCACGCTTAGTGGTCCAGCTAACGCCCCACGTCCAGCCTCATCGATACCGCAAATTTTAGCCATTACAGCCCGACTTCATCGCTAAAGTAATGTCTTAGCTCCTCAAGTGGGACGCTGATTTGCTCCTCGTTTAAAAATGTAAGCCCAAGCGGCGAAAGCACGAAGTTGTCGCTCACGCCAGCAGTTGCAAGAACTGCTTTTAGATGTTCGTTATTCATATCTTTAAAAATTTGCTTTAGTTTTAGCTTTTTGTTTGTTGCAAGCGAGATCACCTCGCAGTTTGTTTTTTCGTTTTTGTAGGTGCAAACGCTCTTGATCTTGTCGTTGATGTAGTAGATCTCTTTTAGACTCTCATACTGGTTGTTTGGCCATTTTTTGCGCTCGCTTTTTAGGTCGTAAAACTCTGCAAGAAGCTTGTTTTTGTATTTTTTAGCGGAGTCTTTAGCGAAGATGTCGTTGGTGATCGCCTCATATCTTGTGCCGTTTGCCTCGGTCATTTGGATGCCGATATTTAGGATCTCATACTCTTTTTCTTCTTTTACGGTGGCGTTGTAGGCTTTGTTTTTGACGATTATCTTGCCTTTTAGCTCGCCGTTTTCGTTTTTAACGTCTAAATTTATCTTATCTGAGACTGCATTTAATGAAGAAATTTCACTGCCATTTTGTTCAAAAGAGCCTTTTTCATAGTCGTATTTAGCGCCGTCAAAAAAGATGTGACCGCTTATCTTGGCTGGGACCTTAAAGCTCTTACTTTGTTTGAAATTTTCAAATTCATCTTTAAAATAGTTCATATAAACTTCAAATTTCACACCATTTGCATCGCCACTAAATTTATAAAATTTAGCCCAGTTTTCGTGGTTTATCTCATAGCCAAAAAGGCTTGCAGCGATGAATAAGATCCCAAAAAATGCTCTCATGTCTGTCCTTTATAGTTTTTTTGATTATAACTATTTTATCCCTAGACTTTTAAAATGATAATCAAACAAAGAGTTTAAATTTATAAACCTAGGCTCCACCTAGAAAACGGCAAGATCTCGCACTTTATCCCCTCGATGCTTTGCTCGGCTTGGTTTGCGACGCTGATTATTTGAAGTTTGCTAACGCCTAGCTCTTTTAGGCTCGCGTGGAGTTTTTTAAATTTTAAAAAGACGATCTCAGGCGCAGAAAATGGCACACAGATGATCGCGAGCTTCTTTTTACTAAGAAAAAAATCGATCTCTTTTGTGTAGTAAATTTCATCTTTAAATTTAAGCAGCTCACAAAAAACGACATTTGCAAAGACAGCTAAAAAGTCCTTTTTTAGGCATAAAGCGTTGCGAAGGGCGAAATTTGTAAAGTAAATTTTCTTGCTCGTGCTACTCTCATCTAAATTTGGCACAAACTCTACGTATCCGCTCTCATTTAGCCAGCTTATCGCGCTATAAACGCTATCTTTTGAAATTTTCATCTGCTCTTTTAGATTTTTGTAGATGGCGAAGGCACTCACTGTGTCGTGGCACTTTGTTGCGCACTCTTTTAAGATGGCGATGCTTTGCTCGTTTAAATTTGCTCTTAAGAGCTGTTGCAAGTGAGCTGTGACCTCGCTGGAGTCCAAAAAGGCGCTTGCTATCTCGTTGCCATGGGCTAAAAAGTAGCTAAAAAGCAGGTCTTGGTCTAAATTTTTCTTAAAAAATAGTATAAATTCCTCGTAGTCGAGGTAGTTTAAATTTATACGTGCAAAGTCCTCAATCGTGAGTGAAAATTCCTTGCTTGTAAGGATAATATTTTCAAGTGCAATGCCTTTCAAAAAGTCTAAATTTACAAGATCAGCGCCTTGTAAATTTTCAACTGCAAGCACCTTTATCTGGGCATTTTTTTCTAAAAACTCTTTTAAATTTGCTAAAAGCAAGGCTCTATCTATCCTTAGATCATCTAAATTTATATAAAGCCTCTCTTCGCTCTTATAATGGCTCAAAAACTCATAAACAAGGGCTGTTTTGCCACTTGATATAGCGCCAATGATAAGCGTTTTTGGAGAGATGATCTCATATTTTCTGGGGATAAATTTAGCATTTTTAATGGGTGCTTGATAGAGCGTTTCTAAACTTTTCAAATTTGACCTTTTTAGCTTTTTGAAATTATAGCCACTTCCTTTTAAAAAGGAAAATATTGTGTTAAATTTTTTATTTTAAAAGATGAACAAGATGTTGTAGAATTAGAATTTAAAATTTCAGTAAAGTGATAAAGTGTTTGTAGTCTAAAATTAAAAATATATTGATATTATTTTTTCTATTTAAAACCATAAGAGAAAAGTAAAAAAACTCCAATGATAGCTAAGCCAATATCTAACCGAGTAATTGGCAAACGATATCGTTCTGCCAATCCTTCTTCTTCTAATAGTGCAGAGAAAATAAATGGCATTTCTCTAAATATTTTATAGCTTTTTTGTTTTATGAGAAATTGTATTTTTTTAAGCATCTTTAAGCCTTCTAATTTTATATAAAGACTATTGTATCAAAAAGACGATCTATTTATAATATATTTTGATAATTTGCTAAATTTGGTTTTATACAGAGTAAAAAATTACTTTATTAAAAATTAAAAAGATTTATCTGTAAAATAATATATACTTTATTGTTTGGTCATAGCTAAGTTATATTATTATCGTATTGATTTAGCTTAAATTTAAATATATAATTAAGAAAATTTAAAAGAGGAGTGGTTATGCAAAACAAAATCATGAAAATAGCCCTTGCGTGGATCAGTGCATTTTTTTGCGCGTGGCTATTTGGTAATCACATGCTTGATGTGTCTTTAATTCCACCACCATTTTTTTTCTTTGTGGCACTTTTATATACAGCAGTTACTTTTGCAAAAGACAAAGAGGATTCCCATGGCAATAAAATAAGTATATTTGAAAGTATTTTTGTAAAATTAAGTTGCTTGTGGGTAGGGATATTTTTATATTTGGTTTTTTTTGGCTCAAATACTAAATTCTTTTTGTTACTTACTATTTTCTATATAGGTTTGATATATGCGCCACTTATACTTTGGGGATATAAATATTTGGGTGGTTCGGAAAATGAAAGAGCCGAAAAAATTCTTAGAAGGCTTTCGACTATCACATATTTATTTTTTATATTGCCTTTCTTTTTCGCTCTGTATCCAGATCATGTCAATGGCATTATAGAGCATTGGGATGTTAGGTTTTATCAAGGAGTTTTAGTTGGTATCATTTTTTATTTTCTTGCAAAATTTGCTTTATATCAATGGTATGATGCGCTTTTATTAGAGATGACGACCGAACCTGTGGCAAATTATATGGTAATATTTTTTGGCATATATTTTTTTATTGTTTCCTTTTTTATGGTGATAATTCACGCATTAGACTAACATGCTAGAACTAAAAACCCACGATGAATTTTTTGAGTTTAGCCATGGCCTCGTCTATTATTTTTAGTTTTAAAAATAGTATTTTATAAATCATAATAAAAATAAAATTTTTATTTAGTTTGTTTTACAAATAATTC
>NZ_CABPVA010000005.1:32588-61641 GCF_902460595.1 Campylobacter concisus
ATATACTTTCCTTATCAAAAGGAAATAATTAATCAAAATTCAACAAAAAATAGCGTTTTTCTTGACAACTATAATGGCTTTTTTGTAAAATCCCTATCTCTTTACGAAAGACCTATGTCTTGCTCGTACGATCGCTTGATCCTATGCGAGTTATTTTGATGTAAAGAGGTCGCGAGTTTGCGACAAGTTCTTTTTAAAGGAAAACACATGGAAAGAATCAGGTTAAAGCTAAAAGCTTACGACCATAGAGTTCTAGACCGCACTGTTGCAGCAATCGTAGAAGCTGTCAAACGAACAGGTGCCGACGTTCGTGGCCCGGTACCAATGCCTACAAAGATCAAACGCTATACAGTCTTAAAATCTCCACACATCAACAAAGACTCACGTGAGCAGTTTGAGATGAGAATACACGCTCGTATGCTTGACATCGTAGCTGCTACTCCAGAAACTGTAGATAGCCTAACAAAACTCGACCTAGCTCCAGAAGTTAATGTCGAAGTTCGTGCGATGAAATAAGCGGACAAAAGGATAAGAGTATGGAATATATTGTAGAAAAAATAGGCATGAGTAGAACGATTGCCACGAAGAGTACGCCAGTTACACTACTTAAGCTAGTTGAGGCTAAAGTATGTGAGATTGACGAAAACAAACGTGCTATCGTAGCGTATGCCCACACTAAAGCAAACAACAAAGCTATCGCTGGTCAGCAAAAGAAATACAATCTGACAGCAGAATTTAACAAATTTGCTACGCTTGAAGTAGCTAATAGCGAAGTTGGAAACCTAGACTTTACACCATTAAATGAGGCTAAAATTTTAAAAGTTAGCTTTAACTCAAAAGGTAGAGGCTACCAAGGTGTGGTAAAAAGACATGGTTTCGGTGGTGGTCCAAAAAGCCACGGCTCACGTTTCCACAGACGCCACGGTTCAATTGGTAACTGCGAATGGCCAGGTCGTGTTCAACCAGGTATGAAAATGGCAGGACACATGGGCAATGAGAAAGTTACTGTTAAAAACGAGCTAATAAGCTTTGACGCTCAAAATGGCATCGTAGTTGTAAAAGGTTGCGTTCCTGGTCACAATGGTGCAATGGGTAAAATAAGGATTGTAAAATGAGTAAAATTCACGTATTAAACGATAAATTTGAAAATTCAGGCGAGTTAGAGCTTCCTGCAAGCTACGCTGAAGTAAATCCGCACAACCTATATCTTTATGTAAAATCTTACCTTGCTGGTATAAGAGCAAATTCGGCTCATACTAAAAGCCGTGCTTTTGTAAGCGGTGGTGGTAAAAAACCATGGAGACAAAAAGGACGTGGTGGCGCAAGAGCAGGTTCAACTAGAACTAACGTTTGGGTAGGCGGTGCAGTTGCATTTGGTCCAACAAACGAGAAAAACTATTTTCAAAAAGTCAATAAAAAACAAAAAAGACTAGCTCTTGAGTACGCTTTGGCGGTAAAAGCACAAGATGGTAAAATTTTCGCAGTAGATAGCATCTCAATCGAGTCTGGAAAGACAAAAGATGCAGCTAATATCATCAAAAATTTAAAAGTAAAAGACGCGCTTATCGTTAAAGATTTACTAGACGATAAAACACTACTTGCTTTTAGAAATTTAGCAAACTGCTATGTAGTAGATGCAAATGAGGTAAATGCTTATCTTGTCTCTACATTTAGTTCGGTTATTATTGAAAAAGCTGCACTAAAAACTATAACAAAAGAGGGCTAAAATGGCGGATATAACTGATATCAAAACAATTATTTATACAGAAAAAACTCTAGGCCTTCAAGAACAAGGCGTTGTTGTTATCCAAACTTCACCAAGAGTTACAAAAAACAGCTTAAAAGCGGTTTTGCAAGAGTATTTTGGAGTAACGCCTGTTCGCGTAAATTCACTTAGAATTAGCGGCAAGGTTAAGCGTTTTAGAGGAAGAGCAGGCCAACGTGACGAGATAAAGAAATTCTACGTTAAGTTACCTGAAGGCGTAAGCCTAGAAAATACGGAGGCGTAAGATGGCTATAAAATCATATAAACCATATACACCTAGTCGTAGATATATGACTGGACTAAGCTCTGAAGATATAACAGCTAAACCAAGCGTTAGAAGCTTGCTTGTTAAACTACCTGCAACCGGCGGTAGAAACAACAATGGTCGTATAACTTCAAGACATAAAGAAGCAGGTGCAAAAAAACTTTATCGTATCATCGACTTTAAACGTCGTAAATTTGGTATAGAAGGTAAAGTTGAAGCGATCGAGTACGATCCAAATAGAAACTGCCGTATCGCTCTTATAGCTTACAAAGATGGCGAAAAACGCTATATCATTAGACCAAATGGCCTAAATGTTGGCGACGTTATCGCATCTATCGATGAGGGCTCACTAGATATTAAACCAGGCAACGCTATGAAATTAAGATTTATCCCAGTTGGTACTATCGTTCATAACGTAGAGCTAAAACCTGGTAAAGGAGCTCAGATAGCTCGTTCGGCTGGTGGTTATGCTCAGCTAATGGGTAAAGAAGAGAAGTATGTTATCTTAAGAATGCCAAGTGGCGAGATGAGACAAGTACTAGCTGAGTGTATGGCAAGTATTGGTGTAGTAGGCAACGAAGACTGGGCTAACATCACTATAGGTAAAGCCGGACGTAATCGCTACCGCGGTATCCGCCCACAAACACGTGGTTCTGCTATGAACCCAGTTGATCACCCACACGGCGGTGGTGAAGGTAAGAAAAATTCAGGCCGTCACCCAGTTACTCCATGGGGTAAACCAACTAAAGGTGCTAAGACTCGCCGTAAAAAAGCTAGCGATAAGCTTATAATTTCAAGAAGGAAAGGAAAATAGAGATGGCAAGATCACTCAAAAAAGGTCCTTTCGTAGATGATCATGTAATGAAAAAAGTTATTGCCGCAAAAAATGCAAACGATAACAAACCAATCAAGACTTGGTCAAGACGTAGCACGATTGTACCTGAAATGATTGGACTAACATTTAACGTTCATAATGGCAAGAGCTTTATTCCTGTATATGTTACAGAAAATCATATAGGCTATAAACTTGGCGAATTTGCTCCAACACGCACATTTAAGGGTCACAAAGGCTCAGTGCAAAAGAAAATCGGCAAGTAAGGGGAGATGATATGAGTAGAGCAATTATAAAATTCGTAAGACTTTCTCCTACAAAAGCAAGACTTATAGCAAGAGAAGTTCAAGGTATGAATGCCGAGCTAGCACTTGCAAGCTTGCAATTTATGCCAAATCGTGGTGCTAAATTTATAGCAAACGCTATTAGCTCAGCAGTAGCAAATGGCGGATTTGAGCCAGAAGAGGTTGTAGTAACTAGTTGCCGCGTTGATGCTGGTCCTGTATTAAAGAGATTTAGACCAAGAGCAAGAGGAACAGCGAGCAAAATTCGCAAACCTACTTCTCATGTAATGGTAGAAGTATCTAAACCTGAAAAGAAGGAAGCATAATATGGGACAAAAAGTAAATCCAATAGGTCTTAGACTAGGAATTAACCGCAACTGGGAATCTAGATGGTTTCCAACCAAACAAAGTCTTCCTGAAAATATCGGTGAAGATTACAAAATTCGTGCATTTTTAAAGAAAAAACTTTACTATGCAGGAATTAGCCAAATTCTAATCGAAAGAACGGCTAAAAAACTTCGTGTAACTGTAGTTGCAGCTCGCCCTGGTATCATCATCGGCAAAAAAGGTCAAGATGTTGAAAACCTAAAGAACGAAGTTAGCAAACTTATCGGCAAAGAAGTAAATGTAAATATCAAAGAAGAAAGAAAAGCTCAAGCTTCAGCTCAACTTGCTGCTGAAAACGTAGCTATGCAACTTGAAAAGCGTATCGCATTTAGACGTGCTATGAAAAAAGTTATCCAAGGTGCTCAAAAATCAGGCGCTAAAGGTATCAAAATTTCAGTTGCTGGTCGTTTAGGTGGCGCTGAGATGGCAAGAACCGAGTGGTATCTAGAAGGTCGCGTTCCGCTTCATACTCTTAGAGCAAAGATAGATTACGGTGTAGCTGAGGCTCATACAACTTATGGAAACATAGGGATTAAAGTATGGATTTTTAAAGGTGAGGTTCTTCAAAAAGGTGTTCAACCTGAGAAAACTGAAGAAGAGGCACCTAAGAAAACACGTAGAGCAAGAAGAGGTAAATAATTATGTTGATGCCTAAAAGAACGAAATTTCGTAAGCAAATGAAAGGTCGCAACCGTGGTTATGCGACTCGCGGAGCATCTTTAGCAACTGGCGAATTTGCACTTAAAGCTGTTGAGGCTGGTAGAGTAAATTCACGCCAAATAGAAGCTGCTCGTCAAGCTCTAACTCGTCACGTAAAGAGACAGGCTAAAATTTGGATTAGGGTTTTCCCTGACAAGCCACTTACTAAAAAACCTCTACAAACTCGTATGGGTAAAGGTAAGGCAGGAGTTGAAGAGTGGGTTATGAACATTAAACCTGGTCGTATAATATTTGAAATGGCTGGTGTTGACGAAGAGTTGGCTCGTGAAGCTTTAACTTTGGCTCTACACAAACTTCCTTTCAAATCAAAATTTGTAACGCGAGAGAGTGAAAATGAAATATACTGAGTTAAAAGATAAGAGCGTTGCAGAATTAAACGCGTTGCTAAAAGAGAAAAAGGTGCTTTTATTTACATTGAGACAAAAGCTAAAAACTATGCAGTTAAGCAACCCTAATGAGATTAGTGCTGTTCGCAAAGAGATAGCTCAGATCAACACTGCAATTAGTGCAACAAGACAAGGGGCGTAAAATGGCATTAAAAAGAGAAATTCAAGGTGTTGTTTTACAAAAAGCTGGAGATAAAACAGCTACTATTTTGGTAGAAAGACGCGTTATGCACCCAAGATACCATAAATTTGTAAAACGCTTTAAAAAGTATTTAGTTCATGATGAGAAAAATGAGACAAGAGCAGGCGATACAGTTGTTGCAGTTGAGTGCAGACCACTTTCAGCTCGCAAGAATTTTCGCTTAAAAGCTGTATTGGCAAAGGGAGTTGAGTAATGATTCAAAGTTTTACAAGACTTGCAGTTGCTGATAACAGCGGCGCAAAAGAGTTAATGTGTATAAAAGTTCTTGGCGGCAGCAAAAGAAGATACGCTACACTTGGCGATATCATAGTTTGCTCTGTTAAAAAAGCTCTTCCAAATGGTAAGATCAAAAAAGGACAGGTTGTAAAAGCTGTTGTTGTAAGAACTAAAAGAGAGGTTCAAAGAGATAATGGTTCGCTAATCCGCTTCGACGAAAACGCAGCTGTTATACTTGATAGCAAAAAAGAGCCAGTCGGCACTCGTATTTTTGGACCAGTTGGACGTGAAGTTAGATATGCTAACTTTATGAAGATTGTTTCGCTAGCTCCGGAGGTTTTATAATGGCTAATGTAAAATTTAAAGTCAAAAAAGGCGATACTGTAAAGATCATCGCTGGTGACGATAAAGGCAAAACTGGTAAAATTTTAGCAGTTCTTGCAAAAAAAGGTCAGGTTATAGTTGAGGGATGCAAAGTAGCTAAAAAAGCTATCAAACCAAGCGAAAAAACTCCAAATGGTGGTCACGTAAATAAAGAGATGCCAATTGACATATCAAACGTCGCGAAAGTTGAAGGATAAGAGATATGAGTAGATTAAAAGATAAATTTAACGAAACTATCAAGCCAGCTCTCGTAAAAGAATTTGACATCAAAAATCCAATGCTTATCCCTGCGCTCGAGAAGATCGTGATCAGTGTAGGCGCTGGAGACTCTGCGAAAGATCAGAAAGTGCTTCAAAATATGGCTGATACCATTTCGCTTATCGCTGGACAAAAAGCGGTTATCACTGATGCTAAAAAATCAGTTGCTGGCTTTAAAGTTCGCGAAGGTTTCCCTGTTGGTATCAAAGTAACTTTGAGAAAAGAGCAAATGTATGCTTTCTTAGATAAGCTAATCAGCGTTGCTCTTCCAAGAGTTAAAGACTTCCGTGGTCTTCCAAAAAATGGCTTTGACGGACGTGGAAACTATAACTTTGGTCTTAGCGAGCAGCTAATGTTTCCAGAGGTTGAGTATGATAAAATTTTACGAACTCATGGTATGAATATTACGATTGCTACTACGGCTAAAAACGATAAAGAGGCATTCAAATTGCTAGAGCTATTTGGTGTGCCGTTTGCAAAAGGAAAGTAAAATGGCAAAGAAATCAATGATAGCAAAAGCTGCACGCAAGCCAAAATTTGCGGTTCGCGGCTATACTAGATGCCAAATTTGCGGTCGTCCGCACTCTGTTTATAAAGATTTTGGAATTTGCCGTGTTTGCCTAAGAAAAATGGCTAACGAAGGCCTAATACCTGGTCTTAAAAAAGCAAGTTGGTAAGGAAGAGAAATGTTGAACGATTTAATATCAGATGGATTAACACGCATTAGAAATGCAAGTATGAGAAGACTTGAGACTGCGAAATTGCTTCATTCTAAGGTTGTTGAGGCTACTCTTTCTATCCTTGCAGCAAAAGGCTATGTAGAGAGCTACAACGTTATCGAAGAAGGTAACAAGAAATTTATAAACGTAGTTTTAAAGTATGATGAGTACGGCAGAAGCGTTATAAACGAGCTTAAAAGGGTTTCAAAACCTGGTCGCCGCGTTTATCAAGGCAAAGACGACATTAAGCGTTTTAAAAATGGTTACGGAACAGTTATCGTTAGCACAAGCAAAGGCGTTATGAGCGGTATTGAAGCAAGTAAAGCTGGCGTTGGCGGCGAGGTTCTTTGCACCGTTTGGTAATAAACTGCGTTAAAAACGCTATTTTAACCTTATAGCTTAAGGTTAAAATTTCTTTTTAGCTAGGTGAAATTTTATATTTCGCCAAAGCTAAATTTAGAAATTCAAATGAAGGTTTCGTCAAATTTGACGATCAAATTTACGGCATTGTGGTGTTTATTCGTAAATGTAGGAACACCCTAGACAAGTAAAGGAAAAAAATGTCACGTATTGGAAAACAGCCTATCGCTATCCCAAGTGGTGTAGACGTTAGCGTTGAAAATAATGTCCTAAAATTTAAAAAGGGCAATCACTTAAAAGAGCTTGACACAAAAGGTCACGTTGATGTCAAGATAGAAAATGGTCATATAGTTTTTGCTCCAAAGGGCGAAGATCGCCAAAGTAGAGCTTACTGGGGAACATATAGAGCACTTGCTAACAACATCGTAACTGGTATCACTCATGGCTTTACTCGCCAGCTTGAGATCAACGGCGTTGGTTACAAAGCAGCTGCAAAAGGTAAAATTTTAGAGCTATCTCTTGGTTTTTCACACCTTATCAACTATGAGCTACCAGCAGGCGTTGAAGCTAGCGTTGATAAAAACGTTATTACTATCAAAGGTGACGACAAACAAGTAGTAGGTCAAGTGGCTGCTCAAGTTAGAGGATTTAGACCACCTGAGCCATATAAAGGCAAGGGCGTTAAATATCTAGAAGAACGTATCATCCGCAAAGCGGGCAAGACATCTAAGAAGTAAGGAGCGGTAAATGACAGCAAAAGTACTAAAAAGAAAAATCGCTCTTAGAATTAAGAGAAAAAGAAGAATCAGAGGTAAAATTTCTGGTGTTGCAACTTGCCCAAGAGTTTCTATTTTCAAATCAAACAGAACTCTTTATGTTCAAGCGATTGACGACGTTACAGCTACTACACTAGCTGCAGTTGATGGTAGAAAAATAGGCATAAAAGCAAATAAAGAAGGTGCGGTCACTTTAGCTAAAGAATTTGCTAAGGCTTTGAAAGCTAAGAAGATAGATGTTGCAATTTTTGATAGAAATGGTTATTTGTATCATGGCGTTATCGCAGCATTTGCTGAAGCTTTAAGAGAAAATGGCATCAAGCTATAACCCAAAGGAAAATCGATGGAAAAATATAATAGAGAAGAATTTGAAGAAGTAATCGTCGATATCGGTCGGGTTACAAAGGTTGTTAAAGGTGGTCGTAGATTTAGATTTACAGCTTTAGTTGTTGTTGGTAATAGAAATGGCCTAGTTGGCTTTGGATATGGCAAAGCTAAAGAGGTGCCAGATGCGATGAGAAAAGCGATTGATGACGCATTTAAAAATATTATCCACGTTAAGATCAAGGGCACAACTATCCCTCACGATGTAGAGGTAAAATACAACGCAAGTAGAATGCTACTTCGCCCAGCTAGCGAAGGTACCGGTGTTATCGCTGGTGGTAGTGCACGTCCTATTATCGAGCTTGCAGGTATTAAGGATATCCTTACTAAATCACTTGGCTCAAACAACTCAGCAAACGTCGTTCGTGCTACTATAAAAGCACTTAGTTTGCTAAAAAGCTAAGAGAAAGGAGTTAAGATGGCATTAGAAAAATTAACACCTGCTGCAGGTTCAACTCATGCAACTAAAAGAATAGGTCGTGGTCAGGGCAGTGGCAATGGCAAAACTGCTGGCAAAGGTAATAAAGGTCAAAGAGCAAGAAAAGGCTATAATGAAAAAAGGGGCTTTGAGGGCGGACAACAACCGCTTCAAAGACGTCTTCCAAAAGTAGGCTTTGCTTCTAAATTTGAAAAACCTTATGTTATCAATGTTGAAAAGATCGCAGCTATAAAAGAGCTTGCAGAAATTTCAATAGCAACAATAGCTAGCGTTCATAAAATTTCAAAGAGCGTTACTAAGATAAAACTAATCGGTGCAAGCGCAAAAGCTCTTGCTTCAAAGATCAAAGACGAGAACGTTAGCGTTAGCGGAACAAAATAATGGATAAAACACTGACCAACAAGATTTTAATCACGTTGGCATTTTTGTTCGCATACAGGATACTGGCTTATGTGCCAGTTCCTGGTGTTAATGTCGACGTAATTAAAGAATTTTTCAATTCAAACAATAGCAACGCCTTGGGTCTATTTAATATGTTTAGTGGTAAAGCCGCTGAGCGTTTAAGTATCATATCTCTAGGCATTATGCCTTACATCACAGCTTCGATCATCATGGAGCTTCTAGCAGCGACATTTCCAAAGTTAGGTCAGATGAAAAAAGAGCGCGACGGTATGCAAAAATATATGCAAATCATACGTTATGCAACCATCGTTATCACTCTTGTACAATCAATCGGCGTCTCTATCGGACTTCAAAGCTTAAGCGGTCGTGGTGGCGAGCAAGCTATCATGATAGATATGAATTTATTTATCGCGATCTCTGCTGTATCTATGCTAACTGGCACCATGTTACTTATGTGGATAGGCGAGCAGATCACACAGCGCGGTATAGGCAACGGTATAAGTCTTATCATCTTTGCGGGCATCGTCTCTGGCATACCTAGTGCGATCGGCGGAACTGTAAATTTGGTAAATACTTCTGAGATGAATTTCTTAACAGTCATCGCTATTTTGGTGATCATTTTAGCGACTATTGGCGCTATTATCTTTGTCGAGATGGGCGAAAGACGTATCCCTATTTCTTACTCAAGAAAAGTGATAATGGAAAATCAAAACAAACGTATAATGAACTATATACCGATCAAAGTAAATTTAAGTGGCGTTATCCCACCGATATTTGCTAGTGCGATTTTGATGTTTCCAAGTACTATTTTGCAGGCTAGCACAAATCCAGTAATCCAGGCTATCAACGACTTTTTAAGTCCAAATGGCTATATGTTTAACGTTTTGACATTTTTATTTATCATCTTTTTTGCGTTTTTCTACGCATCTATCGTGTTTAACACAAAAGATATAAGTGAAAATTTAAAGAAACAAGGCGGATTTATCCCAGGTGTTAGACCAGGCGAGAGCACAGCTAGCTATCTAAATGAAGTAGCTGGCAGGCTAACTTTAGGTGGAGCTTTGTACTTGGGTATCATTTCAACATTACCTTGGGTACTTGTAAAGACTATGGGCGTACCATTTTATTTTGGTGGTACATCAGTTCTTATCGTAGTTTCAGTAGCACTTGATACGATGAGACGTATAGAAGCTCAGTCTTATACAAACAAATATCAAACTCTAAGTGCAGTAGGTCTATAAAATGGCTATCACGCTAAAAAGACCAGCTGAGATAGAGAAAATGAGAGCGGCGAATAAGATCGTCGCTCGAACACTTGATCATGTTTCTACGATCATAAAACCTGGAATTTCACTTCTTGAGATAGATAAAATTTGTGAAGATATGATAAGAGCCGCTGGAGCAAAACCTGCCTTTAAAGGGCTTTATGGCTTTCCAAATGCAGCTTGCATAAGCGTCAATGAAGTGGTGATCCACGGAATTCCAAATGAATACAAACTAAAAGAGGGTGATATCGTTAGTGTAGATATTGGCTCAAATTTAGATGGTTATTTTGGTGACTCGGCTAGGACTTTTGGGGTTGGTAAAATTTCAAAAGAAGACGAGGCTTTGATCGCTTGCTCAAAAGACGCGCTATATTTTGCGATTGATTTTATAAGAGCTGGTATGCATTTTAAAGAGATTAGCTACGAGCTTGAGAAATTTATACTAGACAGAGGCTATGTGCCTTTGCGCGGATATTGCGGTCATGGCATAGGTAAAAGGCCACATGAAGAGCCAGAAATTCCAAATTATATTGAGGGAAATAACCCAAAAGCTGGACCAAAGATAAAAGAGGGAATGGTTTTTTGTATAGAGCCGATGATCTGCCAAAAAGATGGCACGCCAGTTTTGGGAAGTGATAACTGGAAAGTAACCTCAAAAGATGGTTTGAGAACTAGCCATTATGAGCATTGTATGGCGATAGTTAATGGCAAAGCTGAAATTTTAAGTCAATCGTGAAATTTAGAGAAAAATTTAAAGAAAGGAGAATTTGTGGCAAAAGACGATGTCATTGAGATTGATGGAAATGTTGTTGAAGCACTGCCAAATGCAACTTTTAAAGTTGAGCTCGACAACAAACATATAATTTTATGTCATATCGCCGGAAAGATGAGAATGCATTATATAAAGATAATGCCTGGCGACCGCGTAAAAGTAGAACTTACGCCATATAGCCTAGACAAGGGCAGGATCACTTATAGATATAAGTAAATTTAGGCTCTTGGCAAATATGCTAAGTAAATTTAAAGCTGGTTTTGGATAAAATCCAAGCTTTGCGAAAAGCTGTATGAAGAATTATTTTCAAAGTTCCCCACTTATTTTGAAAATAGTTGGTTTAAATTATTTCTTTAGACCTGATGCAGCCCCTAAAAAAGTGGAATAAATTTTTAGGAGACTAAAATGAAAGTTCGTCCTTCTGTAAAGAAGATGTGTGACAAATGTAAAATTGTCAAACGTAGTGGCATAATTCGTGTTATCTGCGAAAATCCAAAACATAAACAAAGACAAGGATAAGGCATGGCACGTATTGCAGGTGTAGATTTACCAAACAAAAAGAGAATAGAGTATGGTTTGACTTATATCTATGGTATAGGTCTTTACAAATCTCGTCAAATTCTTGACGCAGCTGGAATTTCTTATGATAAGAGAGTTTATGAGCTTAGCGAAGACGAAGCAGCAGCTATCCGTAAAGAAATTCAAGAGCACCACGTCGTTGAGGGTGACTTGAGAAAACAAGTTGCTATGGATATCAAAGCTCTTATGGATCTTGGAAGTTATAGAGGTCTTCGCCACAGAAAAGGTCTTCCTGTTCGTGGTCAAAAGACTAAAACTAATGCTAGAACCAGAAAAGGCAGACGTAAAACTGTCGGTGCGGCTACTAAGTAAGGCAAGGGTTAAAGGATAATAAATGGCGAAAAGAAAAATTGTTAAGAAAAAAGTAGTTAGAAAAAGCATAGCCAAAGGTATCGTTTATATCAGTGCAACATTTAACAATACTATGGTAACTGTAACTGATGAGATGGGAAATGCTATTGCATGGAGTAGTGCAGGCGGCTTAGGCTTTAAAGGTAGTAAAAAATCAACTCCTTATGCAGCTCAACAAGCCGTAGAAGATGCTTTAAATAAAGCAAAAGAGCACGGCATTAAAGAAGTTGGCATTAAGGTTCAAGGTCCAGGTAGCGGACGTGAAACGGCTGTTAAGAGTGTAGGTGGTGTAGAGGGTATAAAAGTAACTTTCTTCAAAGATATCACACCTTTACCACACAATGGTTGCAGACCGCCAAAACGCCGCCGCGTATAATTAGAGAAAATTAGGAGAAATTATTATGGCTAGATATACAGGACCTGTTGAAAAATTAGAAAGACGTCTTGGTGTGTCTCTTGCGTTAAAAGGCGAAAGAAGACTTGCTGGTAAAAGTGCTTTAGAAAAAAGACCTTATGCACCAGGACAACATGGACAAAGAAGAGCAAAAATAAGCGAATATGGCTTACAACTTCGCGAGAAGCAAAAAGCTAAATTTATGTATGGCGTTTCAGAGAAACAATTTAGAAGATTGTTCCAAGAAGCAGCACGCCGCGAGGGCAACACTGGTGCTCTTTTGGTTCAACTACTAGAGCAGAGATTAGACAATGTTGTTTACAGAATGGGCTTTGCAACGACTCGTCGTTTTGCTCGTCAGCTTGTAACTCACGGACATATTTTAGTAAATGGCAAGAGAGTGGATATCCCATCTTACAGAGTGGAACCAGGCTCTAAAGTAGAAGTTGCTGAGAAATCTAAAAGCAATCCACAAATCGTTCGCGCGATCGATCTTACAGCTCAAACTGGCATCGTTGCATGGGTAGATGTGGAAAAAGAGAAAAAATTTGGAATTTTCACTAGAAATCCAGAAAGAGAAGAGGTTATCATTCCTGTTGAGGAAAGATTTATAGTAGAGCTTTATTCGAAATAATAGAGGGTATAAAGATGAGAAAGATTACTACATCAGCTTATATGCCAACTGAAATCGAAGTTAAAAGTGTTAGCGAAAATGTTGCTAACATTACAGCATATCCTTTTGAGGCAGGTTATGCTGTTACTTTGGCTCACCCGCTTCGCCGCCTTCTTTACACAAGTACGGTAGGTTTTGCTCCTATTGGTGTAAAGATAAAAGGCGTTAGCCACGAATTTGATAGTATGCGCGGCATGCTTGAAGACGTAGCGTTTTTTATTATAAATTTGAAAAAGATCAGATTTAAGTTAAAAAGCGGCAGTGAGCGTGAAGTTATAGAGTATAGCTTTAAAGGACCAAAAGAGATAACTGGAGCTGACCTAAATAACGACCTAGTTGAGATCGTTAATCCAGACGCATATCTTGCGACTATCAACGAAGATGCTGAGTTAAATTTCTCAGTTATCATCCAAAAAGGTATCGGATATGTTCCTAGTGAAGAGATCAGAGAAGAGATCGAAGACGACTTTATCGCACTTGACGCTTTCTTTACACCAGTTAAAAAAGCAGTTTACGATATACAAAACGTCTTGGTTGAAGATGACCCAGACTACGAGAAAATCGTATTTACGATTACAACAGATGGTCAAGTTGGTCCAGTAGAAGCTTTTAAAAATTGTTTAGAAGCTATGTATCAGCAAATGTCAGTATTTAAAGGAATTTTGGATATTGATGTTAGCGCACCAGTTGCTAGTTCAAGTGCAAGCGGCGAGTTCTCAAAGCTACTTTCTAGTGTAGAAGATCTAAATTTAAGCGCAAGAAGTTTTAACTGTCTTGATAAGGCTGAGATTAGATTTATCGGCGAGCTTGCGTTGATGGACGAAAACGAGCTTAAAGAGCTTAAAAATTTAGGTAAAAAATCTCTTGAAGAGATAAAAGCGGTTATGGAAGAGATAGGCTATCCAGTTGGTGTCGATGTGTTAAAAGATAGCAAAGAGCAACTCAGAAAGAAAATAACCGAGCTAAAATCACAAATGAGTGCAAAAGAATAAAAGGACAATAGATGAGACATAAACACGGATATCGCAAACTTGGTAGAACGTCATCTCATAGATCTGCATTGCTTAAGAATTTAGCGATAGCTATCATCAAAAGCGAAAAGATAGAGACAACTTTACCAAAAGCAAAAGAGCTTAGAAGCTATGTTGAAAAGCTTATCACAAGAGCTAGAAAGGGCGACTCTAACGCTCACAGAGCAGTATTTGCTTCTTTGCAAGACAAAGAGACTACAAATAAACTAGTTACTGAAGTAGCTCCAAAGTTTAAAGAGCGCAATGGTGGCTATACAAGAATCATCAAAACTCGCGTTCGCAGAGGCGACGCAGCTGAGATGGCTTATATAGAGCTAGTAGATGAATAATCCCCAGAGAGCCTGTCTGGCTCTCTTTTCTTTCTAAATTTATCTTTTTACGTTTATTTTTTTAAAAATTTTGTTTTAAATTTATCCATTTTAGTCTGTGGCAAATTTACAAGTCGGCGCATTATAAATTTTTATTTCGTGGCTTTTAGATGAGCTGATGCTATAGGTTAAAATAGTTGGTGTAAGTAAATTTATAGCAGTTTTAAACCACAAAAAGTGAGCAGATACTCTTTAATTTATGCCAAAAATCCCCAAAAAGAAGTCATAAATTTCTAACTCAAATTTACCCATTAAATTTCAAAGTCAACGACATAAATTTCTAAATTTAGAGCCAGCTATTTTTAAATTTCATTTCTGTTTTTGTGATATTTGCTTTAGAGAGTATTTGTATTTTGAGTGGGTCTGGGTCAAATTTATAAGCTATTTTGCGAAGTTTTATGATTAAGGGCTATATATTTAAAATGCAAAACCAAAAGCAGGGCAAATTGTCCATATGAACTACCTCAAATTTAAATTATTTTAAAAAGAAATTTCAAATTTACAATCCAAAAAGCTGTAAAACTCTCACTTTGATAGGTTGCAGAATGGCTTGGTAATGTGGCTGCGAGGGCAGAGATGGTGTAAATTTGCTCTAAATATATGACTTACAGCCAAAACCAAATATATTGGTCAAATGCAATAAAAATGGCGCAGGTAAATTTCAAAAAATAACAAAATAATAAAATATCTAAAAATTAGCCAGCTTCAAACAGCCTAAATTTAAAAGCAAAAAGCTCCATAAATTTCTAAATTTGCTTTTGTATCAAACATTATTTTAAAAAGACGATATTTGTTTTAACTATTTTACAAAGGATTTGAGATGATAGGTGGCGTAAATGGAGCTAATGTAAATTTATATAGTGGCTTTCAAAACATTAGAGAGCAAAGCGCTAGCCATATCAGGCCCAGCACAGACGAAAATTCCTTAAATTTATCATCTCAAAAATTAGTTCAAAACGCCAATCAAAGCAGCGATCAGATAAAATTTCACAAAGATGATGAGCCGCTAAAATTTGCTAGAGATAACTCGCTCACAGGCATAGCTGCTAATGGCAAGATAAGCATCTGGGGCAAGCTCATGGGATACGACAAGCAAATGAGCCAAGATGAAATAGATGAGCTTAAGAGCTTTGTTAGCCAGACTGGAGCGCTTGGCTTTGGGAGACTTTACGAATCGATCATCGGATACTATCCAACAAACGTCGATCTCTTCGCAAAAGAGTACACGTCAAAAGAAGATGGCGGCACCTTGCTCGGACTTGGACACAAGAGCCACGTGGAGGGCTTTGAGATACTTGATAAGGACTTGAGCACTGAGGAGTTCAAGGACAAGTGGCTGGACTATGCGCTGAGGCAGTACCTTGGCGAGAGGGTCGGCGTGGAGAGCATTACAATAGGTAAGAAGGCTATCTCAATGCTAACTAGCACGAACAAGCCACCGATCGAATATGAGACAATGCAAAGTATAAATTTCACTGACGAGCAGAGCAGGCAGAGATTTTTAACGCTTATGAAGGCTGGCATGAAGAGCGGGGCGAAATTTAAAGAGGTAATAGAGGGCGTGCTGTCGCTTTATAATGTGCAAAACACCGACAAGCTTGACGGCAACAAGGTCTATGCCTCGGTGATCGGCCGAAGCGAGAAGCTAGCGACTTACGATATAAATAAGGACGAGAAATTTGCCTATCTTAAGGAGCTAATGCGCCTTGAAAAAAGTGGCATAGATATACTAAAGCTGATGGAGAAAAGCCAGAAAAAGCGAAATTTAGACGTAAAAGTCTAGCTGTTTATAAATTTAACCTCCAAAGCGATATTTTTACTTTCAAGTGATACAATTTTGATTTTAATTATTACATTTTGCTTTAAATTTGACGGGAGCTCTAATGAAAAAACTTGTTTGGCTAAATCCTGTTGTAAAAAATATCTACGACTTTGCAGCGCTTAAAGAAATTTTGCAAAACAAAGGTTTTAGCGTAGTAGAGTGCGAAAAAGACCACGTTAAAAGCGTAAAAAACGCATACAAAAACGCTCTTGCGCAAAAGGAGCTTATTTACGATAGTCGCTGTCCGAGGGCTGTAAATTTCATCAGGGCAAATTTCAAAGAGCAGGCTGCTCTCATCTCAAATTTAAACCCCATTTTAATAGAAAGCGCCATGGAGCTTAGCTCAAAGCTAAAAGAGGATGAGTGGCTTTACGTGACGACGCCCTGTGAGGATCTGGCAGAGCTTGGCAGAGGGCTAAATTTGGCGCGAACTACATTTTTGACGTGGAAGAGTTTTAGGGAGCAAAACGAGATAAATTTAGAGATGCGTAGTATCGAGCAAAGTCCGATACCACCGGGCTTTTTTACAAATTTAGGCGTAAAAACACTAAGCCTTGGTAGTAAAGAGAGGATACAAAACGCCCTTTCATATAAATTTAGCGAGCTTAAAAACTACCAGATCATCGAGCTTTTGTACTGCGAAAACGGCTGTCACAACGGAGATGGGCTGTGAGGGAGATCTTTAAAAAGAGCATTTTGATCCTAGCGATCTTTGTCATCTGGCAGGTCGTTTGCGAGCTAGAAATTTTCACGCCATATATCTTGCCAAGTCCGCTAACTACGCTAAAGACGATGTATAGCATGAGCCTAAGCGGTGAGCTTGCCACGCACACCATCATCAGCTTTAAGCGCATATTTGCAGGCTACGCACTCTCGTTTGCCCTAGCGCTCGTGCTTGGCGGTATAGCGGCACTTTTGCCAAAGATCAGTGTTTATTACGAGTGGATACTAGAGTTTTTTAGAAATATCCCGCCACTTAGTTTGATCGCCATTTTGGTGCTTTGGTTTGGCATAAATGAGACGCCAAAGATCATCATTATCATCCTAGCCTCGTTTTTTCCGATGTTTCTAAGCATCCAAAAGGGGCTAACGAGCTGTGATATAAAGCTCATCGAGGTAGGTAAAATTTTTGGCTTTAGTAAATTTGAGATTTTTTACAAGATCATCTTAAAAAGCGCGCTAAAAGATATCTTTGTCGGCATGCGAATAGGCTTTGGCTACGCCATGCGCGCGATCATCGGAGCGGAGATGATAGCGGCTTCAAGCGGTCTTGGCTATCTCATACTTGACGCCGAGGAGCTCTCACGCGCAGATAGGATATTTGTGGGCATTTTTACGATAGGCATTTGCGGCGTGCTAATAGATAGGCTCTTTTTGCTTTTGATAGCGAAATTTAGCCTTTTGCGAGGTGAGAAATGATAGAAATTTCAAATTTATCCAAGCATTTTTTTATAGGCGAAAAGCGGATCGACGTCTTAAGAGGGCTAAGCTTAAACATAAAAAAAGATAAGATCACCGTCATACTTGGCAGAAGCGGATGTGGCAAAACTACGCTTTTACGCCTCATAGCTGGCCTTGAGAGCGTAAGTCAGGGCGAGATAAAATTTAAAGAGCAAGCAAAGATCGGCTTTGTCTTTCAAGAGCCCCGTCTTATGCCGTTTTTAAATGTTTATGAAAACATTGTATTTGCGCTTAAAAAGCAGGAGATTGAGGCTGAAAAAATCGATAGTTTGATATCGATGATAGGGCTTAGCGACTTTAAATTTGCCGCAGTTTCACAGCTCTCTGGTGGCATGAGCTCGCGCGTTTCGCTTGGTAGAGTGCTTGCGTATGAGGCAAATTTGATCCTAATGGATGAGCCATTTGCTGCGCTTGATGCCTTTACTAGAGCTAGCATGCAGGCTGAAATTTTAAAAATACAAGCTGATAAAACCATCCTTTTTGTCACCCACAACATCGACGAGGCGCTATTTTTGGCTGATGAGATCATCTTGCTCGAAAAGGGCGGGATAAAGTCAAACTACGAGCTATCAAATTTAGCAAAGCCAAGAGATCTGCTAAGCGAGGAGCTAATAGCGATAAAACGCAAAATTTTGAGTGAAATTTAGACAAATAAAATGATAATTAAAACCAAAATGAAGCAAAAGATTATATAATCTTGAAAATTTTTAAAAGGAGTAAGTATGAGAAAGTTTTTTAAAGTTTTGTGCGCGGCCTCTTTGCTTTGTCTAGTCGCAAACGCAAGCGAAGGGTTAGATAAGATCGGCATGACCTACGTCAAATCGCCGCTAAACGTCCCATCGATCGTCGATAAATTTAAAGGCTTTTATGCGAAGTCTTTTGGCGTGCCAGTCGAGTACTCCGAGATCACCTCGGGTGCTAAGCAAACGCAAGCGCTCGCTTCAAATTCGCTCCAGTTTCTAAACTGCGTGGGCGGTACTTCGGTCATACTTGCAGCGGCAAATAAGGCTGATATAAAGATCATAAGCGCCTATTCAAGGGCACCAGAGGCTTTTGTGATATTTTCTAAAGACCAAAATATCAAGTCGCCAAAAGATCTAAAAGGCAAAAAAGTAGCAGGCCCAAAAGGCACGATCCTAAACGAGCTTTTGGTTAGATACCTAGCGCTTGGCGGACTTAGTATAAATGACGTAGAGTTCATCTCTATGGGCATCCCTGCTGCGCAAGCGGCACTTGAAAACGGCAGCGTCGATGCAGCGCTTCTTGCAGGACCAGCGGTCTACAACGCTCAAAAATCAGGCTTAAATGTAGTGACAACTGGCAAAGGCGTCATCACTCCAGTCATCGTCACGGCAACAAGCGGAGAGTTTTATAAAAAGCATAAAGACGTCGTAGAGAAATTTAAAAAGGCTCAGGACGAAATTTTAGACTACATCAAAGCAAACGAGGACGAAGCGCTTAAATTTACAGCCGAGGAGACTGGACTTAGCATAGAGGCGGTAAAGAGCATGTATCCTCAGTACGACTTTAGCTCAAAGATCACGGCTGAAGATATAAAAGCGCTTGAAGCTACGCAAGAATTTATGCTTGAAAGTAAGATGATAGAGCATAAAATCGATATAAAATCACTTCTACTAAACTAAATTTAAAGGGCAAATTTGCCCTTTTTTCTCACAAAAAACCACCAAAATTTAAAGCCAAAACGCCACCAGCAAAAGCCTAGAAAACGTTTGTTTGCACTTTATCTGCTATAATAGCTAAAAAATTTAAGGAAAAAATATGATCCCATTTAGTGATGAAGAGCTTTTAAAACCAGTGACTGCGAGTTTGCAAAAGGTGCTGCCTATGCTTGAAAATGACGGCGGCGGCATGGAGCTACTTGGCATAAAAAACGGCAAAATTTACGTAAGGCTTACAGGGCATTGTCACGGATGTGCAGCCAGCACGACCACGCTAAAATACGGCATCGAAAGGCAACTTCGCATCGATATTCATCCAGAGCTTGAGGTCATAAATGTTCCAATAGGCGAGGAATTTAACATTGATGGATTATAAAAAAGTAGGCATAAGGCACTTTAAACGCTCTAAATTTAAAGATGCGATCTTTTACTTTTCGCTAGCCTACGAGAAAACACGCGAGAAGGATCTGCTATTTTTGATACAAATTTGCTCTCTTGGCGAGGAAAATGCCGAGGAGGCAAAGCTCTTGTTTGACTACTACATGGCTAAGGTAAGAGCTGGCGAGGACGACGAGGGCGTGGAGGAAATTTTAAAAATTTTAGAGTCCAGAGACGAGGAGAGCGAGTATTTTGAAGAGCAAGACGCGATAAGCTACGAGGACTTTAAAAGGGCTGTTTATAAGGACGGCAGCTTTAAAAAGGTATTTGAAAACATCATGTTCTCAACTAAAGTGATGATCTCAAACAAAGACGATTTTTTGGAATTTTTAGGAAATTTGATAAAAAATGACTTCATCGATATGAGCATGAACTACCTTGAGAGTGCGGCGGTGATGTTTGGCGGCGACGAGCGTATAGATCAGCTTTTTAAAGAGATACAAAAAAGACAAAACGATGAAAATATCAGTAGAAAATAGCTTCATAACAGATGACTCAAACGAGTGCGAACAGGGTGCATACTTTGTGCAAACCACTGCAAATGCGAAATTTGCAGTGGCTGCGGTAAAAAACGGTGCTAAGATAATCACTCTTGAAGAGTGCAAAAAGCTTTTAAAAATAGACGAAAATTTAAAGATAGTTGGCATCACAGGCACCAATGGCAAGACCACAACGGCTGCGGCTATCTACGAGACCTTGCGAAATTTAGGCAAGAAATGTGGGCTAAGTGGCACCAGAGGGGCATTTATAGAGGGTGAGCAGATAGATGATAAGGCACTTACGACAAGTGCCATTTTAAAGACGCTCTCATATCTCAAAGCAGCTAGCGAGCAGGGCTGTGAGTACTTCGTGATGGAGGTTAGCTCGCACGCGATCGCTCAAAAGCGCATAGAGAGCTTAAATTTTGCTCTAAAAATTTTTACAAACCTAACTCAAGACCATCTCGACTACCACAAGAGCATGGAGGAGTATGCTAGGGTAAAATCAAGCTTTTTTGACGATGAGAGCGTAAAGCTCATAAATATTGACGATGGCGGAGTTAAATTTAACCCAAAAAACGCTTACACATACGCGATCAAAAAGCCAGCTAGCTTTGCGCCGATAGTTTATGGGCTAAAGGACGGCATAGACGCAGTGATCAAGACGCCAAATGGCGATGTGGAGATAGACTCAAGCCTTCAAGGTGAGTTTAATCTTTACAATCTAATCGCAGCCCTTGGCGCCGTTTGCCTGCTAGAGCGTCCAGACGCAGCAGCACTTTCAAAGGCGATAAGTAAATTTAAAGGCGTGAGCGGTAGGATGGAGGTCGTTAGCACCGATCCGCTAGTCATTGTGGATTTTGCCCATACGCCAGATGGCATCGAAAAGGTGCTAAACTCGCTTAGACATCTAAATTTGATCGCAGTCTTTGGCGCAGGCGGCGACAGAGATAGAACAAAGCGTCCTAAAATGGGAGCGATAGCCCAAAAATACGCAAGAATTTGCATAGTCACTAGTGACAATCCAAGAAGCGAAGAGCCAGAGAGCATAATCGATGAAATTTGCGCTGGCATGAGCCAAAATGAAAATTTGATACGAAACGCCAACCGCAAAGAGGCGATCGCGCTAGCCATTAGCAAGCTTGAGCCTGGCTGGGCGCTTGTCATACTTGGCAAAGGCGACGAGCCATATCAAGAGATAAAGGGCGTCAAGCACCCATTTAGTGACAAAGAAGTAGTAAAAGAGCTTTTAAAGAGGTAAAAATGAATATAGAAATTTTAGCTAGTAAGATCCACAGAGCCGTCGTAACAGACGCAAATTTAAACTATGTTGGCTCGATCAGCATCGGCGAGGAGCTTATAAAAGCTGCAAATTTGATAGAAAATCAAAAGGTTGAAATTTTAGACGTAAATAACGGCGAGAGATTTGCCACTTACGTGATAAAGGGTAAAAAAGGCGAAATTTGCCTAAACGGCGCAGCTGCTAGAAAGGTTTGCGTTGGCGACGTGGTCATCATCGTGGCATATGCTAGTATGAAATTTAAAAAGGCTAAGAAATTTAAGCCAACCATCGTGCATGTAAATAACAAAAACGAGATCATAAAGGAGTAGGCGATGTTTGAGGGATTTGACTTTTCAAAGATGGGGCAGATGCTTGAGGATGTGCAAAAGCAAGCCAAGCAGATGGAAGAAGAGAGCAAAAATAAAGAATTTGGCGCAAAAAGCGGCGGCGGACTAGTGAGCGTGAGAGCAAACGGCAGCGGCGAGATACTTGATATTAGCATAGATGATAGCTTGCTTGAAGATAAAGAGAGCATGCAAATTTTGCTAATAAGCGCCGTAAATGACGTGCTAAAATCAGTTGAGGCTGACAAGAAAAACACCGCTTCAAGGATGCTTGGCGGCCTTGCTTCGATGGGGATAAAATGAGACTAAAATATAAATTTGCCCTTGCATTTTTGCTATCAGCGCTTTGCCTAAACGCCGATCCTAGGCCTACGCAAGAGGACTTTAACGCCTGCTTTGAAAAGAACAAAAACTCAATCGTCTCGGTAAATAAACACTTTGGCGTGGCTATCACTAAAAATTTGATCGCAGTGCCAAAAAGCGAGGGAGCTCCGCTTGGCGAATATGTCAAATTTGACCCATATTTGCAGCTTTTCTTAGTGCGCTCTAGCAAGGAGCTAAGCCCTGTTGTGATGGCCGATGAGACCAATGAGGAGCGCATCAAAAAGAGCACTTGGGTTGGCATCTTAAACGACTCTAATAACACCGTCATGGGTCATATCAAGTCTTTGGGGCAAAATTTAGGCGACTTTGATACGCTAAGCTTCGAGTATAACGCGACTGGCGAGATAAACACTCCTTGTTGTAAGATGATAGGCATAGCTGTTGGAGCTGATAAATTTATACCAAATCGCTATCTAAAGCACTTTGTATCTTACGATGACGTCTATTACGGCGATATCGGCGTGAAATTCTTGCAAAAAGAGGATAAATTTTTTGTGGGTCTTGTCGATCCACTGGGCCGTGGCAAGATGATGATGGTTGATGATGAGCTCGTTAGTATAAA
Source organism: Campylobacter concisus (assembly GCF_902460595.1). Lineage (GTDB taxonomy): Bacteria > Campylobacterota > Campylobacteria > Campylobacterales > Campylobacteraceae > Campylobacter_A > Campylobacter_A concisus_BL. The sequence continues at coordinate 55,252 of NZ_CABPVA010000005.1, forward strand.
TGGCATCAAGCCAAAGAGCCTAAGAGAGCTAAACGAGATGGTGCTTTTTGCTCCAAAGGGCGCAAAACTGGACATCATCGTGAAGCGTGATAGAGAGCAGCTACTCTTTCAAGTGCCAGTAAGCGGGGATGTGAAATTTAACCAAAGCCTTGATATAGACGCTCCTTCAAGCCTTGATCTGCCAAATTTAAACGTCATGCCAAAGTCGCCTGAGAGCTTACTTGATGATAAAGTTTTGGTGGATTATGGTATCACGGTCGATAAAAATTTAGTAGTTACTAAGGTCGAGCCAAAGTCAAATGCCGACATCTTTGGCATCAAAATCGGCGATAAAATTTTAGGCTACAACAAAGAGAGCGTGAGTAGCCGCGAGGAGCTTTTAGAAAAGATCGGCGACCTGCAAAATTTCGTGCTTTTATTTAGTAGAAATGACTTTCAGTTCTTTGCAAGAGTGCCAAAATGAGCCTACTTGAGGACTTCGTAAAATTTCTAAATGCAAATTTGCCAAAGGCGCCTAGCTTTCATCCTTACTACGAGGAGGCGCTTGGTGTTATGCTAAAGGCTGGAGGCAAGCACTTTAGGGCGCTTTTGCTTCTTGGCGTGGTGGAGAGCGTGGATAAAAGCCTCACGCAAAAGGCCATGAGAGTGGCTTTGGGGCTTGAGATGATGCATACATACTCGCTCATCCACGATGATCTGCCTTCGATGGATAACGCAAGCCTAAGACGTGGCACGCCAACGCTTCACGTAACATACGACGAGACGACTGCTATACTTGCAGGAGATGCGCTAAATACGCATGCTTTTTATGAAATTTCACGTGCTGATCTGCCAGCGCAAACACGCATAAAATGCGTGGAAATTTTAAGCGAGAATGCTGGCGTTAGCGGTATGGTGCTAGGTCAGGCGCTTGATTGTTTTTTTGAAAATACAAACAAAGAGGATATCAAAAGAGCAAAGGCTAAATTTGGCCTCTCTGGCAAGATGCTAAGCCTTGATGAGCTAGTCTTTTTACACATCCACAAAACCGCAAAGCTCATCGCTGCTAGCCTAAAAATGGGCGCTGTGATAGTAAATTTAGACGAAACAGAGTGCGAGAAAATTTATGATATCGGACTAAAGCTTGGGCTTGCTTTTCAGATACAAGATGATATCATCGATCTTACAAGCGACGAAGCGGCCGCTGGAAAGCCCGTGCATAACGATCTAGCTAAAAACTCATTTACAAATTTACTTGGTCTATCTGGCGCAAAAAAGAAAAAAGATGAGCTTATTTGCGAGATAGAAGAGGCGCTAAAACAGATAGATGCAAGCATTGCAAAAATGATCTTGGAGCTTACAGACAAGCACCTAAGATAGTGCGTAAATTTCGTAAATTTATATCACTTTTTAGACATTTTGGGCAAAAATGCAAGGCAAGTTTTAATCACTTTTTTGTATAATCTGACGCAATAAAAAGGAGATCATATGCTAAAAAAACAAGCCGATACTATAAGATTTTTGTGCGCTGATATGGTGCAAAACGCTAACAGCGGACACCCAGGTGCTCCTATGGGCCTAGCCGATATCATGGTGGTTTTAAGCAACTTTTTAAAACACAACCCTAAAAATCCAAAATGGCTAAACAGAGATAGGCTCGTTTTTAGCGGTGGTCACGCATCAAGCTTGGTTTATAGCTTCTTGCACCTAAGCGGCTACGATCTAAGCCTAGATGAGCTCAAAAATTTTCGCCAACTTGGCTCAAACACTCCAGGACACCCAGAGATTCACACTCCAGGCGTTGAGATGGCTACTGGCCCGCTTGGTCAAGGCGTAGCAAATGCAGTTGGCCTTGCCATGGCAGAAAAATACGCCGCAAACGTGCTAAATGAGCCAGATAATAAAATAATCGATCATAAAATTTACTGCCTTTGCGGCGACGGCGACCTTGAAGAGGGCATAAGCTACGAGGCATGTTCGATCGCAGGAAATTTAAGACTAGACAACCTTGTGCTAATCTACGACTCAAACAATATCACGATCGAGGGCGACACAGCGATCGCATTTAGCGAGGACGTCAAGGCAAGATTTGAGGCGCAGGGCTGGGAGGTCGCACGCATCGACGGACACGACTACAACCAGATCGAATTTGCTCTTGAGCAAGCAAGCGAGAAAGAGTCGCCATATCTCATCATCGCAAATACACACATAGCACGTGGCGCAATGGAGCTTGAGGGCAGCCACCACAGCCACGGCGCACCACTTGGCGAGGAGATCATCAAAAAGGCAAAGGCTGCAGCGGGCTTTGACCCTGAGAAGAAATTTGCTATCGACGAGGACGTGCTTTTAAGATTTAGAGGTGCAGTTGAAAAGGGCGATCTTGAAGAGGCGATGTGGAACAAAAAGGTTGAAGCGTTAAGCATTGAAGGCAAAAATTTATTAAACTCACTTCTTAATCCAGACTTTAGCAAGATCGAATTTCCAGACTTTAGCGACAAAAAGCTAGCCACAAGAGATACAAACCACGTCATTTTAAACGAGATAGCTAAAAAACTCCCTGGTTTTATCGGCGGTAGCGCTGATCTTGCTCCGTCAAACAAGACTGAGCTAAAGGGCATGGGCGACTTCCCAAATGGCAAAAATATCCACTACGGCATCAGAGAACACGCCATGGCAGCGATCAACAACGGCATCGCTAGATACGGCCTTTTCTTGCCATTTTCAGCGACATTTTTCATCTTTAGCGACTATCTAAAGCCAAGTGCAAGGATAGCAGCGCTAATGGGCATCAAGCACTTTTTTGTCTTCACGCATGATAGCATCGGCGTTGGCGAAGATGGTCCGACACATCAGCCAATAGAACAGCTTAGCACATTTAGAGCGATGCCAAATTTCTACACTTTCCGCCCAGCTGACGGCAACGAAAACGCAGCTAGCTGGCAAGTGGCTCTAAATTTAAACGCTCCAAGCGCATTTGTGCTTAGCCGCCAAGGACTTGATCCACTTGCAAAAGGTGAATTTGGCGAGGTTGGCAATGGCGCATATCTTTTAAGTTCAGCAAAAGAAGCAAAGATCACATTTATAGCAAGCGGTAGTGAGGTCTCACTCTGCGTAAAAGCAGCTGCACTTCTAGCTGAGCAGGGCATCGGTGCAAATATCGTATCAGCGCCTTGTTTTGATCTACTTTGCGAGCAGCCAGCTGAGTATGTGGCTAGAATTTTAGATAAAAATACAACCATTATCGCAGTTGAGGCCGCAACTGGCTATGAGTGGTATAAATTTGCCGACGCAGTTTATGGCATGAACAGCTTTGGCGCTAGCGGCAAGGCAAATGAACTATTTGACCACTTCGGATTTACTCCGCAAAAGCTTGCAAATTTTGCTAGCGAACTTATATAAAATTTAACTTTGGGGAGTAAAATCCCCAGCTGCAATCTAAAATCAAAAAAAGGCATTTTATGGAAATTTCTCACGTTATCGTTTTGGCCTTGGTGCAAGGCATAAGCGAGTTTTTGCCGATATCAAGCTCGGCTCATCTCATCTTGGTGCCAAAGCTACTTGGCTGGCCAGATCAAGGGCTTGCTTTTGACGTGGCAGTGCATGTTGGTACGCTAAGCGCGATACTTTTTTATTTTAAAGATACGATTTTTAAGCTGCTTCGCGACTTTTTTGCCTCGATAGCACAAAGAAAGATGGTGGGCGATAGCTTGCTTGTCTGGTGCGTGGGATTTGCCACTATCCCGGTTGGCATCTTTGGACTTTTGTTCAACAACGTGATCGAAGAGTACGCAAGAAGCGGCGTTGTGATCGCTGTTACTACGATCATCTTTGGCATCGCACTTTACTTTGCTGATCTTCGCTCAACAAACAAAAGCGAATACGAAATGACCATAAAATTTGCTCTTATTATAGGCTTAGCGCAGGCTGTGGCGCTCATCCCTGGCGTCTCAAGATCAGGCATAACGATGACAGCGGCCTTGTTTTTGGGCTTTAGCCATAAAGGCAGTGCAAATTTCTCATTTTTACTTTCGATACCTGTCATCATCCTAGCTGGCGGACTTGAGAGTATCAAACTAATCAAAGATCCAAATGCTCTGCCTTGGAGCGACATCGCCCTTGGCGTCATCATAAGTGCAGTTAGTGCTTATATCTGCGTGAAGCTATTTATGGGGATCATCTCAAGGATCAGGATGCTACCTTTTGTCATCTACCGCTTGATCTTGGGTGCGTTTTTGCTCTATCTGTTTTTATAAATTTAAGTTGTAAAATGGCTAAGCTAAGACCTAGCCAAAATGATAAATTTGCCAAAAAGCTTGGCAAATTTACTCCTCTTTTTTATCTTTTTTTATGACGTTTAAAAAGTCTTTTGCGGCTTGATATGCCCTGTCGCCAAATTTCTTAGCTTCTGATTTTATATCCATTTGTTTGATGTCTTCAAGCTTGTCGTTCGCCTTTTTCTCAAACTCTGCGATATCTTGCTTGAGGCCTTCAAGCTTGTCATTAGCGTCAAAATTTAGCTTTAGCTTTTTGCTCTTGTCGTTTAGCTCTTGCTTTAGGGCTTCAAATTTATTGTTTGCCTCGCTCATAAGCTTTGCAACGCCGTTTGACTTTAGCTCTTCAAGCCTTGAGCTGATCTGCTCCATCGCTTGATCGCTTATGCGTTTAAATTTTGCTAGATTTGTGTCAAGCTCGCTATTTATCACGCTTTCGATCTCGCTTTTAGCCACGCCGTCAAATTCATTTTCAAGCTCTTTAAGAAGCGCTATAAACTCTTCATCCACGTTTTTTAAATTTAAAAGCTGTGAGTTTAGCCTTAGCTCATCTGGAGCAAATTTCGCCTCATCTTTTAGCTTCTCAATAGCTCTTAAGATGCCATCTCTTGTGCCATTTATTGCGCCTTTTATGAGCTCTTTTGCAAAGATATGCCCCTCATTTGCTAAATTTCCAGCTGCACTGATGATATTTTTTGAAATTTCAAACATTCGCTCTTTGCTAAACTCCCCGCCTCTTATCGCGGCGTAGGTCATATTTTTAGCTATCGCGCCAGCAGTCTCTTCGACATCCTTTGCGCCTTCAAGCGTCGTTAAAAAGGCGATTTGAGCGCTCTCTTTTAAGATGCCAAGCATCCTTGTTTCTCTGATAATGGCGTTATTTAAAAGCTCTAAAATTTCCTCTTTTTCGCCAAAATCTCTATCTTTTACGACCTCTTCAGCCGCTTCAAATGAAATTTTTAGCCTATTTTTTATCTCTTCACGCTTTGTCTCGATCGCTCTATTTATCTCATCTCTTTTATCAAATAACTCATAAAGCTCCTTCTCTTCGCCGCTAACTAGGGCCTGATTTATCCCCTCCATAGCACTTTTTAGGTTTTTAGCATTTATGAGGCTCTCTTTATCCATCTTGTCGTAAAGCTCGTTCATCTTTTGCTTCAAAAGATCAGGCAGTGCGCTTTCGTCTTTGTCTGAGACGTCCTTAAAAAAGTCGTTGCAAAGAGCCTTTATGCTAGTTAGTAGCCCCTCGCTATCTTTATAATCACGTAAATTTTGCTCAAGTTTATCCATATTTTTGCCTTATAAAACGTATTTTGCTTCGTGTTTTAGCGCTGAAAAAATCTCTAGCCTCTCTTCTTCGCTTAAAACTAGCACGGCTAGATCGTAGCTAGCGTATTTTTTATCTTTGCTAAATTTTGAAAAAACTAGCTTAAATTCTCTATCTTTTACTATCTCTTTTACCTTCTCTTCGGCATTTACGCCAGCGTCAAATATCACTTTGTACTCCCAGTGTGTTGGGTAGTCTATTTTTGCCTTTTTATTATTTAGATCGCATATATTCGCCACTTTTGCCTCCTGTTTTGCTCTCTAGTACGATGTTACTGATCTCCATGCCCTTATCTATGGCTTTTACCATGTCATAAATGGTAAGAAGTCCCACACTCACGCCTGTTAGAGCCTCCATCTCAACGCCTGTTTTGCCCTCTATCTTGACGCTCACATAAAGCTTAAAAGCGCAAATTTCAGGCAGCTCCTCAATATCACAATCCACACCCAAAATGGCTAGTGGATGGCACATAGGTATTAGCTCACTTGTCTTTTTAGCGCCCATTATCGCAGCGACGACGGCTGTTTGGATGACTGGGCCTTTTTTGCCGGTATTTTCTTTGATCGCCTTAAAAGCATCTTTGCTCATTTTGATGATCCCGCTAGCAGTTGCTACTCTTTTAGTTGGATCCTTTGGGCTTACATCGACCATCTTTGGACGGTCTTTTTCATCTAAATGTGTTAGCATTATCTCTCCTTTTTTTGGTGGATTATAGCCTATTTAAGCAAATTTAAGTTATCAGCAAATTTAAGCAAAAAAATATCAAAAATCTAAAATTTAAGCTTTGCTCAAAACACAAGAGCGATTTTTCAT
>NZ_CABPVA010000005.1:61953-72231 GCF_902460595.1 Campylobacter concisus
GTTATGCTTGTATAGTTTTTACAAATTTTAAATTTACGATGAAAGCAACCTAGATAATGAAATTTCTGCTATGTCTTAGCTTATCTTTGATAGTGCTTTTTGCCGAAGAAAGAGGTTGTTTTGTCGATGAAAATAGTCAAAACATCATCTTTGTAAAAGATGGCGAGACAAAAAGCCTAGGACTAAAGGAGAAAATTTACAAAGATCAAAGATGTGCTTTTGATGAGAGCTCTTTTTACGTTGCAAATTTAAACAACGAGGTTGTAAAGGTAGCTAGCGAGAAGGAATTTTTATTTGCTCTGCCAAATGTTGGCTGTAAGGTTTCAAATATCTTGCTAGATAAAGAGAAAATTTACGTCGCTTGCGATATGGCAAATGTCGTAACGATCGCTATTTTTGACAAGAGTTCTAAAAAATTTATATCAAAAAATTTTAACAATGTTTATAAAATTTCTAGCTTTTTACCGCTTAGCGGTGGAGTGTTTTTTACAAGCTTTAATGGCAAGGCGTTTTTGCTTGATAGCAAGCTTAACGCAAAAGAGCAAAAAAGCATTGGCTTTGCGCCCATTAGTGCTTGTAAATTTAGTGATGATGAAATTTTCATAGGCTTTAGAAACGGAGAAATTTTAGATCTTAAAAGTGGAGCTAAAAAACAAGTTTTAAGATCTAAAATTTCAGCTCTTGCTTGCGCGGGAGATGAGGTTTTGGTAGCTAGCGAGGACGGAGCGATCTATAAATTTGACAAAAGCTTTAAGCTAAAGGGTAAAAAGGAGCTTTTTAGCGGCGAGATAAAAGAAATTTTTATAGATAAAAACGTGCTTGTTGGCGTGGATCTAGGTAATAAGACAAAGAGTTTAGAGATAAATTCATTTTAAAAAGGAGAGTAAATGCAAAAGTTATTTTGTGTCGCAAGTGCTGCACTGCTTGGGCTATCTTTAACTGCTGCTTGTGCTGCTAGTAGTGACCTTGAAAAAGTCATGAAAGAGCGCGGGCTAAGCGAAAAAGATGTCCTTGCAGCTGCTAAGACTTACCAGCCAAGCGGTAAAAAAGATGATTTCATCGTCTTTTCATCTGGCGGGCAGAGTGGTCAAGTGCTAGTTTATGGCGTTCCGTCGATGAGAATTTACAAATACATCGGCGTTTTCACCCCAGAGCCTTGGCAAGGATATGGCTATGACGACGAGTCAAAAGCTGTTTTAAAAGAAGGCAACATCAGGGGCAAAGAGATAACTTGGGGCGATACACACCACCCAAATTTCACTGAGAAAAATGGTGAGTATGTTGGTGATTATCTATTTATCAACGACAAGGCAAACCCAAGGATCGCTGTTATAAATTTAAAAGACTTTGAGACAACTCAAATGGTCGTAAACCCTATCATGAAGAGCGACCACGGCGGTAGCTTCATCACTCCAAACAGCGAGTATGTCATCGAAGCCAGCCAGTACGCAGCTCCACTTGATGATAACTACCACTCTATGGACGACTACGAGGCGGTTTATAGAGGTGCTGTGACATTTTGGAAATTTGACTATCCAAAAGGCAAGATCGACGAGAAAGCATCTTTCTCACTTGAGCTTCCTCCATACTGGCAAGACTTAAGTGACGCTGGTAAGGGCGAGAGCTACGGCTGGGGCTTTACAAACTCAATAAATAGCGAGATGTATACAGGTGGTATCGAAAAAGGCCTTCCTCCATTTGAGGCAGGTGCTAGTAGAAATGACACCGACTTCTTACACGTTTATAACTGGCAAATTTTAGAAAAACTTGCACAAGACAAGAAAAACTACAAAGTTGTAAATGGCCACAGGGTAGTTACGATAGAGGCTGCTGTAAAAGCTGGGGCACTATTTTTGATCCCAGAGTCAAAGAGCCCACATGGTTGTGACGTAACACCAGATGGTAGATACATCATCGTTGGCGGTAAGCTTGATACTCACGCATCAGTTTATGACTTTAAAAAGATCAAAGAGCTAATCGACAAAAAAGAGTACGCTGGCACTGACCCATACGGCATACCTATCTTAGATAGAGAAAAGACAATGCACGGACAAGTCGAACTTGGCCTTGGACCACTGCACACATCATTTGACTCACAAGATGGCATACTTTATACTTCACTTTACGTTGATAGCCAAATCGTAAAATGGGACTACAAAAATTTAAAAGTGCTTGATAAGGTAAATGTTCATTACAACATCGGTCACCTTGATACAATGGAGGGCAAATCAGCAAAACCTAAGGGCAAATACGCAATCGCACTTGATAAACTTTCAATCGATCGCTTTAACCCAGTTGGCCCACTTCATCCACAAAACCACCAGTTAATAGACATCACTGGTGCAAAAATGGATCTAATCTATGATATGCCTATCCCACTTGGTGAACCACACGACGTTGTCTCAATCGCTGCTAGCAAGCTAACTCCAGCGCTTACTTACAACATGGGTACAAACTCAAGAACAGGCGAGGCTAGCCCATACGCAACTCTAGCTGGTCAAGAAAGAGTTGAGAGAAACGGCAAAAACGTAACTGTCTATGCGACAATGATCAGAAGCCACATCAACCCAGAGCACATCGAGGTAAATAAAGGCGATAACGTAACAATTCACCTAACAAACCTAGAGCGCGCTCAAGATGAGACTCACGGCTTTGGCATCGACCTTTACAACATCCACGCTTCACTAGAGCCTGGCAAAACTGCTTCAGTAAATTTCGTAGCTGATATGGAAGGCGTCTTCCCATACTACTGCACCGAGTTTTGTTCAGCACTTCACCTAGAGATGATGGGTTACTTACTTGTTAAAGATCCAAATAAAAAATATGAATCTGCAAAAAATAGCAAGCTAAAAACTCTAAGCCCAGAGGCTCTAAAAGCTGAGTACGACAAAGTAATCGCAACTAACAAAGCAACTGATGATGTTATCCAAGAGGTTGTTAAATACCTAAAAGAGAAACATTATGAGAAATATCCAAAAGTAAAAGCTTTGGTTGATGACGCACTTGATCAATATGGCCACATCAAAGAGGTAAAAGCTAAAGCTGACGAGGCTTACAAAAAAGGCGACGTAAATGGCGCTATCCTTTGGGAGTACCAAGTATGGCAATACATGGTAAAAACTGCCGACGTTGGTCTAAGAGCTAAAAACAACCTAGCTAAAGAGATCGCAACTCCGATGAGCCCAGCTGCTGCAAAAGGCGAAGAAGCTTATCTAAAAGGCGGATGTAATGGCTGCCACGTTATCGGTCAAGTAAGCTCAGGCCCAGATCTAACTGGCGTCTTGCTAAGACATGAAAACGGCGAAAAATGGGTAGCAGACTTTATAAAAGATCCTGCTAAATTCTATAACGACGACTACGTTAAAGCGATGATTGATTTCTTTAAACTTAGAATGCCAAATCAGCACATGAACGACGAAGAGATCAAAAATATCATCCAGTATCTAAAATGGATAGACGAAAACGCAGGTATGTAGTTTTAAGGGGCATTTTTGCCCCTTTTAAATTTTAAAATTTAACTTTTGCTAGGCTAAATTTTAAAATTTAAAGGAGAGATTATGAGTAAATATAAAATTTATACCATTGTTGCACTTATCATTATGAGCGTTTGTTTTACTCTGCCAGTTCTTGGCTGGCACGGAGCAAAGGAGCGTATAGCTAATGGCGACGAGCTACCATCTTATGCTTACACTATCTATGATCTTTATAGCTCATTTCAGTATAAAAACCACCTTTTACCAAAAGAGGTGGCAAGCGATCTTCATAAGATGATCGAGCAAAAAGCAGAGATCGGCACGCCATCTCTTCCTATCTGGTACGTATCTCTTGAAGCGCCAAACTATCCAAAGGCAGCCTTTCCAGATGGCATCCCAGTATATTTTCACGTAGATGGATATAGTGGCGACGTGCACGAGATGAATACGATAAACCACTACATCGGCATGTATCCTATGGAGCATGGCGGCAATGTCGAGCGAGCGATTGCACCTTATTATCTACTTATCGCCACACTTTGCATGCTTGCGTTTTTATACTATGACGGTAAATTTAACTCACTTCTTATGGTGCCAACCATCATCGCACCTGTGCTATTTATGAGTGCATTTGTGGGCTGGCTATACTGGTATGGACACAACATGCAAGAGTGGGGCGCCTTTAAGATCAAGCCATTTATGCCAACGGTCTTAGGCGATGGTAGCGTGGCGCACTTTACAACGCACTCATACCCAACTATCGGCTTTTGGGTGATGATGGTTATGAGCGTGCTTTGCATACTTGCCGTATTTTCAAAGAAAAAAGAGCTAAATGCGTAAAATTTGTAAATTTGCCCTTGTTTTTTTGCCACTTTTTGGCTTTGCAAACGTCCTTCAAGATGCGATAAATAACGCTAGCCCTGGCGATGTGATAAAGCTGGGGGATGCCGTTTATGAAGGTGGCATAACGATAAATAAGCCTCTTACGATCATCGGCGAGGGCAAAAATGCCCACATAAAAGGTGACGGCAAGGGCAGCGTTATAAAGATCATCGCTTCAAACGTGACACTTAAAAATTTAAAGATAAGTGGCAGTGGCAACGATCTTGGCGAGCTTGATGCTGGCATAGGCTGTGACAAGGCAAATAACGTTGAAATTTCTAAAAACGACATAAGCGATGTGCTTTTTGGGATTGACTTTAAAGAGTGCAGTAGCTCAAAGATCACCGAAAACAACATCACCTCAAAAAAAGGCGCTAGCCTTGGCTTTAGAGGCGATGCGGTGAGACTTTGGTATAGCCACGAAAATTTGATCGAGCGCAACAACATCCGCGACAGCCGTGACATGGTCGCATGGTATGCAAGCCACAATAAATTTCTAAGCAACAAAGCAGTTGGCAGCAGATACTCGCTGCATTTTATGTATGCTAATCAAAATTTAGTCGAAAATAACGAATTTATCGGCAATGCTGTTGGTATGTTTTTTATGTATTCGGCTAGTTCAAATATAAAAAATAATCTCGTTATGGATAGTGACGGCGCCTTTGGCATCGGCATCGGACTAAAGGACGTTTCTGACTTTACGATAGAAAATAACACCCTTGTCTATAACGCGCGTGGCATCTTGCTTGATAACTCTCCGTTTCAGCCAGGATCAACTATAAATTTTGTAGGCAATAAAATTTTACACAACGTAGTTGGCGTCTATTTTCACGCTACGCAAGGCACAAGCATCTTTGAAAACAACGACTTTATCGGCAACATGGACATCGTCGTAAACGACACCCCAGGCGAAAAGATGCTACTAAATAGATGGAGCAAGAACTATTATGATGAGTATGAGAGCTTTGATAGAGATAAAGATGGCTACGGTGACACGCCATTTTTGCACCTCTCATACATCGATCAGCTCTGGCAGTACTATCCAAATTTGCAGTTTTTCTATGGCTCAAGCGTCTTTAGCGTCTTAAATTTCTTAGCCAAACTCGCTCCATTTTCTGAACCGATAAAGCTACTTGAAGATAGTTCGCCTAGGATAAAACCGCTTGATGTTTCAAATTTCAACGCTTTAAAGGCGAAACGTGGATAGAAGAAATTTTATGATAATAGGCTCGGCCGCAGCGGTGGCTGGATACGCCATAGGCAAGTTTTTGCCAAAAAGTAGTGGCGACAAACTCTATCTTAGGCCACCAGGTGCTGTTGATGACTTTGATGATCTTTGCGTAAAATGTGGTCAGTGCGTGCAAGTCTGCCCTTATCACAGTATAAATTTACTTGACATAGAAGATGGCTACTCAAGTGGCTCAGCTCACATCGACGCCAAAGAGCGAGGCTGCTACTTGTGCGACCTTTTCCCATGCGTGCTAGCCTGTCCTAGCGGTGCGCTCGATCATGCGACAAAGGTCGTGGGCGATGTCAAAATGGGCGTTGCAGTTTTAAGTGACACGGCTGCCTGTTTGAGCGTTAAAAGAGAAAATTTAAGCGAAACTGGCGTTAAACATCTGCTTGATCGCAAAGCCTATAATGACAGAGAAGAGGCGCTAAAAGATAAGATAAAAGGCAAGATCGGTCAAATTTGCGATCTTTGTGTCATGCTTTGCCCAGTTGGCGATAGCGCGATAGCAATGAGCGAGGCAAATTTACCACTCATAAAAAATGGCTGCGTGGGTTGTGGTGTTTGCGCTGAGGTCTGCCCAGCAAAGATCATAAATATCGCTCCAAAGATGAGTTATGATGAAATTTACAAGGAGAAAAAATGAGAACAATAATACCTTTAATAGCTGCTGCGTTGATATTTGTCGGCTGTGAAAAGAGCGAGGACAAAGCGCAAGAGGCTGCTAGCGAGCAAGGCGCAAAGGTGGCGACAAGTGCTAGCATAAAGGTCGAAAAAAATGAAAACAACGAGAGTGCAAATAAGCAAAATGAATTTATAAAATACGACATGCACGGCGAAAAAAGCGTAAAATTTGGACTTGAAGATAACAACGTAAGCCGCCAGATCGGAGCGCTTGCTATGGTAAAAAGCCCACTTCAAACTATAAATTTAAGGCTTATAAAGGGCAGACTTAGCAAAGACTTCATCACTAAGTGCTCAGCCTGCCACGATGATTATGCAAATGGCATCATCGGACCATCTCTTCTAACAAAGAGCGAGGATGAAATTTTCAAGATGATAAACGCTTATAAAAACAAAGAGAAGGTAAATGTGCTAATGCGTGATCTTGTTAAAAAGATGGATGAGAGTGAGATTAGAAAGCTAGCCAAAGAGATAAGCGATTTTAATGCGCAGTTTAGGAGCAAACAATGAAAATCGGAAAAATCATAACGATCATTTTAGCGGTGCTGATATGCGGCATCATGGTGTTTATGCTAAGCCAAACTCCGCCTAAAAAGGAGAAAGTAGAAACTAGCGTTCAGCCAAAAGTGGAGCAAAATATCTCAAAAGAGCAGTCAAAGTCTAGCGAGGAATTTGCCAGCGAGGATGAGCTAAAAAAGGTAAAAGAGCTAAGCCTAAGCGTGGCTAAGACACAAAATGAAGGCGTTAGTAGGCAGTATCTTACCTCTTGCGCTCCGTGCCACGGCGCAAATGGCAAAGGCATAGTAGCGCCTGACATCACTCATCTAAGCAAAGAAGATCTACTAAAAAAACTAGCTGATTATAAGGCTGGTAAGGTGCAAAACACGCTTATGAAGGGACTACTAACAAACGTTAGTGACAGCGATCTAAACAGCCTTGCTGATGAAATTTCTAAATTTAAAAAGTAAAAATGGATAAATATAACGTTCGCGCGACCGTTAGAAACGTAAGCTTTCTAAGCACGCTAATAACGACTACAAAAGATGGCAAAAAGCGCCCAAGCATACGTTTTTGGCGAATTTTTACTATCGTGCTGGTTCATCTTTTATTTGTGCTCTCTTACAGGGTCGATGTGCAAATTTTAGAGGGCGACATCAGCGCCTCAAGGATACTTGGCTTTCACCTAGCAGATGCATTTATGAGCTTGCAAGTCTTTTTAGCAACGCATGAAATTCATGTAAATTTACTAATCGGCTCGCTTAGCATCCTAGCCTTTTACATCATTTTTGGTGGCAGGGGCTTTTGCTCGTGGGTTTGTCCGTACTCACTTATAAGCGAGATAGCTGAGAAAATTCATGAAAATTTACGCGCCAAAAAGATAGTAAAACCGCGAGTTTTTGACACAAAGTGGCGATACGCTTTTACCATTTTGTTTTTGGCTCTTAGCTTTGCTAGCTCAAGCCTTGTCTTTGAAATTTTTAACGTCGTTGGGATATTTTCAAGATTTATCATCTATGGCTACTTTCACGCTATCTGGCTAGTTGTGGCTATGCTTGTGGTTGAGATTTTCTTCTCACGCAGGGCTTGGTGCAGATATGTCTGCCCTATTGGAGCGACTTATTCGCTACTAGCAAAGCCAAATGCTATAAAGGTCAGCTGGGATAAAGAAAAGTGCGACCACTGCTTAGTTTGCACTGATGTTTGCCTAGTGTCACACGTGCTTTTTATGACAAAAAAGGGGGCAAAAACTGATGATAGTAAAAAGCTCTTTAGGATAGCTGGGGCTGACTGCACGCTTTGTGGCAGGTGTATCGACGTTTGCCACCAAGATGCGCTTAAATTTGACAACGGCTTTAAGAAACTCATATAAGGAAATTTTTTGATAGATATAAAAGAAGTAACGAAAATTTTTGGCTCGCAAAAGATACTTGATAGCGTTAGCTTAAATGTAAAAGCTGGCGAAAAGATAGCGATACTTGGGCAAAATGGAGCTGGTAAAAGCTCGCTCATGCGTATCATCTTGGGCGAGTTTGTGCCAAATAGCGGAAGCGTCGCGATAAATGGCGTAAATACCCTAAAAGATAGAAAAGAGGCGCTAAAGTTTATCTCATTTGTGCCGCAAACCCCGCCACCACTTAAATTTAGCCTGCGTGAGCTTTGCGAGTTTGTCTGCAAAAGCTCAAATGTCAAATTTGAAGAGATAGAGAAATTTAGCAAGCTTTTAGAGCTTGACCTGCATGCAAATTTAAACAAGTCCTTTTACAAGCTCTCTGGCGGCATGAAGCAAAAGATGTTAATAGCCATCGCATTTGCCAAAGATAGTGAAATTTTGATGTTTGACGAGCCAACGGCAAATTTAGATGTAAAAGCAAGGGAGTCTTTTAAAAATTTGCTAGATAATTTCACGCAAAAAAAGACGCTAGTTTTCATCTCGCACCGCATAGATGAGATCGCTCATTTGCTTGATAGATGCGTCTATATGGACCTTGGCAAGATCATCAAAGAAGAAAATTTAAGGAGCAAGAGTGAATAACCTTTTTTTAATAGCAAAACTAGACGTCAAAGAGTCGTTTCGCTCGAGGTGGTTTGCGATCTATGCTCTTCTTTTTTCTGCTTTGATGATAGGATTTTTATTTAGCGGAGTGACCGACTCGCGCGTGCTTGGCTTTTCTGGGCTAACAAGGGCGCTACTTTTGTTTATACAAATTTGCGTCATCATCGTGCCGATATTTATCCTCATTTCAACCGTTAGAAGTATAAATCAAGACAGGGACACAAACCTGCTTGAGTACGTGCTAAGCTTCCCGCTAAGCCTTAAAGAGTACTACTTTGGCAAGGCGCTTGGGCGGACATTTGTCGTTTTTGTGCCGCTTTTGTTCTCGCTTTTGCTTTGCGTGGTGGTTGGCTTTATAAAGGGCGTGTCGATACCTTGGGGCGTGCTGGTGCTTTACTTTGGCCTACTTTTTAGCCTAAGTATCGTATTTTTGTCGCTTGGCTTTTTCATCTCAAGCCTTATCAAAAACCAAGAAACAGGACAAGGCGTGGCGTTTTTGCTCTGGCTTATCATGCTAGCTTTTATCGACCTAGCGCTCATTGGACTGCTTATGCGAAGCTCTGTCGATGAGTACGTCATCTACTCTATTGCGATGTTAAATCCGATCGAGCTTTTTAGGATAGCAGCGCTTAGCCTTTTTGATCCAAATTTAGCAGTCATCGGCACTGCGTCTTACTTTATCTTAGGCACATTTTCAAAAGCGACTTTCGTAGCTTATGCTATCATCTATCCTTTGGTGCTTGGCGCGATCTTGCTAGTTTGCGGCTATTTGGGCTTTAGCAAGAGAGATCTTGTTTGATTGTTTTTTGTTAAATAAGAGTTGGCTTTAAATTTAGACGAGGCTTGTATTATTCCACTTGTCCAACAAGAAACCTCCTTTTTGTAATGACCCCCTTTCCCCCAAAGGGGGTTTATCTCTCTCAAGGAAATTTATGAAAAAATCCATTTTATTTTTAGCCTTTGCCGTTTTATCTCTAAGTGCAAACTGGGATGAAAATATGCAAAACTGCATCAACAAAAGTGACGTAAAAGCTTGCGAGAGCTTTACTAAAAAGCTTTCAAGCGAGTGCGAGAACAAAGACAAAACCTCTTGCTTTTTATATGCTGACATGCTAGGCCGAGGTCTTGGCGTGGAGAAAGATATGGTTAGATCTTATGAGATATTTAAGTCGCTTTGCGAAAATGGCAGTAGCGAAGCTTGCTACGAGCTAGCTACAAAATATCTGCAAGGAAACGGCGTAGAGCAGAGCTTTGATCTATCTGCAAATGCCCTTGATAAAGCTTGCAAGATGGGCAGCAAACGAGCCTGCAACGTCTTAGAACTCGTGCCTAAGAATTAAAATTTATAAAGCTTTTTGCAAATTTTAAAATTTGTCCGACACTTATTTAACTTTATAAAACAAATTTGCAAATTTTAAAACTTTACTCACTCGCCTTAGCAGACTACTAAATTT
>NZ_CABPVA010000005.1:73397-91854 GCF_902460595.1 Campylobacter concisus
GACCCTCCTTTTTGTAGCGGTTAAGACTTTGCTTCCCCCTTTTCTGGCTTTTCCGCTTACACAAAGAGGAGTTATCTCTCTTTTTTAAATCAAATTTTTACCTTTCTGAACTCAAATTTCACAAACGTCACTTTCTTTTTAAAATTATATTTTGATAATGGTTTTAAAAATTATAAAAGCAAAAATCTTATAAAATTGCGAGCTGTTATCAAGACTAACTTTTAAAAGGTGGCAAAAGGGGTGAAATTTTTAAATTTAAAGCTTTTTTACAAGGTGCATGCATATTTGTCGCTTCTCTTTTTTATCCCGCTTGTCGTAGTTTGCTTTAGCGGTGCGATCCTGGTTTATAAAGACGAGCTAAACAGCCTTTTTCACCCAAATATCGTAAATGTAAATTTAAACAAAGAAAATTTGAGCAAAAGGATCAGCTTTGATAAGCTAAGAGATATCGTCGCAAGCGAGCTTAGCGGCTACGAGATGGTTGGCATAAACATCGATGCAAACCCTAAAAAATGCGACAAAATTTGGCTAATCGAGCATAACGATAGCAAAAAAGAGTGGAAATTTATCTATTTTGACGCTTTTAACGGCAAGATAAAGAGCGAGCCACTAGCACATGACGAGGGATTTTTCGGGGTTTTAGCGCATATTCACGAGGAGCTTCTTCTTGAGAAAAGTGGCAACATTATCCTCTTTTTGACAGCTATTTTTACATTTTTTATCTGCATTAGCGGCTTTGTGATCTACCGCAAATTTTGGCTAACCCTGCTTAGACTGCGCGTAAATGGGCTAAATGTTTTTATGAATGACATCCACAAGATAATAGGCATTTTTTGCACGCCAGTTTTGCTACTCATTTGCATAAGCGGCGCTTGGTGGGAATTTCAGATGGCACGCACGCCAGAGTTTAAAAACGACTTCGTAATAGACGCAAAAATTTATAACAAAAGTTTATCCCTTGATGAGCTGGTCGCTAGATCGAAAAAGGAGATCAAAGGCTTTGAGCCACACTTCATATCGCTGCCTTTCATGCAAGGGGCAAACATCCGCATCTTTGGCTACGTGATATGGCAAAGCTTTTTGCATAACGAATACTCAAGCGTGATCACCTACGACAAAGAAAGCGGCAAACTAGTTAGCGTCCTAGACATAAAAAATGCAAATTTAAGCGAGAAAATCCTCTCAGCCTTTAGGAGATCGCACTTTGGAAACTACAACCAAACTACAAAATTTATCTGGTTTATAGTGGGCATCTCGCCGTTAGTTTTGAGTATATCAGGGCTTTATCTGTGGTTTAGAAAATTTAAAAGGAGAAAAAAATGAAAAAAATTTTACTTAGCTTAGTTGCTTTAAATTTGGCATTGCCTCAAATTTACGCTAGTGAAAATGAGAAGGTTTTAGAAGCGGTCGATGTCGTGGAGAGCGAGCGAAGAGATGATGCAAACTACTTTGCAAAAGAGCTTGTAAAGAGCACAACTAGGCTAAATTTAACCTCTCGTCAAACGCCACAATCACTAACTGTGCTAACAGAAGCAAGACTAAAAGATCAAGGCATCAAGGACTATCAAGTGCTTCTTAGAAATATCCCAGGCGTCACGCTAAACAAATGGGACGAGCGCGTATATCCAACAGCTCGTGGCTTTGCGATAGATTATTACTTGCTTGATTCGATGCCTAGCTTTGGTGGCTTTAGCCTTGGCGCAAATGATATGAGCTTGCTACCTTATGAAAGAGTTGAAGTGGTAAAAGGGGCAAATGGCCTACTTGCAGGCGCTGGCAACCCAGCTGCTAGCTTAAATTTCATAAGAAAAAGAGCAGACTCAAAGGAGATAAAAGGAAATTTTGGCATAAGTGCTGGCTCATACGATAGATACGGCGTAAATGGTGATGTGCAAACGCCTGTAAATGAGAGCGGAAGCGTCAGAGCGAGGCTATCTTTTATGCATGAGAAGTCGCACTCTTATATGGATTATTACAACCGCAAAAATAGCGCGATTTACGGCGTAGTCGATAGCGACATAGGCGATAACTCATGGCTTAGCCTTGGTGCGTTTTATCAAGAGCTAAGACGACGTGGCGTTAGATGGGGCGGTATGCCAGCTTTTTACACAGATGGCTCTAGGACAAATTTTAGTAAAAATGAAATTTTCTCTCAGCCTTGGACTAGATGGGATATAAAAACGCTTGATTTCTACGCTGATTTTAAGCACTACTTTGAAAATGAAGCGAGCTTAAATTTAAGCTACTCATTTAGACGGGCAAACACTGACTCAAATCTACTCTACTACGGCGGAGCGGTAAATTTAGACGGTACTGGTAACATAGGTGATCTTAGCGTTTATGCAAACAAAAGAGAGGAGAATATCCACAACGTCGATGCATACGCAAATATCCCTTACGAGATAGCAAATTTATCCCATGAGTTTGTCTTTGGCGCGATGTATAACAACTATAAAAAAAGTAGTGATAAGGTAAGTAGCTACTGGCTGCAAAGGACTACGCCAGCTGGGCTTGCTTATACGGCTAGAAGCAGGATCGATTTTAAAAACTTGCACCTTGATGATCCGAAATTCCCTTATGAAGATCAAAACAACAAAGACAAAACGATACAAAAGGCATTTTACGCGGCAAATAAACTATCAATCACCGATGAGCTTAAATTTTTGCTAGGTGCTAGGGTGAGCTACTACAAATACGAGATCGAGGGTGGCAAAGACAATAGAAATTTCACAAATGAGATCACGCCATATCTTGGCATCACTTACGACATCGGAGCAAACCACACTCTATATGCGAGCTACACGAGCATATTTAAACCTCAAAGCGTAAAGGACGCAAATGACAAGTATCTTGATCCGATCCAAGGCAAAGACTATGAGGTGGGCATCAAAGGCGAGTATCTTGACGGGGCGCTTCAAGCAAGTCTTGGCGTCTTTAAGATCGTGCAAGACAAGCTTGGCATAGATACTGGCAAGATAAATCCAGCGACAAATGCCAAAATATATGAATCTGGCAAAGGTGTCACAAGCAAGGGCGTCGAGCTAGATCTAAACGGCGAGATCACTAAAAACTTAAGCCTAAGCTTTGGTGCAACGCACTTTAACGCAAAAGATGCTAATGGTGAAAAATACGCCACCGACTCATCAAGAAGCACGGCAAATTTATTTGCAAAGTATGAATTTAGGGACTTTAGAGTAGGGGCTGGAGCTATGTATAAGAGCAAAATTTACACTGGCAAAGGCGCAGGTGAGATCACACAAAAGGGCTACACCTTGGCAAATTTGATGTTTGGATATAAATTTGCCAAAAACTTTGACGTGCAGCTAAATATCGACAATCTCTTTAATAAAAAATACTACGAGGGCATCGGCAAAAACATGATGGTTTATGGCGATCCACGCACCTTTAATCTCAGCTTTAACTACAAGTTTTAGCTAAATTTACTCTAACGCGCCAGCTAAATTTCTAGTTGGCGCCCTTCATTTTTTGCTCAGGGGTGTATAATTTCAAGAAAACTAAGGAATTTGCATTGCTTAAAGTAGAAGTGATATATAAATTTTGTCTTGTTTGCGCTCTTGCTTGTGGTATCTGCCTGCTTGCATTTACTGGGCTAAATTTCGCCATGGGTGATTATAGTGAGTGGATGATGAGCACGCACAAATTTGCAGGAGCTTTGATCGTTTGTGCCGTGATCTTGCACCTTTTTAACCGCAGAAGAAAGCTAGTAAAGCTCATAAATGAGATAATCGACGTCACTACACACCGCAAAAATCCAACTATATGCAACATGGACCGCATCATCGCTTCGCTTGAGCCTTACACTATCAGTGAAATTTCACGCATGCTTGGCTTTGATGAGGCCGAGTTTTGCAAGAGCTTGCGCGAAAATGATGTTAAATTTAATGACGCTAGCCAGACTTTACGCCAGATCGCGAGGCTAAACGATGAGAAGATATTTTTCGTGCTAGTTCTCATCGTCGAAGCCAAATTTGGCAAGAGATTTTGCGGTGCGGTAAGTTGCAATGTCGCAAGAAAATTTTAGTACTCGCTATGCTCCTGCCACCTTCGCTCCTCAAGGTCGATGTGATACAAAAAGATCCTGATGATCTCTTCGTCGATTTTTGGGTCTTTGTTTAGCTCACGAAGCGCCTTTCTTTGTTCCTCTAAAATTTCAAAATACCTCTGTTTTGTCTCGTCACTGATCTCAAAATTTTCGCTCTCAAGCTCGAAATTCCAAACCTCCTCAAGCTTTTGAAATAAAAAATGCTCATCGCCCACAAATTTCTCCTTTTTAAATTTAAGCGAAGCCTGCGCAAGTGCCTTTTTGATCTTGATCCTTGCAAGTTCATTTGGCATGTGGTCGTTAAAGTCTGGAAATTTCACGCTTTTGATGAGCAGTGGCAAGCTTAGCCCCTGAACTACGAGCGTTAGCAAGATCACGACAAAGGTGATAAACAAGATGAGATCTCTATGCGGAAACGGCTCGCTACCAGCCATGGCGGGGATAGAGAGTGCCGTAGCTAGCGAGACTACGCCCCTCATGCCCGCCCAACCGACGATAAATGGTGTGGCTTTGCCAGGGTTGCGATCATCCGCCACGCTGATAAAGCGCTTCATAAATATCGTGATATAAACGGCTCCGTATGATGCCAAAAGCCTAATGACGATGAGCACGGCAGTCACCAAAACGCCGTAAGATAGTGCCTCAAGCAGCGAGACACCGCTACGCTTTAGCCCTGCTAAAATTTCAGGCAGATCAAGGCCGATCATGGTAAAGGCAAGGCCGTTTAGCAAGAAAATAAGGTTGTACCAAACGGGGAAAGCGTGGATCCTTGTTGAAGCGGTTAAAATTTCGTTTCGTTTTGTCGAGAGGTAAAGTCCGCCGCAAACTACCGCCAAAACGCCGCTCGCGCCAAGCTCCTCAGCTAAAATATACATAACATAAGGCGTCGTGATCGTCATGATCGTATCGCTGTTCTCATCGGTTGGCAAGGTCTTATGCAAAAAGTAGGCTACTAATGCCACCACAAGACCGACCAAAACACCGCCAGCCACCATCCAGACAAAGCTTGCAGCCGCCTTGTACCAGATAAACTGCCCAGTCGTGACCGCAACTGCGGCGAAGCGAAAGATGATGAGCGATGAGGCGTCATTTAAAAGGCTCTCACCCTCCAAAATGGCGCTGATCCTGCGTGGGGCTTTGACAAATTTAAGGATAGCTGCCGTGCTCACCGCATCTGGTGGCGAGACGATGGCTCCTAGCATGAAGCCAAGGGCGAGCGAGAAGCCAGGGATCACTAAATTTGCTATCACTGCAACTGCTGCTGCGCTTATGAAAACTACGATAAAGGCGAAACTGCCAATCATTCGGCGCCATTTAAAGAGCTCTTTTAGCGAGTTTGCCCACGCGGCCTCGTAAAGAAGTGGCGGTAAAAATATGATAAAAATAAGCTCGGGATCGATCTTGATACTTGGTAAATTTGGCACAAAGCTAATGGCCAGCCCGCCAAGGACTAATAGCACTGGATAGGCGACCTTTAGGCGGTTTGAGACCATCACCAAGGCGATGATGATAGCTAGCAGTGCAAAAAATAGCAGTAAGTGTTCGATCATTTTGATCCTTTAAATTTCTTTTTACATTGGGGCAATAGAATAAATTTTGTCAAATTTATGGCGGGTAGAGAGAGATTCGAACTCTCGGTGAGTTGCCCCACACACGCGTTCCAGGCGTGCTCCTTAAACCGCTCGGACATCTACCCAAGAAGAAGGTGATTATATCTTCATTTGCTTAATGCTTGGCTTTTAGAGCTTTAGCCCCAAGATAACGACATCTTTATACTCGCCATCCATCAGGCAAACGCCAGGCAGTTCGCCCCATTTTTCAAAGCCAAATTTCAAAAATAGCCCAAGGCTTGCTTTGTTTTTGCTAAAGATTAGTGCGATGATGTTTTTTAAATTTAGCCCTCTAGCTTCATTTAGGCTGTGGGCTAAAAGCTGCTTGCCGATGCCATTTTTAAGGGCTTTTTTAGCGGCATAGATGCTTATCTCTACGCTTATATCGTAAGCGATCTTGGGGTTAAAGTCACTTAGCGAACAGTAGCCTAAAATTTCATCATTTTCTTTGTAGATAAAGATAGGACGCGAGCCGCCGTGGGCTTTAAACCAAGGCTCTCGCTCCTTTGTGCTAACTGGGCGCATATCAGCAGTCGCACTTCTGTCTAATATGTAGTCATTGTAAATTTGCGTGATCGCTTCAAGGTCGCTTAAATTTGCTCGCTCGATCAAGCCTAACCTTTTTTGGCTGCTTGATATACTGGCTCAAGCTTTGCTGCGATCTCTTTTAGATCCTTGATCCTGCTCTCGTTTGATGGGTGTGTGCTTAGAATTTCAGGTATTTTGCCGACATTCATCTTGCTCATCTTGACCCAAACTTCGACCGCCTCTTTTGGATCGTACCCAGCTCTTGCCATTAGCTCAGTGCCGATGTGATCAGCTTCGGTCTCGTGTGAGCGAGAAAATGGTAGTGATATGGTGTATTGGCTAGCTAAATTTAGAGCGCTTGCGCCAAGGTCGCCAAGTCCTGTGGCGGTCGCGACTGCAAAGATGCCGATGTTTTTGAGCTGGTCGGTGCTCGCTTGCTCCCTGCTGTGCTCTCTAAGCGCGTGGGCGATCTCGTGACCCATGACCGCTGCTAGCTGCGCATCTGTCAAATTTAGCTTTTTAATAATACCGCTATAAACGACAATCCTGCCGCCTGGCATGCACCAAGCATTTAGCGTATCTTCGTTTATGACATTTACTTGCCACTTCCATTTTAGTGCGTCCTCTCTGAAAACGCCAGTTTGCGCGATCAGCCTTTTTGCGATATCTTGAACCCTTTTTGTGAGGATCGGATCGACATTTAGCTCGCCCTTGCTTCTAGCAGCTGTGAGCGTCTTAACATAAGCTTGAGCTGAACTTTGTTCCATCGCTTCAGCCGATACTAGCATGAACTGCTTGCGATCTGCACCCACGACGCCTGATTTTGTGACACTCGTGCAGCCTGTGATAAGCATGCTAGCTGTTAATAACGTAAGTAAAATTTTTTTCATTTTCATCCTTTTTGGATTAAAATTTGGCGTATTATAGCCTGAGTTGGATATGCATTGTTAAACGAAGTGCGAAATTTAAATTTTGCGATTTCAAAAATAGAAATTTACCACTTTTGCAAATTTTAAAACTTTCACTCACTCGCAAGAATTGACTACTAAAATTTGGCTTCGCTTATCGCTTAGCTCAAATTTTAGAGCCGAAACTACTCGTTCATGAAATTTTAAAATTTACTTGATACTTATATGTCTGACAAAGCAAATTTGCAAAATTTAAATTTCACTCATTCGCTTAGTAGGTTACAAATTTCAGTTCTAGTTACTGCTTATCACTAAATTTAGTATCTTTATATGTTTGTCTATAAATTTTAAAATTTTCTGGACGCTCTTGTACAAAAAAACGCCTTTTCACTATTCTAATTTTATTGTCCAAATTTATATTTCTCTCAAATTCTCTCAAACGCTTATTGACCGATCTTAGCTCCGTTATCGTCGTCCAGTTATCGATAAAGACGCTAAAACTCTCTCTGACCTGTGAGAAAGCGTTGCTAGCTTGGATCAAAACACCAAGCGTGATGACACCGCTAAATAGGCCATTTCCCATGATAATGTAAGGCACGATGACAAGAATTTGTGAAAACGAGATGAGCCAAAGATTAAAGTAGCCGTAGTGCAAAAATAGCTTATAGTAGTTTAGCTTCACCCCTGTAAAAAGCTCTAGCATGACGTTTGGCTGGCAAAATTTGAGCTTATTATCCTCGCCATAAACTAGCTCTTTTCTAAAGGCTGCCTCCGCTTTTTGGTTGTTGTATTCAAGATGTGGCAGCTTTATGCCCACAAACCACGATACGATGAGGCCTCCGATACTAATTAGTAGAGCGATATAAACTAGCGAGCCATTGATATCTTTGATGAAAGGCAGGCTCACGCTTTTGCTTAGCTCCCAAAGCACCGGTATAAAGGCGATGAGTGTCATAAACGCCTTTAAAACCTGCACGCCAAGGCTCTCCATGATCTTGGCAAAGCGATAAACATCCTCTTGGATACGCTGCGAGCTACCCTCGATGTCATTTTGGCAGTTTCGCCAAAATTTGAGGTATTTAAAGGTCATCGCCTCCCTCCAGCGAAAGACCCAGTGGCTCGCAAAGAACGATATCACCGTGTAGGTCACGACGTAAGGCATGGCGATCTTTATGAAATTTAATATCTCTCGCCAAAACTCATCTACTTTGTGATCCTTTGAGTTTTGCACGATGTCGTAGAAATTTTTATACCACTCGTTGATGCGGACGTTTAGATGCGTTTGATAGACAAGTAGTAAGATGATAAATATCGCTCCGCCGTAAGCCCAAAGCGCCCATTTTTTGTCTTTGAAAAATGATGAAAACATAAAGTGCCTTTGTAAATTTTGGCAATTATAGCAGGCAAGGTTTAAGCATTTATATAAAATTTAAACCCAAACTATATCATTTTGCAAATTTTAACGTAAAGGAAAATGATGAAGAAATTTGCATTTTTAGCTCTTAGCCTTTGTGCGACCTTGGCGCTTGCGGCCGATATGAAGGTCTATAAAAGCCCAACTTGCGGTTGTTGTGGCAACTGGGCCAATGCTATGCAAAAAGCTGGCTTTAGCGAAGAGACCATAAAAGTAGATGACATGGTCAAGGTCAAAAAAGAATTTCACGTGCCACTAGAGCTTTCAAGCTGCCACACAGCTATCGTTGATGGCTACGTTATCGAGGGTCACGTGCCAGCCGATGAGGTCAAGCGCCTGCTTGAGCTTAAACCAAAAGATGTCGTTGGTATCGCAGTGCCTGGCATGCCTATGGAGAGTCAGGGCATGGAGCAAGGCGGCAAAGCCGAGCAATACGACGTCATACTCTTTAAAAAAGATGGCTCGCAAGAGGTTTTTGCTACTTACATAGGCTCTAAAAAGCTAAAATAACTTCAAATTTAGACTTAGCTCGTCTTTTGGTGAGCTAAGTTAAAAAGAAATTCCCTTGCTAATAGCGATGATGCAGAGTAAAAAGGCTATTGGTACATAGATAAATTTACCAACAAAATACCAAAATGAGCCGTAAGTTTTATTTGCTCCTGAATTTACCTCGTCTAAAATTTCTTCTTTTTTAATGATCCAAAACCAAGATATTGCGCCGATGACTGCGCCGATTGGGATGATGTAGATAGAGACAAAGTCCATCCAAGGTCCCCAGCTGCTAATAGGCTCCATAAATGCCCCAGCTCCAAAGCAAACTACGCAAAGTAGAGCAAGCACCCAAAATCTGCTAAGGCTAGGGAATTTATGCATAAGCGACTCAGCCACGACCTCAAACATATTTTGAAGTGAGGTGATACCGCCAAAGATGACTGCGGTAAATAGTATGATCGCAAAAATTTGACCGCCGATCATATTTTGTAAAATTTTAGGAAGCGTTACGAAAAGTAGCTTTGGACCCTCAGCTGGATCCATAGCGTAGGCAAAGACTGCTGGGATCATGACAAGCGCTGCAACAAGGGCTGCAAGCGTGTCAAAAAATGCCGTAGTTTTGGCGCTTTCTACGATGTCTTCATCCTTTGAAAGATATGCTCCATAAACTATCATGCCAGAACCCGTGATAGAGAGCGAGAAAAAGGCTTGACCCATCGCAGTGACCCATACCATCGGATCTTCAAGCTTGCTAAAGTCAGGGATAAATAGAAATTTATACCCCTCAAGTGCGTTTGGCAGCATCGCGACATTTATGGCCAAAATGGCAAATAACACGAAAAATAGTGGCATCATTATTTTATTAGTCTTTTCGATGCTTTTTGCTCCAAAAAATAGCGTAAGAAGCGTGCCAATAATGACTATGAAGTGATATGGCAGGACTGAGTACTCATGAAGCGCAAATGAGTTAAACCAAACATTTGTATCAACGCTCATAAATGAGCCAGTAAGCGCCTGAGTAAGGGCCTTTAGCACGTAAGCGATGATGACAGCGTAGCCGATGGCTATGCAAAGTGAGCCAGCAAGTGGAAGCCAACCGATGATACTTCCGATGACGCCTAAATTTCTACTTTGCCAAGCAAATTTATATGATCCTAGCGTGCCAGTCTTTGCTCGCCTGCCGATCGCATACTCAGCGCTTAAGCCAACGTAAGAAAAAAGCGCTACGAAAAAGATGTAGATGAGCAAAAATGCTCCACCACCATTTGTGCCAAGCTTGTAAGGAAAGCCCCAAACATTTGCCATACCAACGGCTGAACCAACTGAGGCTAGTATAAACGCCCAGCGTGATGAAAAATTCTTTTTGCTCATTGTAAAATCCATAAATTTAGTGATGAAAATAATGTTACCAAAATATGATTTAAGAACTTTTTATAAATCTTAAATTTAAGAAACGCTGTTACTTTTGGGCGTGGCTAATTTGACCGCTAAATATAAATTCGCTATAATCAGCCAAAATTTTTAACTCTTAAGGATCATAATTGTACCCCAGTAGCGATAACTCGCTTTTAATGGTAATACTTGCCATTATATTCATTTTACTAAACGCATTTTTTGTTTTGTCGGAATTTTCCCTTGTTAAGGTTCGCAAGTCTAGACTTGAAGAGCTTATCAAAGAGAAAAAGCCAAACGCCCAGCTTGCCTTTGAGATGTCAAACAAGCTTGATACCTATCTTAGCGCCACTCAGCTTGGCATCACGCTAAGCTCGCTCGCCCTTGGTTGGATCGGTGAGCCAGCAGTCGCAAGGCTCATAGAAGCCCCACTTAAAAATGTTTTTAATCTTAGCGATATCTTAGTTCATACAGTCGGCTTTGCGATCGCATTTACGCTTATCACGCTACTTCACGTAGTTATGGGCGAGCTTGTGCCAAAGTCAGTCGCCATAGCCAAATCAGAATCAGCAGTGCTTAAAATTGCTCGTCCGCTTCACTTTTTCTGGATACTATTTTCGCCTATCATAAAGCTTTTTGACATCCTAGCTACATTTGGACTTAAAATTTTAGGTATCCAGCCAGCAAAAGAGAATGAACTAGCGCACTCTGAAGAGGAGATCAAAATCATCGTTGGCGAGAGCTTAAAGGGCGGCGTACTTGATAGTTTTGAGACTGAGATCATCAAAAATGCAGTTGATTTTAGTGACACGGTCGCAAAAGAGGTTATGACGCCAAGACGCGACATGATCTGTATAAACAAACAAAAGAGCTTTGAAGAGAATTTACAAGTCGTTTTTGAGTCAAAATATACTCGCTATCCTTATATAGACGGCTCAAAAGATATCATTTTGGGCATGATACACATTAGAGATATCTTGCAGCTGCACTTTAGCGAGGATAAAGAGAAGAGCTTTGACGCTATCGTGCGTAAATTTGTCATCGTGCCTGAGAGCCTTTCTATATCAAAGGTGCTTGTGATGATGAACAAGGAGCAAATTTCAGCGGCACTTGTCGTTGATGAGTACGGCGGCACGGCTGGGCTTCTTACAATGGAGGACATCATGGAGGAGGTGCTTGGCGACTTTAACGACGAGCACGACGAGGTCGATCAACACTATAAAAAGATAAATGAAAACATCTATGAATTCCAAGGCAGATACGATCTAGAGAGCGTTGAGGAGCTTCTTGGCATAAGCTTTGATGAAGAGACCGATCAAGTCACGATCGGCGGATATGTCTTTAATTTAATTGGTCGTTTGCCAGTCGTTGGGGATAAGATCGAGGATGAAAACTGCTACTACGAAGTGAGAAAGATGGATGGAGCTAGTATCTCGCGCGTAAAAGTTAGAAAAAAGATAAAAGAAGAAGAGGAGCCTGCTCAGGCTTAGTTTATAAATTTAATGGCTTTTTTGAGCCATTAAATTTAACCTCACAAATCATAAAAAATAGGGTAAATTTAAGTGGCATTGCACTTTTTAAAGACTTTAAGCCATCAAATTTATCTCACAAAACCACAAAATTTAAAGTGGCACTACCTTTTTAAATAGCTCTCTAAAACGTTACCGCCGCTTTTTTGTAAATTTGGTTATAAATTTTAAAATGGCTTGCTAGTTTTAAATTTATTATCTGCTTGCAAAAGTAGCCGACTGATCTTGCTTGTGATATTTAAATTTACTAAAGTTTATTAGCCTTGGCGGGGAGATATGATGTCACGAAATTTCGTCATAAATTTCTCTATCGCGCTCATCTATGATTTAGCAAATAAAACAAAAGAGCTAAATTATTTTGTAAAACCCTAAGTAATGCCTCTTAATAGCTCTTTTATAGCCAAATTTGCTTATCTATTTTTATGTGTAAATTTATCTTGATAAAAGCGTGCTAGATCTTTGCCATGCTTTAATGCTAGCTCGTAGTAGGGCGCGTCTGGGTCCTCTTCTATCATCTCATAGAGCTTTTTACGAAGCTCTGGCAAAAGGCGAAGATTGCTATAGTCTATATTCTTTTTATACGCTGGCAAGCCTTGTAAGAGCAGGGCATTTGAGTAGTTTATGCCACCAGTTTTGCTGCCAGTAATGTTAAATTCATTCTCATATTGCGCGCGAGTTAAGCCAGTTGGTATGCTAAGCTCTCCCCGTTGTAGGCAAATTTTATCATTGCTACTGATGATATACTCTGGAAATTCTAGCTCTTGGTAGTTGATATCTTCGTGATCATAATAGACCCACTTTATGCTGTCTTTATTTTTGCGGTTGAAACTGCTTTTGTAGATGAAGCTACCCGGGATTATAAATTCACGGCTTTTTAGCACCGGCGTATCTGCTATATCTTTATAAACAGCAACCAAGTAGCAGTCACTAAAAAAATCAAGCGGCCAAAGAAGGCCCTCATTCGCTCGCTTTATAAAACGGTTCATGATATCAACTAAGATTTTGCCAAAGAAATATCTTTTGTAGTAGTCATTATAGACGTAAAATATGTCGCCTTCTTTGATTTTTTTATCTGGCATTTTATAAATTTAGCTCTTCCAGATGTTTTTGTTTAGCTCCAGATCACGCACGATCTCTACAAAGTCGCTAACTCCTGCGATGTAGTTTTGCACGCTTTCGTTGCTGTTTATCGGCTTTTTAAGATCAGGCTCAAAGCTGTCCTTTCTAAGATCGATCGCGATGAAAATTTCATTTTTTAAAAACACTGCCGAGAGCGGGGCGTTAAATTTAGTTCTTAGAGTGGTTAAATTTTCCATCAGCTTTGGCGTCAGAGCATATCTAGCAGCGATCTGATCGGTCGTGTAGGTCTTAAAAAGCTCATTAAATTTAGGATTATCCATCACTGCTTGCTCGCCATCGCTTCTTAGATCAGATGTTCGCTTTTTATCGCAGACATAGATCGTGGTGTTTAGCTCTTTTTTAAACTCAGCCTTTAGCAAAATGCCTTGAAATTTCACCGTTGTAGTGGTGTTTTTTTCACCTTTTACTTCTTTTGCCGCATAAAAATCGCAAAGCTTAAACTGCGTGTTATCGATCTGTCCGTAGATCATATCCTCTGCGTAGTGTCTATTTACATCAGCGTCATAAATTTTATAAAAATCATTCAAACTTAGTCCGCCATTTGCACTGAAATTTAGACCATAGTTTTTTACTATGACGCCAACTACTTTTTGTTTAAATTTTGCTATAAGCTCGTTTTTTAGCCCATTTATCGTCTTGCCAAGATAAAAAACTCCGCCGATTAGCAAAAAGAAAAATAAATTTCCAAGGTGCAGTGATGCTAAAAAACCAGTTGCAACTATGATGCCAAGAAAGCCATAAGCGATCATTTTAAAGGCTTTTTGCCCCATGGCAAGGCGCTCTTTTTCAAGCTCGTCAAGGTCGCTTAGATCGATGCCTTTTAGTTCGTCTGCTTGCATTTTTTATGCCTTATTTTTTAAAAAGATCACCGACGTTTGGAGCAGCTGCTTCATTTTCAGGGATGTCAAAAAATACATCTTTGTGAAAGCCAAACATTGAAGCTACGATGTTTGAAGGAAACATCTGTATGGCGTTGTTGTAAATTTCAACGGCTGAGTTGTATGCACGGCGCGCAGCTGAAATTTGCTCTTCAACCTCATTTAGCGTGCTTTGGATGTGAAGTAAATTTTGATTTGCTTTTAGATCAGGATAGTTTTCTACGCTCACTCTAAGGCCATTTAGCAAGCCTGAAATTTTGTTATTTAGCTCAAATTTCTCCTCATTTGTTGATGCACTTCTAGCACTCTCTCTAAGGGCAGTGATGTTTTCTAGCAAGCTTTTTTCGTGCACCATGTACTCTTTTGCAGTGGCTACTAAATTTGGTATGAGGTCATATCTTCTTTTTAGCTGCGCGTCGATGCCAGCCTCCACGCTTTTTACTTGGTTTTGCTTTGCAACAAGTGAGTTGTAAAGGCTGATGAAAAAGACAAAAATGACTGCGATAACAAGTATCACGATGACTAACGAATTCATAACTTTTCCTTTGAAATTTAAGTTTGTTGTAGTTTATCCAAAGTTGCTTAAGAGTATTTAAACACCGATGGTGGGTGGTTAAATTTAATATTATAATTTAATCTTAAATTTTACATATAATTTATATAATTAAAAATTGTTTTTTACGAGGAGGATAAATGAGAACGGTAAACGTAAAAGATATAAAAGAGACTGTTGCAAAGCTTTGCAAACAAGCCTGTTACGTCGTTACACCAGACCTAAAGGCTGCTTTTACAAAAGCTCAAACCACTGAGAGCTCATCTCTAGGTAAAGATATCTTGGGCAAAATTTTGCAAAATGCCAAGCTAGCAGAAGAGGGCGTTGCGCCTATTTGTCAAGATACAGGTATGACAGTTGTCTTTGTAGAGATCGGTCAAGACGTGCATATAGAAGGCGGATATATCGAAGATGCGATCAATGAGGGCGTTGCGAAGGGCTACACCGAGGGCTATCTTAGAAAATCAGTCGTTGCTGAGCCACTTTTTGAGAGAAAAAACACTACAAACAACACTCCAGCGGTCATTCATACCAGGATCGTGCCAGGCGATAAGCTAAAGATAAAAGTCGCTCCAAAGGGCTTTGGTAGTGAGAACAAATCAATACTAAAGATGCTTGTGCCAGCTGATGGCATAGAGGGCGTTAAAAAGGTATTTTTAGAGGCTGTAAAATACGCTGGACCAAACGCTTGCCCTCCAATGACGATAGGCGTTGGCATAGGTGGCACTATGGATAAAGCAGCACTTCTAGCTAAACAAGCTGCAGTTCGTCCAGTAGATAGCAAAAACGCCGATGCAAGATATGCAAAACTTGAAGATGAGCTTCTTGAGCTTGCTAGCAAAACAGGCGTCGGTCCTCAAGGACTTGGCGGCGATACAACTGCTATAAAAGTAAATGTCGAGTGGTATCCAACTCACATCGCAGGCCTACCAGTAGCCATAAATATCAACTGCCACGCTGCACGCCACGCAGACGCCGAGCTTTAAGGAGATAACATGTCAGAAGTCAAAAGAATAACAGCACCATTTGATAAAGAGGTGGTAAAGAGCCTAAAAGCAGGCGACAATGTCCTAATTTCAGGCACTATCATCGCTGCTCGTGACGCCGCTCACAAGGCGCTAACAGAGGCTCTAGCACGCGGTGAGAAGTTGCCAGTTGAGCTAAAGGGCGAGACTATCTACTACGTCGGACCAACACCAGCTAAACCAAACCAAGCTATCGGCGCAGCAGGCCCAACAACAAGCGGCAGAATGGACAAATACACACCAACTATGATCAATGAAGTTGGCATAAATGGCATGATCGGTAAGGGCTACCGTAACGACGCCGTAGTCGAGGCTATGAAAAAATCATGCTGTGTTTATATGGTCGCTATCGGCGGTATCGGAGCGGTCATTAGCCAAAGTATCAAAAAATACGAAGTCTTGGCATATCCAGAGCTAGGACCAGAGGCAGTTGCAAGGCTCACAGTAGAGGACTTCCCAGCGATAGTCGCTATCGACTGCGAGGGCAATAACTTCTACGAAGTCGGTCAAGCACCTTATAAAAAAATCTAAATTTGATCCGCTAGCAGCCTAAGCTAGCGGAATTTCTCCCAAAATGAAAACTTTTTACAACGATCAAGCAAAGCCACTACTTAAATTTTTTACGAGCACCAAAAGTGAAATTAGAAATTTAAAGCTAAAGCAAATTCTGAACGAGGGCTTTATCTCAAAGCCACAAGGGATATTTTTAAAAAGCACCATCAAAAAAAGGCAGAAATTTGAGCAAAACAAGACGCAAAATGAGTGGTCGCTAAATGAGATAGTGGTCTTTGAAAGCGAGTATGAGAGCCCTGAAGAGTATTTTAGTGATGTGGGGTCGTTTGTTGTGAAATTAGCTGATAAATTTAGAACAAGTGGCATTAGCGAGGAGTTGGTCTTTGCTGTTTCGTTTCAGGCGCTGCAGTTTATCACGCTGAGTAGCGAAGAGTTTAAATTTATATATGAAGACTACGACGAGAGCACAAACTCCGCTAACATTAAAATTTACGCCAAAAGAGAAAACGACGAAATTTTGCTATATAAAGATGGGTGTGGTGGCTACAAAACCGAAGCGCTAATCGTTTACGAGGTGGCTAGTAGTAGCCAAGACACATAGTCTCAGTTAGTTTTATGCGCTTTTCAAAGGGCGCTGGCGAGAAAAATTTGCACTTTTCGATGTAAATCCTATACGAGTAGTTAAGCTCGAAATCATCATAAAATTTCTTTAAATTTAAAAATTTGATACCGCAAATTTCATGAAATTCAAAAAGATCATAAATTTTAGAGCCATTTTTGGCGACAAGGTGCGAAGGTGCAAGCGAGGTAAATGAGCAAAAAACGCCAGTTGGGATGAGGCCATCTAGCGGTGTGCAGGCTTGCAAAGCGTCTGCAAATTTCTCTGGGACACTCTTTTTTCTAATAAAAACGATGCGTGAGTTTTCAAATTTAGCGCTTATCGCATTTTTCCAAAAAAGATAGGCATTTGATGAGATACCGGCGTTTTTGGCAAGTTGAGCGCCAAGTACGTAGTCATCTAAAAATTCATTTGGTGCAAGGGTTGTTTGCATCTTTGTCCTTTTGAAATTTTGCTCATTATAGCCTTTGGTGCCTAAAAATTTAGAAATTTATAGTAGGATTTTGCCAAAATTTAAAGGAGAAAATATGAAAAAACAAATTTCAACAAAAAACGCCCCACAAGCGATCGGACCATACTCTCAGGCGATTAGCGCGAATGGATTTTTATTTATCTCAGGTCAGCTTGGCGTCACACCAGAGGGTGAGTTTGCAGGCAGCAATGTAGAGGCTCAGGCGCAGCAGTCACTTACAAATTTACAAAACATTTTGGCTGAGGCTGGACTTAGTTTTGATAATGTTGTAAAGACTACGATCTTTTTAGCAGATATGGCAGATTTTGCCAAGGTAAATGTCACATATGCTAAATTTTTCAAAGAGCCATATCCAGCTAGAAGCACGGTGGCTGTGAAGACTTTGCCAAAAGATGCACTCGTAGAAATTGAGGTTATCGCAGCACAATAATGTCACAACTGTACCAAAGTACAATATACAAAGAGGATTAAAATGTCTTAAAATTACGTAAAATTTATTTTATGATAAGGATAGACATGCAAACTCAAGTAGGAGTAATCAAACAAATCTCAGGCTTAGTGGTAGCTGTAGATCAAAATGGCGTTAGTCGCGTTTTAAAAGTTGGTGATGCTTTATATCTTGGGGAGGTTGTAAAGACCTCTTTGGCTTCTTCTAAAGCCGTAGTCTCAATGGACAATGGTAAAGATGTCACCATCTTGGGTGATGAGTCGTTAAAACTTGACGAAAATGTAGCTGCAGGACAAAAACCAAATACCGTAGCAGATGTTAGTGACTTGCAAAAAGCGTTGCTAAACGGCGAGGATCTAACAAAACTAGAGGAGACTGCCGCTGGTGGTAACGCAGCCGCAGCTGGTGGTGGAGATGGCGTTAGCCTTGGTGCAGCGTCGTTTGATGAGGGTGGTCACTACTCAAATATCAATGAAAATTTCCGCTCGATAGGTGATCTAAACAGCGCAAGAGGTGCTGAGAGGATAGGCGGCGTAAGCGGCGCAGCCGATAATGCTGGTGGTGACGCTGGTTTTGTAGATACTACTATCCCAACGGTAACTCTAGATCCAATTAACAACACTTCAACAGTAGTAACTGGTAAGGTTCCAAACCCAGATCCAAATACCACTGTAATTGTTGAAATTCCTGGTCATACCCCAGTTACAGTTCCAGTAAATCCTGATGGTACATTCTCTGTTCCTACACCAAATAATGAACCACTAAAACCAGGTACTGAGGTAAAAGTTACTCCAAAAGATGATGCAGGCAATGGTACTCCAGCTACTACTCCAGTATCAGACGTAACTACCCCAACAGTAACTCTAGATCCAA
>NZ_CABPVA010000005.1:92387-97466 GCF_902460595.1 Campylobacter concisus
CAGATCCAAATACCACTGTAATTGTTGAAATTCCTGGTCATACCCCAGTTACAGTTCCAGTAAATCCTGATGGTACATTCTCTGTTCCTACACCAAATAATGAACCACTAAAACCAGGTACTGAGGTAAAAGTTACTCCAAAAGATGATGCAGGCAATGGTACTCCAGCTACTACTCCAGTATCAGACGTAACTACCCCAACAGTAACTCTAGATCCAATTAACAACACTTCAACAGTAGTAACTGGTAAGGTTCCAAATCCATATCCAAATACCACTGTAACTGTTGAAATTCCTGGTCATACCCCAGTTACAGTTCCAGTAAATCCTGATGGTACATTCTCTGTTCCTACACCAAATAATGAACCACTAAAACCAGGTACTGAGGTAAAAGTTACTCCAAAAGATGATGCAGGCAATGGTACTCCAGCTACTACTCCAGTATCAGACGTTGTGCCGCCGCAGGTAGATCTCACTCCAAAAGCTGACGGCACAGTTGATGTAGTGCCTCACGACAATGACGCGACAAAGGTTGAAATTTCATACACAGATAATGGTGGTAACACGCAAACTATAACCGTGGTCAAAAACCCAAGTGCTGGCTGGGTTGTAGATAGCACTCCTGGCAAGACGACAGCTCCAACAGGTACTTTCAAACTTGATCCACATAGTGGCAAGGTCACTATCAGCGACGATGCGACAAAAGACGACACTCCAGTGATCGCAAAGGCTACTGATGGTGCTGGCAATACAGCCACAGGCGAGACTACTGCTCCAGATAAATTTACTATCAAATTTAATGATGATGCAGATGGCAACGGCACTATCACAAGAGGTGAGAACTATGCTGAGGATGGTGCGAAAGCTACTGCAACTATCAGCATACCAAACCTTGCAAAGGACGGCAGCAAGATCCACGTTATAGGCACTGGCATAAATGACTATTACACAGTTCATAAAGATGCTAGTGGCAATATTACAAGCGTTATAGATACAAAAGGAAACAATGTATTTGACGGCGATAATGGCATAAAGGTTAGCTACGACTATAACCACTATCAAACAGCCCTCGGAAATGCAGCTAGTATCACAGCTGAGCTAGAAGGCACAACCCTTAAAGCTACTTCAAGTGTTAAATTTGAAAATGTTGGTAAGGCTGAAGTTAAATTTGTTGAGCTTGATGAGCATGGCAATGTTCTAAATGAAAAATCAGATCAAATAACAAATCAAAATAGAAATACAGCTATGCTAGATGGTGATATCAACCACACTACAGCACGCATCTCACTACCTGAGAATGTTCAAGATGGCGATATCGTAACTGTAAAATATGGATATGGACCAGATGCAGCCTCTCTTGCAAAAACAGGTGGCACAGATACGACTGCTTATAAATATTTCTTAGTTCATAAAGCAGCTGATGGCTCTATGACGGTTGATCAGATCACTTCAGCTGATGATAAGACAGTTATCAAATCAGGTCTTACATCTACAAATGGTGCTGGCGAGAAATTTGGTATAGATATCCACGATATGCCAACAACTACCTATAATCTTACGCACTCACGTGGTATAGAAGTGACCGTAAAAGGTGATGACTATGCAGATAAATCTAGTGGAGATACATGGATATTTAGAGATAGCATGGAGGCTCCAAAGGTTGAATTTATAGAAGGCAATAAAATTTATGATCCAAGTGTTTCAGGAAGTGGCTCAGGCGCACTAAATGCTGGCATAAGCGTAGCTGACGCTATAAAAGATGGCGATATCAGCCACACTACAGCTCGCATAACATTGCCAAAAGTGTTCTCGGACGGTGACAAACTAACAGTTGCTGTAACTGACTACAACAAAATTTATGCCGACACTGGTGTAAAACAATATCCAGCAAATAACCCAGAGCCAACATTTGTTAAGGCATTTATCATTCACAAAGCGGCTGACGGCACTGTGACTTTTGACGAGGTCGATGCAGCTGGCAATGTCACACATGCAGGCATCCCAGCGCTAAATAACAACGCTATCGAAATAACTGGCGTGCCACTATATAATATGTATGAAAATGGCGTTTTGAAGTCAGATTATGTCCATGCAACTGGTGTTGATGCGACTATCACAGACCACCTTAACCTAAATGGTAACGATAGTGGAAGCAATACAGGTTATGCATTCTTAGCAAACGTAAATGTTGTCACTATCACAGAGGTGATCGACGATGTTGCAGGCGGTATAGATCACGGCAATGTCAAAGATAATGACGTAGTAGTAAATGGCGTAACTAAAAAAGGGCTAACAAACGACAGCACTCCGACATTTAACGGCAAAGCAGATCCTAACTCAGTAGTAGAACTATATGATGGCACGACTAAGATAGGCAGTGCAACAACTGATAAATTTGGCAACTGGTCTATCACTCCGGCCACTCCACTTGGTGAAGGCGCTCATAGTATCACAGCTTCATCTCCAGCTACAAACGCGATCAAGGCCTCTGACCCAGCTACTATAACAGTAGATACAAGTACTAAGGTTACGCTTGATAGCGTTACAGATGATGTTACGGGTGGCGTTGTAAATGGCAATGTTAAGGGCAATGATGTGACAGTTGAAGGCAAAACACTAAAAGGCCTAACAAATGACAACACACCAACCCTATCAGGCAAGGCTGAAGCTGGCTCAACTGTAGAGATCTTTGATGGTACAAACAAGATCGGTCAAGTAGAGGCAAAAGCTGATGGTTCTTGGAAATTTGAAGTAAGCACTCCGCTTAGCGACGGCGAGCATGAGCTTAAGGTAAAAACTACTGACAAAGCTGGCAACACAGCCGAAGCTGATCCAGTAACCATAACTGTTGATACGAAGATAGTGGATGCAAGAGTTGAGTTTATCGAGGATAAAAACAATGATGGTAAATTTAGCTGGAATGAAAATCTTACCAATGAGCATCCTGGACGCTTATCTTGGAAGGCGATCATCCCACAAGACGGCTCTGTAAAAGCTGGCGATATATTCCACTATAAATGGGATGAAACTGGTTGGCATGAGCGCCCAGTATCTCAAGCTGAAATAGATAGAGGCTATATGGGCGAGATGAAAAACAACCAAGTTCAGGAAAACGGTAAAATAGGTGTTTATGGTATAGGATCTAATGGTGACTCTTATGTTGCAGAGGCTTATTTTAGTGATGCTGCTGGAAATATAGGCAAAAAAGGTCAAGATGAAATAGTGTTTGACTTTACTGGTGCACCTCGAACAAAATTGGATGCTAGTGCTATTTATGGAAATGGAGATGAGACATTCCTGCTTTTTGATCATGGAAGAAAGAGTGATCAAAACATCACTGAAGCAGCTAAAGGGAAAACTGTAGAAATATATGTTAAAACATTTACCCATGGCGCAAAAGTTAAATTAGACAATGGTGATGATATTGTAACTGTCAACAATAAACATGGCTGGGGTTGGATAAATGAAGACTCGAAGCTAGATTTAGGTAGAGGTAACAATACACTAAATGTAGGTACAAATATTGACAAATCAACAGTTACAGCAGGAAGTGGCGATGATGTTGTAACCGTTGGTAAATGGCAACACGCTGGCGATAGCTATATAACAAATCACTCTAACATAAATTTGGGTGATGGTAACAATAAATTAACGGTTGGCACAAACATAGATAGCTCTAAAGTTGCAACTGGTAGTGGAGATGATGTTGTAGAAGTTGGCGGCTATATATTAAATGCTAGTGGAAAAATAGCCGGAACCAATGAAGAGTATGGTGTAAATTTAGGTAATGGTGACAATAAACTAACCGTTGAAAATTATATTAAAGGAAGTATAGTTACAACTGGCGATGGGGATGATATAGTAAATGTTGGTAACTACGTAACAAACTCTACTATAAACTTAGGCGACGGAGATAATGCTTTAACTGTTGAGTCGTGGATAAATGGTGACACTAAGATTATCTCAGGAAAAGGTGCTGATACTATTAACGTTGATAATGATTTTGATAAATCTACCCTCTTAACTGGCGCTGGCAGTGATAATGTTACTATTGGCGGAGATGTAAAAAATAAATCATCATTGATAGATTTAGGTGCTGGCGATGATACTATAGCCGTTGGTAATATTGAAAATGGTAAAATCGATGGCGGAGATGGCTATGACAAATTAGCTATTACCAACCCAGGCAGATCTATAAATTTAGATAGCATCGCAGATCATGCACATAACTTTGAGGAGCTTAATATCTCTAACAAGAGCCAAAATACTACTTTAAGCGTAAAACTAAGTGATGTCATAAGCTTAACAGAGGGTGACAATACGCTAAAAATAACAGCTGATGCTGGAGACAAAGTAGAATTTAAAGATACTGGCTGGCAAAAGGGTGCATCAACTGACGGCTATACCGCATATACAAATGATACTAGCGGAACAACTGTTACTGTCGAGATCAAAGACGAAGTAACACAGCCTATGTAGTCATAGATGTAAATTTACTGCTAAATTGCAGTGCTAAATCGAAATGGAGAGCAAGGAAGCTCTCCAAATTTATACCTCAAAAATAAAATTTAAATTTATAAAATATTTTGCAATTATTTCAACTATCTTTAAGCATCCCTCATATATAATTCCAGCTCACGAAACGAGAAACCACCTTTAACTTCAACGTTAATAAAGCCTTTTTCTTATCGTTGTTCTTTTAACTTTCAATTGTTAAACTATTAGTCAATCTTTGAAATCTAAACAAGTGATCGATTGAGCCAGTCTATTATGATTAAATAATAGATTAGACAAACTAATATAAAAACTAAAAGTTTTTTGATTAAAAACTTCATAATAAAAATCCTATCTATTAGATAGGTAATTAATATGGAGAGTTTGATCCTGGCTCAGAGTGAACGCTGGCGGCGTGCCTAATACATGCAAGTCGAACGGACAAGTAAGAGCTTGCTCTTATGAGTTAGTGGCGCACGGGTGAGTAATGTATAGCTAATCTGCCCTACACTAGAGGACAACAGTTGGAAACGACTGCTAATACTCTATACTCCTGTCTGACATAAGTTAGATAGGGAAAGTTTTT
>NZ_CABPVA010000006.1:0-26169 GCF_902460595.1 Campylobacter concisus
TGGCAAAAATTTTATTTTTATGAAAGTAAATATCAATTAAATTTTAATAATTTTTAAAAAATATAATTTAGTGTTTTTAAGAAGAGTGAAATTTAAGGTATAAAATTACAAAAGCCTAAACGGGTTAAATTTAGGCTTTTAAATTTGCATTAAAATGGCCAGATAGCCTCCATAAGCCTTGTGCCCCAAGGTTTTTTGGTTGATTTGTCTAGCTCGCCCTCGGTTTTATATAAAATTTTGGCGTCAGCTATGTATTTTGAGTCGATTTCGTTGTTTTGCGAGATATCGTAAGGTCTGATGACGCCACTTACTTGCATGATCTGTTTTTCGCCATTTATAAGTAGCTCGCGACTGCCCTCGATGAAGTAGTTGCCGTTGTTTAGGATCTTGATGATCCTAGCTGAGATGGTTGCGGTAAATTTCTCGCTTCTGTTGCTAGTGCCACTACCTGTAAATTTATTGCCGCCACCTGCTTTAAAGCCGATGTCACCGTATTTGTTTAGATTATCAGCCACGGTTGAAAGTGGTGCAGCTCCAGCTGTGAAAACGCCTCCGCCAAGCGAAATGGTGCTATCTTTGTTGGTGCTTTTGCTGCCGCTTGAAATTTGACTTGCATTTTCTGAGATGACGATGGTTACGATGTCATTTACATTCATCGCCTTTCTGTCTGAAAATAGTGGATTTTCGCCCTTGCCAAAGAGACTGCCGGCGTTGCTTTGACCGCTGCCACTATCTTTTGAAGGGAGTTGCTCGACATAAACTGGAGGTTTCATATTGATGTGAGGATCTGCACTTGGGGTGCAACCTGTGTAAAAAATGCCCGCAAATGTGACGAGCCAAATCTTTTTATAGTTCATAAAATGCCTTAAAATAAGTATCTTTGTGCTAAGATTAAGCAATTTAAGTTCCCAAAAAGGTCACAAATGAAAAGTTGTTACATTTTTTCAGACAAAAATCTAGCATATTTGCAGGAAATTATAGCTACAAAATTCAAAAAAGTTGAGATCTTTAAGATAACTCCAGACAAAAACGACAAAAAAAATCTAATAAATTTAAATGATAAGGAGTTTTTTTTAAAATTTATAGATAAATTTGAAGAGCTAAAGGAGAGAAGCGACTTCGTCATAGTCGTTGGCTGTGAGGGCTTTAGCGTCTTTGGCAAGAGCGAGCTAAATTTAAAGCTAGCTAGAAATTTAAACGCTCCAGTCTTTGATGAAAACGCAAGCGAGCTAAGGGCGCTAAATTTAAACTCAAAGCTTCTAATAACTGATAAATTTGATGAAATTTTAAGCTACAAAGCCGAGATCATCACACCATTTAAATTTCAAAGCTTGCTTCTAAAAAGAGCCAAAACAGCAAACAAAACCGTCGTTTTGCCTGAAAGTGATGACGAGAGAATTTTAAAAGCAGCTCACATCGTGCTAGAAAAAGGTGCGGCAAATATCATCTTGCTAGGGCGTGAGAGTGAAATTTCAAAAAAGGCAGCCACTTTGGGGCTAAATTTAAGCAAAGCAAAGGTGCTAAACCCAGCGCAAAATGAGCTAACAGATGAATTTGCAAAGAAAATTTATGAGCTAAGAAAACATAAAGGTGTGGATGAAGCCAAGGCAAACGCGCTTGCGAAAGATAAAATTTACTTTGCCACGATGCTAATACATGAAGGCATAGCAGATGCTTTAGTAAGTGGCGCTACGATGAGCACGGCTGATACTATCCGCCCAGCCCTTCAGATCATAAAAACAAAGCCAAATGTAAGCGTGGTAAGCGGGGCATTTTTCATGGCGCTTGAAGAAGAAATTTTACTCTTTGCAGACTGCGCCGTCACGCCAAATCCAAGCAGCGATGAGCTAGCTAGCATCACACTAAGTAGCGCTCAAACAGCAAGTGCCTTTGGTCTTAGCCCAAAGATCGCCATGCTAAGCTACTCAACTGCTGATAGTGGCAGCGGGGCTGATGTGGAGTTTGTAAAAGAGGCTGCCAAAAAAGCAAGCGAGCTTGATGAGAATTTAAAAATAGCTGCGCCAATTCAGTTTGACGCGGCGGTTGATCTAAGCGTGGCTAGCAAAAAGATGCCAAATTCCGATGTGGCAGGTCTTGCAAATGTCTTTATATTTCCAAATTTAAACTGCGGAAACATCTGCTATAAGGCAGTTCAGCGAAGTGCAAATGCCCTAGCAGTGGGCCCGATACTTCAAGGGCTAAAAAAACCAGTAAATGACCTAAGCCGTGGCTGCCTCGTCGAAGACGTGGTAAATACCATCTTAATAAGCGCGATACAAGCAGGAGAGTGATATGAGAATTTTAGTTTTAAACTCAGGTAGCAGCTCGATAAAATTTCAGCTTTTTGAAATGCAGACAAAAACGAGCCTAGCAAGCGGTCTAGTCGAGCAGATCGGCAGCTCTAGCTCAAGGGCGGTGCTAAAGGCAAATGGCGAAGTTTATGAGATAAAACGCTTTATAAAAGACCACCACGACGGACTTGAGGCGATGAACGAGCTATTTGCCACTTCGCATACACTGCACGATCTAAGCGAGCTTGACGGCATCGGACACAGGATAGTTCATGGTGGCGAGAGCTTTTTTAGCTCGATGATCGTTGATGAGAGCGTCATCAAAAAGATCGAGGAGATAAGCCCACTTGCCCCACTTCACAACCCAGGGCACCTTGCTGGCATCAAAAACGCGATGAAAGAGAGCAAAAACGTGCCTCACGTGGTCGTTTTTGACACAGTGTTTCATCAAAGCATGCCAGAGTACGCCTACCGCTACGCCCTACCCTACGATGTTTGCAAGACTCATCACATCAGAAAATACGGCTTTCACGGCACATCGCACAGATATGTCTGTAAGCAAGCAGCCAAAATGCTTGGCATAGAATTTGATAAATTTAACGCTATCTCGCTTCACTTAGGCAACGGTGCCTCAGCTTGTGCTGTGCAAAATGGCAAAAGCATCGATACTTCGATGGGCCTTAGTCCGCTTGAAGGTCTCATAATGGGCACAAGAAGTGGCGATATGGACCCAGCCGTAGTCATCTATCTGCTAAATATCGGCGTTTTAAAGTGGAACGAGATCGATAACTTCTTAAATAAAAAGAGCGGACTTTTTGGAATTTGTGGCTCAAGCGACATGAGAGATGTTGTCGCCAAGATGCAAAACGACGAGCGAGCAAAGCTTGCATTTGATATGTTTTGCTACCGAGTGAAAAAGTACATTGGCTCATACTATGCCATTTTAGGGCGTGTTGATGCGCTCATATTTACTGGCGGCATCGGCGAAAATGCGCCAAATACAAGGCAAAAAATTTGTGATGATCTAAAACATCTTGGCATTCACATCAACCACGAGCTAAATTTCTCAAACGAGCGAGGCGAGAGGTGCATAGATGAAGAAGGCGCTAAGATAAAAACGCTCATCATCCCAACCAACGAAGAGCTTGAGATCGCCATAGAGACAGCCAGAGTGATAAAAGAGAGAACGCTTTAAGCATGAAATTCCCACTTGACTGCAAAGATAGTTTTGAAAACTCATTTATATTTTGGCTAACTCGCTATGTCAAATTTAAACTTAGCTCACTTTCAAACAAGGAGCTAAGAGACCCAAAGGCGCTTGCAAGTGTAAATTTCGCCCTAAGCCGTGAGATAAAAAATATAGAGCAGCTTGATGGGTTGGTAAAAAGCGCTAGAAATGCAGGACTAACTGGCATAAATACCTACTTTAACCCGCTAAAAAAGATATATGAGACGATGAAATTTTATGAGCTTAGCAGTCTAAAACAGATAGATGAAGAGTTGCTAAGTGAAATTCTAGCCAGCACCACTGGCGGGCTAAGCGATGCTAGCAAGAAAAACTACAGAATTTCAGTGATAAATTTCTTTGCCTTTTTAGATAAACAAAACGAAGAGGATGGCAAGGCTCATGTTTTTGATATAAATTTAAAAAACTGGGGCGGCGTTAGTGGTAACAAAGGGCAAAAGCTGCCTGAGTTTATGGGCGAAGAGGAGGTCAAGAAATTTCTTGAAGCGATCGAGGAAAGCGACTTTAAGCAAAACTCAAACCGTAACAAGCTCATCATAAAGGTCATTATATTTACTGGCATTCGTGTGAGCGAGGCACTAAATTTAAAAAGAAAAGATATCACAGAGGACGGCGATCTTTTTATCATTAGAATTCGTGGTAAAGGCAACAAATACCGCATAGTAATGATAAAGCGCCACCTAATCGAAGCTCATCTAAACGCCATAGCTATAAACTACATAAACAAAGAGGGCTATCTTTTTATAAATAAAAAAGGCACGAGGCTCACGCAAGCTTATGTTAGCCGTATCGTGGAGCAAATTTTATTTAAAGCAGGCATCAGAAAAGAGAAAAACGGCGCTCACATGCTGCGCCACACCTTTGCAACGATGCTTTATAAAAAGCAAAAAGACCTTGTGCTAGTGCAAGAAGCTCTTGGACATGCGAGCCTAAATACCTCACGTATTTACACACACTTTGATAGTGACAAGCTAAAACTAGCCGCCAAAGTGGCTGAGGACTTAGCAAACTAGCTTAAATTTAGATCAAATTTTATATAATCCGCCTTTCAAAAAGGAGAGAAAATGAACGCAAGTTCTGTTATAGCAATGTTGCAAGATAAGCTGCCAAAAAATCATGCTCAGCTAAAAACATT
Source organism: Campylobacter concisus (assembly GCF_902460595.1). Lineage (GTDB taxonomy): Bacteria > Campylobacterota > Campylobacteria > Campylobacterales > Campylobacteraceae > Campylobacter_A > Campylobacter_A concisus_BL. The sequence continues at coordinate 4,673 of NZ_CABPVA010000006.1, forward strand.
AGAAGACAAGCTCAATTCTTTTGATGAAACAAAAATAAATAATCTGGTTTCAAAAATCCCACAGCTTAACTTAAAATCACCTACGATTGTCTTTTGGGTGGGTAGCTTCATCTTTGGTGCGCTTGGCGTAAATCGCTTTATGATAGGACAAACTGCCCTTGGTCTAGCAAAGCTTGCTCTTTTTATTTTATATATAGTTTTTATTTTCTTATTTGCTAAGGTAATAATTTCTGTGGACGAATGGATAACCCCTGAAGAAATACTACATTTAATGGATTTGGCTAAAACATATTCTAAGATTATCAACATTTTTGAAATTATTATAATCATCTGGTGGGTCATCGATCTTTTTATCACTGGTAAGAGCGTAAGAAAGCAAAATTTAGAAAAGATATCAAAGGCTATAGACGAGTAAAATTTATCATGAAGAAAGCAGTAAAATTTTCGTGTTTATGCTTGTTTGACAAATCGTTAGAGCGAAGCTAAATTTGCGGTTTCGCAACGCAAAACAGCTTTGCTCTAGCATTCAAGTAAATTTATCGATTAAATTTATTGCAAATAGATCAATTTCTATGCCACGAAAAAATTAGTTTAATTTTAATCTCACAAGATTAAATTTACTTTTTAGCTGGCTCTTCGGCTTCAATAGTTTTATTTGCTTCTTGCTCTTTAAACTCTTCAAAAAGCTCATCATACCTAGCCTTAGCGTTTTCATAGACGCCAGAAGGCAGAGTGATATTTAGATCGTCCTTTAGGCTTAGTACGTCATCGCAGGCATTTTGATAGCCAAGATCGCAGCTTTTCATAAAATAACTCACTCCAAGCTCGATATTTGAGTGCTTTTTTAGATCATTATCCATCTGCTCGTTTATCTCTTCATTTACAAACATATCGCCCAAAGCCTCGCAAGAAAGCACGTCTTTTTGCTCGCAGCCATCGTAAAAAATTTCATACGCAGTTGAGTAGTCTCCGGCATTTAGGGCCTCATTACCCCTGTCGTAGTCATCGATGTCAAAGCTAAAAGCTAAATTTAGTATCAAAGCTAAAAAAACTATCTTTTTCATATAAAACTCGGTGCGTCGTTTGAAAATAGTATAAGATCGCCAGCGCGCGTGTTTTGCGCTAAAATTTCTTGCATTTTGTTCTTGTCCTTTAGGATGATGATCTTTGGTTTTACGATGTGTTTTAGCAGAGTTTGGGCGTTTAGCGAGCTTGTAATGATGACTAGGTCAAAAATTTCATTTATCACTTTGGCTAAATTTGCATTTTGCTCCGCATCGCTCTCGACGATACCAGGCGTTAGCAGCACTTTTCTGCCAGCGTAGGTGCTTACAAGCTCGTAGCTTGCGCTCATGCCTGAGAAATTTCCATTGAAGCTATCATCGATTATCAGCTTGCCGCCAGCCTCGATCTTGCTTAGGCGGTGCTCGACGTTTTTCATATTTAAAAGCGCCTCTTTTATCGCTTCATCGCTCATTTTTAGGTATCTTGCCACCTTGATGCAAACGGCTAAATTTGTAGCATTAAATTTACCAAGAAGCGGCGAGGCGTAACTCTTGCCATCAAGCGTAAATGAAATTCCATCTAAATTTGCATTTATATCTTTTAGGCTCTCATCGTAAATTTCCACATTTTCGCTTGGCTCTTTTTTTGTCGAGCTATGCAAAAATGCCATTTGCAAACGAGCGCTTTGCAGTGCTTCAAGCTTAGTAGCTCGGATATTATCAAGAGTTTTAAAATACTCTATGTGCTGCGCGCCGATCTCTCCAACGATAACGATTTGTGGATTTAGAAATTTAGTGATCTCTAGGATGTCGCCCTTTAGCCTAGCACCTGCTTCTGCGATGTAAATTTGCGTTTGCTCGCTTAAATTTTCATTGATATCTTTGATGATGCCAGCCATCGTATTTACGCTACGAGGCGTTTTGTAGCAGGCAAAGCTATCTTTTAAAATTTCAAAGAGAAAATTTTTGATACTCGTTTTGCCGTAGCTTGCAGTGATTAGGATGATTTTTAGCTCTTTGTTTGCGCCAAGTTTTTTAAGCGCCTTGTTTTTAAAGCCTTGAAATTTGATCTTTTCTAAAATTTCACTAAAAAATAGGCTCACGACCAAGACAAAAAGTGGCATCGGAGCCAAAAATGCCTTGTGGATGATGAAATTTAAAGCGTAGTTTAAGATGATAGCGCAAGCAAGGATCACAAAAAAGTGCTTGATCCTACCAGTAAAGACTAGCTTTTTATCAAGTTTTTTATGCCAAAGATAAAGAGCTGGCAAAAGCGCAAAGTAAAAATAGATAAAAAACCACTTGCCAGTCGTGTAAAACAGCACCAAAGGCACTATAAAGAAAAATACGTGCCAAGCGGGCTTTGTGAAGTGAAAGAGCACGCGCTCAGGCCTATAAGAAAACCACTGAAAGCAAGTGATCACATAAAAAGCAAGCGCAAAGATAAATAAAACTGTGCTTAGACTTAAAAATATACTCATCTTATCTCCTCGATCCCGCTCTCATCGTCATCTAATACGACATTTTTTGCTTCATTTGGCTCAAAATTTATCCCTTTTTCTATCTCGTCACTTATAAATTTAGCGTGGAGCAAAAAGAAAAAATGATCGCCACTAAGTGGGAAAAATGAGCTATTTTTGATAAGTCTATCTATACTCTCGCCGCTTGTTACAGGCGTTGCCTTGTCATTTTCACCCCAAAATATAAAGGCCCTGCCCCCAAAGTCAGCAAAATGCTTTGTAAAATCCTCATCAACAACGTTTTTTAGGGTTTCATACATCACTCTGCTCATGCCGCTCACATCTTTTGTAGCAAAGAGTTTGTAAAATTTACCAAAGCCAAATATCTTTAAAATTTTAAATATCGCTATCTTTGCTCGCACGATAAATGGCTTTTTGACAACTATACCAGCCGAGCTTAAAAGCACTAGATATGGCGGTTTTAGGAGTGTTGCAACCTTGCCGCCAAAGCTATGTCCTGCGATGATGTCTGGTTTTATTTGTAGCTCGTCACAGAAATTTGCAACGATCTTTGCGTAGTCACTTGTTTTTAAAGGCTTAAAAATGGAGCTTTTGCCAAAGCCTGGCATGTCGATATAGACGTGGCAAAACTCACTTAGATATGAGCCAAAAGCCTTTTTCATTATCTCTTTATTAGCACCCCAGCCGTGCAAGAAAAGCACTACTTTTTTGCATTTTGGATTTACTACTTCGTAGCTGATCTCGTACTCGTCTGAGCCGTATTTTACTGCCCTACTCGCCATCGTTTTCTCTCTTTTTAGCAGCGTAAATGCTCTCAAGCACACTTACAGCCTCGCAAAGGCGCTCATACTCTTCCATATTTAAAAGGACAGCTTCAAATTTATTGTTTTTAACGATGACAGCGCGCTTTAGCTCGCTAGCTCCCACGCGTGAAAGCACTGAGCTGAAATTTCTAACCACCTCGGTTGCTGTATAAATTTCATCTTTTGTAAAAGTTACCATTTTCGCTCTTTATGTAAAATTTTACGTAAAATATCACAAACTACTTTATATATCGCTAAATAAACTAGAGCTTGCCGCTGCCTTTTACCGAAGTGATAGAGTTTATAAATTTATAATCAATCTTTATCTCACGCTCTTTTGGAAGTGAGTTTGCAAGGCCATTTAGCGTGCTTTCAAAGTCCTCAAACAGATAGTTTGCAAGGCTTCCTGGGTTTGGATTGACCTCATTTAGATAGACTTCGCCATCTATCACGAAAAAGTCGCATCTAATGATCGCTCCGTCAAATCCACAATCATAAATTTTAGAAAAATTGCTCTTTAGCTCTTGCTTTAGCTCTTCTGAAATTTCCGCCTCTTGCACCTTGTTTTCGTTTGAAAAACTAAGATATTTTTGCTCGTAGTCAAGAAATTCTTTCTTTTTTGGCTCTTCGATGATAGAAAATTTGATCCCTCCATCGATCCTACATCCTGCTAGGTTATACTCTTTGACGCCTTTTATAAATGGCTCTACCAAGATATCTTTATCAAATTCAAACGCCACGTCTTTTGCGTAGGCAAGCTCGCTATCGTCATGCACGACGCTCACACCGATGCTGCTGCCTAGTCTTGCTGGCTTTAATATAATAGGATAGTGAAATTTTGGCTCATTTTGGCGAGTCAGCATCTCATAGTCAAGCGCTTTTACGCCGGCTTTTTGCGCTAGAAATTTAGTAAGCTCTTTGTTGTAGCTAAGCGCGCTTGCTTCAAGCCTTGGACCTATATATTTTATGCCGTAAAAGTCAAAAAGTGCCGCTATCTTGCCATCTTCGCCGTCCATGCCGTGGATCAAATTTATAACCACGTCGCATTCAAGTCTTTTTATGCCAAAAAGCGAGTGCGTATAAAAGCCGCCTTTAGATAAAAAAAGCTTTTTTGAGTTTTTGTATTTGCCAGAGCTGAAGAAATTTGCTCTCATATCTTTTTGCTCTATCAAGTAAAAGTCCCTACCTGCATCGCAAAATATAAATTTTAGCTCCTGTTTTAGGACGTTTTTTAAAACTATCGCACTTACTATGCTTATCTCATGCTCAAAACTCTTTGCCCCAAATATCACGCCTAAATTCATCTTTTTTATCCTTATCCTAGTTTTTTAAGTGCCTCTTTTATAAGATCGCTCGTGTTTTCACTCTTACAATCAGGCAAAATTTTCACTATCTTTTCACGCTTAAAGCCAAGTGCCTCAAGTGCTAAAAGCGCCTCATTTTGGTAACTTGGCACGCTCTCGTCGCTTATTAGTTTTGCGTCACTTAGCTCGGCTATTATGCGCCTAGCTGTCTTTGGTCCGATGCCTGGCACGCTTTTAAAAGTATCTGCGTCGCCGCTTATTATGGCGTTTGTAAATGCCTGCGAGCTAAGGCTAGAGCAAACCGCCATCGCTGTGCTAGCTCCGATGCCATTTAGCTTTATAAGCATCTCAAACATCTTTTGCTCATTTGCATCTAAAAAGCCGTAGAGTAAATTTGCGTCCTCTCTTATGATCTGTGTTATGGCAAGCTCGACTTTTTCGCCTTTGCTAAGTTTTGCTGAGCAAAAAAGCGAGATGAAAATTCCATAACTTACGCCGCTATTTGTCTTAAGTATCACAAATGCAGGATCTTTTTTCGTAACGACGCCTTCGATTGCTTTTATCATCATTTAACCTTTTGTTCCATGAAATTTATATCCGCGTAGTCTTCAAGTTTGTTTGACTTTTTGATTTTGTATTCGACCTCGCCGCCGTTATCAAATTTATCTAGCGTGATGACGTGAGCGGTCTCGTTTTGTTTTGAGACGTAGGTGACGTTTTGCGGAGGATCGACGATGACAAATCTTATCTCATTTAGCTCGATCCAATTGCCTCTGTTTATCACTTTGGCTGAGAATATGCCATTTTGCATCATCTCAAGCTCATCTTTTAGATCAGAAAGCAGTTCTTTTTTCTCTTTGAAAATTCTAAGCAAGGTGTTGTACTCATTAACGAGCCCTTGATACTCTTTTAGCTTTTTCATAAATGTAACTGGCGGTATCACTTTGGCCTTTGATAGCTCCTCGATCTTAGCTTTTATCGTATATATCGAGTCTTTGTTCTCATTGATGACATTTTTCTTGCTCTCTATATTTTTAAGAAGTGTTGAGAGTTCAAGCTTGGTGCTCTCTATCTTGCTTAGCTGATCTTGCGTAGCCTCCGCACTTTCAGGCATCTTGCTAGCGTCAATGATAAATTTATTATCAGTGCCTTTTAGATATCTAACGTCGATTAGGTGCGAGGCTGTGATGGTGCAGTTTGAGCCAAGCGTATCTATCTGGATATTTTGAGCCGTTATCGAGCCACCAACTACGCTATTTATCTTCACTCTTTTTGCTATGACAGTGCCGCCTTCTAGCCTGTCTATCTCGACGCTTTCAGCCTCAACCTTGCCGATGTGGATAGAAATTTTGGCGTGTTTGGCGTAAATTTTAGCCTTTTGGTGAGTTTGACCGCCGATATTTACATCATTTGCCTTGACCATCGCATTTGCGCCGACATTTCCTTTTACCTCAATCTCATCAGCCTCCACGATGATGCCAGTGCCGATAGCGTCTTTTATCGTGTCAGTCTCACGAACTACTAATGTGACGTTTGTGTCGGTGCCTGCTTGGATAGAACCAGTCGTTTTAAAATTTGCTTCATTTATCTCTATGCGCTCTTCGATGTCAAAAGAGCCGTTTTTCTCGACCACGTAGCCTGCTTTTTTAGCGATGTATTTTATACTCTCGTCGTTTTCTACGCGCTCGATATTTTCGCTTATGCTTATCTCTTTTTCACTCTCTTCTTTTGGCTTTGCAACCTCTATAAGTTTGCCTCTTACGTCGCGTCCATTTGCCCCTTCGTGAGACTTTTTCTCCTCCATTATCACTTCATCTTTTGCCACGCCAAAGACAAAGCCCCTATCGGCGTAATCAACCTTGTCTTCCTCTTTTAGCTCATCAAGCTTATCTTTATAATAGTATATGATCTTTGCATCGATCGCTTTTTTAGGGTTGATGCCCTGGGTTAAATTTAGCGTGTAGTCCTTATCAAGCTCGCCTTTTACGTGGATGATCGAGGCGATTTGCTTTAGTTCTTCTTTTAGCTTGCCGATCCTTATGCCTATTAAAATTTGAGCTTTCATAAGCTGTTTTGCGATGTATTCAAAAAGTTTATCTTCGTAGTGCTGCTCGTATTCGCACTCTTTGCTCGCTCTAACCTTTGCGATGACCTTTGTGATGGTTGAATTTACGCCGATGTCGATCTTTGGCAGCTTTGGCGTGGCATTTAGCCTAACGTCAAAAAACTCCACGTCATAGACCTGCTCGATCTCTAGCGTTTCGTCTAGATAAAATGTGTTGTCATCAAAAAAGCTTAAATTTTCTTCAGGGACAAAGACTGGCTCGACGTTATCTTTATTTTTGTAGTAAGTTAAGATATTTGAGAGTTTAAAGTCTATAAATTCTACCGGCACGCTATATTGTTTGCTTAGCTCTTTAAGCGATAGATAAGGCGTAGAAGTTTGAATTTGCGTTGGCGGTAAAAATCTCTCGTTTTCTTGCACGTTCTCGCTCAAATTTGATCCATTTCACATAAAATTTTGGCTCTTATTATCTCTAAAACTTTATTAAATTTGGGTTATGTAAGCTTTAAAGCATCTTTTGTTACTATTGCGTTTTTAAATTTACTAGGTGGGCGATGTTTATAAAAGGCTTTTTTTCAAACTCAGTTGGCATCATGACTTCAAGGATTTTAGGACTTGCAAGAGATCTTTTAACGGCCTCTATCCTTGGTGCTGGCATATTTAGCGACCTCTTTTTTATAGCATTTAAAATACCAAATTTGTTTCGCCGTATCTTTGGCGAGGGCGCTTTTACACAGGCATTTTTGCCAAATTTTACAAATAACAAGAAAAAAGCGATCTTTCAGGCTGAAATTTTCATCAAATTTCTACTTTTTATAGGTATTTTGACGCTTCTTGTAAATTTATTTACGCCCTACTTTATAAAGATCATCGCAAGCGGCTTGAGCGAGCAAAATATCACAGACGCAGTGCCACTTGTACGCATAAATTTCTACTATCTAGCCCTTGTTTATATCGTCACTTTCATGGGTGCGCTTCTTCAGTATAAAGAGCATTTTGCCACGACTGCGTTTTCTACTGCACTGCTAAATTTAGCTATGATCGCTTCGCTACTTTTGGCTCGTGGCAAGAGCGAGAGTGTGGTAGCACTTTATCTTAGCTTTGGCGTCGTTGCAGGCGGCATTTTGCAGGTTTTAGTGCATCTAATCGCCATGAAATTTAACGCCTTAAATAAAATTTTTTGGGGTGGTCTAAGCGGATATTTTAAAGGCAAAAGAGCGCAGAGCAAAGGCTTTTTTATAAATTTCTACCATGGCTTACTTGGCTCAAGTGCTATGCAAATAAGCGCATTTATGGATACTTGGCTGGCTAGCTTTTTAGTAAGTGGCTCGATAAGCTACCTTTTTTATGCTAATAGAATTTTTCAGCTCCCGCTTGCCATCTTTGCGATCGCACTCTCTCAGGCGCTCTTTCCAAAGATAACCAGACTTTTAAAACAAAAAGACGAAGCAAACGCCCTAGTTTGGACGAAAAAGAGCTTTTATCTGCTACTTTGCGCCCTGCTAGCAGCCACGATCGCAGGCGTCGTGCTAAGTGAGTTTATCATCTGGCTCTTGTTTGAAAGAGGAAATTTCGTAAGGGCAAACACCATTGAGTGCGCTAAGGTGCTAAGTGCTTATTTGGTGGGGCTTACGCCATTTGGACTGGCTAAAATTTTCTCACTTTGGCTCTATGCAAATATGAAGCAAAAAGAGGCAGCCAAAATTTCTATCATCTGCCTTGTGATAAATTTGATCCTAGCTGTCATTTTGATGCAGAAATTTGGAGCTGCTGGCCTTGCATTTGCAAGCTCGCTTGGGGGATTTTTGCAGCTTATTTTATATATAAGAGCCTTTGGAGCTAAGAGATTTTTAGCTATAATCGAGCCTAAATTTATAGCTGCTATCGCTGTTGCGGCGGTTTTGCTCTATTTTGGTTTAACATTTTTAAAGGATATATTTAATGCGAATTTTTGATACTTCTAAAAGAGAAAAGGTTGAGTTTAGCCCTATTAAAGATGGCGAAGTTAGCATCTATTTGTGCGGTCCAACAGTCTATGATGACGCGCATTTGGGACATGCAAAGTCAGCCGTTAGCTTTGATCTTTTAAGAAGGGTCTTAAAAGCACTTGGCTACAAGGTCAAATTTGCAAGAAATTACACCGACATCGACGATAAAATTTTAAATAAAATGGCGCAAACTGGCCAAAGCCTAGAGGAAATCACAAACAAATATATAGCGCACTATGAGAGCGATATGGGCGCTTTAAACGTGCTTGATCCAGACTTTAAACCAAAGGCTACGCAGTGCTTGGAGGCGATCATTAGCTACATCAAGGTGCTTATGGATAGAGGTGTGGCGTATAAAACGAGCGATGGAATTTACTTTGACACTAGCAAGGATAGTGGCTATTTTAGCATTAGTGGCAAGGATAACAACACCGATCTAATCGCACGCGTAGTATGTTTTTGCGAGAAAAGAGATGAAAAAGACTTTGTGCTTTGGAAATTTGACGAGAAATGGTACGAGAGCCCATTTGGCAAGGGTCGCCCTGGCTGGCACACCGAGTGCGTGGCGATGATAAGGGAGTTTTTAAGCGATAAAGAAAATGATAAATTTGAGATCGACATCCACGCTGGCGGTATCGACCTACTCTTTCCGCACCACGAAAATGAGGCAAGCCAGTGCAGATGTGCCTATCATAAAAATTTGAGCAAATACTGGATGCACAACGGCTTTATAAAAGTAAATAACGAAAAGATGAGCAAAAGCCTAAATAACAGCTTTTTTGTAAAGGACGCCCTAAAAAACATTCATGGCGAAGTGCTTAGATATTACTTGCTTACGAGCCATTATAGGGCTCATTTTAACTATTCAGATGAAGATCTAGTAGCCTCAAAAAAGAGGCTTGATAAAATTTACCGCCTCAAAAAAAGAGTTGATGGCGTGCAGGCTGGCATGGCAAGTGAGAGCTTTAAAAGTGAGCTACTTGAGGCACTAAGCGATGATCTAAACGCTTCAAAAGCGCTTGCAAGCGTCGATGAGTTTGTAAAAACGGCAAATGAAAGACTTGATAACAACCCAAAAGATAAAGCATATAAGGCCGAAGTGGTGGCAAATTTAGAGTTAATAAGCGAAATTTTAGGCATTGCTGTCACAAACTATTTGGAGTATTTTCAGTTTGGTGTAACTGGCGAGCAAAAAGAGCAAATTCAAAAGCTTCTTGACGAGCGCGCGGTAGCTAAAAAAGAGAGAAATTTTGCAAGGGCTGATGAGATAAGAGATGAGCTAGCAAAAATGAATATCTCTATCATGGATACGCCAAATGGCGCAGTTTGGGAGAGAAATAATGAATAATTTTGGCTTAAAAGATGTGCTAAAGCGCTTTGGTCCATATTTTAAAGACTATATCCCACACTTTATTTTTGCCATCATCGGCATGGCTCTTGCCAGTGGCGGAACGGCGGTAAGTGCCTATCTCGTGGAGCCAGTACTTAATAAAATTTTCGTTGAGAAAAACGAAAAGCTACTTTACATCTTGCCTTGCGCCATCATCGCGATCTACGTGATAAAAAACATCGGAACCTTCATGCAGGCCTATTTTACGGCATATATCGGGCAAGATACGATTAGAAGATTTCGCGAAAAGATGGTTGCAAACCTTTTAAATTTAGATATGGACTTTTTCAATGAATTTAGAACTGGCGAGCTAATCAGCAGAACAACAAACGACATCGACCGCATAAGATCAATAGTTTCAAGCATGATCCCTGAACTTACGAGGGAATTTATAACGATCATTGGCCTACTTTGCGTCGTCATCTATCAAAGTCCAAAGCTGGCATTTTTTGCCCTTGTCGTCATGCCAGTGGCGATCTATCCGATCTCGCGCCTTGCTAAAAGGATGAAGAAAATTTCAAAGCAGTCGCAAGAAAAAACATCAGACATCACCTCTGCGCTTAGTGAAATTTTTACAAATATCGAGATAATCAAAGCAAATAACGCCCAAGAATACGAGCATTCACGCTTTGTTGATGAAAATAACAAATTTTTTAGGCTAAATTTAAAAAGCGTCAAGATCGAGCAGCTAGTAAGCCCGCTAATGGAGACCATAGGCTCAATAGGCGTGGCAGCAGTAATCATCATAGGTGGTAAAGACGTCATCGACGGGCATATAAACATGGGCGCATTCTTTTCATTTTTAACAGCGCTTTTTATGCTCTACACCCCGCTAAAACGCATCGTAAATATCTATAATAAGATGCAAGATGCCATCGCAGCAAGCGAGAGGACGTTTTTCTTGATGGATAAGGTAAGCCAGATAAAAGATGGCCAAAATGAGCTAAACGAAGAGATAAATTTGATCAAATTTAACGACGTCCGCCTAAGCTACGGCGACAAAGAGGTCTTAAAAGGGATAAATTTAGAGGCAAATAAGTCAGAATTTATAGCCCTTGTTGGCTCAAGTGGCGGCGGAAAAAGCTCGCTTATGAATTTGCTTATGAGATTTTACGACGTAAATGGTGGAGAAATTTTGATAAACGGCACAAATTTAAAAGATATCAAAATTCACTCACTTCGCGAAAATATCGGCCTTGTGACGCAGCGTGTCTATATCTTTAACGATACGATCGCTAAAAACGTAGCTTACGGCAGAGAATTTGACGAAGATGCCGTAATAAACGCTCTAAAACTAGCAAATGCTTACGAGTTTGTAAGCAAGCTTGATGATGGCATAAACACTGTCTTAAATGAATTTGGTACCAACCTCTCAGGCGGTCAAAGACAGCGCATCGCCATAGCAAGAGCGCTTTATCAAAATCCACAAATCCTAATCTTTGACGAGGCTACATCAGCACTTGATAACGAGAGCGAAAAAGAGATCACAAAAGCCATAAACAACCTTAGAAACAAAAAGATCATCTTTGTCATCGCTCACCGCCTAAGCACAGTTGAAAGTGCCGATAAGATCGCAGTTTTGAGTGATGGCAAGATCATTGATAGCGGAAGCGACGAGGAGCTTAGCAAAAGAAATGAAATTTATGCAAAACTTAAGGGTAAAGCCTTAGTTTAAGGCGATTTTTGCTAAGATTTGCGTAAATTTTTAGGCATTTTAAAGAGGTTAAAATGAGCTTAAACTACAATACTTTAAAATCTATTTTTTTTAAATTTGATCCTGAAACTGCCCACAAGATCGCTGAAGTAGCGATGGTTGGGGCAAATAAAATCTTCCCTGGCTCGCTAAGCTTTTTAGCGCATAAATGCGTGGTCGATGACAATGCGCTAAAACAAAATTTATTCTCAAGCACCTACCACAACCCAGTTGGCATAGCTGGCGGCTTTGATAAAAACGCCACGATGTTTGAGGCGCTAACGGCTCTTGGCTTTGGGCATTTAGAATTTGGCACATTTACGCCAAAACCACAACCCGGCAACGCAAAGCCTAGGCTTTTTAGGCTCATAGACGAAGAGAGCATTCAAAATGCGATGGGCTTTAACAATGAAGGTTGCGAAGCTATCAAAAATAGAGTAAAAAAGATCTATCCTTTTACCATACCAATCTGGGCAAACATTGGTAAAAACAAGGTTACTCCAAACGAAGATGCGATAAAAGACTATGAAATTTTAGTAAGAGAATTTAGCGAAATTTGCGATACATTTGTTATAAACGTTTCATCGCCAAACACGCCAAATTTAAGAGCGCTTCAAGATGAGAGCTTCATAAAAGAGCTTTTTAGCGTCATTTTGCCTCTCACTAAAAAGCCGATCATCTTTAAAATAGCTCCAGATATGAGCCACGAAGATGCGATCAAGCTTTGTAGCTGTGCGGTAGAAAACGGCGCTAGTGGCGTGCTTGTTTCAAATACAAGCGTTGATTATTCGCTCTCTCACTCGTCAAATTTAAAAGACTTTGGCGGACTAAGTGGCAAGGTGATCACTCAAAAGTCAAAGGATATATTTAAAGCTGTGGCTGATGAGCTTTATGGCAAGACGACACTTATCGCGTGTGGCGGCATAGATAGCGGTGCAGAGGCTTATGAGCGCATAAAAATGGGGGCAAATTTGGTCCAAATTTTTACAAGCTTTATCTTCAAGGGGCCGATGATCGCAAGAGATATAAATTTAGAAATTTTAGAGCTTTTAAAAAGAGATGGTTTTGCCTCTATCAGCGAAGCAGTCGGTGCAAATGTTAAAAAATAGAGGGCAAGAGATTGATAAAATTTAACAAATTTAAACTAGACAACGGACTTGAAATTTATCACGTGCCGGTAAATCCTGACTCAAAAGTGATAAGCGTCGATGTTTTTTATAAAGTTGGCTCCAGAAACGAAGTGATGGGCAAAAGCGGCATCGCTCACATGCTAGAGCATCTAAATTTCAAATCAACCAAAAACTTACGCGCAGGCGAGTTTGATGAGATCGTAAAGGGCTTTGGCGGCGTAAATAACGCAAGCACAGGCTTTGACTACACTCACTACTTCATAAAAGCCTCAAATGAAAATTTAGACAAAACGCTTGGTCTTTTTGCCGAGCTTATGAAAAATTTAAGCCTAAAAGATAAAGAATTTCAGCCTGAGCGTGAGGTGGTGCACGAGGAGCGCAGGTGGCGAACAGACAACAACCCTATGGGATACCTCTACTTTAGGCTCTACAACCACGCATTTATCTACCATCCATACCACTGGACGCCGATAGGTTTTATAAAAGATATCGAAAACTGGAAGATCGCTGATATAAAAGAATTTCACGCTACATATTATCAGCCAAAAAACGCCATTTTGATGATAAGTGGCGACATCGGCAAAGACGAGGCATTTAAGCTAGCTAAGAAAAATTTTGGCGGCGTAAAAAACAAAAGAGCCATCCCAAAACTACACTGCAAAGAGCCCGAACAAGACGGCGCAAGAAGAGCTATCATCTACAAAGATAGCCAAACGCAAATGCTAGCTATCGCTTATAAAATTCCAGACTTTAGGCATGCTGATCAAGTGGGGCTAAATGCGATAAGTGAATATCTAGCCACTGGCAAAAGCTCCATTTTACAGCAACGCCTTGTCGATGAACTCATGCTTGTAAATCAAATTTACGCTTACAATATGAGCTGCGTTGATGAAAATTTATTTATATTTTTAGCAGTTTGCAACCCAGACGTCGAAGCGAGCGCAGTTGAAACCGAAATTTTAAAGATCATAGATGATCTAAAGAGAAAGCCGATAGATAAAGAGGACGTTTTAAGAGTTAAAAATTTGATAAAAACTGATTTTATCTACTCATTTGAGAGCGCAAGCAAGGTGGCGAATTTATACGGCTCATACCTTGCAAGAGGCGATATAAAGCCACTTTACGAGCTTGAGAAAAATATAGACAAGATAGACGCCAAGCTTTTAAAAGAGATAGCAAACAGATATTTCAATGAAAAAACTAGCACGACAATAATCTTAAAAAAGGAATAGACGTGAAAAATTCGCTTCAAGGTGCGATGACAGCACTAATTACACCATTTAAAAATCAAAAATTAGACGAAGCCAGTTTTGAAAAACTGATAAAAAGGCAGATAAAACACGGCATAGACGTCGTTGTACCAGTGGGAACTACTGGCGAGAGCGCGACTCTAACGCATGATGAGCATAGAATTTGCATCGAGATCGCAGTAGATGCATGTAAGGGTACAAATGTCAAGGTGCTAGCTGGAGCTGGTAGCAACGCCACTCACGAGGCCATAGGTATCGCTAAATTTGCCCAAGCTCACGGCGCTCACGGCATCCTATCAGTCGCTCCTTATTACAACAAACCAACTCAAGAGGGACTTTACGAGCACTACAAGGCCATCGCAAATAGCATAGAAATTCCAGTACTTCTTTACAACGTCCCAGGCAGAGTTGGCGTAGATATCTTGCCAGCGACTGTTTTTAGACTTTTTAAAGATTGTAAAAATATTTTTGGCATCAAAGAAGCAACAGGTAGCATCGATAGATGCGTCGATCTACTAGCTCACGAGCCTGATTTAGTAGTCATCAGCGGCGAAGATGCTATAAACTACCCTATCCTCTCAAATGGCGGAAAGGGCGTCATCTCAGTCACTGCAAACCTCTTACCAGATCAAATTTCACAGCTTACGCACCTTGCGATGAGCGAAGAATATAAAAAAGCAAAACTGATAAATGACAACCTCTACACGATCAATAAAACGCTCTTTTGCGAGAGCAACCCGATACCGATCAAAGCGGCGATGTATCTAGCTGGACTGATCGACACTTTGGAGTACCGCTTACCACTTTGCAAACCGATCAAAGAAAATTTCAAAAAGATAGAAGAAGTTATTAAAAATTACGAAATAAAGGGATTTTAATGAAGGACACACTAAACGAATTTAAAGGTAAAACGCTAGTCATCAGCGGCGGCACTAGAGGCATCGGCAGAGCCATAGTCGAAGAATTTGCAAAAGCTGGTGTAAATATAGCTTTTACTTATAACTCAAACGAGGAGCTTGCCAAAGAGCAGGCAAAAGAGCTTGAGGCTACCTACAAGATAAAAGCTAGAGCCTACGCGCTAAATATCCTTGAGCCAGAGACTTATAAGGAGCTATTTTTAAAGATAGATGAGGACTTTGACAGGGTTGATTTTTTCATCTCAAACGCTATCATCTCAGGTCGCGCAGTGGCTGGTGGATACACTAAATTTATGAAGCTAAAACCAAGAGGTATAAACAATATCTTCACAGCAACCGTAAATGCCTTTGTCGTGGGCGCACAAGAGGCTGCAAAACGCATGGAAAAAGTGGGCGGCGGCAGTATCATTAGCCTAAGCTCAACTGGAAATTTAGTCTATATCGAAAACTACGCAGGCCACGGCACAGCAAAAGCAGCCGTTGAAGCGATGGCAAGATATGCTGCGACAGAGCTTGGCGAGAAAAACATCCGCGTAAATGTCGTAAGTGGCGGCCCTATCGAGACAGACGCGCTAAGAGCCTTTACCAACTACGAAGAGGTGCGCGATATGACGGCAAAACTTAGCCCGCTAAACCGCATGGGACAGCCGACCGACCTAGCTGGAGCATGTCTATTTTTATGCTCATCTAAGGCTAGCTGGGTGACTGGACATACATTTATAATAGATGGTGGCACGACTTTTAAATGAGAGTGGAATTTCTAAGCATAAAGGCATATTTGTGAGCTTAAATTTACCAAATTCACTGGCATTTTTTAGGATATTGCTAGCTCCGCTTATGTTTTTTATGCTCGTAAATGCGCCAGGAATTTTTACGCAAATTCATATAAGTTGGATAAACTACTTCGCAGCCCTCATCTTTGTGATCGCCTCAGTGACTGACTTTTTTGATGGCTACATCGCTAGGAGCTGGGATCAAAAGACCAAGCTTGGCGCTATCCTTGACCCACTAGCTGATAAGATGCTAATTCTTGCTGCATTTTTGGGTCTCATGATGCTTGGCAGAGCGAGCGCTTGGGCTGTTTATCTTATCTTGATAAGAGAGTTTTTCATAACTGGCTTTCGTGTCGTGATGGCAAGTGACGGCGTAGAGGTTGCTGCTTCGATGGCTGGCAAGGTTAAAACCGTTTCGCAGATGTTTGCGGTTGGATTTTTACTGATGAGCTGGCCTGGTGGCGAGCTTTTGCTCTGGATCGCTGTTGCGCTTACACTTTATTCTGGATTTGAATACATCTTTGCCTACGTAAAAGCAATGAAAAAGAGTTAAATTTGAGAACCGGAAACGCTATAATCTATCTAGCTAGCTTCGTCGTGGTCGCGGCGGGACTAAAGACTGCTAGCGTCGTCGTGCTACCGTTTTTGATGGCGGTTTTTATCGCTATCGTGGCGACGCCTGCGATAAATGCGCTCGAAAAGCTCAAATTTCCGCGCGTTTTAGCCTTCGCGCTAGTTACGGCGGTGGTGTTTTTGTCGCTGGGATTTATCGCAAACACCGTGATAAAGACGATAAACGGGCTAGTTAGCTACATGCCCGAGCTTCAGAGCAAATTTAAAGCCCTCGCCGATCATTACCACCAGATGCTAGCGAGCCGCGGCCTAATCGATCCCGAGAGCATCGCCGCGCCCGCAGACTTTGATATAAATAAAATTTTTGCCGTGCTGGGCGGATTTTTAAGGAACGGCACCGAGCTCGTTTCAAAGAGCTTTTTCGTCTTTTTGCTCGTTACTTTTATGCTTTTTGAAGTGCAGGTATTTTCTCAAAAAGTCGAGTATTTTGCGAGCAAAAATCCGCAAACGAACCAGATCGTAGATACGTTTATATCAAATCTCAAGCGCTATCTCGCGATCAAGTCCGCAGCGTCGTTTGCGACGGGCGTTTTTATATTTATCGGGCTAAATTTCATCGGCGTGCCCTACGCGCCGCTTTGGGGTATTTTAGCTTTCGTGCTAAATTTTATCCCGACGATCGGCTCTATTATCGCGGCCGTCCCGGCGCTTTTGGTGGCGCTTTTGCTAAACGACGCAGCCTCTTGTGCTTGGACTGCGGCGCTATATCTAGCCGTAAATATCGTCATCGGCAACTTTATCGAGCCGAAATTTCTAGGCAAAAGCCTTGGTATAAGCACGCTTGTGGTGCTTTTGAGCCTACTTTTTTGGGGATTTTTGTTCGGCATCGGCGGTATGTTTTTAGCAGTACCGCTTACCATGAGCCTAAAGATCGCGCTTGACGCAAACCCGAGCACGAAATTTATAGCCGTTTTGCTCAGCGATAAACTCGAGCGGTAAAATCAAATTTAAAGGTAAGTTTTGAAAGGCATTCTCTTCACGCTGGCTCTGCTTTGCCTTGGGCTTTATGCGTATTCGTTTTATTTTTTAGTGACCGTTTTAGCCATTAGTTTTCTCATATTTTTCCACGAGCTTGGCCACTTTTTAGTAGCAAGAATGCTCGGCGTCAAAGTAAATACCTTTAGCATCGGCTTTGGCGAGAAAATTTACACCAAAAACGTTGGCGGTACCGACTACTGCCTAAGCGCGATCCCACTTGGCGGATACGTGCAACTAAAAGGGCAAGACGACACCGATCCAAAGGCCAAAAACTACGACTCTGACAGCTACAACGTGCTAAGTCCTATAAAGCGCATTTACATCCTCTTTGCAGGGCCATTTTTTAACTTTATCTTGGCATTTTTCATATACATTTTGCTTGGATTTATCGGTGTTGAGAGGCTTGCGCCAAGTGTCGGACACATAGCTGAAGGCTCGGCAGCTGCGAGCGCTGGCATAGCAATAAACGATAAAATTTTAGCGATAAATGGCGTAAAAATAAACGAGTGGAACGAGATCAGCAAAAACGTAAAGCTTGAGCCTAGCGCCATTTTGATAGATCGCAACGGCTCGCAAATGACTATAAATTTAACACCAAAGATAGGCGAGACGATAAATCCTTTTAATGAAAAGATAAAGCAACCACTAATTGGCATCAAATCAAACGGCGAAGTGGTGAAAATTTATCACACAGGTTTAGAGAGCATAAAATTTGCCTTTGACGAGACAGTTGAGGCTTCAAAGCTCATCTTTAAAAGCTTTGAAAAGCTAGTCGTTGGAGATGTACCACTAAAAGAGGTCGGAGGCATCGTGCAGATCGCCGATGTCACTTCAAAGGCCGCTAAGATCAGCCTTAGCGTGCTTCTAACCATCGTGGCACTCATCTCTGTAAATTTGGGCGTGCTAAACCTTTTTCCGATCCCAGCGCTTGATGGTGGGCATATTTTATTTAATATTTATGAACTAATTTTTAGATGCGAGGTAAATGAGCGGGTGCTTGTCGTACTCACCTACTGCGGCTGGGCGCTACTGCTTGGCATAATGGTGCTTGCGACCTTCAACGACATTATGAGATTAAGCGGAGGTTTATGATGATAGTTTTAAAAGAGCTGCTTGAAAAGATCGAAATTTTAAGCAAAGACGTGACGCTAATAGCCGTTAGCAAAAATGTCACATGCAATGAAGTAAGGGAGCTTTACGCACAAGGGCAGAGAAATTTTGGCGAAAACAGAGTCCAGGAGCTAGCCAAAAAAGAGCTAGAGCTGCAAAATTTCACTGACATCAAATGGCACATGATAGGGCGTTTGCAAAATAACAAAATCAATCAAATGATAAGCCTAAAGCCCGTGCTTTGGCAAAGCTGCGATAGCTTCGAAAGAGCCGTAGAGGTCAATAAAAGACTTAGCTACAAGCTAGATACTTTGCTTCAGATAAACTCGGCCGATGAAGACACAAAGCAAGGTGTGAGCGTGACAAATGCGACTGAAATTTATGAACGCATCCAAAGCGAGTGTAAAAATATAAATTTAAAAGGCGTGATGAGCATCGGAGCGCATGTGGACGAGCCAAAAGAGGTGCAAAAAAGCTTTGAGCTAACATATAAAATTTATGAGAGCCTAAGGCCAAAAGGCGCAAGCATCTGCTCGATGGGCATGAGTAGCGACTTCGAACTAGCGATAAAATGCGGCTCAAATATGATCCGCCTTGGGACAATGCTCTATCTATAAATTTGTCCCTTTTGGGGCAAATTTACCCTTCTACTCCTTTTTTAAATTTTAATCTAAGTTATATGATTTTATAATGCAGTTAAATAAATTTTTAACGATAAAGGAGTAAATGTGTTTAAAAATTTAATTCTAATGGCTGTTGCGATCTTGTTCATCTCAGGTTGTGGTAGAGCTGAAAAGATAGCTAGGATCGAGCAAAAATGCGCAAATAATGAAGCTGTTTGGTGTTTAAAGCTTGGCAAAACATATGCTAGAAGAGACATCAACAAAGGTGTCATGTACTATCAAAAAGCTTGCGATCTAGGCGATAAAAGAGGCTGTTACAGACTTGCGGTTTTACTAAACTCAAAATCAATCAACTCAAAAAAAGACAATGAAACGATCGTAAAATCACTAACCAAATCATGCGATCTTGGCACGCCAAAAGCTTGCTTTGAACTTGGCGAATACTACGAAGATGACCCAAAAATGCAAGGCAAAGCAAATGAGCTATTTGCAAAATCATGCGAGCAAAGATTTGGTCTTGCTTGCTATAAACTAGCTGACTTTTATGGCGAAAAAAACGATGCAGCATCTCAAAAAAGCTACTTAGAGCTAGCGTGCAAATACCGCTATAAAGTAGCTTGCGAAGAAGTAGGCGAAGATAAAAAATAAATAACATTTTTTGTGCAGGGGAGCACACATCTCCCCCACACTCTTTTAACATCAAATTTGCTGGAACATCTTTTTGCTTTAAACATAAAAGAAGCTAGGAGGCAAACCATGAACGATATTAGCATCTTAGATACAAATGTAAATTCATACATAAAGCAACAACACAAACAAGATAGATCTGCAAATTTTAGTGATATTTTTAACCAAAAAACCAAAGAAGAGAGCATTAAGCCAAGCCAAGAGCCAGCTAAATTTACTTACACCACTTCTTCGCAAAATAGCCTTATCTCTTTAAATTTTAATGACCTTCAAGCTTATGGCTACACAGTGGATAAAGCTGGCTTTATGGGAGCTGACTTTAACAAAGCTGCAGGCTTGCCACAGGACTTTAAAATCCATAAAAGCACACTTGATGCAATGATTAAATTTAACACTCAAGAATATAACAAAGTGACATACTTTTTTACTAAAGGCAAAGGTAACCCAGCGCCTAATATGTTCGAAAAGATCGATATAGCCAACACTATCAAGCAGTATTATAATATCTTTAGTCAAGTAACGGCTGGAGTTGTAAATGATGGCAAGGAGTATTATAGTAGTGCAGATTTGGCTCAGCTTCCAAGGGGTTATATGTCAAAAGATGGACTAAGCGATCATGATAAATATATGCTAAAACCATCAGATAAGGGCGAAGCTACAAACTGGCTGACGGATCGAAACAACGAAAAGGTATTAAATTTACTAAGAACAGATGACGATGTAAATAGAATTTACGATATGTATAAAGAGCTATCTCCAAGTGTCATTATTGATTATAAAATACTTGATATGCAGCAGATGATGGATGAAGAATATACTGGTGGTGATACAATGTTTAATAGCTTTAAGCCAGATATGTCTGTCTATAAAAATGAAAATGGTTATACAAAAGGGCAACTATTTGTTGCATTTTTAAAGAGCGAGGGCGGAGAAATTTTAGATGGTGGAGCAACTAAAATTAAAGAGCAATACATAGAAGAAGGATATAATTCGCTTTATCTAACTTATAACTCTATGAAAGAGACTGCCAGGCCTATGGGGACTTATTTTGATCTTATCTCGGGTAAAATTTCTACTTATGACGTAATGATGCAAATTAGAAAAAATCTAAACTA
Organism: Campylobacter concisus; assembly: GCF_902460595.1. Classification (GTDB taxonomy): domain Bacteria; phylum Campylobacterota; class Campylobacteria; order Campylobacterales; family Campylobacteraceae; genus Campylobacter_A; species Campylobacter_A concisus_BL. The sequence continues at coordinate 25,617 of NZ_CABPVA010000006.1, forward strand.
CACGCTAGAACACATTATAGATCCAAGTGATATGTTGTTGCAAGAATTTGCTGATGCAAAAGATAAAGATATTATGGCACAAAGCAGTATTTTATCGGCCAAGCTAAGAGAATTTGATAATGAAACAAGTATATTGAAGGTGTGAGTAAGGATGTGTAATACATGCTCAACATTAATCACTGGATTTAAACTATAAAAGAAGCTAGGAGGCAAACCATGAATGATATTAGCATCTTAAGCACAAATGTAAATTCATATACTAAGCAACAACACAAGCAAGATAGATCTGCAAATTTTAGTGATGTTTTTAACCAAAAAACCAAAGAAGAGAGCATTAAGCCAAGCCAAGAGCCAGCTAAATTTACTTATACAACTTCTTCACAAAACAGCCTCATCTCTTTAAATTTCAGTGATCTTCAAGCTTACGGCTACACAGTAGATAAAGCTGGCTTTATGGGAGCTGATTTTAACAAAGCAGCGGGCTTACCGCAAGACTTTAAAATCCATAAAAGCACACTTGATGAGATAGTTAGATACAACAACAAAACACATC
>NZ_CABPVA010000006.1:27602-30035 GCF_902460595.1 Campylobacter concisus
TTTCACTACTTCTGTCTTCTTTGATGTATTTTTCAACATTATCAATTATTAAATTTTGCATATATGAATCAATTAGAGCCTTTTCTTGTTCCTTTGACATTTTTGCATTTTCCTTTTGGATAGTGTTGTCTTGTATCGGTGCGTTGCTAAGTCCGTTTATGCTAGTTATCATTTTAACTCCCCCTACGCCTTTATATCAACATCTTTTTTTATACCAAGCATATCTACTAGGTATTTTCCTGCTGGGTTTTCATTTAGCTCTTTTACTAAATTTAAAGGTGGCATACTAAATTTCAAAAAGCTATCCATAAAGTCCTTGCTCTTCTTACCATCTTTATCTATCTCGCCAAAGAGTAGCTTTAGCATTTTTAGATTATGCTCCATCATCTTTTTAAATGATAGTTCGTCTTCTTCATCTGAATACTTACCGACAAACCCAGTCGTTAGATCTACATAGACAAGGTCCCTTTTATACTTAACATACTCTTGCATATATGCAGGCATACCAGCTAGATCAGAGTCGCTTGCTTTATTGAAATTTGCTCCAAATTTCATCTCGCCCATAAGCTCAAATAGCTCAAATGCTCTACTAAATTCTTTACTATCTACGCTCTTATCAAAGCCTTGCTTCTTTCCAAAAACGGTAGTTTCACCTTCTTTGACGTCAAGGTTGCTATTTATGACGGCTGCTAAAAGTCCGCCTTTAGTTATAGAGCCATCTTTATTTGTATATCTTTCGCCGTGTGGATCGATAAAAACACCACTTCCCACACTCTCCTTGCCACCATTGTTGTTGTTAAAGATATCTGTTGTTGGCTTTAATGGCTGCCTACCATCTCCACCGCTAAAGCTTGGGTTGAAAAAGAGCGTGCTTATCATCTGCTTATTTGACTCTTTGTAGTTAAAGCTAGAAGCAGCTGCATCGAAGTCGTAAATAGAGCTATGAATTTTTGTTACTTGCATGCTTTGGCGGTTATAAGAAAAACCTTGTGGGAAATTTCTTATATCATCTAAGCTAAAGCTATCTTTCGAATTTAGCGTGTCTTCGCCAACGACTTGGGAGAGAATTTTGTAGGCATTGCCAGCAGTCTTTACAATATCTATGCTTTTAAAGGTGCGACTAAAAAATGAAGTTCCTTCTGCAACATTGACTAAAGACTCCAGCGTGCTTGAGTGAATTTTATATTCGCTTGGTATGCCAGCTTGTTTATTAAACTCATCTGTAAAGTAGCCATCTTTATCTACCTTGTAGCCTAAAACTAGAGAGCTGGTTTGGTTTGTAGAAATTTTGGTTGATACCTTTATGTTCTGCTCTAAATTCAAGTGGTAGCTACCAAGTGCGTTTATCATTTTATATCCTTTTAGCTCAAACTCATACCAAAGATATCGTCTTTTTTATGAAAAGATTTATTTCGCCAATACTTTTTAGTCTGCATAAATTTACTCCTAAACTCTTGTATCTACCTTTTTATAAAGCCTATCTTTGCTAGATAATTCTTTAAATTTGAGGTCATTTTCAAGGTAGGTGATGTTGTAAATTTCTTTAGTGGTGATACTTTTGCCGTTTTCAAGTCCGATTAGGAATTTACTTGTAAATTTATCAGAGAGGTTTTTAACATCAGCATCACGTCCAAGACCAAAGATAGCATACTCCATATCTAGCTTATGTTCTTTTGCTCTTTTAGCTGTCTCACGCTCTAACTCTTTACCGCCGTAAGTAGCCACTGCTTGCATACTTCTTGAAACACTAACGTTTGAAGTGAAAATTTGCACTGCGTTTGAAGTCTTTTGCACACTTGATTTGATCTGATCATCAAAGTCAGATATTTCAAGTTGTGCGTTTTTCTTTGGGGCAGCCAAGCTGTCAGTTAGAGAGGAGTGCTCTATGCCTTTTACGCTTGAAGTGCCAATAAGGCTTAGCATAGGCGTCTCGTCAGCACCTATTAAAATTATTTTTTCATATACCGAAGGCTTTAGCCCTTCTCTTTTTGTAGCTGGGGCTTGAAACCCAGTAGTTGTTATTGCCATTTTTGCTCCTTTTATGCAATTTAATGGCAATTTATCATTTGTAGCTGTATCAAATCTACCCAATTTTGAGAAAATCAAAAAGAAAATTTAGTGTTTTTAAAAAAAGCGAGCCCTAAAAGATAGGGCTTTTTAATTATTATTGGAGTTTTTAGTAGATATATAGCTAGTTTTTGCACCTTGACTAATTTTATTTTTAGTTAGTCTATTTACTGCCTTAGCTTTTACGCCGTCGCTTATGTCTTTATTTAATAGCACTTTCTTAACTAAGCCTACTTTATCTCCGCTTGTGTCTATCGCATCAAGTAGTTTAAGTTTTGGGTTCTCAAACTTCATAAATAAAAACATTATTATGATTCTTTTAACCTAAACGATAGTAGTTCAAACTTTACAACTCTGTCTTTTTTA
>NZ_CABPVA010000006.1:40779-51677 GCF_902460595.1 Campylobacter concisus
AAGAATAGTTATGTAATATTTTTGCAAAGGTAAAAAGGGGTATTAATGGAAAATATATTTTTAGAATCATACGATGTTTTTAAGGTATGTAAATCCCCAAGCAAATTAAAAATTTATGATGAATTTTTGCAAAATAACAAAAGGTACTCTATAACGCGTTGCTACTACGTCATTGTAGTGGACAATACCTTTTTAACCTACTCACATCTCATGGTCTATGAGCAGCTGCTCTATCTTTTATACTCACAAAATAAACTAAAAAATGGCGACTTTTCGCTCACCCTTAAAAAAGCAGAGCTTGCTAAGAAATTTAAAACAGATATCACCAAAAGTGCCACAGATACGATAAAGTGCTTTTATGAGATGCAGGATGTGAAAATTTCAATCTTTGTAAAAGATAAGATCGAAAAGCAGATGAATATCATCGAATTTATAGACGCGGATCAAACTGAAAAATACGGCGAGCTACAAGATGAGATAAATTTGAGGCTAAACCAAGAATTTGTAAAGCTCTACCGATGCATCTATCTTGATAAGATCGAGTATTTAAACAGCTTTGACATAGAGCAAGGCAGCTTCATAAGATACTTCATGCAGCACGAGCTAGATGGTGGCGTAAGAAGTTCAGCCATTATCGATAAAATGGGCGTTTTAAACTATTTGCCTTTTGCTTATAAAAAGCGTTTCGAGCAAGAGGTGGCAAATGTTAGCTTTTATTATAAAAATGAAAAATACGAGATAAAAGATGGCTTTGTAGTTGTTACAAATCACGCAAATAGAGTAATGGATAATCAAAATGCTTCGATCGAACTCTTTGGTCTTATCTATGAGCAGATCACAAAAAATTGCACTAAAAACATCGTACTAAATGATGCAAATTTGCAAAATTATTATGCGAGGTTTGGTAAATTTGAGACAAATCAAACTATCTTTAAAATTTTTAGCAACATGGAGCTCATGCTAAATCACTCAATACAAAAAGAAAATGTCAAAATTTCTTTCTTCTCTCACTTTTTTGAAAGCATAGTCTGCAAAAGAGATACGGAGCTTGAAATTTTGATCGAGCTAAATCAAAAAGGCTTTGAATATATCATCTCGCGAAGTGCAAATTTAGACTTTTATAACGTTGAGTCAGCTGACTACGGACTTACTTCATATCCAGCTAGCTCTTGTGCTGTGGGTGGAAATTTCTAAATTTAGTTGATTTTATCTTTTAGTTTGGCGATCACTTTGTCAAGCTTGCCGCCATCTTGAGCGTTTTTTAGGCACTCATTTATCTCGGTCATCTTTTTGGTAAATTCGTTTTTTATAATGCCAGCCACAAAGCCCTCACTGCTAGTCTCGTCCAAGATAGGATACATATCTCGCCAGATATCTTTGATCCACCAGCCGCATTTTGATATGCAAGGAAACTCTTTAAGCTCGCCAAGCTTTAGGCTCATCATAACCTCATCAGAGTGTTTGATATCGTCTGTGACAAAGTCTTTATGAGCGCTATCAAAGCTCGTAAACATGCGGTAGCCAAGGCTTGATACGTTGTTTTCAGAGCAAATTCTAAACTGAAAAACATTATCTTCATAGTCTAAATTCGATATGCAAATTTGATGTTTTTGGGTGAAATTTGGAAATGAGTTAAACCTTTTATCATCTATGTCAAGCTGCCACTTTGAGCCACTATCGCTTGTTAAAAACTCTTTAAAGCTTAGTTGTACAAATTCTTTATAGCTCATCTCATCAGCTGCGAAAAAATCATAGTTGCTACTGTTTTTTTCTTTAAAATCTTTAAATTTCATATCATTTCCGATCAAAAAAGTGTAACTATTTTACTGCTTCTTAGGATAAAAGTTATTAAATTTTACGAAATTTATAAGATTTTTTGTCCGCGAGCTATTTTGATTTTAAAAATTTGAGTTGTGTAGCAAATGTTTTTTAAAAACAAATCAAATTTCATCCGTGACTATCTCTATCTTGCTTGTATCGACTAAGCTGCCGTCTATGATGATCTCCTCTATCTTGCCAGCTCTTATGACGCCACTTTTTGGATTTTTCACACTTTTTATGCTGCTTTTTGTGCTCACATCGACGCTTGAATATTCAAAAGCAAGGCTTGTGTCCATAAAAATGCAATCTTTCACGACCAAATTTTCCACGTAGCAAAGTGCTTGCAAGCTCTTTATCGTGCAGTTTATGAGCGTCACATTTTTTGCGTTCCAGGCTAGATATTCGCCTGAGATGAGGCAGTTTTGCGCGACTACGTTTTCGCAGTTCCAAAAGGCATCTTTTGAGATGAGCTTTGAGTTTGTGACACGAAGATTTTTGCAGCTATCAAAACAGTAGTTGCCGTCCAAGCTTAGCCCATCGATCTCTAAATTTTCGCTATTTGCCCCGAAGTAGTCCCCTTTTGCAAAGACATTTTTTATCTTCACGTCCTCGCATCCCCAAAGTGTCTCGGCAGCGTCTGAGAAATTTACATTTTCTAGTGAAATTTGCGAGCTTTTTCTAAAGCTTTTTGGTGCATTTATGAGCACGTCTTTGAAGCTTAAATTTTTGCTGTACCACATGCCAGCCCTTGCTAGAGGCTCCAAGTATCCGCCATTTAGCGTGATGTCGCTTGCGTACCAAAGTGGATATTTGTAGGCAAAAACGCACTCATTTAGCTTTAAATTTGAGCTGTGTTTTAGCGGCGACTCGCCATCTTCAAAGATGCAGTTAGTAAAATTTATCCCCTTTGCCCCAAACATCGCGCGCTCGCCAGTGAAAATTTCAGCGTTTCTCTCTTGCATTTTTGTCCTTTATTAAATTTTTCTTTTAAAATTATACTGATTTTCTCAAAATTTATTGCAAAATGCCATTAAATTTACTTTAAAGACGCAAAGCGTTATAATCGCCCCAAAAAAGGAGCAAAAATGGGTTTAAAATCAGACTCTTGGATAAGGAAAATGTCGGTTGAAAAGAAGATGATCGTGCCATTTGCCGAGGAGCAAGTGGGTCGCGGCGTCGTTAGCTACGGCGTTTCTAGCTATGGCTACGATATCCGCGTGGGCGATGAGTTTAAAATTTTCACAAACATCGGCGGAACCGTCGTTGATCCAAAGAATTTTGATGAGAAAAATGTGGTCGATTTTAAAGGCGATGTCTGCATAGTGCCGCCAAATTCTTTTGCTTTAGCACGTACGATCGAGTACTTCAACATGCCTGATAACGTGCTGGCGATCTGCCTTGGCAAGAGCACATACGCAAGGTGCGGCATCATCGTAAATGTGACGCCTTTTGAGCCGGGATTTAAGGGGCATATCACGATAGAGATCTCAAACACGACGCCACTTCCTGCGAAAATTTATGCAAACGAAGGCATCGCGCAGGTGCTATTTATCGAGGGTGATGAGCCTTGCGAAGTGACATATGCTGATAAAAATGGCAAATACCAAGCCCAAGAAGGCATCACGCTACCTAGAATTTTGAAGTAATTTTCATGCCTTTGCGACTTTGCAAAGGCTAAATTTATCTCCCATTTTTTACGAAAAACCCTAAACAATAACGAAAATTTGACGAAATAGAAGCTAGAAAGAGCAGAGCTTTGATAAACAAATTTTAAATTTGGCACAGCTTTTGCTTAAAAAATTATAAAAAATAATTCAAATTAGCCATTTATAAATCAAAAAATGACTAATAAAAAGGCGCAAAATGTTTGATAACAAAGCAATACTGATCACCGGTGGAACAGGAAGTTTTGGTAAAAAATACACCGAAATTTTGTTAAAAAAATATAAGCCAAAAAGAGTAGTTATTTACTCACGCGACGAGCTAAAGCAATATGAAATGGCTCAAGTCTTTAAAGACAAGGCTATGCGTTTTTTTATCGGCGATGTGAGGGACTATAAGCGCTTAAGAACCGCGATGAACGGCATAGACTACGTCATTCACGCAGCTGCAATGAAACACGTACCAATCGCAGAATACAACCCAATGGAGTGCATCAAAACAAACATAGATGGCGCCCAAAATGTCATCGACGCCTCTTTGGAGTGTGGCGTTAGCAAGGTTATCGCGCTCTCAACTGACAAGGCGTGCAACCCTGTAAATTTATATGGAGCTACAAAGCTAGCAAGCGACAAACTCTTTATCGCCGCAAATAATGTCGCTGGAAGTAAAAAGACGAGATTTAGCGTCGTAAGATATGGAAATGTTGTTGGTTCTCGTGGTTCAGTCGTGCCGCTCTTTAAAAAGCTAATCGCACAAGGAGAAAAAGAGCTGCCAGTCACTCACGAAAAGATGACTAGGTTTTGGATCACACTTGAGCAAGGTGTAAATTTCGTCCTTAAAAACTTTGAGAGGATGAAAGGCGGCGAAATTTTCATACCAAAGATACCATCGATGACGATGGTCGATCTTGCAAAAGCTCTTGCGCCAGACCTTGGCGTCAAGATCATAGGCATTCGCCCAGGCGAAAAGATGCATGAGATGATGATCTCAAGAGATGATGCGCATTTAACTTATGAATTTGATGATTATTATGTTATTAGTCCGTCTATCCAGTTTTTAACAGCGCAAGACTTCTCGACAAATGCTCTTCATCAAAAGGGCAAACCAGTGAGCGAGGACTTTGAATATAGCTCAAATACAAATAAAATTTGGCTCGATAGAGCGGGTCTTCTTGAGATGATAGGAGATGCTAAATGATCCCTTACAGCCGTCAGCAGATCACAGAAGAGGACATAAAGGCAGTCACAGATGCCTTAAAAGATGACATCTTAACAGGTGGCCAAAAGGTCAGTAAATTTGAAGAGGAGCTAGCAAAGTATGTTGGTGTAAAGCACGTGATCGCCATGAACTCAGCCACTTCAGCCCTACACGTAGCATATCTTAGCCTTGGCGTCAAGGCTGGCGATGAAGTGATCACGACGCCTATCACCTTTGCAGCCACTGCAAATGCGGCTTTGATGGCAGGAGCGCAGGTCAAATTTTGCGACGTAAAAGCAAATGGCAACATCGATGAAGAGAAAATTCCAGCTCTAATCACACTAAAGACAAAGGTGATAACTGCGGTTGATTACGGTGGCAATCCAGTGGAGCTAGATAAGATCATAAATTTAGCCAAAAAACACGGCATAAAAGTGATAGACGACGCCTCTCACGCTCTTGGTAGCGTGCAAAACGGCGTAAAAGTGGGTGTCAAGGCTGATATTAGTATATTTAGCTTTCACCCTGTAAAGCCTATCACCACGCTTGAGGGCGGTGCGCTTGCTACAAATGACGACGAACTAGCAAGACTTGCAAGGCTTTATAGAAGCCACGGCATCGCTAAAACAAAGCTTTGGGATAGCGACATGAGCCTGCTTGGATACAACTACAGGATAACAGACGTGGCCTGCGCTTTAGGGCTTAGTCAGCTAAAAAGGCTGGATGGCTTTATCGCCAAAAGAAATGAGATAGCTAAATTTTATGATGAGAAATTTAGCGAGTGTGAATATTTTAAAATCATAAAAATTCCAGCAAATACAACTAGCTCAAGACACCTATATCCAGTGCTTTTGGATGAGAAATTTTGGGATAAAAAAGAACAAATTTTTGAAGCACTCTTGCAAAAGGGCGTTGGTGTGCAGGTACATTATAAGCCAACATATAAATTTAGCTTTTATAAAACGCTTCTTGGTGAAATTTCGCTGCCAAATGCGGAGAAATTTTATAGCGCCGAGCTTAGCTTGCCATGCCACCATGGCATGAGCGTGGATGATGCTAAATTTGTTGCAAGCACGCTTTTTGACGTGCTAAGTAATGTTTGATTTTAAAGTTAAAAAATGATTGTAATTCATGCACGAGGAAATGAAAAGATAGGCATAGGCAATCTTGCTAGATGCTATGAACTTGTGAAATTTCTTGCTAAAGAGCATGAAGTAAGAGCTGTTTTTGAATGTGATGAAAAGCTATTTTCTAGGTTTAGTCAAAATGCTTTTAGAAGCGAAAGCTTAGAGCATTCAAAAGAGTTGATAGCCAGATTAGAACCTAAAATTTATATCAATGATTTGCTAGATGCCGATAAAAGCTTGAGTGATTTTGTAAGAGGCGCTGGAGCACAAAAGATAGTGAGCTTTAACACTCTTGAATATGGCTTTGAGCCTGATGTATTGATCATAGCTGATGAGTTTAACTATCCTGCACCACATGGCAAATTTAAAGTTTTTCGTTCGTTTAATTATTATATAGTTGGCGAGAATGTTTTAAAAAACCGAACTAAATTTATACCAAAAAAGCAGTTAGAAAATGTTTTACTCTCCTTTGGTGGCTCTGATCCAGCGATGTTTAGTGAGTATTTCGCAGATGTTATTAAAGAAAACGACAAACATCACTACACGCTTGTGCTAGGTCCTGCCATGAGTGAAGAGCGAAAAATAAGAATTAGAAGCGTAAAAAAAACAAATTTGGATTTTATCGATAGCCCAGCTGATCTGATAGGATTACTAAAAAAACATGACGTACTTCTTACTCTAGGCGGCATGAGCGGATATGAGGCTATGACGCTTGGAGTGCCAGTTTGTGGGGTGCAGTGGGAGTATCTTGCTTATGTGGTGAAGAGTTTTGGCGAGTTAAAGATGATGAATGATTTAGGAAATATCAGTGATGCCTATGCAAATTTATTAAACTTAAACATTGATAGAGTTAATGAAATTTGCCAAAATGCCTATCTTAAGATAGATGGTAATGCGCTAGCAAATATAGCAAAAGTTTTAGAAGGATTTATAGATGAGTGAAATCAGCCTTAAAATTTGTAAAGGTGGTGATCTTGGTGTAAATTCTTATGTTCTTATGAGTAAAGATAGTGCGATCGTGATCGATCCAGGGGATTTTAAAAAGATAGCTGAAGTTTTGCAAGGGAAAAGACTTGAGTATATCATTATCACGCATGAGCATTTTGACCATATATTCGCACTAAATGAGCTAAGGGATCATTTTGGCGCTAAGGTGATCGCACAAAGGACGGCGAGCCAGAATATCACAACATCAAGCAAGAATTTATCGAGATTTAGCGATATGATCTATGATGTTATGAAGGTCGCAAAGAGACAAAATATCGTGGAGTTTAATGCACAAAAGGCTGATATAGAATTTGATGAAAGTTACGAACTTTTGTGGCAAGATCATGCACTTCTACTTACTCATACGCCAGGACACACTGAGGGGAGTTGCTGCATAAGAGTTGGTAGATGGCTATTTTGCGGTGATAGTTTATTTGAAGCTACACAAGCTTCATTTTTAGGTGGATCAAAAGCAAAAGCAAGATACGATGAAATTTCTCTACCATTTTTTAAATCGCTAGATCCAGATTTGCACGTTTATGCTGGGCATGGCGAAAGTTTTATCTTGGGCGATAAGCTAAATGCCGTGCAAAGAGCGATTGAGATTTTTAAAAATCGTCCGAAATTTACAAATCTTTTTGTTAGTTTTGATGAATTTAATAAAATAATAAACGAAGCACAAGTTCTAGTGCGTGATAATAATTGCTTTTTACTCATTAAACATAACGGTTTTTATAAATTTTATTATTTGGTTGATAGTTTGTCTAATTTAAAAAATTTAGATGCTTTTTTTAGGCTTATAAATGAACCTATTATAGCCGAGATCGTCTCAACAGAAGTGATTAAGAGTGATTTTTTATACGATATAGACTTTAAGGCTTATAAAATTTATTCTAGATACAAATCAACAAAAAAAAATAGAAGCTTTAAAAATGTGCAAAACGCAACTTTAGATGATGTAGATGAAATTTTGGAGCTTATTAATAAAACGTTTGATCCATTGAGTGATTATTTGCCAAATTTTGATGAGTTGAAGGAGCTAATATTAAAGCAGGCAGTCTTTGTTGTTAGGCTTGAAAATGTAGTAGCTGGCGTGGCTATATATGAGCTCAAACAAAAAATTTGTTATTTTAGACTAAATTGTGTTAGACAAGATTTTCAAAATGGGCTTATTGGGTATGCTTTGGCATCAGCTCCAGAGCAAATGCAAGAAGCCCAGGTTTTTTATGCATGGATGCATGATGAAAATAGTGAAGCAATTAGGCTAAATCAAGCATTAGGGTATAAGCCAGATGGTTTAAAAGACTATATTTTTATAAAAAAGGAGAATGGATGAGTTTAGAAACTATACAAAATTTAATTATTGAAACGCTAAAGGAATATAACCAGGAGTTAGAAAGCAAAGAGCTAGAAAATCCAACAATAAATACTAGGCTTTATGGTGCTTCTAGCGCATTAGATAGTCTTGGTTTGGTTTATGTAATAGGCGATTTAGAAGATAAAATTTATAAAAACTTTCACAAAAGCATTGTCTTAGCAGATGAAAGAGCTATGAGCCAAAAGACATCACCTTTTAGAAGTGTAGAAACACTAGCTAACTATATACAAAATCTCTTAGAAGAATAAAATGGCTAGAGTAATAGTTATAACTGGCACATCAAAGGGTATTGGGCTTGAGTTAGCGAAATATTACTTACAAAAAGGCGATATGGTTGTCGGTTGTGCTAGAAGTCAAAATAATATAAAAGATAAGAATTATAGGCATTTTGTTCTTGATGTGAGCGACGAGAGAGCAGTTGTTGATATGATAAGGGAAGTAAAAACAGAGTTTAATAAGATAGATATACTTATAAATAACGCGGGTATAGCTTCGATGAACCATTTTTTAACTACCTCTTTTGAAAGCGTGAAAAAGGTATTTTCTACAAATTTCCTCGGCACATTTTTATTTAGTAGAGAAGTAGGAAAGATTATGATGAGGCAAAAATTTGGCCGCATTGTAAATTATACAACTGTGGCTAGCGCGTTGAGACTAGAAGGCGAAGCGATCTATGCTGCTAGTAAAAGTGCAATAGAAAATTTAACTCAAACTCTCTCAAAAGAACTTGCGCCATTTAATATTACAGTCAATGCCATCGGACCTACCCCAGTAAAAACTGATCTTATCAAAGCTGTGCCGCAAGATAAGATTGATGCATTGCTAGAAAAACAAGCGATAAAGAGACTTGGAAATTTTGAAGATATAAAAAATGTGATTGATTTTTACATAGATGAAAAGAGCGAATTTATAACTGGACAGATTTTGTATCTAGGCGGAGTTAATGGCTAATGAATAAGATGATTGATAAATTTAAGGATAATGATCAAACAGCAATAATCTATGATGGCAAAAAGTATAGTTACAATGAGCTATACATAAAGATAAAAGAGATAGAAAGCTTTATAAAAGATAAGATAAAAAGCGGCGAAGTGGTTGCTATTTTGGCAGATTATTCATTTGTTAGCATTGCGCTATTTTTTGCACTTTATGAGAATAAAAATATAATCGCACCCATAACTTCAACATCAAAAAAAGAGATAGATGGAAAGGTCAAAGAGTCATTTAGCACAAAGATAATAAATTTAGAAAATGAAAAATTAGTAATTACAAATATAAAAAGTGAAGCAAGTCATAAAATCATAAATGACTTACAAACTTCAAAATGTGCTGGCTTGATACTTTTTTCAAGTGGTAGCACAGGTGCTCCTAAGGCAATGATACATAATTTGGACACATTGGTGGATAGTTATGGGGATAAAAAGCAAAAGCAGATAAATATGCTAGTCTTTTTGATGTTTGACCATATCGGTGGCATAAATACGTTGTTAAACATCTTATCTATGAATGCAACGATGATAATACCGCAAAATAGAAATGCTGATGACATTTGCAAGCTTATAGAAGAGTATAAGATAGCTGTTTTACCATCTAGTCCGACATTTTTAAATTTGATCCTTATAAATAGATCTTATGAAAAATATGACCTAAGCTCGCTTAGGATGATAACTTACGGCACTGAGACTATGCCCGAAGGTCTTTTAAACAGACTTAAAGCGGTCTTTTCAAAAGTGAAATTTTTACAAACATTTGGTACAAGCGAAACAGGTATAGCAGCAACATCATCAAAGTCTTCTAACTCTACTTTTATGAAAATAGACGATGAAAATTTAGAGTATAAGATCGTAGATAATGAGCTGTGGCTAAGAAGTAAAACGCAAATTTTGGGCTATCTAAATAGGTCGATGGAGAGCTTTACTAATGATGGCTGGTTTAAAACTGGTGACTTGGTAGAGCTTGATAATGAAGGTTTTATAAAGATAATTGGCAGAAATAAAGAGATCATAAACGTAGGAGGACAAAAAGTTTTACCAAGCGAGGTTGAGTCTGTGTTACTTGGCATGGATGAGATCGAGGATTGCTTGGTTTATGGCGAGCAAAATGCGATCACTGGACAAAGTGTCTCTTGTGACGTAGTTTTAAAGCATGGTATTGATGATAGTGGATTTAAGATTTTAGTTAGGAAATTTTGTAAGGATAAGCTAGATAATTTTAAAATCCCAACAAGGGTTAATGTCGTGCAAAAAACTGAATTTACGGAGAGATTTAAGAAAAGTAGGATAAAAGGCTAAGCGGATTTTGTCCGCTTAGCTTGAGAAATTACTTTGAGCTCTTTGGTAGCGCATAAATAACAGTTTCTTCTTGTGTGCAGTCGTAATGACGCATAAAAAGTTCATACTCTGGAACCCATAGTTTTAGTAGTAAAGGCAGATCCCAAAGGTCACTAAATTTATGATAGATACAAATGGCAAGTTTTGGTTTATGTTTAATGATATCATCCATAACGCCAAGTAGTGCGTATGTTTCAAAAGTTTGAACGTCCATTTTTATATAAGTTGGAGCTTGATCTATGACATCACTTATGGCAGCTACTTTGACCTCTTCACCCTCGCCACCATCTGCGCTTTCTTGCAATGTAGAGCATGCATCGTTACTTCTTATATAAAAGCTTTTAGTTTTATAATAAACTCCGGCATCTATAGCTTTTATCTTATCTTTTTGTTCAA
>NZ_CABPVA010000006.1:56492-58749 GCF_902460595.1 Campylobacter concisus
TAAACTCCTTTGGCATAAAACACATGCAGCATGATAGTGCTATTGCATGCCCCTTGAACGTGCGAGGGGATTGAGGGATCTAAAGGGGAGATAAGGGACGGCCTCGTGTCTGCCCTGCAGTTGCGAGTTAGCGAAGCAAAATTCAAGTCCCCTTGTCTCCCTTTTAAATAAAAAGAAATTTAAAGATTTAATCAAGCAGTCTTTACAAATTTTAAAACTTTCATTCACTCGCAAGAATTGACTACTAAAATTTGGCTTCGCTTGCAGCTTAGCTCAAATTTTAGAGCCGAAATTACTCGTTCATGAAATTTTAAAATTTGCTTGACACTTATCTTACTTCACAAGGCAAATTTGCAAATTTTAAAATCTTACTCGCTCGCCTTAGCAACTTACTAAATTTAGTGGCGAGTTTTATGAGCCCTAAATTTAGAAGTGTGATATGCTCATTCGTAAATTTTTAAAATTTGCCTGTTTTTAATAAATTTACAAGCCACTCTACTTAAATTTTAAACCTACCAAAGCTATAATGCTCCCCAAAAAAGGATAAAAAATGAAAACAATTATGCTTTGTGCGATATGCTCAGTCACGCAGGGAAACTGCGCTGAGGACTGTGCTTATTGCACACAAAGTGCCAAAACTGGCGCTGATATCACGAAATTTAAAGAAAAAAGCGTGCAGCAGGTGGTTGACGAAGCCAAAATAGCATATAAAAACCACGCTATTGGCTTTTGCTTAGTCACAAGTGGCGCCAGGCTAAATGATAAAAAAACCGACTATATCGCATCTTTAGCAAGAGCTGTGCATAAAGAAGTGCCAAATTTGATGCTCATCGCATGTAACGGCATGGCGACTTACGAGCAGCTTTGCGAGCTCAAAAATGCTGGCGTTTTTAGCTACAACCACAACCTAGAAACAAGCCGTGAGTTTTTCCCCAAAATCTGCACAACGCACTCTTGGGACGAGAGATATCAGACAAATTTAGACGCAAAAAGGGCTGGGCTCATGCTTTGCACTGGCGGCATTTACGGCGTTGGCGAGAGTGAGGCTGACAGGGTGAGCTTTAGAGCTAGCCTAAAGGAGCTTGAGCCATTTTCGTCTCCTATAAATTTTTTCATAAAAAGTGACGCTCTAAGGCTTGATCAGCCACCTCTTAGCGCGGATGAAGCCCTAAAAATCGTGCGTGAGACCAAAAGCGCGCTGCCAGAAACTAGGGTCATGATAGCTGGCGGCAGGGAGAAGATATTGGGCGATAGGCAGTATGAGATCTTTGAAAATGGCGCCGATGCGATCGTGATAGGCGACTATCTCACCGCAAAGGGCGAGAAGGCGAGCAAGGACATCGAGGAGCTTACAAAGCGCGGTTTTAGCTTTGCAAGCATCTGCCACTAATGCTTGTAAATTTACTTTTTGCAGGGCTTGGAGGCTTTATCGGAGCTGGATGCAGGTTTTTAGCCGGCGAGCTACTAAAATTTAGCCACTTTCCGCTAACCACGCTTGGCGTAAATGTGCTTGGCAGCTTCATTATAGGCGTTTTATTTTGTCTAAATTTAAGCCAAAGTGTGAGGGTTTTCTTAGTCGTTGGCATACTTGGCGGCTTTACCACGTTTTCAAGCTTTAGCCTTGATAGCGTTAAATTTTTACTAGAAGGCGAACTCATAAAAGGCTTTTTAAATATATTTTTAAACCTTATCCTTTGCCTGATCGCAAGCTATTTTGGCATTTTGCTTGGTAAGAATTTGTGAGGTTTTTAAGGTGCGCAATAAAATAACTTTATCTATGCCATTTTGCAAATTTTAAAACTTCATTCACTCGCAAGAATTAACTACTAAAATTTGGCTTCGCTTACCGCTTAGCTCAAATTTGCATCTTTAGGCAAATTTTAAAACTTTACTCACTCGCCTTAGCAGACTACTAAATTTAGGCTACACTACGTTTAGCACTAAATTTAGAGCCGTGATATGCTCGCTCATAAATTTTAAAATTTGTTATAAACTCCTTTGGCATAAAACACATGCAGCATGATAGTGCTATTGCATGCCCCTTGAACGTGCGAGGGGATTGAGGGATCTAAAGGGGAGATAAGGGACGGCCTCGTGTCTGCCCTGCAGTTGCGAGTTAGCGAAGCAAAATTCAAGTCCCCTTGTCTCCCTTTTAAATAAAAAGAAATTTAAAGATTTAATCAAGCAGTCTTTACAAATTTTAAAACTTTCATTCACTCGCAAGAATTGACTACTAAAATTTGGCTTCGCTTGCAGC
>NZ_CABPVA010000007.1:0-19079 GCF_902460595.1 Campylobacter concisus
CATATAAGGAATCTATATCATCATTAACAATTTCCTCAAGTTTTTTCATGGCATATCGAATAGTCTGATTTGAGTCTATTAAAAATTTTTTATTTTCTGTTGTTATAGACAAAAGCTCTTTCCAACCAAAATTTAAATTCTTTTTTGATTCATAAAAGTGCTTAAAAAAATAAAAATCCTCCAAAGTATCCAATGTCCATCTTATGTATGAGTAGTCTATATCATTCTTATAATTGGCCAACTTATATTCATCTTTATGCCCATGGATGTATTTAGTAACATGTTCAAGATCTTCTGGATCTTTTGCTTTATAATATATACTTTCCAAAACATTAAAATTAAAAACCTCAACGTCTAAACCATCCGGGAAAGTTCTTTCTAGTGTATTTGATGTATAGTCAGAATTGCTATTTTGATGTAAAGATATTACTTCATCTATAACATTAAAATCAGTAACCGGGCAGTCACCAGTCAATCTAACAACAACATCAGCCTTAAATAATTTAGCACATTTATAATATCTGTCCAAAACATTTTTTAGGTCGCCCCTAAAACATTCAATATCATTTTCTTTACAAAATAGTTCAATATCATTATCTTCTACATTTGCAGACGTTGCAACAACTAATTTATCTATTTTACTAGATTTTTTGATTCTCTCTATTTGATAATACAAAATTGGCTTATCGTTTACTTTCTTTAAAACTTTACCTGGCAACCTAGAAGAACTCATTCTTGCTTGAAGTATGGCTAAAATCATTTTTATATCCCTAGACTATCAATTTCTACAATACTTTTAGTTTTTTGTGCCATTTTACCAGCTATTAAAACCTTCATTAAATTTATTGTCAAGATACTGCCATTGTCCAACAGTCCTCTTTCTATTCTAAAAATAAAATTTGAAAGCAATCTTTTAAAAGAAGGGAATGCATCAAGAGTATCTGCCCTATAATACTTTATATCACTAAAGAACTCGATTCTGAGTGTTAGCTCACTGCTACCAAGAGCATCTATTTGGATTATACTGCCATCATGATTGTAAAGAGTAAAAGATTCGTGATTTGAATTATTATACTGCACTGATTTAACATTAAAAGGAACAACGGAAAAAATTCCATCCAGCATATGAATTGCGTATTTTTCCCAACTTTTTACAGTTGTGCCTCTAATAAGCTTTATTTTGCCAAATTCATTAATATCTCTTCTTATTTTATCTAACTCCGGCGCATATTTTATCCCTGAACAACTTGCAAGTTGTCCAGACTCCAAAAATGGCTTAAAATAAATTAAGTCGTTAATATCCAGAGAGAGAGGTTTATCAATAAATACATATTTGCCAGCCTCCAAGAAAGATTTTGCGATTTTTATATGTGATTCATAATCATCTCTTGCAATAATAACAGCATCCACATCCTTGATCATATCTTCGTAATTATCTACTACATTATTAATTTTTGAAGCTTTGGCTATTGTTATACTTTCATCTAAATTTTGAGTCCAAACATGAGTAACTTTTGCATCAGATATCCCAAAATCAGAAAAATCTCTTTCTTTTAAATACATATAAATATTATTCCAACCGCTCATACTCATATTTTTATCATCATAGCCATTTACAATTGCAGAAAATGAATATGGGTGGCCATTTCCTTCACTTGTGCCTATCATTCCTATTTTTAACATGTTATAGAATATCCTCTTTGGTTAATATATGATCATATTTTAGATCTTTGTTTAATGTTCTTCCTATTAAAAATTCACTCATCTCTGGTCTTATTCCGGTTCCAGGCCTTTTATAGTCTATATCACAATACTTAATAATTTCCCCTTTTTTCATATCTCTTGCCAAAACTATACTTCTTCTAAATTCCTGCTTTCTTTCGTCTGATTCTGTTGCAGTAACCCTAAAAGAACCCATGGCCTCATTTATCCTCTTAGAGCCATCTACTATAATTTTCATTTCATCTTTATCGGCCGAAACCTTATGATCCCATCCTTCCATATCTTTATCCAAAGTAAAATGCTTTTCTATTAAACAAACGCCTAATGCTACAGATGCCAAAGGTATAGCAGTCCCTAAAGTATGATCAGAAAAACCTATGGGATAATCAGGATAAGTTTGCATTAATGTTCGTATATTATTTAGGTTTACATCTTTATCAACCGGAGGATAAGTTGAAATGCAGTGTAATATTACAATATTTGTATTTCCAGCATTTTCTATAGTTTTAATTGCCTTGTCAATCTCGTAAAGCTCGCTAAGGCCAGTTGCTAAAATCATAGGTCTATTTTTTTTAGCTAGATACTCCAAAAATGGATAATTATTTAAATCCATTGAGGCGACTTTAATAAAAGGGCTGTCTAATTTATCTACCAGAAAATCAGCCTCTTTTTTACTAAATGGTGTAGAAGTGCAGTCAATGCCTATTTCATCTGCAAATTTTTTCATTTCCAAAAGCTCTTCTTCACTTATCGAATAAGCATCTACTATTTCCTCGAGGGTATAATCTGCTCTATTTCTATAGTCATCAGCAATAAAAAAATTGTCCTCATATTTTTTTCTACTAAATATGGTATCTTTTGACCAACTTTGAAATTTAACACAATCTGCACCTGCTCCTTTTGCTTCAACTATCAACTTTTTAGCCAAATCCATATTCCCATTATGGTTAGAACCCAATTCTGCAATTATATATGGTTTACAAAAATTGTAAACTTCTTTAGTTTTTGTTAATCTTACTCTCATTTTAATCCTTTTATCTTAAATTAATTCTTTTAAAAGCATAAAACTTTCAGCATATTCACATCCACAAGTTGCCCCTCTTAAGGTAGCCAATGCCCTTAAATTTCTCTCACTTCTTGGAAATGGATGTTCCCCTATTTCACTTTTAAAAATTTTCATTATTTCTATTTTTTTATCAAGATAATTGCTTATATCCACAAATGAATTTGGCATAAAAGCATCCTCTTTGACACCTGGAGCAAATTCTGTTTCACTTAGAATTTCCATCATATATATCTTTTTGATAAATGGATATCTAAATACCTTTGTACAGCTATAGCTCGCTTCAAAAATTTTCCTATGGTCGCTATGCACGTCACTTTTAAATGGAAGATATATGATGTTTGGCTTTACCTCGCTTATTACCTTTGAGACTTTACCTATAAGCTCGCTCATACCATACTCATCTACTCGCATTGTATTAAGTCCCAAACTAAAAACACCATCAAATTTATAAGCATCCGAAGCTTGCTTTATCTCATTTTCTCTAGCGGTATGATAATCGCTAATCTCGTCCATTTTTGTACAAATAAGCCAGTAAATTTCATCTCCATCATGCTTATGTTTAAGTAGCGTCCCTCCACAGCCCAATGTCTCATCGTCTGGATGAACAGCCACCACAAGAATTTTGTTTTTCATAAATATTCTCCTACTTTAGGCAGCTCTTTGAAACCATGGTCTATAATTTTGATTGCCTTATCGTATGTTTTTACCACAATACTCTTGCCATCATTTTCTAAAACTTTACCAAATTCAATATTATTTTGATCAAATTCCACTTCCTCTACCTTCCATATAGATATATCTTGCCCATTATATTCCACATGAGCACCGACATAAGGTTTTGTTAATGCCCGAACAAGATTGTATATCGCTCTAGAAGTCATCCTAAAGTCAATCCTTCCATCAACCTTACCTCTTTTTCTCCATACATTAGCTAAATCATTATTTTGTTTAACTATCTCAAAGCTATTGTTTTGTAGTTTTGGCAAAAATGACGCTATCTGCTTTAGTGCAATATTTGAAACTTTATCATATAAACTTTTCGCATCATCTTCATATAAAATTTCAACCTTTTCTTGAGATAATATATCCCCATCATCTGCACCTTCTGTCATAAAGAAAAATGTAGAGCCGCTATCATTAAGCCCAAGAGCCAAAGCCCAAATAAGGGGATGCCTACCTCTATTTTTTGGCAGCAAAGCTGGATGATATCCAACAACTCCCATCTTTGGTAAACTAAGTAAATCCTTTTTTATTAAATTTGACCAGCCAAAGCAAAATATAATATCTGGGCTTATACTTCTTATCCAAGCAATATTTTCATTAGAATTTATATCATCTACATATTTAAACGGAATACCTGACTTCTTGCAAAGTGGAGTTAAATCCGAAAAATCAGAGTTAAAATCAGATTTATTCTTAGTACAAACACCAACTATTTCTGCATTTAGATCAATAAGCTTTTTTAAGGCTTTATATGAAAACTCAACGGTGCCTATAAATAGAATTTTCATGATTTCTCCCACCAAAAATAATAAAAATTGTTTTCCTTATTTAAGCCAACAGTATTATTTTTGTATTGTCTATACAAACTTACAGTTTCGTTGGTAAAAATCGCTTTGCGTCCACTTTTTAACAGCATTTTAAAGAAATACCAATCAGCAGCAACAATTCTGCTGTCAAATAACACCTTTGGTAACATATTCAAGCTAATGGCTGTATTTGTCATTCCGAATATATTTTTATTGTCAATAAACTCAAAATCAATAATTTGCCTATTTCTAAGCCTATTTGATAAATATTTTTCTTCGTAAATACCATTTTCATTAAATAGAGTTAAATCATTTACTACTATTTCATTGTCTTTCAGTAACTCAAGTGATTTCTCTATGCGATTTTCCTTAAAACAATCATCGCTATCTCCAAAGACCAATACATCATAGCCTTTTTCTATACAATAATTTATCCCATATTCTCTATTTTTTGCTGGAGTGTTTAGATATTTTAGCTCAATAATATTGAGCTTACTGCTATATTGTTTTGCGATATCATCAAAATTATTAAAACCATCATTGACAACTACAATATCAACTTTTTTAAATGTTTGCTTTAATAGTGAATCAAAAAAATCAATTAAGTATGATTTTTCCATGGGGAAAATGGTTGTTAAAAATGCTATTTTCTTTTTTTTCATTGATTTTTTATCCACCATCAAAAACTACAAATTTCCTTTAAAATGCTAGTTTTTACGCCTTTATAAAAGCGTTTTTCTCTAAGCTTTTCATCACGCTGACACCGCCACCTATGAGAGAATTTTCGCCTATCACGATATATTCTTTGCTAGTTGCATTGCTACCAAAAAATGTCCCATCTTGCACAACAACGCCGCCATTTACCACGCTTGCTGTTGAGATATGGCAGTGATCGCCGATAGTTGCGTCATGCTCCACAAGCGCTTTTGTATTTATGATGCAGTTTTTGCCAACACTTGCACCAGCGTTGATCAAGGCATGATGCATCACAACCGTTCCCTCACCTACACTTGCATGCTTCGAGATATACGCAAGCGAAGAGATAATGGCTGGAAGGTAAAAACCTATCTCTTTTAGCAGTGCAAACAACCTTTTTCTAGGCTCGCTGCTTTTTATCTGCCCAACCGCCACCACAGCATTTTTGCATGATTTAAAAACCTCAGCCAGATCATCATCGCTACCGATGATCTCATATCCAAGCACCTTTTTGCCAATATTTTCTGCCGTATCTATGATACCAATTATATTAAATTTAGCCTCGCTCTCGATGACATCTATCACACTTTTGCAGTGTCCGCCACCACCTACTAAAACTATATCTTGCATGGCTATACTCTTGCGCTACTTGGGATATTTACTATCCTGTCGCTTAGAAATTTAGCATTTTTTAGCTCGTCTCTTTGGCAGTCTTTAAACATATCAAGCTCGTTCATAAGCTGCCAGATAGGACGCGTAAAAACGCCATTTTCATTGCTAAATTTCAAAAACTCATCTCTCTTTTCACGGCTTTCAAAGAGCACCACATTTAGCCAAAAATTTGACCTAGCTTCCGCTGGCTCATCTATAAATTTCACATCATCAAATTTAGAAAAATACTCTTTATAGATCATCGCAAGCTCGCGTTTGCTCTTTAAAAATAGCTCCAAATTTTCAAGCTGCGCCACAAGAAGGGCCGCATTTAAATTTGGCAAGCGGTAGTTGTAGCCGATCTCGCTATGACGATACTCAAAAGGATGTGGCACCTTGGCCGTTGTGGTGATAAATTTGGCGTGCTTTGCTATCTCCTCGTCGTTTGTGATGATAGCTCCGCCTCCTCCGCTTGTGACGATCTTATTGCCATTAAAGCTCATCGCTGCAAGCTTGCCAAAATTCCCCGTATGAGTGCCTTTATAGTAGCTACCAAGGCTCTCGGCGCAGTCTTCTACTAAAGCGATGTTCCAACGCTTGCAGATTTCAGCTATCTCATCTATCTTGCAAGGCAGTCCAAAAGTGTGCATAGGTACGCAAGCACGCACTATCCTGCCGCTAGTTTTATTGACACATTTGCCGCCTTTTAGCTCGCAGTTTTTCTCCAAAAACGCACTAAGTGACGCTGGCGACATACCGAGTGTGTCAAGATCAACATCCACGAAAACCGGCTTTGCAAAAAGGTAGCTAATGGCGTTGCAAGTGGCTATAAAAGTAACTGGCTGGGTGATCACTTCGTTATTTTGCTCTACGCCAGCTAGTTTTAGGCAGATATGAAGCGCAGAGGTGCCATTTGTCGTGGCGACTGCAAATTTAGCACCGACCATTTGAGCTAGCTTACTCTCAAACTCATCGACAAATTTGCCGACACTTGAGACAAAGCTAGAGTCGATGCACTCAAGTAGATATTTTTTCTCGTTGCCTATAAATTTAGGCTCGTGAAGTGGGACTTTGTCCTTGCCAAAGGTGCTTTTTATAAATTTCAAAACCTCGTCAAAATCACATTTTTTCATCGAGATATTTTCCTGTTTCTTTATGCATGAAATTTGGTATGAGCTCGAAGACCTCGCGCAAAACGTCCTCTTTGCTCCATGTCAAGCTTGATTTTAAATTTAAGATATTGTTTTTGAAAATTTCTAGCTTTTTGCTGTCAAAATTTGCATCATTTTTAACTATGCCAATATTTTGAAGTCTTTGCATGTCAAGCTTCTCGCCATCAACGAAAAACTCCTCATAATCCTTCTCTCCAGTCGTGTCGCTAGGCGCAAAAAGACAAGGGTAAAAGCCATCTTTTGGAAGCACTTTGGCAAGCTTTCTGGCCTCCTCCTCATTTTCACATAAAAATGGCTCATAGCCTAAATTCGCCAAGTACCGTTTGGCTATTTCACTAAATGTTATGAGGTCTAAATTTTCATCTAGTTTTGGGAAAAATATATCTCTATTTTCGCCAAAAATGGTGCTTAAAAGGCAGAGCTCACCGCTCTCTTTTGGCGTTAGAAAGTAGCGTCTGACGTCGTTTGGAGCGACTATTGGCTGAGACTTTTCTATGCGTTTTTGAAAGCCAAAAAGAAGCGAGCCGTCGCTAAATGCCACGTTTGCAAATCTAGCCATCGAGACGTCGATCTCTAAAGAGTGCCTAAACGCAAACATCTCCATGATGCGCTTGCTAGCTCCCATTAAATTTACAGGATTTGCGGCCTTGTCGGTGCTGACGCAGAAATATTTTTTTGACTTCATACCCAAAGCTTGAGCCAGCGTTTTATCGGTGTTAAAGATATTTGTTTCAAGCATTCTCATGAGTGTAAATGGGTCTTTTTCGCTTCTAACGTGCTTTAGCGCTGATAAATTTAACACGTAGTCAAATCCACCGCTTTGCGATAAAAGTGCGTCAAATTCGGTACTTGCAACATCTATGGCAAAAGTTTTAAAGTCGCCATTTATATATCCAAACTCACTTCTTATGTCACGCACTAGCTCAACAAGGTTGTTTTCAGAGATATCAACAACGTAGAGTTTTTTGGGGTCTCTTATAAATATCTCCTTTGTCACGGCAGAGCCTATCGAGCCAGCACCGCCGATAACTAGGAAGCTTGAGCTTGAAGCTATCTCTTTTAGGTCTTTATCAAGGGCATTTATATCATCTTCAAAGAGGTTTTTCGTGCGTCCTATTAAGCTTAAGATATCCATTATTGCTTCACTATTAGAATGTCTTCTCTTGTATTATTCATAGGAAGACCGCTAAGTTGCTCAAGCAAATAAGACTCACAACCCATAGAACGATACCTTTGAAGTATGGAAAAAATTACACTGTCATCTATACAAAGTGGCTCTAGCTTATTCCAGCAAACATTTGGGCAAGTTTGAGAAGAGGACCACTTCATGTGAAAGTCACGACCAGTCTCTGATGATAAAAAACGCTTCTTTTTGCTTGCGTTAGGAATATCGCCAATCAACAGTCTCCCCCCCCCACTCTTCAATAACGCTATACATGTATCTAAAAATTTTAAATAGTTAGAATGATATACAACATGATGTAAAACAGAGTAAACAATAATATAGTCCACTTTTGAGTATAAGCTTTCATAGTCATAATCACATGGAAATTCATGAGCGATTTTAATAATAAATGGCTCATTTGGCAAATTATCTAACATTTCTTTTGAATCAATTAAATATAGAGTAAAGCTATTTTTTCTAGCATATTCTATAAGAGACTTTGCAGGACCAGAACAACCACATCCTATGTCCATTATGATTTTAGTTTTTTCATTGTCCGGTTTAATGTTTAACTTTTGTAAAATATCTGGAAATATATTTTCTTCAGTGCCTTTTCTGTAAATATCAGGAAAGCCAACCTTTTCATTATCATTTAATGAATTGTCTGAAGCCATGTTCTTAAAATCATCAAAACTAAGCATTTCACATCCTATCTTTAGCTGTGATTCCCATTATATTAAATGCTGTTTTTATCGAGACAGCAACGACTGCAAAGACTTTTAACAAACTATCTTCGTTTTCATTTCCAACCACGCGGTTTTCATTATAAAATTTATGAAAACTAGCAGCCAGCGACTTTAGATAGTCTGGGATCTTTTGAAGCTGTCTTGAGATGAAAGCGTCCTCTAAAATTTCAGGCAATATCAGTGCTTCAAAAAGTAAATTTTTAGCATTTTCATCTAGGCATTCAAAGTCCGCATTTATCACATCACTAACGCTTTTTTCAGCCTTTGCAAAGACCTGATTTATCCTAGCGTGAGCATAGTTTATATAAAAAATAGGGTTTGAGCTATCCTCTTTTTTAAGCTCATCCACGTCAAATTCCAAGTTACTCGTATTTGCTTTACTTATAAAGATAAATCTAAGCGCCTCAGCGCCGATCTCGCTTGCGATATCACTCATCAGCACGGCATTGCCAGCGCGCTTACTCATCTTGTATGGCTTGCCCTCTTTTAGCAGGCTAACCATCTGCATAAGTATCACTTCTAGCTTATTTTCGTCGTACCCAAGGAAATTTATCGCAGCCTTTAGTCTTGCGATATATCCGTGGTGGTCTGCACCCCAAATGTTTATATAGTGGTCAAAATTTCTTTCAAATTTAGCATTATGGTAGATGATGTCACCAGCTAGATATGTCGGTCTGCCGTCATTTCTAACCACAACCCTATCGTTATCGTCGCCAAGTGTGGTAGAAGCGATATAGGTAGCACCCTCTTTTTCATACATTTGATTTGAACGTTTTAGCTTTTCTATTGTTGGCTCCAGACGGTCGTAAAGTGCTTTTTCGCTAGCCCAGCTCTCTATAAAAATGCCAACATCAGCCAAGTCTTTTTTGATGATCTCAAGCACGATATCCTTGCCAAACTCAGCAAGCTCAAGGTTTCTGCTCTCGTCATAAAAAATTTCTTTACCAAATTTCTCATTTGCAAGCTTAGCAATATCTAAAATATAATCCCCACGGTAGTATTTCTCTGGATAGACGACACTTTCGTTAAATAGCTGCTCTTTAGCCGCAAGCGATATCGAAGTGCCAAGCAGATCTATTTGATTACCCGCATCGTTTATGTAGTATTCTGTTGAGATGGCGTAGCCGAGTCTTTTGCCAAGCCTAGCCAAAGTATCGCCATAAACCGCGCCTCTAACGTGCCCGATGTGAAGCGGTCCAGTTGGATTTGCGCTGATGTATTCTATTAAATAGCTGTCTTTTTTCGCATCTTCTTTTGCAAAATTTTCACTATCTAGCAAAATTTGCTTTGAAATTTCATCTAAAAATTCACTCTTAAGCTTGAAATTTAAGTAGCCATTTACCGCACTAGCTTCAACTATCTTGCTATCACTAAATTTATAAGCAAACTCGCTAGCTATCATAGCCGGCGACTTTCTTAGCTCCTTTGCAAGGCTAAAAAGCGGCGTCGCATAGTGGGCTAAATTTTTATCCTTTGGCTTCTCAAGCACAAATTCACGCTCTAAAACCTTTGAAATTTCAGCTTTTACTTTATCTTTCAACTCTAAAACCTACGCGTTTTTAGTTGTTTCTTCTATCTTTTGACTAGTAGCACTATCTTCTTTATGCTCAACTTTTTCGCTCTTTTCAGGGGTTGTATCCTCCATCTCAGCCTTAAAAGTCTTTATGCCCTTGCCTAGTCCTTTTGCAAGCTCTGGGATCTTCTTTGCTCCAAAAAGTAATACAATGATCGCTAAAACGATCAACCAGTGGCCAATACTAAAAGAACCCATATTTTCTCCTTATCAAATTTTCTCAAAATATTATCATAAATTCCTGAATTTCTAACAATCTATCCACTCGTCGATGACGTTTCTTAAGTTTATCTTAGCGCTTTTTAACCTCATCGCTCGAAGGATTGATTTTAGTCCTTTGTAGCTCTTTTCTATATCATCATTTACTAAAAAATAATCATACTCTAAAATATGCTCCATCTCTCCAACTGCGTTCATTAAGCGGTTTTCTATCGTCTCGTCACTATCTGTTCCGCGGTTTTTCAAGCGCCTCTTAAGCTCTTTTTTATTCGCAGTTGTGATAAAAACTGAAGTGATGTAGCTTTTAAATTTCTCAAGTGCGATGTGAAAGCCCTGCACATCGATGTCAAATATCACTATCTTTCCAGCTTCAAGCGCTGCTAAAACTGGCTTTAAGCTCGTACCATAGTAGTTTTTATGCACCTGCGCCCACTCTAAAAACTCGCCCTTTTCTATGCCGCTTTTAAATTCATCTTCTTTTATAAAATAATAATCCACCCCATCAACTTCGCCTTCTCTTTTGGCTCTTGTTGTGCTTGAGATAGAAAAATATAGGTCTTTCTCCTCCTTTAAAAGACGGCTCAAAAGCGTGCTTTTACCGCTTCCACTAGGTCCTGAAACTACTAAAATTTGTCCTTGCAACTACTTTTCCTCGAAACTTATATTTATCTTAATGTTCATATCTTTTAGCACATCTCTTAGCGAGCTCTCATTTAGTGACTCTTGGACGTGTTTTGTGATCTTTTTAGTTAGCTCTTCTTTATAGTCTTCTTTTGCATCATTTTTTG
This sequence comes from Campylobacter concisus, assembly GCF_902460595.1. Lineage (GTDB taxonomy): Bacteria > Campylobacterota > Campylobacteria > Campylobacterales > Campylobacteraceae > Campylobacter_A > Campylobacter_A concisus_BL. Next base: position 11,328 of record NZ_CABPVA010000007.1, read on the forward strand.
AGCTTGTTTGAGGCATATCTTTTAGTCCAAATGCCGCTAACATCGTGCTTTCATCTATGTCATCTATCGATGCTGCGTCAAAATTTAACTCACTTGATGCCGCGTCTTTGCTCTCTTCTTGCGCGTTTTCTTCTTGGATATTTTCTTCTTCAAAAGTTTCATCTACTAGACCTAGATCCTCTTTGGCTTCTGGCTCGCTCACATCTTCTAGCTCTTCTACTGGCATCTCATTAGAAGTATTTTCACTCTCGCTAGACTCTAAATTTTCTAGCTCCTCACTTGAAATTTCATCCAAAGCCTCTTCTTCTATATCTTCTTCTGATTTTTCATCATCTACTTGAATTTGCTCTTCATCAGCCTCAGAGATCTCATCTAAATTCTCATCATCTTTAGGCTCATCTTCTAAATTTGCCTCATTTTCAAGGCTATCTTCATCATCAAATTTAGCTAGCTCGTCTATATTTAGCTCTTCTTGCTCTAAATTTGCAGTATCTAGCTCAGCGTCATCTAAATTTTTATTTTCTTCGTCAGTCTCTTCACTATTTAGCTCTTCATCAAGCGAATCAATCTCACTAAGCTCAAATTTACTCTGATCTATCTCGTCAAGCTCGCCACCAGCGTTCTCTTCATCAACCAAGCCTGCAACGTCATTTTGGCTAATAATATCATCTAAATTTTTATTTAGCTCTTCATCTGCTTCAGACTCTTCTGGCATATTTTCTATCTCATCGACAAGCGCACTAAGCTCTGCTAGATCACCATCCTTACCCTCTTCGCTCTCATGCGCATCACTTATCGCTTCGCTAGTCTCTTCATCCACGCTCTCATCAGCAAGATCTTCGCTGGCAAGCTCTTGTAGGTCCTCAAGCTCTTCTAAAGACTCCATATCGCTAGCTTCATTTTCCTCTTGTAAGTCACTCTCATTAATCTCCTCGCTTGGGCTATCTATGCCACTTTCTAAAAGCTCTTTGTCAAGATCTGCAAAATTTTCAAGATTTGTATCGATATCAGGCAGCTTAAACCCTGACATCTCGTCAAAATTTATAGCCTCGTCGCTAAAGTCGCCAAAGTCACTTTCACTCTGCTCACTCTCGCTCTGCTGGGCAGCTGGCTCATCTTTTGGGATATTTTGCTCAAAAACACTTATAAATTCAGTCGGTAAAAATGGTTTCTCAAGCATCAAAGTAGCAAATTCTGGCTTGCTCTCGCCACGACTTGCTAGATACATCACCTTTTTATCTGTAGCTAGCTCGCTACTATCCACGTCACTGTCGATTATGATAAAGTCAAACTGAGCATCGTCAAATCCATTTAGATCCTCAAATTCGCTATATTCGGTACCGATTTTATTCAGACTTAAAGTTATCAGACGTGAAACTGCTGGATTTTTATTTATAAGAGCAACTTTCATCATCCCTCCTTGTAATAGTAAAAGCCTATTCTATGATAAATTTCATTGCTATTTTCTTAAAAAAATAGAGCCGGCAGATCATTTATCACTTTTAAAAGTAGGTCGCTCATGATCTTCATAATGCCTGCTAAAATGGCTATCAAAACAGAAAATCCGATCGTCACTTTGATAGGATAGCCGATGACTAGTAGGTTAAACTGCGGCATCGTCTTCATGAGCATGCCAAAAATGGAGTCTGAGAGCAAAGAAAGCGCGATGATAGGAAATGACATGATAAAGCCAAACATAAACAAATTTGTAAATAAATTTATCGCATAGCTCATGATGCCAGGGCGTGGATAAAAGTCGCCAAGTGGTACCACAGCAAGTGAGCTAGCGTAAAACTGAAGGAGCAAATGATGTCCATCAAAAGCTAGAAATGTTAGCAGTGCGATGAAATTTATAAGGTTTGCTATGACTGGGGAGTTTGTGCCAGTTTGTGGGTCAAGTACCGACGCCATCGAAAAGCCCATGACCATCGAGATTTGCTCGCCTGCCATTTGAAGTGTGGCAAAGATGATGGTTAGCATAAGTCCAGCACTTAGCCCCAGCATCACCTCGCCAAGTATCTCGCCAACAAGGAAATTTATAGAGTTTTCATGAGCTTTTGAGAGAGGAAAAAGCACGACACAAAGAACAAAAACTAAAAGCGTTTTTACGCTAAGAGGAATTTGGTTGTGCGAGTAAAATGGGAAAAAAACGATGAGACCGCTTAGGCGTGCAAATAAAAGCATAAAAACTATGGTCTTATCAGCCCCAAAAAATTCTATTAGTTCCATTTTGCTCTTTTAAATTTTTTGCTAATTTTACAAAATTTTACTTTGTTTTTAAATTTATGTGGTCGTTTTTAGAAATTTGAAGCTAAATTTTAAGAAATTTGCACAAGCTCTTTGTTCTCAAGCTTGTATGAGTTGTCGCATTTCGCGGCTAGGTCGTTGTCGTGAGTGACTAGAACAAGGGCAGCGTTATTTTCATTTATGTAGTCAAATAAAACTTGCATCACTTCATTTGCCGTTTGCTTATCAAGGTTGCCCGTTGGCTCGTCTGCAAAGATGATCTTTGGCTTTTTAGTAAGCACTCTAGCGATACTGACGCGCTGCTGCTGGCCGCCGCTTAGCTCGCCAACTTTTTGATTTATCACTCTTGAAATTTTAAGCGCTTCAAGATCATTTTTTTCTATATTTTCGCCAGATAAGATGCTTGCAAGCTCGATATTTTCATAGGCGCTAAAGCCTTTAAAAAGATAGTGCGACTGAAAAATAATGCCAAAATGAAGCCTTCTAATAGCCAAAAGCTCGTTTTGAGAAAGCTCATAGATCGATCTATCTTGATAGATGACCTCGCCAAAATTTGGTTTTAAAAGTGTTGAAAGTATATGTAAAAGCGTTGATTTGCCACAACCGCTAACGCCAGTTATCGCGATGCTCTGTTTTTGATTGAGAGTTAAATTTATATTGTTAAAGAGCGTATAATCATACGCAAAGCCTAGATTAGACGCTCTTAAAATTTCCATTAGCCTATTTGAGCAGCAACTTCTGCAGCAAAGTCATCTACTTTTTTCTCTAAACCTTCGCCAAGCTCGAAACGAACGTATTTTACGATCTCGATCTTGCCGCCAAGCTCTTTGCTCTTCTCTTCGATAACTTGTTCGATAGTCTTTTTATCGTCCATTACATAAAACTGACCTAAAAGTGTAAGGCGTTGGTCAAGCACTGTGTTATCAGCGTAAAATCTCTCGATCTTACCAGGGATGATCTTATCCCAAATTTTCTCAGGTTTGCCCTCAGCTTTTAGCTCTTCTTCGATCGCTTTTGTAGCTTTTGCAAGCTCAGCCTCACCTATCTGGCAGCGGCTAGCATACTCAGGGATGTGGTGAAGTGGCTTGCCTAAGCGTTTTAGCTCTTCATTGTCTTTTTCAAGCTCAGCGCGAAGTGCGATAAATTCTTTTTCAACAAACTCTTTATCAAGGTCTTTGTAGCTTATAACGCTTGGCTTCATAGCAGCTGCGTGCATACATAAATTTCTTATAAATTCAGTTGCTTTGTTTGCAACTTCAGCACTTTCGCAAGCTGCACCGATAAGTACGCCAACACGGCCATTTGAGTGAACATAGCCATTTACCACGCCCTTATCATCAGCACTGATTGTCTCAAAGCGGCGAACTACAAGGTTTTCACCGATAGTTGCAATCTGAGTTTTGAAGTACTCTTCAAATTTAACGCCATTTAATGTGCTTGCATTTAGCTCTTCAACTGTTTTTATGCCGCTTGATTGGATGTGAGCTGTTGCGTCTTTTGCAAGTGCTTGAAACTGTGGGTTTCTAGCAACGAAGTCAGTCTCAGAGTTGATCTCGCTGATAGTTGCTTTTTTGCATTTTGAGCAAACTTCAACGCTTACTAAGCCCTCGCTTGCAAGGCGGTCAGCTTTTTTAGCAGCTTGACCTAGGCCCTTTTCACGAAGGATGTCAACAGCTTTTTCCATGTCGCCATTTGCTTCGCCAAGTGCCTTTTTGCAGTCCATCATGCCAGCTCCGGTTGATTCACGGAGCTCTTTTACCATTTGTGCAGTTATTTCCATTACTCTTCGTCCTCGCCAAAGTCTTCTTCGCTCATAGCCTCAGCTACAACTGCGTCTTTCTCATCTTGGCTTACTTCTTCGCCAGCAGCTTGCTCGCCACCATCTTGCTCAAGAAGTGATTTGCCTTCATTGATAGCCTCAGCCATCTCTTGGCAGAAAAGCTGAACAGAGCGGATCGCATCGTCGTTTCCTGGGATAGGATAATCAACAACGTCAGGATCGCAGTTTGTATCGATCGGTGCTACAACTGGGATCTTTAGGCGATTTGCCTCTTGAACGGCGATCTTTTCTTTAACTGTATCAACAACAAATATCATATCAGGTAGGCTTTTCATATTTCGGATACCGCCAAGAGTTGCGATAAGTTTCTCTTTTTTGCGGCGAAGCATCAAAGCCTCTTTTTTAGTTAGTAAATTTATCGAGCCATCTTCTTCCATAGTCTCGATAACTTCTAGTTTGCGGATAGACTGGCGGATAGTACCGAAGTTTGTCATCATACCACCTAACCAGCGGTGATTTACATAAGGCATTCCACATTTTTCAGCGTACTCTTTGATAGCGTCGATAGCTTGTTTTTTAGTACCGACAAATAGCACTGACTTGCCTTCAGCAGCTGCGTCACGAACGATGTTGTAAGTGTAGCGGAAGTAGCGGATAGTCTTTTGTAGATCTATAATATAGATACCTTTTCTCTCGCCAAAGATAAATTTTTTCATCTTTGGGTTCCAGCGGCGTGTTTGGTGACCAAAATGTACGCCACACTCTAATAAATCTCTCATAGTTACCATGAGTTTCTCCTTGTTTTAGGCATTTTGCCTTGAATTTAGTTTTATCCTCCACGACCATTAATGCTTTCGCACAACCAAATTTAGGATTGTCGTGTGTGAAATAAAGCTTGGATTATATTGAAACTTGGCTTTATTGAAGCTAAATTTAAAGATTTCTTTAGCTAAAAATAAAGCGCAAATTTCTTTAAATTCACTCAAAAAAGCCTTTTTTAACGACCTTTTCATCTTTTACGCAAAACTCGCCTTTTGCGATCACGTCATATAAATTTAGCTCCTCGTCAAAGACACAAAGATCAGCGTCATTGCCGACTTTTATCTCGCCTTTTTGGCTTAAATTTAGATATCTCGCCACGTTTTTGCTCATCAAAGCCAAAGTGTCTTCTATCTTTAAAATTTTATTTCTCACCAAAGCTTGCAATACCTCTAAATTTGACGCACATGAGGCACAGCCATATCCCACTAGCTCGCCATTTTCATTAAATTTAGGCACGCTGCCGTTGCCATCTGAGCTCATCGTTAGACGCTCTAAATTTAGCCCATTTTCAAGGCCATAAGCCACCACCTCGTGAAGTGGGGCAAATTTACTCCCACCACTTGTGATATCGACGTTTCCGCCCATTTTTTGAAATTTCAAAGCCTCGTTAAACAGATCTTTCGTCCTAGCGCAGTGTGTCGGCGAGAAGTAATGAACTGGGAATTCATAGTCTTTTATCACTTTAAAGACGTTGTCAAATTTCTCACTCAGTCCGCCCATGTGCATGTGAAGCACGCCGCCTTTTTTAGAGACCATGCCGCCTATGCGTATCTTGCTTAGGATCTTGATGAGCTCCTCTTTTGAGACGTAGCTGCCGCGGTTATCGGTCAGTGCGATCTTTACGCCGATCACTTTGTCGATTAGTATGATATCCTTTGCGATGTCGCCGGTAAATGTCACACAGGGGCTTGCGTATGAGCCGGTGTGAATGAAGGTCGAGATGCCCTCAAACTCGAGCGCTTTTGCCTTTGAGTAGAGATTTTCCAAGCTTCTAGTAACCCCGTCAGTCCCCAAGACGCCAACAAGTGTGGTCGTGCCGTATTTTACGATCTGACTAAGCGTGATCTCAGGCGTTCTTGAGTGATATCCAGCCTCGCCGCCACCACCCGTGATATGCACGTGCTGATCAATGAGGCCTGGAGCTAAAACCTTGCCCTTTAGGTCGTAAATTTCAAGCCCTTCGATGTTAAAGCTTAGCTCATCGCCGATAGCTAAAATTTTACCGCCACCTACCAAAACATCGCACTTGCCAAGAAATTTTGGCGTGTATAGATTAGCATTTTTAAGCAAAAGCATATTTTCTCCTTTATTTGCTAAGTTGTACTTTCTCTTCTATCTCCATCAATTTTATAAAAATTTGCTCGATATTTTCCCTATCCACGGCGCTTAGCTCCATCTTTTTTGAGCTAAGTAGCATCTGCATAAACTCTTCGTTCATAAGCTGCTCAAAGCCCAAATTTCTAGCGTTTTGAGCTATTTTTGCCGCCAGTGGATTTTTAAAGCTCTCGTATCCCATTTTTATCCTTAAATTTCACTGCAAATCCGCAAAATCTGCCGCACACGCCGTCTCTTCGGTATGAAAAATATCTCTCATCGCAGTGCGTGCAGACTTCGCTAAAGTTTAAATTTCTAACCCCAAGTGCGCTAAATTCATCTCTCAAGGCCGCGTTCATATCAAAATTTCTACCTATCTTATATGCGTTAAATTCCCCAAGATCAAGCTCGCCCACCTCATAGCAGCCGCCTTTTATATTTGCTCCGACAAAGACGCTCATCTCGCCCGCTCTTGAGCCAAATTTCTCACCCATAAGCATAACTGCTTTTGTGCAAATTTTTAGCATCACGCCAGCTCTTCCTGCATGAGCCACGCAGATAGCGCCCTGCCTCTCATCTATCATCACGACTGGCGAGCAGTCCGCTACCAAGACACAGATGCCAACATCACTTAAATTTGTGATCACAGCGTCGCACTCTGGCAGCTCATCCTCCTCGTTTTCAAGGACAAAAACCTTGTCCGAGTGGATCTGCTTCATAAACTTAAGCTGTCTAACGCCTAAATTTTTAGCCAAAATTTCTCTATTTTTGATGACATCTTTTGGCTCATCACCCACGTGATCGCCTAAATTTAGCGAGCTAAATTTACCCTCGCTCACGCCGCCAAGCCTGTTTGTAAAGCCAGCAGTGATGCCATTTTTATCAAAAACGATATCTAAATTTTCACGCATCTTCGCTCACTTAGTAGAGGCTTGAAATTCTCTCGACATCGTCCCAGCTAAGGCCGCCATTTTGCTTAGCCTCAAGCATCCTAGCCACGTAGCGAGCCAGCAGATCGCTCTCGATATTTACGCGCCTGCCAACCTTGAAAGTACCAAAAAGGCTATCTCTAAATGTGATCGGAATGATAGTTAGCCTTATGCCCTTTGGCAAAATTTCATTTATCGTAAGGCTCACGCCCTCAACGCCCACCGAGCCCTTGTTTGCCATAAGAGCCATCGCCTCTCGCGGCAGGTCGATGTAAAAATCAACGCCATTTTCATGTTTTTTTATAGCTGAGATCACGCCGATAAAGTCGATGTGTCCTTGCATCAAATGCCCATCCACGCGCTCGCCAAGCTTCATCGCTGGCTCGATATGCACCAAGCCACTTAAATTTTCAACCGCGACATTTGCCCTGCTCTCTGCGCTTAGCTCCACGCTAAAGCCATCATCATATAGTTTTATCACACTTAAGCAAGCGCCATTTACTGCGATGCTGTCACCTAAATTTGGGCGAAATTTAGCCTTTAGCCGTAAAACATTTTGCGAGTAGCTAATGACCTCGGCAAGCTCCCTGATTAAGCCATTAAACATATTTTGCCTTTAAATTTTTTAAGGATTTTACTAAAATTTGCCTAAATTTGGGT
>NZ_CABPVA010000007.1:20818-31379 GCF_902460595.1 Campylobacter concisus
TATTTTATAAAAAGAAAAGATAAATTTAAAGCCTTGATGGGCAAAAATGCTAGTAAAATTTAGCTTCAAGCTACTCATTTAAAGTGGCTTGCTTGGTATAAATTTAGATCAAATTTGCAATCTCAATGAGCCAGTTTGCCAGCTCTTTTGTCTTTGTATTTATCTGCTTTGCAAAACGCTGATGCACCTCATACGCCAAGGCGTGATCGTTTTTAGTTAAAAGATAAAAAGATGGCTTTTGTGCCAAGCAGCCGCGCCTATCTTATCGCTAAATGCAGCTGCATTAATAGACGTTTGAAGCGCTGCTAAAACGTGGCTTTACTAGCAAGACTCGCCATTTGCGTCTGGGCTAAGACCTTTCATCGGCGCATTTTGACGCTCAAGTGCCTCAGCAGCACACTCGCCGTTATCAGGCATGGTGGCCAAGAGATAGACAAGAGCAGCGACCTTCTCGTGAGTGCCTGCCTCAGTGATCGGCACACCGCCCCAAGAGTGCCCAACTAGTAGGCTCTTGCCCTGAACTTAATAGCCTAGTGTCTGCTGCAAGCGAAGTTAGTGGATTTTGCACAGCAACAGCGTTAATGCCAGCTTCTTGCAAGTGGCGGATCAACTCAGCGTAGCAAGAGCCATTGACAAATGTGCCATGAACTAAAACGATATTTTTAATCATCTTTTTTAAATTTGTTTGGTTTTGACCTTTTGTGGGCGATGTGTAAGCAAAAGTAGGCAAAATGGCACTTGCTGCAAACAAAGCAGTCGCAGCAAGAAAGTGCTACATGATAAAATTTTAGGCAAAAATCCCTTTAAAAGGATTGTCAATGATACAAAAACAAGCGATCTTAATAAATTTTCATAATTAGCTTGTCTGCAAAACTAGCCACGTCTTGCTAAAGTCACGCGCCGCTAGGTCGTCCTTTTTTATCCATAGATAAACTCTACCCTCTCCGTCCCAGTCCATGTCACTCTGCTCATCGCTATCTATCTGCAAAAGCAGCTGCCACTGAGCGGCATTTTTCTCAAACTCCGCGATATTTTGGTGATGATAAGCGCTACCATCGCCGCAGTCAAGGCCATTTGCCACGAGCTCACACTCTAGCTCCATGCCGTCTTGGATGTTGTCAGAGTGACCAAGTAGCTTGTTTTCTTTGGCCTGCCAGCTTGGCTCGATGACTTCGTGATATGCCTCCCACTCCTCCTCACTAAATTTACCAAATGGCACGAGCGAGCTTTGCAAACTTGGCAAATTTAGCTCGTTTTTAAAGCTAAGAGAGCGTGCGCCAAATGTGAAATTTCCGCCATCCATGTTTTGGCGAGCAAGCTGGTCTTGAGCTGCCTCGGCAAAGATCACGGCAAAGCCCTTTTTATCAGCAGGGTCGTAGCCCCAAATCCGTAAATTTATATCATAAAAAAGATAGAGCATGCCACTTTTTGGTAGTAACCCATCGGTGTCAAATTTACCAACTTCAGCAAAATTTATCTGCGCCACAAAGCTAAGCGCGCCGTTTTCATTTGACGGCCAAGGCACGCTAGCTGGCAGATCTGGCTGCCCGCCAAATTTAGACGCTCCAATGGCGATATCACCGTCATCTTTAGCCTGCGCATCTATTTTTATAGCATTTCTAGCCATTGGCTTTAAAAACTCAAAAAGCCCCTCCAGACCGCGCTCTTTGCAGCCTTTATAAATTTCATTTAGATCCATATTTTCCCTTTCTAGCAAGCATCAATGTAGATATGATACTTTTTGCAGTGCAGGCAGCGAAACAAATACCCAGCAAAGTCGCCGCCCGCTACGAGCACCTCACGCGCCATTTTGACGTCATACTCGTCTCTTTTTGCGTAGTCATCAAAGACCTCATCTGCGATGCCAAGCCCTAAAAGCTCCTTCGTGCCCACATCGCCCAAAAATGCGCAATAATCATCACAGCACACCACCCAGTGCTCGCCCTGCCAGCTCTCATAACCAGGTGTTCTTCTAAAAAGCTCCTCTTCTTTTTTGGCGTCATCAGTGGCGAGTTGGTCGGCGTCTTGCACAAAGGTAGCGTCAAATTTCTTAGCAGCTGTGCCATTTGCGATGCAAGCTGGGCAAAGATAGGTGACGTCTTGCTCGCTGTATATGCCATTATCATAGTAAATTTCTGTCTTTTCGTCGCAGCACTCACAAGTGACACTCATATCATCTTTAAATGCACCAGTTTTTAAAGGCTCTGGGTGATAGCGAAATTTTGGCAAGGTGGCAGCCTTTGCCTTTTGGGCTAAAATTTGCTCTTTGCTCTTTGGCCTTGGCACCGCCCATTTGTCGCCCTCATCCATAAACTGCGCAAGATAGCCAAGCGTTTTTAGCTGCTTTTTGTCGTTTCTATCGTGTATCTTTAAAAGTAGCTCATAAGCGCTCTTTTGCATAGACAAAAGCTGATAAATATCTACCAAAACTTTCTTTGCTTGCGCATCCTCGCTTGCTTCAAGCTCTTCTTTAAACTGATACAAAGCCTCCACGCTTGTAGCATTGCCATTATTTTTGTAGTAATCTTTTGAAAGCTTTATATATTTTTCTTGAAATTTATCCATAAATAGCCTTTATGAAATTTGCTAAGAATTTTAGCCTTAAACACTTAAAAGTTGCATAGATGAATTATTAAAATTTAGAAGATTGCGATAAAAATATAAAATTATTTCATTTTTTAAAATTAAAAAAGCGTATTAAATTTAATGCAAAGGAGAGCCACAAGTAAATTTACTTAAATTTTAACTCACTTGTGACTATAAATTTTACTCCTCGTAAGCTCCGATAGAGAGAATTTTATCTATTCTTTTTGCGACAAGTTCGTTTATATCAAGCTTCTCAAGCTCAGCTAGCTCTGAGATGAAGTAGTTTGCAAGTGCTTTTGCAGCACCGTCTTTATCTCTATGAGCTCCATTTATCGGCTCGTTTATCACGTCATCTATAAGCGATAAATTTTTTAAGTCATCAGCCGTTATCTTCATAGATTTTGTAGCTTGCTCTTGCTTAGCTGGGTCATTCCAAAGTATCGCAGCACAACCCTCTGGTGAAATAACTGAAAAGACAGAGTTTTTCATCATGGCAAGTCTATCAGCCACGCCAATAGCTAAAGCACCACCGCTTCCGCCTTCGCCGATAACGACAGCTATTATTGGAGTTTTTAAATTTGCAAATTCAAATAAATTTCTAGCTATGGCCTCGCTTTGACCTCGCTCTTCAGCACCAACGCCAGGATACGCACCTGGAGTGTCTATCAAAAATAAGATAGGTAGGTTAAATTTCTCAGCCAATTTTGCTACGCGTAAAGCCTTTCGGTAACCCTCCGGATGAGGCATACCAAAATTTCTTTTTAGTTTATTTTTAGTACCGCGACCTTTTTGCTCGCCTATAACGACAGTCTTTTTGCCTCCGATATAGCCGATGTAGCAAACTATTGCTGGGTCGTCGCGAAATGCCCTGTCGCCATGAATCTCATAGCCATCAACTAAAAATGAATTTATATAATCAATAGCGTATGGCCTATCTGGGTGACGAGCAAGTTGTAAACGTTGATATTCGTTTAAATTTTTATATACTTTTGATATCTCTTTAGATAGGTTCTTATTTAAAATTTCAACAGCATGTTCATCGCCTCTGATCTTAGCATTTGCTATATCTTCATCAATTTGCTTTATGCTCTTTTCAAAATCTAAATAATTTGACATCTTAATCCAACTTTTTAAATATCACGACGCCGTTTGTTCCACCAAAGCCAAATGAGTTGCTCATAACAGCTTTTATATCAGCTTTTCTGGCTTTATTTGGAACGTAGTCTAGATCACAATCTGGATCTGGCGTTTCGTAGTTTATTGTTGGAGGGATGATGCCATCTCTCATTGCCATTATAGATATGACAGCTTCGATCGCACCAGCACCGCCTAAACAGTGTCCGGTCTGACCTTTAGTTGAACTAACTGGTGGGCACTTATCGCCAAAAACAGCCTTTAACGCAGCTGTCTCATTTTTATCATTTACTGGCGTTGAAGTACCATGTGCATTGACATAGTCTATCTTTACGCCTTTTGCCATATCAAGTGCTTGTTTCATCGCGCTTAATGGACCTTCAAGTGTTGGTGATGTGATGTGGTGTGCATCTCCGCTCTCACCAAATCCAACTACTTCAGCGTAAATTTTAGCACCTCTTGCAACAGCCGACTCATACTCTTCAAGCACAAGTGCGCCAGCGCCCTCACCCATTACAAAGCCATCGCGGTTTGCATCAAATGGTCTTGAAGCTTTGCTTGGCTCATCGTTTCTAGTTGAGAGTGCTTTCATCGCTGCAAAACCACCTATGCCAACGCCGCATATAGTTGATTCAGCACCGATAACTAGCATATTTGTTGCTTGACCGATCATTATGCATTTTGCTGCTTGTGATATCGCATGAGTGCTTGCTGCACAAGCTGTTACGCTTGATAAATTTGGACCTTTTAGTCCGTGATTTATCGAAACTATGCCACCTAGCATATTTACAAGTGCAGATGGGATGAAAAATGGCGAAATTCTCTTTACGCCTTTTTCAAAATATGTGATTGAGTTTTTCTCAATATTTGGCAAACCGCCTATGCCAGCAGCTGAGCTAACACCAAATTTATGAGCATCAAACTCCTTAAAATTCGCATCAGCCATAGCTTCGTTAGATGCTTTTATGCCAAGCTGTATGAAACGATCTACTTTTTTCACCTCTTTGCCGTCTAAAATGCTATTTGGATCAAAATCAGTTATCTCGGCAGCAATTTTAACAGGGAATTCGCTTACATCAAAGCTCGTGATCTCTTTCACACCTGTTTTACCCTCGCAAATAGCCTTAAAAGAGCTCTCTTTATCAAGACCAAGTGCGTTTATCATGCCAATACCAGTTACAACGACTCGTTTCAATACATCTCCTTAAATCAAACTATGCAAATTTAAATTATTTACCTAGTTTTTCTATATAATTTACAACGTCTTGAATGCTTACTAATTTCTCTGCTTCGCTATCAGGAATTTCTACTTCAAATTTCTCTTCTAAAGCCATAACTAGCTCTACAACGTCAAGTGAATCAGCGCCTAAATCTTCGATGATTTTAGACTCTAGTTTTACTGCTTGTGGATCTACGCTTAGTTGCTCTACAACTACGTCTCTTACGTCTTCAAATACTGCCATTTAAGGTCTCCTTATAAAAAATGTCTGTTATCTTATAATATTTACGCTTTTATTTATTTTAAATTTCAAAACTTGTTGAAATTTCATTACATATAAAGTCCGCCGTTTATTTTTAGCGTCTCGCCAGTCACGTAGCTAGCGTGATCACTTAGTAAAAATGCAACCGCCTCAGCCACCTCGCTAGCGCTACCAAAGCGTTTTAGCGGGATATTATCGCTATAAGTTTTTTTCACCTCATCACTTAGTCCATGCGTCATATCAGTCTCGATAAAGCCCGGAGTTACGCTATTAAAGCGGATATTTCTGCTCGCACCCTCTTTTGCAAAGCTCTTGCTCATGGCGATTAGTCCGCCCTTGCTGGCTGAATAATTCACCTGTCCAGCATTTCCCATCTCACCAACGATAGATGCGACGTTTACGACCGCTCCAAAGCGCTTTTTACTCATCACTTTTAAAGCCTCTCTACATCCTATAAAAGCTGAAGTTAAATTTGCATTTATCACATCTGTAAATTCGCTAGTTTTCATGCGAAGCGCTAGCTTGTCATTTGTTATGCCAGCGTTATTTACGAGGTAGCTTAGCTCGCCGTCGCTATCAACTATCAAATTTATACCTTTTATAAACTCATCTTCGTCTGTTGCGTCAAATTTTATCACTGCAGCCTTGCCGCCATTTTGCTCGATTTCAGCTTGCAAAGCGTCTGCTATCTCAGGCTTTGAGCGGTAGTTTATCCACACTTTTAAGCCCATATTTGCAAGCGTTTTTGCGATTTGTGCGCCGATACCTCTGCTTGCACCTGTTATTAGCACGTTTTTTCCACTAAATTTCATAGATTCTCCTTATAAATTTTGCTTATATTATCAAATTTAAAATAACGCCTCGTCCATCTCAGCTGGAATTTCAAGCCCCATGAGCTTTAAAACACTAGGCGCGATGTTGTTTAGGCCGCCATTTTTTAGCTCTTTAACCCCATCAGCCATCACAAAGCAAAAGACGTCATAAGTTGTGTGATTTGTCAGTAGCTCGCCGCTGCTATCACGCATCTCTTCGCAGTTTCCGTGATCGCTCGTGATGATCATCGCGTAGTTTTTCTCTTTTGCTTTAGCATAAATTTCTCCAAGAGCCATATCAACCGCCTCAACCGCCTTTATAGCAGCCTCGTAGTTGCCAGTGTGTCCCACCATATCGCCATTTGCGAAATTTACCACGATAAAGTCTTGCTCATCATCCATGCCCTTTAGCACGGCTTTGCAAACCTCAGCAGCGCTCATCTCTGGCTTTTCGTCGTAGGTTTTGACCTTTGGACTGGGGATTAGCACCCTAGTTTCATTGCTGGCTAGCTCTTCGACGCCACCATTAAAGAAAAATGTTACGTGGGCGTATTTTTCAGTCTCAGCCGTGTGAAGCTGCCTTAGTCCAGCAGCTGCTATGACCTCGCTTAGGGTGTTTTTTATCTTTTCATTTTTAAAGAGCACTTCAAATTTAAAATTTGCGTCGTATTCGGTCATGGTGATTAAATTTTTAATAGCAAAAGGGCGCTCAAACTCGCTAAATTTCTCCTCGCCCAAAGCCTGGCAAATCTCTCTTACCCTATCATTTCTAAAATTTATTACAATGACGCCGTCATCTTCGCCCATGCCACTAAAGCCATTAAAGCTTGCTGGCTTTACAAACTCATCTGTCACGCCCTCATCGTAGCTTTTTTGTAGATACTCACTTGGCGTTAAGCTGCTTAGATTTGCTCCCTCTACCAAGCTATCATAGGCCTCTTTTACGCGCTCCCAGCGTTTATCTCTATCCATCGCGTAAAATCTCCCGCAAACGGTCGCTACCTTAAATTTAGCCTCCAAGCTTTTGATGAAATTTAAACCGCTATTTGGGCTAACGTCGCGTCCGTCGGTGATAGCGTGGGCAAAAACTTCGCAGCCATTTTTGCTAGCAAGCTCGCACATGCCATCAAAATGCTCCATATGAGAGTGCACGCCGCCGTCGCTATATAGCCCTATGACGTGGATCTTTTTGCACTTTTTAAAAAGCTCTTTTAAAGCTTCATTTTCTGCTATTGAGCCGTCATCAAAACTGCGTGAAATTTTTACCAAATTTTGATACAAAACTCGACCGCTTCCTATGCACATGTGCCCTACTTCGCTATTTCCCATCTGCCCCTCAGGTAGCCCCACAGCGTTTCCAGAAGTTTTTATGAGTGAGTTTGGAATTTCTTTAAAAAATTTATCGTAGTTTGGCTTTTTGGCCGCCTCAAATGCATTAAATTTGCCATTTTTGTTTGATCCAATGCCATCAGTTATTATAAGTATAGTTTTTTGAGCCATTTTTAAATTTTATCCTTAAATTTAGATAATTTTTAAGGCCATTATACTAAAATTGCTTTTTTTTAAAATAAAGGCCCCTATGTTTTACTATATCTACGAAATTTTAAATTTTAATATCTTTCAGTATATCACCGTTCGCGCTGGCATCGCGTTTTTCATAGCATTTATCTTGACAGCTTATCTGATGCCTAAATTTATCGCCTGGGCAAAGGCAAAAAACGCCGCCCAGCCTATCTACGAGCTCGCGCCACAAACTCACCAAAAAAAGGCCAAAACGCCAACAATGGGCGGACTTGTCTTTGTCTTTACTGCAGTCATCGCCACGATCATATGCGCTAGGCTTGATAACGCTTTCGTGCTAGCCTCGCTCTTTTGTCTAGTTTGTTTTACTTTGCTTGGCTATAAGGATGACTACAGCAAAATTTTAGGCGCTAAAAACCACGCCGGCCTAAGCCCAAAGGCAAAGCTCTTTTTTCAGTTTCTCATCGCCTTTTTACTCGCAGCCTTTTTATACATCAGCAAAGAGCTAAACACTGAGTTTTACCTGCCATTTTACAAGCAGCCGATCTTTGATATGAAAATTTTTGCCATTTTCTTTTGGACGCTTGTCATCGTCGCAGCCTCAAATGCGGTAAATTTAACAGACGGACTTGACGGGTTAGCCGCGGTGCCATCGATATTTTCACTTCTAACTCTTGGCGTTTTTGCCTACATCTGCGGTCACGCCGTCTTTAGCTCGTACCTGCTTTTACCAAAGATCGCAGGCGTTGGCGAGAGCGTCGTCGTAGCCTCTGCGCTCATTGGCTCGCTCATGGGCTTTTTGTGGTTTAACTGCCATCCGGCCGAGGTCTTTATGGGTGATAGCGGCAGCCTAAGCGTTGGCGCATATATCGGTTTTATGGGCGTTGCGACCAAAAACGAAATTTTGCTCATCATCATCGGCCTCATCTTTGTCGTTGAGACACTAAGCGTCATCTTGCAGGTGGGTAGTTTTAAAATTTTTAAACGCAGAATTTTCCTAATGGCGCCTATACATCACCATTTTGAGATAAAAGGTTGGGCGGAAAATAAGATCATCGTGCGCTTTTGGATCATCGCGCTTTTAGCAAATTTGATCGCACTAACGGCGCTAAAGATCAGGTAGATCATGCGAGCGCAGATAGAGCCTGACTTTGAGAGTGCTAGAAAAAAGTATGATGAAATTTTGGAGCAAATTTTAGCCTACACCGACTATTGCGACGAATTTGGCGATGAGGACGGCGAAGAGTACCGCAAAGTAGAAGAGCGTCTAGCCAAGATCAGTGGCAAGGATATGAGTAAATTTAGCCTGCATGAGTGGTGGGAGGCTGAGGGCGCTGAAAATCTCGCCTTTGACATCGCTTTGCCAGAGCCAAAGCTGATGCCTGATATAACAAAAGACGAGCTTAGCGTGATCGTGGATCGTATGTTGGCGCCTGTGCCTAAATTTGATGATGATTTTTTAGAGGCATTTTATATAAGAGTGAAATTTGCTTGCAGGGGTGCTTATTTTGCAGAGTTTTTGAAGCTAAATTTTGCTGATACGTTTAGATTTGAGCTCTTTGAGCGCCGCGAGATAGAGGGCGTGATGCGTGAGCTAAGTGCAAATGAGATAGTAGAAATTTTATGGGGCAAAAGAGGATAAAAGCATGAGAAAATCACTATTTGGCTATGGTGGCACGACGAAAGCTATCGCTAAAAACTTCGTAAATGATGGCTTTTGGGACATCTATGATGATAAATTTAGCGAAATTTCAAAAGATGAGTTTGGCAACGCACTTTTGCCAGTTGGCGAATTTGACCCCGCAAAAAGCGGCCTAGAGATACCAAGCCCAGGCATCCCACCTCACCACGAGCTTATAAAAAAAGCTAGAAATTTAGTTAGCGAATATGACTATTTTTATGAAATTTACAAGGCGCATTTGCCATTTAACGTCTGGATAAGCGGCACAAACGGCAAGACGACGACTACAAAGATGATGCAGCACCTGCTAGAGAGCAAGGGCTCAGTGATGGGTGGCAATGTCGGCATCGCGCTAGCAAATTTAGACCCGCACGCTAAAATTTGGATACTTGAGACTAGCTCATTTACGCTTCACTACACAAAGCACGCCACACCAGGAATTTACGTGCTTTTGCCGATCACGCCAGACCACCTAAGCTGGCATGGCGACATGAGCGAGTACGAAAAGGCAAAGCTTAAGCCACTTGCTAGCATGAGTGAAACGAGCGTAGCGATCGTGCCTGAAATTTACGCTAAAACGCCTACAAAGGCCAAAGTGATCGCCTATAAAGATGAGAGCGATCTTTCTCGTTTTTGCGGTATAAATTTGAAGGATATAGCCTTTAAAACGCCATTTTTGCTTGATGCACTGCTGGCACTTGCGGTTGAGAAAATTTTATTTGACCGCTGTGATGTAGGGCTTTTAAACACATTTGTCATCGAGGCAAACAAGCTTGAAGAGCTCACCGACAAGATGGGGCGAACCTGGGTAAATGACACAAAAGCGACCAACATAGATGCGAGCATCCAAGCCGTAAAACGCTACAAAGATCACTTCATGCACCTGATCCTAGGCGGCGACGATAAGGGCGTTAGCATGGATGAGCTCTTTGAAAATTTAAAGGGTCTTAAGGTCAAAATTTATGCCATCGGCTCAAACAGCGACAAGCTTATGAATTTATCCAATAAATTTGGTATCCCTGCCCTAAAATGCGACTTTTTACAAAACGCTGTAAATGAGATAAGCAAAGAGCTTAAAAGTGGCGAGATAGCGCTTCTAAGCCCAGCAGCTGCGAGCCTTGACCAGTTTAAGAGCTACGCCGAGCGAGGAGATAAATTTAAAGAGTTTATAAGGGCTCTTTGAGTTTAAGCTATTTTTAGATCTTGGCGTTTTGTAAAAAGTCGCATTTTAGGGCAGGGATACCAAATTTATTGGATAAATTCATAAGCTTGTCGCTGTTTGAGCCGATGGCATAAATTTTGACCTTAAGACCCTTTAAATTTTCAAAGAGCTCATCCATGCTAAC
>NZ_CABPVA010000007.1:32414-35330 GCF_902460595.1 Campylobacter concisus
AACAAAACACAAAAACGGCAAAGAGCACAAAGAAGACGTCACACATTTAGAATTTATGCAAAAAGATGAAGAGAGATCAAACAATACCGCTTCAAAGTGTGAGGGGCTATTTAAGCCATTTGCCGATAAGCTAAATTCTCTTTTGAGCTCTGAGACATCAAAGAAATTTGAGACCGAAAATATCTACTGCGTAAATTTAACCTCCTCTTCAACCTCTAACGCTTCAAGGATAAATAAGCTCTTAAAAAGAAGAGAAGAAGAGCTTTATAAACAAGAGGATATGCTCATACTATGCCCTATCAAGACGGCTACTCCTATTAGGATATTTCAGCCTAAAAAGAGCAACTTTACCATCGTGCTAGCTAGCCAAAGCGAATTTGACTGTAGTGAGCTAAACCCAAAAGAGTTAAATCCTAGCAGACCAAACTATGGCAAGCTAAATTTATGCGAGCTAATACTCACTGACTTTAAATTTGACACTTACGAGAAAGAGAACAATGGTGCTTCATCTGATAGAGATATCAAATTTAAAAACGCAAAGACCAAGTCAGATAGTGTGATACTTTATAAAGAAAACGATGATGGCAAAGATGATAAAAACAAGACAAAGGGCGCTTGCTTTACTAGCATAAGACAAAGTAGCGATGAGATAGAGTACAAGCTAGAAGATGGTGTTGTAAAGATGAGCCACTTTAAGCTCCCCTCATCTAAAGACGAATATCTAAATTTCAACCTTCTAAATTTCGCTAAGGAGAATAACTTTACCCTTAGAGACGATAAAGACTCAGCTATGTTTGATATGAAGCTTCGTCTAGCTCTTGGTAATAATGTAGTACCTACATCAACATCTAGCTCAAGCCTTGCTCTAACACTAAATAATCTCATCATTGAAAACGAAAAAGGTGAAGCTAGTGATATAGATAAGATATATCTTCACCACTGCGGTGATAAGAGTATATATGAGAGTATATCTTTAGTTAAAAATAAAGACTCAGATATCAAAAACTCATATACAGCTACATTTAATATCCCTATAGATAGAAATGATAAGAAAGATACTAAGCTTATAGTCTATTCAAGTGATCTAAGCAAAATTTATGATACCAAAGGGATACATGCCTACACTGGTACAGCTATCATATCTATAGGATATAAAGATAAAAGTGGTGGTAGTTATAGCTATACAAACAAGGTATCTTTAAGAGATATAACAGATCATATAGTAAATGTAGTCTCTGATAATGAGTATCCATTTAAGACAAATGAGCCAATAAGCCTAAAGGCTATATATAAACAAGAAAAAGGTAGCAAGAGGTATAAAGAGGTACTTTGGGGATATAAGGTGATAAAGAGCATAGAGTATAACGAAGTATCTAAATCAAATCCAAAAGATGTGGTAGAGCTAAAAGATCAAAAGGGTAAAGAGATAAGATTTAAAATTTCAGATCTTATAAAAAAAGATGATCTAGATAAGCTAAAGCAAGGTGGTCATACTATAGTATTTTTTGCATATCTTGAAGGAGAGAAGGATAAATTTAAATACAAAAGCGTATATGGTAAAAACCATATAAGGATAGATATAAAGATACCTCTATATATTAAATTTAAAGATGATAAGCTAATCATATATGAGTTTGAGCATGCTATAAAAGAGAAGAGTTTTAAAGCTAGTCTAAATCATGATGATGCCTTAGTAAATAAAAGTGGCTACTTATATATAAATAAAGATATGTCAGCACAGGATATAAATATCTATGAAGATGATAAACTAAGTAAAGAGCTAAAGAGTGATGAGAAGAGAGATAAGAGATATCAAATTTACATAGATGAAGCAAATTCCACAAACAATCAAAACCAAAGCAATACAAACCAAACAGGTAACACAAAGATAAACCAAGATACCAAATATGGTATCAACCTACTAAGTAAAGATAATATGAATAGCTTTATAAACTCTTTTAATGAGTCAAAGAGTATAACAAGAGTAGATAAAGGTATGTGGGTGGATGGGGATAGAGGAGTTGTGGTAAAGACGGAAGAAAGCTGTCTTTGCGGCAGAAATATATCAAAGGAAGAATTAATTAAACTAGGGATAAATAAAAATAATGCAAATATTTTTCTAGATTATATTAATTTTACTATGTAAGGATATAATATTAATACTTGTAAAAGAAAACTGCATTTTCTGGCACAAATAAGACATGAATCTAGAGATTTTGCATATTTAAAAGAAAAAGAAGATGGCTCAGCACATGAGGATAGAGCTGATCTTGGGAATACTCAAACTGGGGACGGCAAACGTTTTAAAGGCAGGGGTTTAATTCAAATAACCGGCAGAAATAACTATACTGCATATAGTTCTTATAAAGGAATTGACTTTACGCAAGGCAACAACAATACCAAACTCGAAGAAAAGGAATATGCTGTAGATTTATCTGGGTGGTATTGGTCCAGACACTTAAATGTTGATTTAAACAATATGGCTGATTTTGATGATTTAATTTATATTACCTATAGAATAAACGGTGGTTTTAATGGATTTAGTGATAGGAAAAATAATTTACTCAAAATGCATTTAAAAATAGAATGTTTGAGGGATAGTTTTAATAATCTAGAAGACAATAACTACTCTATCAAAAGCAGTAAAGCATGGAATATTCACGATGCTGTTTATCAATATGCCAATTTAAATAACTCTGAATCAAATGAGTGTCGCTTAAGAT
Source organism: Campylobacter concisus (assembly GCF_902460595.1). GTDB lineage: Bacteria > Campylobacterota > Campylobacteria > Campylobacterales > Campylobacteraceae > Campylobacter_A > Campylobacter_A concisus_BL. The sequence continues at coordinate 35,138 of NZ_CABPVA010000007.1, forward strand.
ACCTTGAACTAACAAAAGATTATTTAAAATTACCAAAAGGAAAAAAGAGAGATACAATCATGAGTAGGAAAGCAAAAATTAATACAATTTTAGGAGTAGATAAATGAAAAAATCACAATTCTTTATAGCATTTTTTGTGCTTATAGTATGCTCTAGCAGCTATGCTAGGGATATAAATATAACTGGAACATAT
>NZ_CABPVA010000007.1:36033-37543 GCF_902460595.1 Campylobacter concisus
CTTTATGTGTGCCATAAAATACGGCGAAGGAACAAGTGGAAACAACGGATACGAAATAAATGTTGGAGGAAAATTATTTACAAAAGATTATGGTAAAGATTTTTCAGATCATCCAAGATATTATGTAAAATCTCTTGATTCTAGTGCTGCTGGTGCATACCAGATAAAATCTAGCACTTGGGATATGATTCTTAAAAAATACAAAAAAACCTATGATATTACTGATTTTTCTCCTGCCAACCAAGACAAAGCTTGTTTGGTATTAATTAAACACATTAGAAATGCTCTTGATTTGATAGTAGATGAAAAAATTGATGAGGCAGTTAGAAGCAGGACAGATAATGACAAAAAAAGACTGCATTATGAATGGGCTAGTATGCCAGACTCTCCATATGGACAACGAACCATAACCATGGAAAAGTTCATGGAGTACTATATGCATCATTTGGAATTAGAAGAAATAGGCATAAGCAATTTAGCAATAAGCAATAAAGATATTAAGAAATTTTTAAATTAAAGGATGTGTTATGTATTTAAAAAAAATAATGATTATTTTGGCTTTGATTATAACGAGCCATGGCACTGAATTAGAGGAAAAATTAGAAGCCAAATTTGACGAATACAAAGTCAAGGAAGTATATAAAGGTGAGATAAAAATTCCAAAGAGCTACAAGAAGGATGAAGAAGGGCTTTATAGAGATAAATTTGGTAAATTTGTAAGCAATCAGCAAGATTTTTATATAAATTTTGCAGGTAAGTATATGATAGTTACACATAGTTGTGGCACTAGTTGTTATTATAGAACAGTTGAGGACTTAAGTGTAGGTAAGAGCGTAAAGATAGAAGGTATGGATAAATTTGACAATACCGAAACTAGACCATTGTTTAAAGATAGTGAAATGGGTGGATTTGCAAAACTTTATACTAGAGAGGATAGCGATCTTCTAATGGCTAGATATGTAAATTTCGATACAGATGTTTGCATGCAAGAGTATTTTGTGCTAAAAACGCTCAAAAATGGCAAGATGAAACTAAAAAGCATATCAAAAAGAGCACCTTGTGATACACCAATAGAATAATCATGAAATTTAGAACAATATTATTAATAAATTTGTTAGTAAGCTTAAATTTATATGCCTTTGAACCTTTAAGCTCTGAAAACGCTATCAATAAATTTAGTAATGATTTTTACCAAAGTTTATAAAAAAAGATGAGGACTATAATAATTAATAGTCAAACAAAACACAAAAACGGCAAAGAGCACAAAGAAGACGTCACACATTTAGAATTTATGCAAAAAGATGAAGAGAGATCAAACAATACCGCTTCAAAGTGTGAGGGGCTATTTAAGCCATTTGCCGATAAGCTAAATTCTCTTTTGAGCTCTGAGACATCAAAGAAATTTGAGACCGAAAATATCTACTGCGTAAATTTAACCTCCTCTTCAACCTCTAACGCTTCAAGGATAAATAAGCTCTTAAAAAGAAGAGAAGAAGAGCTTTATAAACAA
>NZ_CABPVA010000008.1:0-18040 GCF_902460595.1 Campylobacter concisus
TCCAAAAGCTGTGGCTGTTATCATGAATGCTATTTGGCTTATTGATTAAGAAATCACAATAACATTTGAAATCCTCTGGATCTTTAAAAGTTAATAAAATATCATTAAACCTTACCGTATTGATAATCTTTTTTAGGTCTTTTGCTTGCACTCTACTATCCTTATTTTTTCTCAAAAACCATCTCTTCAAGTTCGCCATTATCGTTTGTCTTAAATTTAGCATTGCACCAATTGCCATTTTTTAACTTGCCGTTACATGCAAAATAATTAAAACCTTTCGCACTGGTTCTAGGTAGTAGCTTACCACTCTTACATTTTGGACACATAGGTGCATCACTTGGTATTTCTTGTTTTGGTTTAGTTTCAAGTTGTGGTTTGCCATCGTTATCGTAATAAAATGCCTTACAACCTTCACGCCATTGACTGCAACCCCACCAAAATACGCCTTTTTTATTTTGGCTTTCATGTCTTATAAGGTATCCCTTATTGCAAATAGGGCAAATTTGAGCATTATCTGGTTTTGTTTCAAAATTTCCCATATCGCTATCTTTTACCTTTGCTATCTCTTCCTTTATTTGTTGATTGATTTCTGTTAAAAAGTCATCCAAGCTTAAGTCGCGGCTTTCGATCATTTTTTGTTTTTCAAACCATAAAGCAGTCATATCAACGCAGGTTAAAATTTCAGGTGCAACTGAAATTAGGTCTTTACCTTTTTGTGTTGCATGTATTATTTGCTTTTTGTCATTGCTAACACTGATAAATTCATTATCTATCAAGCTTTTTATATGATTTGATCTAGTAGCTGGGGTTCCGATACCTCCATTTTCTCCTTTTTTGCCTTGATCTTTTTCAAGGAGTAATTTCTTAATGTTCGGATCTTTAGCATATTTGGCTACGCCAGTTAAGTCGGTGAGAAGTGTTGCCATGGTGTAAAATGGCTTTGGTTTAGTTTTTTTTGGCTCAAGTTTAATCTTTAAACACTCAGCCATAGAGCCTTCTATTAAATTATCCAACTTTGAAGTGTTTTCTATTTCATCATCATTACCATCTTTTTCATCTTTTTGCGGTTTAAGATAGAAAGTAAAACCTAGATCAGTTGTGGTATTTTGCGAGGCTGTAAATTTATATTCGTTAAGTTCCAAAACTATATTTGTTGCCTCATATTCTCTTGCTTTAAAAAATTGCAATGCAAATCTTTTTGCTATAAGTGTAAAAATATTTAATTCATCCTTGCTTAGTTCATTTAAACACGCTTTTGCTCCAGTTGGGACAATGCCATGGTGAGCCGAAATATTTGCTGAGTTAAATGCTGCACCTTTTATAGTAAGATCAGCATTGTCTAAAATCCCTTTTAGCTCAATATCGTCTGTATTTTTAAAAATTTCTTTTAAACTTTGTATAATAGCTGGCGATTCATCATACATTGTATCAGGTAGGTATTCGCAATCACTTCTGTTATAAGTTATTAAGTGAAATTTCTCTCTTAAGTTTTGAGTAATAGCAAGAACTTTATCAGGTTTTAAGCCAAAATCTTTTGCGCATTGAGCTTGAAGTTTTAATAAATTGTAAGGAAGTGGTGGTAGCTCTTTCTTTTTTTCGGTTTTCTTGATTGTAATTCTTGCGGATTTGTTTTCGCACTCTTTTAATATGTTTTGAGCTAAATCCTTATCTGTAATTTTATCATCAGTTTTTAGATTTGCACGAAAATCTATGCCATCAAAGCTTTTAAATTCACCACTAATTGCAAAGTATTCCAGACTTTTAAAATTTTCATTTTCTTTATCTCTATTTACCACTAAGGAGAGAATAGGGGTTTGGACACGTCCTAAATTTAAAACACCATTTTGATACCCTTTATTTCTAGCCACAACGGTAAATGCTCTAGTTAAATTTAGTCCGACTATCCAATCAGCCAAGCTTCTTGCAAAACCACGTTGAGAAAGCCCATAAAAGTCATCATTTGACTTTATATTATTTAACTCTTTCTTGATACCAGCTTCACTAAGGTCATTTATTAACATTCTTTTTACTGGTAACTTATTATTTGCATAAGCTAAAATTTCATCAACTAAAATTTGTCCCTCATCGTCCGCATCACCACAATGAATAACTTCTGTTGTATCTTTTTCTTTTAATAAGTTTAAAATTATTTTAAGTTGATCTTTGCTCTTGTCAATAGGCTTATATTTAAATTTCTCTATTTCAAAGGGTAGATCTTCTAAATTCCATTTTTTATATTTTTCTGCATAATCGTCAGGCTTAAAAAGCTCCAAAATGTGTCCAAAAGCCCAAGTTATGGTATCGTTACCTTTTCTAATGAAGCCATTACCTTTACTTTCATTGCCAATAAGCCCTTTAGCTATTGCACGTGCAAGTTCAGGTTTTTCTGCTATAAATAATCTACCCATTTTTTATCCTTCATTAATTTTTTAAATTGTTTTAAATTGTTTTTTATATTTTTATACATTTTAAAATTATTTTTTATTATAATTTTTGAAGGGCTAAAAGTAGCAGTTTTAGCCCTAAATACAGCAAAAAAGTTGAAGTGAGACTATCTATCAAAACCTTGACTTTTTTGCTCTTGCTTTAATTCGCCATTTAAAATTTCAGCACCTTTGCTTACTGATTTTGTGACTGCTTTCATGGTTTCTGGCAATACGACTATGCCTTGTTGCTTAACAAAGTCATAATTCATTGTTACGGCTGATCTGTCTGGAATTTTATTAACGATTTCCATAAGTTTTGGATTTTTAGCCAATGTCTCATTTTTTTCAGCGACCAGACCCAAGTTAAAGCCTTTGGAAATATTGCTTAAAAATTCTTTCTCGAGGGCACTATCATTTGTAACGTCAAAAGAGTAACCTTTTACGCCATTTCTATTTTTTGTAGCAAAAATTCTCTCTTGCTGTTGAACTATTTCGCCAGCTTCGTTTTTAATCTCTGGGCGAATTGTGATTGCCATTTTATGAAGACTATAAGCTTGACCAGTCTTATCGTTGATGCCATTGTGTATCCAAGTAGATGCTGTATAGAAAGTGTGCTTTTCGTTTTGTAAGCCACACTCTATTTTTACTGGGTGATTGCGACAATCAACACCATTGAGAAAATTTCTAGCATTTTCTATAGCATAAAATGCTTTTACTGCACCAAGTTCTATTTCTTTTCCATCTTTTTCGTATGGACGCTCCATGCCAAAGCCAATTAATGTTTTGTTTTGTTCTGGTAATTCAGTTTTGCTTATGAAAATTGTTGCAAGGTTCTTTTCGTTGCCGTTTTCTGTTCTGTCAAAATCTGCCATTGTTTTATCCTTTTAATTTAAAATTTTTATAACGCTATTTGATTAAGAAAATAGCGTAACCGATAATTCCACCAAGTGCCAAGCACATCATAAAAAGTAATCCTGTTAGTGCGTATCCTCCTTTTTTTAAATTTTTTAGTATTTTTGTTTCATTTTCTCTAATTTCTTTATACTCAGCTAGATTTACCTCAAAAACTTTTAACTGATTGTTTAAATTAGCGATCATATTCTCACTAAATCTTTTATATTCATCTCCAGTATCATTTAGCCTTATGTTTATCTTGTCCTTAAAAACCTCAATTTTATTTAGCTCTTCTTCAAAGAATTTGTTTTGATTTGCAGCAAAATTATTAAACTGCATAGTCATCTCGTTAAAAGCATTTTCTTGATCTTGCATGGTTACCTTGACTTTAGTGATGTCTGCGATGCTTTCAAATTCTTTATAGTCTTGAGCTATTTTCCTAATAGCAAGTGTATTATTCATGAGAGCCATAAATTCTTTACTAGGAGGATTTAGCATAAATTCATTTAGGTATTCAAAGAGTTGTTTAAGCTTTGCACTCTCATCCATAAGCGATTGAACCATTTTAACGTATCTACTGTAATCTGCATTATTTTCTGTTGCAAATCTTTCAAAGGCTTGTTGAACCAAATTTAGCTCACTATTAAACATGTTGAAACTCATGTCAACTCTTTTTTGGTAGTTGGAATAATCCAAGACAGAGACAACGCCTTTTTCGCTTATTTTCAATCCAGCTTTTTCAAATTTAGAATTTAGCTCTGCCACTTCATTCTTTAAAATATCAGCTGTTGTATTACGCTCATAAACTAGTCTTTCAAGTCTTTCTTGCAATTCTTTTTTGCCTTGCTCTACATCATCTAGCTCGTTTTTGGCATTTTCTGCCTCTTTTTGAAGCCTAGCTATGATTTCATCTTTGCTTTCGAGTTTTCTTATTGGTGCAACTTCAGATGAGCCAGTGCTATCAAATAGATTTTCATTTTCCATCAGTCTACCCAGCATGTTTTACTAAAATACTTCTTCTCAAAGAATAGATATTGAGATATATGTTGACGACAACTCTGTCGCCAATGGTAACTTTTATTTATGTCGCCACATTTCGAAAATTCTGGATTTGGTTGAATTTCTTTTTTATCGCTACTTAAAGCGTTGTATTGAGCTTGACTTATAGTTTGTAGCTCATATCCTCTTTTCCATATACTCTCGTCATAAAACTTGGTGTCGCAAGTATATTTCAAGTCCTTAATATTTGTATAATTATGACGAGCAAGTCTTTTACAATATTCAGGCATGTTTGGGCTTATTCTAATTTGAGTTTGATATAGTCCTTTCTCACTATCCCAGACACGACGTTTGTCCAAATTCTTGTTAAGATCGCTAGCATCACATCCCCCACCTATCTCTGATATAGTATCAATCAAACTTGCGTAATCTTGGTCTGTTTTTATAGCAGTATCGGTTGGACAAAGCTTTAAGAAATTTTTCCTCTTTTTTGCCGTTTCATGTGCCTTTTTTGCTCTTATTGAAAAGTATTTACTTAAACTTGCCGAACACTCACTTGGTCTTTCGCTACTTGATAGGCACAAAATAGCTTCGCATGCTAGTTTTGTATCCCCAGTAAGCTCGTCAGCCCCATATACGGCACTATTAAAAATCAAACAAGTTAGTAAAGCTTTTGATATAATCTTCATCGTTTTTTCCTTTCATTCCAAAAAATAAGATATTTACGCGTTTTTTAGATTGTCCAATACTATCTACTGGATGAATAGCAATATTCTTACAACCATTGCTTGCTAAGTAATCTTTGTAGTCTTGGGCTATCTTTTTATTTCCAATAACTATGATCTTATCAGCATTGTGTGCTACATAGAATGTTTTAACAATCATATTATTTGGTATATACTCATCGCCACTTTTTTCAAACATTAAGTTATATGTCCAGTTGTTTTGTTTTAAGAATGGGTCTAACGGAATATTGTGCCTTTCTTGCCTAATTAGCTCTTGGTTGATAGTGATTTGGCTACTACTATCAAGTTCTATTGGCTTTGGTATGCTTGAACATCCAAAAAATAAAAAGGATATAGCCGCTATACTTGCTAAACTCGTAAATTTAATCATTTTGTCTCCTTAGAAATTACTTTTGTTCTATGTCTTCTAGCCATTGTTTGATGCTATCAATGTTGTATAAAATACGGTTGCCAATTTTTAAAAATGGCAAAGGTAAATGTTTTTGTCTATTCTCATCCGTATAGTTCTTTTGCATTCGTAACTTATTTTGAAGTCCTCTACTAATGCCAAACATCTCTTCCAGTTGTGCTGGTGTTATATATTTTTCATAAAAGCTTGTATCTTTCATTATCTACTCACTATAGTCTTGTCTTTCATCGTCTAATTCATCAAAATTTGGGCAACTAGCATTTTGAGCCATTAATTCTTCTATGCTATCGCTATCGTTGATTGTTTCTTCTGCTACCGGATCAGTATCGATATTTTCTACACTTTTATTTGCATTACTCGATTGTTCGACTATTTGTTGCTCGTAAAGCTTTTGAGTCTCTTCTTTTATTGCTTCATCTTTATCCCTTTGAAGTCTAAGTTTTTTTTCATATTCTTCTTGAGTCTCATCTATTTCATGAACTATTTCAGGTAAATTTTTATATCTAGAACTTTCATCATTATAAAGCTCTTTAAAGTATGCTTTTATATTTGCTATGTTTTGAATAGGGACTTCTATGTTTGTCTCACCATTTTGAATAGCTTTCTCTAATTGATTGCGATTTGGTATCTTTCCATTTTCTTTCACTTTTATCTTATATTTATCTCCATCGATCGCTCTAAGGCTTGGACTTACTTCTTTGAATTTGTTCATAAAGTAGCGATCTGAGTAGTAAAATGCCTTTTTTGCCATAATAGGCTTGCCATTATCAATCGTAATTAGCTCGTTTTCAAAAGGCATTTCTCGTAATTCTTGCGCAAGCATTAAGGCTCTACTTGTGTCACTTTCACTTCCTCCACCGCCTTGTCCCAGATTTCTACTCCTATTTTTAATGGTTTTTGTTCCTAAAATTTCGCTAATCTTTTTAGCATCCTCTTGTTCTCTTGGTGTATAAAAAATTTGACAAGCATGGTTTGTAAGCAGTGTTTTAGCGCCTTCTCTACCATATCCATCAGGTTGATTTGCTTCAAGTTGTGAGTTTGATTGATAGATCATTAGGCTTCTTAGCCAATATCCAGCTATAAAGCTAATTGACTTTAAATATATTCCTAAAAAGCCTGGTGCAGTAAATTCATCCATTACTAAAAGCACTTTATATTTTAAATCGGGATTAGCTTGCGGTAACTCTTTTGTATTTACCAAGATTAATTGCTGCCAAAATATGTTTAAAATTAGCTTCGCATTTGCCAATTGATCCGGAGTAATACCTACATAAATAGTCATTTTTTCTTTACGAAGATCTCTAAAATCAAAATCATTTGCTGAAGTAGCAAGCCTCATATTGTCATTTCTAAACATCATCAAAGGAGCATTGAAGCTTGACATAACGCCACTTTTTGTGTTATCGCTATCAATCTTGAAATAGCTTTGGCAACGCATTTGAGCTTTTTTACCAATTAGCCCAAGCTCAGATAAAACATTATATGTATCATCAAATGCCTTGAATATAATTTTTCTATTGCCGTCTATATCAACTTCACCTTTAAAACCTTCGCTCATTTGCAAAATACCATATAGTGTAAAATCTATCTCCATATTTAGTGCTTTTATGAGCGAAATGCCACCTTTTGAATTTAAAAGATCATGAACGATATAACAAATTCCTATAAATAAGTTTTGAGCTAGTTGGTTAAAAAACTGCGTAGTGCTATCGCCTGTCATGGGATATAAAATATTTGCAAAATCAGTTAGCTGTCCATCTGCATTATCGCTTGCCATATCAATATAAGCTAGTGGATTATATCTATGAGTGCGTTTATTGAACGGATCAAATAAATATACTTTTTGCCCTAGTATTTTTTCTCTATATCCGCTAGTAAAGTCAAAGCACTCTTGTTTAATATCTTGAACAACTGCACTCTCTTTCCAGTCAAGTAAATTTGGAATAACAATACCAACGCCTTTTCCGCTACGTGTTGGAGCGCCAAGCGATACGAACTGCTGACCGCCAAATCTTAAGAGGCGGTTTTGAAATTTACCAATGATTATTCCATCTCCATAAAGATCCATTTTCTTTACATCATTGGCATTTGCAAATCTTGCATCTCCGTGTAGGCTTTGTTTCTTTGGTAAAAATGGTAGTAAAAAAGCTAGAGTGAAACTTATTAAATTTGCAATAAAGTAAGCCAAATATGCTTTTGACCAGCCGTTTATCAGCATATCAAAAGTAAGCCCTAAATACCATATTTCTGGAAGCTTTTTAAAACTGTGATTTAGTCCAAAAAATAATACACTAGCCAAGAAATAGCCTATAATTAAGGCAATTGCAATTAAAAAACCAATCTGCATTTTTTTCATTGCTTAGCGTTCCTTAAGCTAGACTCAACAAAAGCATTACCTTCATTATTTCTTATGAAATATTCGCCATTAGCCAAGTATTCTGTAACTTGACGTTTCTTGCCAAGACGCTTAAAAACTACGATGTAGTCAATTGTATTTGAAACAATATCAAGCAACATATCTTTACCTAGAACTTGGGCTTGAGTATTTTGCATGCTCATCATTACAAGACGATCTATGGCTGACTTAACACTACCAGCATGACAACTTGTCATACTGCCATTATGACCACTTGAAATCACATTTAAAAAATCATATGTTTCACCACCCCTAACTTCTGCTAGTAGAATTCTGCTGGGTTTCATTCTCAAGCAGCTCTTTAAGAGAGTTGTGGCATTTACTAGACTATCGCTTTTTGCCTCACTTGGATAAAAGAGTTGAACAAAATTTTTATGATCCCAAAATTTAATTTCCTCAACATCTTCTATAGTAATAATTCTTTCATCTAATGGTATAAAATCGATAAGCGTTTTCATAAAAGTAGTTTTTCCGCTACCAGTTTCACCACAAATAATAATATTCTTGCCATTTTCGATAGCTATTTTTAGTTCATTTGCCATATTTGCATCTATTGAACCATTATTAATGTAGTCATCTATCGTATAACGAACCTTGCTAGGTTTTCTAATGGTGATTGATATATGATTTTCTTTTGTAGCATTTGGTATAACTATTTGCACTCTCTCTCCAGTTGAAAGAATGCATGATAAAATAGGTTTTTGTCTTTCTATCTTATCGTTTTTATAAGCGGCACATGCATTAGCAAAAGATAGGGCAGCATTAAAGTTTAATTCACTTTCGTGACTAGACCAATTACCGATTATATCTTCAGTCCAAATTAGATTTCCGCCGTTGTAAGCTATTTCATTTATGCTTTCATCATCTAGATACTTGCCAAAATACTTTTTGACGTAGCCATCCAGCATAGCAGATTTGTCTAATCCCACAGTGCTCATTTTCTTCTACCTATTGTAAGCTTATACACCTTACTAAAGTCTATATCACGATTGACGTAAACACCAACTATATCTCCTTGATTTCTATAAAGGACCGGTTTTATTTTTATAAATTCCTCAAGTGCAGTATTTGCCATTTGTTGTGTAGAGTCTCTAGTGTTTTCGCTATAGTCATAGCTATTGTCACGTTTACCATTTGCAGCATAATTAAAAACATCATCTACCATTGAAAGCAATATGCTAGCACCAAATCTTTTTAGCCATTGATGATCAACGTATCCTTGTAGACCGCTACCGCCTAATTCATCACTAGCACCACTTTGAACTGGAATGTTAATATTGTTTGGTGTTCTGATCTCGCTCCAAATAACAAAAATTCTATTCATTCCATCATTCATCTCTCCGCTTCTGAAGCTGCCAAAGATTTTGCTTCCCTTTTCAATTAAGAGAGTTACGCCATCTTTGCTATATACGTCTTCGCTAGTTGTGCAAGATATTCCGCCTTTAATTTGAGACACAAGTCTAGTGTCGAGCGAACAACCAATATATGTGCCTTTTTGAAGCAAGAGACTAGGGTTAAATTTGTCTTTTACGGCAATTTTTGGAGTGTATGTATTGCCTTCATAATCCTGGTCTTCTTCAAAACGTTTGGCTTGTTCTGCCCAAGATATGTTTTGGTCGGCAACATATATATCTTTTTTGCTTGAACTACTTGTTGCAATCGCCAAACTACTACCAGTTTTAAAAACTTTAGGCTTAAAAATAGTTTTTTGAACTACCGTAGTATTTGATAAAGGGTCTGGCTTGCTCGCTACTTGCACAGGCGTTTGTTGTGGTGCTGAAGCAGCTTGAAACTCTTGAAAATTCTTTTGAGACACTTCTTGCTGAGGCAACTCAAAATTTTTATTCTTTACTTCAGTTCCTATTTGTTGAACTTGTGATTTTACAGCATCATTTGCCTCTCTATTTTTCCCTAAAAAACTAAGACCAACCATAACAAAAACAACCAGACATAAAACCATGACCGCAATAACCATTAATTTTTTGCTTGGCTCATTTTCGACTTCTGGATGCTCATATTCAATTCTTTCAACTTGAGACTCTTGATTATTCATATTTTCATTACTTCTATTTTTGCTCATTGTCTATAATCTCTCTTTGAATATTGTCTTTATTAGTGCTGTAGGTTTTATCAAGTGGATTTTGACCATAGCCATTATTTATGATTCCGACTAACTTATTGCCACTTCTTAGTAAAATTTTTTTAGCTGTCTTGTGGATCACAACTACGTCATATTTGCCGTCTTTTTTGATATGAGTATTGAGGATGCTTTCTTTATTAGCATCATCAAAGAGAAAGACACTTGGTATAGTTTTAGTTGAGCTAAAACCAAGATATGTAAAGACACCATCATCATATGCATAATCAGGTGTTATAGTTTCACTATCTTTATTTACATGCATTGCAAAGTTCCAATTTCTAGGTATTGTATTTCTATCGATCTCTTTTTTATATAGTGCCTTTTCTTTTGCTGCTTTTTCGGCGAGTTCTTTTTCGGCTTTCTCTTTTTCTATCTTTTCTTTAGGGGTTGCATAATTAAAAGTTAGTTTGTAATTAATCTTGTTAGTCTCTCCTAGTTCCAAATCAAATGTATAAACTTTATCTTTATTTGTTGTGATGATTAGATTTGTCTTCCAATCAGCTGCATTTGGTTGAATAACCGAACTACCATAAAATTCTATTTGCTCACCACTTTCATTGGTCATATTTTGTTCTTCGGATTTTATGGTGTAACTCTTTGGTTTAATAAATAGATAGTTATCTTTATCCATTACTTCCCAACCATCGCTAAAACCAGTTGCTATATTTACGATGCGTTCATCTTTTTCAAATTCTATAATACTCACAAAACCCTCTTTACACTTAACTAAGACAACGTCATCGGCATTGTATGTTGCATACGTGATGCGTTTGTCAAATTTAGATAGCCTTGGAGTATTTACTGCGTGTAAATTTGCTATTGCTAAGAGTAAAATTATTGCAATATTAAATAATTTTTTATTATTTTTTATCATTTAAAATCTCCCAGTATTGTTTAAATATAAGCCACGATCTAGCTGTAATGTGTTGCTTTTTCTCGCCTTAGAACTTGTTTGTGGTGTTTGTGTAATGACTTTATTACTCTTCATGGGATAGCTTTTTCTTAAACCATCTATTAGACTATCACAACGTGCTCTCATCGTTTCAAATTGTTTAATAGCTGTATTTATTCGCTCTAATGGCGCCATTTCCTTTAGATATGCTATAAATTCATCATTTTTGCTATCTATAAAAAAGTCATAAATTTCACTATTGCCAAAGACTTGTCTTTGTTTTTTGTCTAACTCATATTCTTCTTGTTGTGCAGTGCGTTGCATATCAAGGATCATGTTGTAAGAATTTTTTGCCATATCTTCTAAATGAAAAATTCTAGCCCTAAGGGCTTTTAGTTTTCTCTCTGCTTCTTGTCTATTTTTAGAACTATTGAAAATAAATTTTAAAAAGCTATGCGTGAGCTCCTTATCTGAGAAGCATTGTTCGGCTTGAGTAAGCAAATCGTGCGTATATGCTGTTTTAAAATCCATTTTTTACTCCGAAATGTCAAATTTTGGTGCAATGGAGTTTGCTGCTGCAATTTCTTCATCTGTTACAAAATCTGGAACAAATTTCTCATATACTTTCAAAACTTGATCACCGATATTTGAAGTCCCTACTACTTCAAATAGATCCTTCTGCTCATATAATGCGAGTTTTCTTTCTAAGGTTTCGACCTCTTGCACCAGTTCTGCAATGTCAGTATTTTTTTGAGCTAAAAGCTCAGTCATAACATCAATTAACTTTGTGAAATCATCATAAGTAATCATTTCTATCTCCTTATTTCGTCATCAACTCTATACGTGCTAACTTTAAATCCAAGTGGGTTTTTAATACGCTCTTCCTCTGTTGTGAGTGTATTTGGTTGGTAGTCATATGAAAGTGTCACAATCTTTGCTTTGTTTGATACAGCTATTTTTTCGCCTTTTTTTCTGGTAATTTGATTAAATCTGATAGTTGCAGTAGGTGCTCCAGCGCTATTTCCCAGTGTAACCGAAACAATATCAACCTCTACTTCGTAGTCATCTTTTAAAACTTTGTCTCTAGAATTTTCACCTTCATAAATTCTCAAATAATCACTGGCAACGCTTGGATAGCTTAAAATTTGAACTAATTCATAGTCGCTTTGCAAAATATCATAATAGTATCCCTCTCTCGCTTTTACATATGTTGTTGCAAAATACTTATCGAGTGCTTCATTACCTGTGAATTCGGCTTTATTTACGCTTGTTATTATGTCAACCATTCCGGTTGTATTATCAACCCTAATAACATAAGGCTCAACCGATTTTAATGGTGTCAATAAGCAAACAGCGATAACGCTGATGATAGCAATAAGTAGAGCCACACCTGATATAAAATAAGCCCTCTTGTTAGCTTGTTCTGCTATGTATCTAATGCTTGCTTCATAGCTAATTGCTACATCATCTGGATTATTAGAAGCCAAAAAATCATTTTTATCATTAGCTCTTTTCATTTTACATTGCCTTTTTTATGCTTTGTTTGAGATCTAAATTTTCTCTATTTTCATTTACTGGCTTGTATTCATTACTATCAAAATAATCTTCCCATTTTTGATTACTGCTATTTTCAAATTTAGGAGAATTATGAGCGGCACAACCGCTCATAAAGCTTGTGCCTACAAGTAAAGATAAAAATATTAAAATATAATTTAATATTTTTTTAAAATATTTTTTATAGTTTAAAATATTATTTAATTTCATTTTATTTCCAACCTTGACCTTTTGTAAAATTGTTAATTTTTGAACCTATGTTTTTCGCTTGGTTAAGTCGTGATCCAACGGCTTGGGCTGCTGAAGAATTTTTAATCGTGTTTATTCCAGAGTTGATGCTTTGACCGAGTTTTGAATTGCCAACTTCTTTTGCTGCAGATGTGGCTGCGCCTAAAAGACGAGAGCCTATAAAACCAGTTGCCTTGCCAGCACCCATTGCCTGAGCACCTCTTACCGCCAACATTGCACCACCTATTGCACCACCCCCAACAGCACCTGCAAGACCCATTGCACGTCCAACGCCTGTTCCTGCTAATCCATCAAGGCTAACATTAGTGAGTTTTTCGGCTATTCCAGTAGCCATACCGCACATTATATTTGCAAGAATTCCATAAAATACCATTGCTAGAGCCAATACAAATACTTCATCCTTAAAATCGTGACTGCTGTTGATTTTTGGAAACATGTAATCAAATAAAATATTTAAGAATAATGATAGGCAGAGCAACGCAATAATATTTGCTAAAACCATTTGGAACCACTGTGCAAATGAATTTTTAGTTGTTTTAAAGATTAAAAAATAAAATGCCAATGGAGCTAAAATCATAAGCAATAGAAATGATAGTGTATTTACAAACAGCGCTCTCAAAATAGGGACTGCACCAATAAAAAAGCCAATAAAAGCTATAATAATTATGAAGATAATGTATGCTAGCTCTAAAGTGCTTGACTGATCCCATACTACATCGTAGTAGTCGCCCATAAATCCAGCCCATGTTGCGATTTTTGAGTATAAGCCTTTGCCGTCATATGACAAAAAGGTATTTGCATATTCTTTTGCACCATTGAATGCTTCAAAAACAAGATTTATCCAGTTTCCAGCATTCATTGCTAAGACTATAAAGACAAACTTAATGGTTGCATCAAAAGCAAAATTTTGAAAAGTTTGTTTGCCATTACCCCAAAGAATTTTATATCCCTCGATCATTATCCAAGCGGTAAGATATACAGCTAGAATATTTCCAGTTGTATTAATTAACGATTGAAGTGCTCCCACTCCGTTTGAATAATTATTTTGAAAGAAACTATCAACATTCTCTGATATATCTATGACTAGATCGTGTAATCCTCGACCTGAATCAGTTGTTACTTTATACATACTATGAGCCTATTTTTGTAAAATTTTAAATGCTGCTCGCTGCCTATCTTTAGTCATCTTAAACTCTGCGTCTTGTAATCTTTTTCTTTCGTTTTCTAACTGATCCATGTCTCTTTGATAGGCACGCCAGTTATTCTCTTGTCTGGCACGCAATAGGGCTATTTGATTTGAAGTATCTATAGAACCTTTTAGATCCTCTTGTTTGCCTTTATTTCTAGCTACTTCTTTGCTTATTTTGTCAAGATCATTAATTTCGTGCTTAAGACGATCAAATTGTCTATTTACAACTTCAAATTCTTTAAAAGCACTTGTGGTATTCTTTTTGCAGATATTTCTATGCGTAATATCACTTATTGATGAACACTGGTCTGTTCCACCAAATTTTAAAAACAAATCCCATGCCCTTTCATCAAAGCTATCGAGACTAAAACCTGTCGCTTGTGTATATATTGAATAGCCAGTATCGTAGACTTCATTATAGAGTTCGTTCATTTCTTTTGTGAAATTGACAATATCCCTAATGCCTGTTTTGGTATATAGGTCATTTGCCCATTGCACTCTTTCATCAGCCCATTTTTTAACTTCTTGGACTCTATGTGAAGCTTCTTCTCCCCATACTTTGACTTTTTCAGCGTAGTCCTTCAGCGTTTGCATCCACTCCATGGTAAATGTTGCTTGATTTTGGGCTATAGCAGCACCATCAACTACTGGAATACCAGAGGCTAATAGATTAGATGATAGAATTGCTACAGAAGTGGCTATAACTGAAGCTTTCCTTGCTTTATAAACGAGACTATTTTTCATATGTCTTCTCCTTAAAATTTATATAATTTTTTGATGAGTTGGTATTTTTCTTCACGACTGATATCCAAGGCATTAATATTTGTTATTTCATCAACATAGACTTTCGCTGTTGATAAAACTTTTATCATGTTTCCTAGATGTGATAGATTGATCTTGGCAATCGCCCTATAATCAACGCCTTTTCGTATTAAAAATTCATATTTCTCTGGATCTGTTGTTTTAACGAATTGATATTCTGCTTCACTCATACCCAAGGAACCGCAAAAATCAGTTTCTTTTGCTTTTGGATTACTTAGTAACAACACTGTTTCGCTTTGTTCCATGATTGCTGTGCCAATGCTAGATTTTGCGATATCTTCGACACTTTGAGTGCCAAGAAATAAAAAGCCGTTTTCTTTTCTAATGGTTTTTTCCTTGTTGAAGACCTCTTTTGACACTACTGGATTTTTGAGCCAATCCCATGCTTCATCGATAAATAAGCCAAACCTGCGTCCATCAACCATATCGATAATTCGCCAAAGAATATAATATGCAACATATGGAGAAATTTCATCGTCTTTTAAGATCGTTGTGCCGTCTATACCATACACAAGAATACTCTCGTCGCTAAAATCTAAAGTATCCATTTCATTGTCGAATACCCATCCAAATTCATTACCGATAGTCCAAGCCATCAATCTAGATTTTAAGGAATTTGACTCATTTTCGCCTTCTTGAAGCAATTGCCAAACCCTACTGATGCCATGAGTTCTTTCGCTTTTTTCCAGTCTCATGACGCTATCTACTGCTAGATTGAGTTGCTCTTCTTCTCTAGTTGTTAACATTAAATTATTTTGATTGCCTTTGGTGACTAACATTTTTAAAAGAACCTTCAAGCGACGTATATTTTCAGGTGTTGCGTCACAACTAAAAGGATTAAATCCGGTCGGTTCTCCACTTGTTATGGTTAAATACTTTCCGCCAATGGCAATAATATTGCCGATAGCTCCTTTATCCTTGTCTAAATAGAAATAGGTAGCCTTACGTTTTTCTTTTGGAGTGTTTTCTGCAAAAGTATCTGGCTCATTAAATTTGCAGAGCATATTTAGCGTGAAATTCATTAAAACAGTTTTGCCTCCACCGCTTTGACCTAAAACGAAGGTATTTGCTAAAACATCGTTTTTACCAAATTCGTCTTTATCGAAAATTGTTTGGTGTATGTTAAAAAAATATGGCTGCGCATTTGGCGTTTGCAATATTGCAATGGCATCTCCCCATGGATTGCCATATTGTTTTCCTCGTGGAAAGTTGTGAAGTGCTACAAAACTAGCAAAATTTTTACTCGAAATGGTGTGAAGTCTAGGGCGTAACGTGAAATTTGCTGGAAGCTGTGCAAAATATGTAGCTTCTAGAGCTATATTGGCTTGTGTTGCTAAAAATCCTAAATCTTGCAATACGACCGCAATTTGGTTTGCAATGTGCTCGCACTCGTTTTGTGTATCAGCGTATATGACAATAGAAAAGTGATACTCTCCAAAGATTATGTCATTTTGTAATTCATCTAGAGCGGTGCCAAGTTCTGCAATTTGACTCAATGCATCATCTTCTGCTGCTACTAATCTTTTTTGTTGCTTTGTAAGCTCATCTCTCGCCTCTTTTTTTGAAAGTGGCGTAAAGCTTTGAGTTATGGTATATTCGACATTAGCATACATTAGACTATCAAATATTCCACTAAAACTTACATTTGGATAGTCTTTTAATTCAATTGCTTTTACGAATTTCTTAGTTCCATCATTATAATTTAGCTGTAAAGTATGCTGTGAAGGAAAAATTTCATTTAAGTTACCATTAAGGTAAAAGTCTAGGGGTGCATTTGGAACACGAACTTTTGTAAATTTACCACCTATCAAATAGTTGTAAAATTCTAGTTGAGAGCTAAAAATTACACCATCTTGCTCATATATGCCAAGTCTATGTGGCTTAAAATGGTTTAAATTTTGTTCAATAGTTATGCATTTTTGGTGAAAACTTTTCAAATGAGCTTTGATCTGTTTCTTTTTCGTATCTATGTTTTGATTTCTAAAGTGTAGTTTCTCAGCCTTACTAAATGGTGAATATATCGCAGTTAGATAAAGTCTGTTTTCTTTTAAATTTTCAGAGCTAAAAATCTCATAATACTTTTTTGAGAAACTTTTTAAAAATTCATTTGAAAAATAATCGTTCAAGCCAACTTGTGTATTAATTCTAGCATTGTGAAAATAAAAACTAATATTTTCACCAGCAAATTGCCTAACAAGCATATTAAGCTTGTTTTTCGCAAGATCTATTAATTCGTCATCTTCTACTTCAAAAGCTATACCATCAACTCGCCATGTGGCTAAATAATCTCTATCTTTTGTGATGACAACATTATTTATATATGTTTGATACGGAATTAAATTCTCTAAATTTGCGAATTCACTTAGTCCAACAACGCTAAGTCTTGGATAAAAATTGCGCATAGATTGCTTGGTATATGTCGAATTTGCCATATAACTTTTCCGACCATTATAAAATTTATTAATGGCAGGGGATCTAAAAAATCTAAGTTTCAACCCCCAAAGCCTAAACGCCATATCGTCTTTTTTGACTATAAATTGGAAAACAAAGGTGGTAGGAATAATCATAACTGCTAAGAGCAAATATTCGTTTCCAAATAGCACTTTAGCAAAAATTGCAAATAAAGCCCAACTAAGTGCCATAATCATAAATGGCACCATAGGAACACCAAATACCATAGGAGGACGGGTCAAGGCTTTAAAGATAGGCTCAGGAGTTAACATTGAGTATCTTTTAAAGGAGCATGCCAGCGATCATCGCTGCACCGCCAATAAGAATACCACCAAGAACTATAGGTGTAACTTCCCTAATTGCTTGACCGCCGAACATTACTTTATAGCCTGCAACCATGATCGCACCAGTCATGATCAAGACACCAGCAGCACTCAGCCAACCATTCACAGTTGAAAAAAAGTTATCCACTTTGGTTAAGCCAGTTCCACCAGCAGCAAACAGAAAATTTGGGAAAAAGAATAAAAACAGAAAAGCAGAAAACTGCTTGAAATATGAGATTGAAGTAGAGCTAGATTTTAGAAAGCGATTTTTATTCTCTCTCTCTCTCTCTCTCTCTCGACGATTAGAGCGGAAATGTTGTTTGTCATTTTATGTCTCCTTTTAAATATTGACACGCAAGTGTAACATATTTTTGAATAAAATGATATAAAAATATGAAAACTCTAATCAATTTTTTATCAGTAGCCTACAATTCATCCTAGAGCATAGCTAATTTTTTTGAAATTTTGATTTTATGATTTGCAAAGCATTAAAAAACCGATAAAAAACCCATTAAGACGATATTTCAAAG
>NZ_CABPVA010000009.1:0-16025 GCF_902460595.1 Campylobacter concisus
ATATAGATTTTTGCAGTTTAAGATAGATGAAAAAGAGATAATTGTTGAATTTTTGCAAAAAATTTATGATGAAATTTACAATATAACCAAAACAAAAGAATATAAAGAACTTAAGGTTTGGGAGCAAGAAGAAGTTATAGTGCCATTTAAGGCTTATAAAACAGAGATTAAAGAAGCCATAGCATTGTGGAAAGTCATAAATTAGATAGTTCTCTTAATACTAAACAAGGTTGGATTTTAAGAATACAAGATACAAGTGGTAATTACTTAGATAATTTTGGAAATATTGGTGGTAGAAAAGAAAATAGAACGCATATACCAATTTATGGAAATCTTAATGCTGTTAAGGGAAATTAAAATGAGAAAAATAAGGGAATTATTGGCAAAGTCTTTGTTTAGACTTGCTTCAACAGATTATCAAACACAATATATTGATAATTCTACTATTTATGAGTATGTGGCGCCAGAAGACTTAATTGAAGAAGTTGCAAATTTTTGTAGAGAAGCACAATTAGATTGTTTCAAAAATAATTTTTCAGAACGAGAATTAGAATTTGCAAATATATTACGAAATAAAATACTTAACCTGCCAAATGGTGATATATACGGAACAAATATATGGGCTGAATTAAAAATAGATGCAGAAAAATTTTTAAATATTTTGGGTTATCAAATAAAAGATTTTGATTATAGTACAATAGATAATATAGACCGCAATGAGCTTGGTAAATAAAATAACAAAATCGAGTTTATGGAAATCTTAATGCTATTACGGGAAAATAAAAATGTATCAACTAAAAAAATATTACTAGAAAGGCTATTTGAATTAGCTTCTACTGAGTATCAAAAAAATATATAGATAATGCTACTACTGATAAATATACTTGTGGCGATGAATTAGTAAATGAGATTATAAACCCATTAGAACTTATACAAAGGTCAGAAAATAATTACTTATTTGATAATAATGAGTTGCTGGTTATAAAAGAATATCAAAATAAACTTGATATTCTTTGTAAAAACAATAATACGATACAGATTTGTATGAAATGCCAGAAATTTGGAATAAGATTGATAGGCTAAATTTTATACTTAAAGTGGCAGAAAATAATAGAAAATACGGCTATAGAAATTATTGGGGATAGTCAAAAATGAGAGAACTTTATAAGATTTATTTAAAGGACAATGTGCAATTGGGGCAGATACCAAAAACAATTCACTATTCTGGCAGCACTCTTTTGCCAAAGCCATTTGCACTAAGTATTATCAAGTATAGTGACAATGAAGGATATTATTTGCTTTATCTTGACAAATTTGGAGAAGAGCAGACAGATACATATCATGAGACTTTAGAAGATGCCTTTGGGCAAGCAGAATTTGAATTTGGCGTAAAAAAAGATGAATGGTTTTTGGTAAAAAATCAATAATTTTGCAGACTAGTTCAAAAAAGAGTTTGCGGTGAATAAAAAGTTAAAAATAGTTTTACAAACAGAATTTGCATGTGATAGCGTATTTTGGATATATGATGAATTTGGTGAAAACATAAATGGCGGAACATGGGTAGAGCAAGAAGATGAAATATCTTGGGATAGCAAACTTCCAGATGAACTGCTATCTTGCCCAGATATAAAAAGGCTCTCTACGGAAATCATGAAAGAATACAATAGTCTTTTTATAAACAATGAAAAAGAATTTAGCTATAAGGGCTTTGCTAGTCCCAAATCCGAAGCAAAATATATGCAAAAAGCCAATGAGCTTAGAAAAATTTTATATGAAAAATGTGGCGACAAATACGAAATATTAGATGATTTGCGTTAAAATAAGCTTTTAAATTATAATAGATAAATCCCATAAAAGATACAATAACAAGACTTTATTATCATAAAAGGAACTCTAATGAAAAATTTAAAACTTATTGTTATATCCACATTACTAATCACATCAAACCTC
This sequence comes from Campylobacter concisus, assembly GCF_902460595.1. GTDB lineage: Bacteria > Campylobacterota > Campylobacteria > Campylobacterales > Campylobacteraceae > Campylobacter_A > Campylobacter_A concisus_BL. The sequence goes on from NZ_CABPVA010000009.1 coordinate 1,951, forward strand.
TACTCAAGTGAAAAAATTCAGCCTAGCTTTGATTGCTCTAAAGCTAAAACAAGAGTAGAAAAACTAGTATGTTCTGATGAAGATATATCAAGAGTAGATAGAGATATGCAAAAAGCCTATGATCTAATGATGGGCAAATATGACCTTGCTTATATGAATGAAGAGGCTAAAGAGGATATAAAGCCATATCTAGAAAAGCTAAAACAAAGTCAGATCGACTGGGTTAAGTATAGAGATAAGTATTGCAACACAAAAAAAGATGAAAAAGAATTTAATAGCTGTGTCTTTAGTAGATATGTTAATAGAATACAATCTATAGTACCAAGCTACGACTGGAGAACAGGTTTTTCAATAAACGATAAAAATAGCACAAATGATCTATGCTATAACTACTTTACTCAAAAATTCTGGATGGACTCTCCAAAGCCTGTAAATAAAGATAACCCACCTTATGGGGAAGATAAAGAGTTTTATGAGAAATTTATCATTAATGCTCTTGATGATGATGTTGCTAAAAGAGAGTTAAACATTACTAAAAACTACTACTACACAAAGCTTGACTTTGCTCCGGTTGGAAGTTTTATCATGTGTGTAGGTATAGGCGGAGAAGAAAAAGATATATATGATCTAAGAAGCAAGACATATAAGCCTTATTGCACAAATTCTAGTATGCAGTTTGGTGATTTTTTAAATGGTGAGTATATAAAGCCTGGGAAAAAACCAGAGTCTGGACTTAAATTTAAAGAGGTAGAAGAGACCAAGGAGGAGTTTAAAAAGAGAGGATTAGACTATTTTGTAAAGGAAAATTATGCTGATTTTTCAACAGAGGTTTATAAAAAAGTTATGAAAAATGGTTTTGGTCGTTTTAGCAATGCAATATATAATACTAATGATAAAAGTTATGACGCAAATATACTTTCAGATGGGATGGTAAGAATACTATATGCTTCAAATTTAGGCTGGGAAAAATCAAAAGAGAAATTTGGAGAACATTTTCTCTCAAGTAAATCTTCCGATTGGCCTATCCTTATAGTTGCTGATAAATTTTTCTTTAGGGTTTTTGCAGGAGAATATGCTAATAATCTTATATGTAGAATGCCTATCCAAAGCAGATTTAAGGATAGAAATGATACTAAGCTTATAAGAGAGTATCTTAATCAGTTTAAGGAGTTTTAATGCCAATCAATGAGAGAAATGCTAGTAATTTTAAAGATGAACTAAGAGATACATTAAAAAAAGCTGAAGGCTTTATATATGAACTATATTACGATACTAATAAAATAGCTACTATAGGTTGCGGTTTTAATGTAACTTTAAAAGATATATTACAAAAAGTTTGCGATAAGAAATATTCTGATCCTAAAATGAGTGAAGAAGAATTTGCTGGGCTACTTAATGCAATTAATGGGGTAAAGGTAAAAACAGATGAAAATCTAAGATCTGAAGTATCAGAGTATCTTACGGGCATAAAAACAGAGGATGGAAAGAGTGCAAAATTTGGCGAATTTAATTTAGATGATGATCAAATCGGCGATATATTGCCAGAGGTTGTTGAAATATTTAGAGATGGTCTAAATAAAAAACTCGCTTATACCTCTATAGGCCCACAAGAGAGCAATATAGATAAAAATAGCATAGGTAGCAAAGAATATATAGCTCTAATGAGTATGACATATAATAATCCAAGCCTTGTAGGAAATGGCCTAAAAGCTCACTTAAGAGCTAAAAACCGCTTTGGGGCTTGGTATGAGATAAGGTATAAGAGTAACGCAGATAATGAGATAGGTATAGCTAAGCGTAGATTTGCAGAGTCAAATGAATTTGGACTTTTTGAAGATACAGATAATAATGGAAGGGTTAAAAGAAATGAGTTGGCAAACATAAGCATAAACGCAATATCCTTTGAAGAGTGTTTGGATCTATTCTCCCTTTTAAACGTAGCAAAGATAAAAGAGAAAGATGAACCATCTATAACCTATCTACAAAACGCTATAGCTTATGAAACGACTAAGGAATTTAAAGGCAATAGAACTATAGCTGGCTACTCAAATGGCAATGCTGACTTTAATGAACACTACAGAAAATACAACACTATCTTGCAATTTTTCGCAGATAAGATAAATGCCCTTTTAAAAGATGTAACCAAAAAGAGCTTTAAGCTAGAAGATATCTATGTGATCACCACAAAAGATGATAATAGCCATAATATCTCAAGGATAAATAAGCTCTTAAAGATAAGAGCAGAAAATGGTGAGTTTAAACCTGAAGCTAAGAGAGATATCTTGCTTATATATCCAACAGCTTCAGCCCTTCCTGTAATGCCTATCCAACCAAAAAATACAACCTTTACTATCGTCTTAGCAGATAATACATCGCTTGATTGCTCAAATTTAAACCCAGACGGAAATAGTAATGAGAGTGAGATAGTGCTTATGGACTATAAGCAAGATGTAAGAGAGCCTAATAAAAACTCAAGAGATGAAGAGATAAGCTTTATAAAGCCCTCTACAAATGGTGAGACTATCATCTACAAAAACGCTAATGGAATTTTTATATCACAAGATGATAGATATGCCTTTAATAGTGGCAATGTAATAACTCTTAACTTCTTTGAAAAAATGAACTTTAACCTCTTAAATTTTGCTAAAGAAAACAGCTATAGCATAAGAAGCGACAAGGCTTCAAGCATGTTTGATATAAAGCTAAGGCTACCAGACGCTACTGATAGTATCTCTACAAAAAATGAAGGAAATTTCAACCTAGTAGTGAGTGATCTAATCATAGAAGATGAAGAGGGTAAAAGCTGTGATATAAAAGAGGTATATCTTCATAATAGTGAAGATAAAAGGGTCTATCCCTCTTACTACCTAAAGAAAAACGATGATAAAGACGCAGATAGTAATAGTAGCTCTAAAAACTCATATACGGCTAAATTTAGAATAAATATAAATTTAGACAAAAACTCTACAGGCTTTAAAAAGACTTCAAAATTTATCATAGCCACATTTGATCTAAGCAAAGAGTATGACACTGCCGAGATACATGCCAAAGAAGATACTGCTGTTGTTACTTTGGCTAGTAAAGATAAAAAAGATGGAGGTGCTGAGTTTGATATCAAAGTATCTACAGTCGCTTATCAAAAAAATATAACTGAGATCAGGCTAAATACTTCAGAAAATACTAGTGCTACAAATCTAAGCATAAAGGATACTTTAAATTTAGAAGCTGTTTATCTACCAAATAAGGGAGACGATGACTACAAAGAGGTAAACTGGGCATATAAGGTGATAAGAGAGGATAAATATAATAGTGAGGTTATGGTAGATAAGCCAATAGGGACAATAAATTTAAGTGAAGAGAAATTTAAAGGTAAAAAGATCACCTTTAGTCCAAAAGATGATATAAAGGATAAAGAGCTACTAAAAAGACTAAATCATGGCAACCATATCATAATGTTTTTTGCCTATCTAAGATTACCTGCATTTAAGACTAAATTTGGAAAGACGCATATTAGAGTAGATATAAAAGCACCTATATATTTAAAATACTCTAATGGCAAGCTTTGTATATATGAGTTTGGGCATACTGATGCTACTATGTGCTTTGATACAAGCTTGTCTGATGATATCTTTGGCAAAGAGAGTAAAGATAAGAAAGTAGAGTATATGCCTAAAGGGGTTTATTATATAAACTCAAATTTAAATAGCGGGGATATAGATATATATGAAGATGATAAGCTAAGTGAGACATGCTACCAAAGCATAGATGGCAAAGATAGATCATATATAGAGCCATGTAAAATTTATGCAAGAGATAGCAATATACAAAGAGCATCATCTACAAAAAGTGGGATAAATTTGATAAATAGTGAGAATAAAAACAGATTTATCCAAAAATTTAACGAAGTAAAACAAAGAGTTGGACTAGATAGCAAAGAGGTAAAGCTAGAGGTGGGGTAGGGGGAGTATCTTTTGTAACATATAGGCTTTTTTACTAGGCGTGATTTTACTGTAGCATTGATTTGCAAAACATAGCAGATATAGAATAAATTTCTAAGATACCATAGCAGATGAGTGTCTAGCAAATTCCTAAATATTTTCTTCTTAAATAGTCTGCTTCGTCTTTTGTGATCTCTTTACTAAGCTGAGATATGTTTATTGTTGTATAAAGCTCACTCCAGTATAAGCTTAAATCAAAATTAGGATGAACATTTGAGTTTTTGCAATCCAAAAACTTTTTTAAGTCTTGTTTAAGCCATAGGGGTAAAGTGTTTTCATCTAGTGTAAAATTTTCTTCCACATTTTATCCTTTCAATGTCCTAGTAGTTTTTCTCTTATCTCTTTCATCGGATATCTTGCGTCGCTCAGATTGAGATACTCCTTGTATATCGATAGTCCCCCCATTATCTTGTAAATTTCCAGATCCGTATTGCCCATCTCTCTTAATTTCTTCGCTTCGTCCTCGCAAAGAATATCCTTCTCCCAATACTCCTGCCTGTATAGAGCTATCGTTAGCTCCCCTAGCTTCTCCTCGTCTACTAGCCCTCTGGCTTGGATGTCATCTATCATCCCCAAGTTCTCCAAAGCTATCGTCCAGCGGTAAAGTATCGTTAGTCTGTGCATCCAGTCGCCTGATTGAATATTCGAAGGTGCTGGATATGTTGATCTCATTATCTCTTGTTGCTCCACGTCCAGACGTTTCTCGATATAAGCCCTCATCCGATTTATCACTTCCTCGCTTGGTTCTATTGTATCGCAAGTCATCGCTCTCCAATTCACCCAGTCGTGGTTGATTGCTATTAGTAAATTTACTAACTCTTTTTTGATCTGCTCTATTTGTTCTTGATTGATCTGGCTGGATTCATTGATTTTACTCTCCATATTTTTGATTACTAAATATAGATAATTTGAGAAATTGATCTCCTCTTGTAATGGTGACCACTCCATTTCCATCATATCTGTTAATCTTTTCTTGGTTATTAGCGGTCTGTTACCCTTTATCTTGTTTTGAGGGTTTGATAGGATATGGCTATTGTTGGTATCCACAAAGTCCCAGATCTCATCTATAGTCCCTTTGAAATTTTGCTCTGATAATTCATTGTATTTGGGATTTAATATGTGAAACATTGTATATGCTCCAAGTTTATTTGTTAAATGCAATTTTACTATTTTTACATAAACTATTACATAACTGGATAGTTTTTACCGTGATACTAGAACTAATGGTAAAAGGTGGAGATAACAAACAGATAAATTCAAATATTATGGATATAAAGTAGTAAGTTAAAGCGAGGACTTCCTCGCTTTTCTTGTTAAACTCGAACTGATCTTGTCTAACGAACATCAGTGGGATTATATTAGATATCGAATTAATGCGTGCTTAAAATTTGTAAATAGCTTTTATAAACCATGGTTATGCGAGAGATTATTTTTCTATGTTTTGCAAAAATTTTTAACCTATATCTTGTTGCACATGTCTTTTTAAAAAATATGCTTAATTCATGCCTGATAGAATTTAACATGCCGTCACTTTTGACAACAAGCCTAGCAAGTAAAACTACCATTAAAAAATCACTCGTTGCTTGATTTGCTAGCATTTTCTCAATATTGTCATTAGATTTTGGCTGAATTTTATATCTACCAGGAGACAATATTTTTAAAAGCACTTGTTGCTTTATTTCTCGGCTCTCTTCAAAGATATTTGTCAATACACAGTTGTTGTGCGCTACACTATTACGAAGACACTTTAAAGAAAACATGGCGTTGCGTATTAGTGTAATTTCATGGTTTTGATAGAAATTTGTAAATCTTTTTTGATAAAAATATTCGTATAGTTCTAGTAAATTACCAAGCTGTATAACCTCTACTAAAACCCAAAAAGGCATTTGTTCTAATGGGCTGTTGCTCTCTATAAGTAGTTTTGAAACACTTCTATTTTTTATAGGACGTTTTAAAAATACTTTAGTTTTTTCACCTAATTTTGATTTTAAAAAATCACCAGTTAGCTTTTGGGCAATTTTTTTATCGAGTATTGAAAAATCTTTTAATAAATTTGTCTTTAAGCAGTGTTCTATGTCCATTAAGATATTAAACAAAGCTCTTCTAAAATACATATCTATTTTTGAAAATTCATATAGATGAGCAAAATCTAGCTTAGAATACTTGCCTTGAACTAAATCAAAATTTCTTGCATAGGACTTTATCTTGAAAAAATAAGTAGAATTTGACAAAATGCGTTCTGCATCTTTTTCGTTTACAATATCAAAAGAAAGCCCCTTGCTTTTTAAGTTTTGAATTTGCTCTGCTATATTTAGCTTTTCTTTCATTTGCTACTCACTTTTTGCAATATTGTGTCGCACTCTTGGCTGATATAAGGGTAGCTGGCGTACCTTAGTGCGTGTCCGAATGTATCTCTGATGATAGAGCCTATAAATGGGTAGGTGGGCTTTAAATTTGTACCGCAAACGGCTAACTCTAAATACTTTAGCATGGTTGCCTTTGAGAGATTTTTTAAAATTATACTCTAAAAGAGGTTTTAGCTAGCTGGTGCATGCAAAATGGGCACTTAAATGTCAGCATTTGACACTGCAAATTTGTAAGATTTTGCCTATTATAGCCATCACTTACCTCATAAAACCAAATGGCAATGCAAACATATCATCACCCACCCCTTCCAAAATCCTCGTGGCAATAGTTATTTCTTAGCATTTTCAAGTTGTCGCTATTTATTTTATTTCGCTTTGCTATCTCTTCAAATTTATCTCTTGCCATTAGCATATCTGCGATAATCTCTTTGAACTCGCTGTCATTTATATCAAATTTTGATTTTATCTCGTAAAAAAGCTGGACTGAGGGCAAGCTTTGAAAATCCACAAAATTTAAAGCATGGTTTTGTTTTGAGTAAATTATAGGTGTTGGTGTTATATCAAATGCAGGGGATAAATTCCAGCTTTTTGTTTTTTCATCATATAGCACGCCGTGATTTCTTAGGTGATCGTCCGTGTTGCCAAATAAGCCATTAAAAACCATACGCCGAAAAAGCTCTTTTTTGTTTTTACTATCAAGCACGTTAGCTAGATCGCAGTAGCTCTTATCGTTACTTTCATCGCCATCTCTAACCCCAAGCAAGGTCATAGCCGACTTATAAGGTATTCTCTTATCGCCGTTTCTGTCAAATCTTTTGACAAGCAAAGCCGTGCCTTTTGCCGTTTCAAAAAGCTCGCTTTGACATACGTTTATTTTTGCGATACTGGCAACATCTAGCATAGTCTTTTCGCTACGAGAAATTTGCCTATATTCATCCTTTATGGACGGAAATTTGACTATGTAAAGCTCATTGTCTTTTAATACGCTTGCCTTTGGTCTAGCCCCACCTAAGCTTCCGCTAGGCGCAAGCAAATTTTTAATATCACTTTCAAGGCTTTCACCACGTTCAATTCTTTGTGATGATATGCAAAGCTCGCTAATATGAGTTAGCTTTGGAATATCGTTTGTAGTAGATACAAATTCGCACTCTTTTTCTATTCTGAGTGAGCCTATACGAAAATAGTCACTTACTCCTAGCATATATTCGCTTTCAGTAAGTTCGCTACCAGCTTTTCGTTTTTGGATTAATCTGCCCCATCTATCTGGACTTATATCGCAAAACGCTCCCCATAGTTTTTTAGATACAAACTGGGAACTTTGCAGCGGTAAATTTGGATCTATTTCAAAGCCATTTTTTAACCACTCTTTATCGTATTCAAAATAATATGTTTCATTTCTGCCTACGGCATATACTTTAAGAAATCCTACAAGAACATCGTTGCTATATATTTTTAAAGCATCGCTCATAACTGCACTCCCTTTAAAGCAATTTTCTCTAAAAAATAGACCAACCTATTTTTTAAGCCCTCGCTCAAAGCGTTAAATTTGCCGTCAAGCAAAAATATTTTTCCAGTATCCTCTGGTGAGCGAATAAGGCGACCAATAGCTTGTCTAAAAGTCATAACCATTTCATTATTATATTCAAACCAAAAGAAACTAGGATTTTTTTCTTTTAAAAGTATCCATTTTTTTGTTTGATAAACTGGGTAAGGCAATTTGGTTATAAAGAGCCTTTCAAGGGTTTTGCCTTTCAAATTTATACCAGTAGCGTAATTTCTAGTAGCTATTAAAATTCCACCACTCTTTTTAAAGCCCTCAATAATATTTTGGACGCTTCTACCTTGCTCCGCCAAAACTAGCCTATCTTTTACGCTTTCTAGTTTTTGAGCTAGAAGCCTTACTTCATCAAAGCCACCTACTAGAACCATTGTATTTTTGCCGTCATAGCCTCGCAAAATTTCATCTGCAAAATACTCAAATCTTTTTTGCTCGTCTTCTATAAAGTCGTTGCCAGTAATCGAATAAGTCGCCTGCTCTGGGCGTAAAATCCCCTCAAATGACTTTATTACACATATTTTGCTTTTGCGCTCTTTTATTGTTGTATCTCCAAGCTTTATATCACTAAAGTTGATGCCCATGCGTTTATAAATTTCAAGATCATGAACGTCTTGTGTAAGTAGAGCCGTAGCTGTTATGCCTACAAATCGATCTATTTTACTCCAGAACTTATCGGCGAGCTTAAGCTTTATGTCCTTAGAATAGGTATGAAACGATATAAACCCTCTTTCTTGTGAGAAGCTAATATAAATATCTTTAGACGACAAGGTGCTTTTAACATCATCAAATTTATTAAGAAAAATGCCTAGCTGAAAAAATGGAGTTTTTTTGTAATAGCTTTTTAGCTTAGCTCTAAGAGCCTTGCTTTTTTCTTGATCAAAAAGCTTACTTAAAACGTTTGTGGCTCTTTGTATGGCTACATCATTGGCTGTTAGTGTCTTTCCAGCCATTTTTTCATCACTCATAATCTCATTTATGGATTTTACACGTTCAACCTCTTCATTCAATAACTTTATCAAAGTTTTGGGTGCGCCAGCATCGTCGTTAATTGTCTTTGCAATCGTTTTTAATTGCAAATAGTAGCTATATAAAGAAAATGCAGAGCTTAGTGTCATTTCAGCCATATTGGGTAGTTCTTGAATTTCATCAAAAATATAAACAGTGCCATCTATCTCCGTATATTTTTCATCGAACATAAATTTAGAAAACAAAAAAGAGTAATTGGTGATTTGAATAGTATATTCTTTAAAGCTTTCACTATTGCTTTTTTCAAGTGCAAGGTTATTGGCGATATATTCTCTCTTGTCGGCATCTACTATATCTAGATCGTTTAAAAAATCTTCGATCAAGACATAAGAGAAATCTTCCTTTAATTTTTTTATAGCCTCATCAACAGCCTCTTTGTCTAAAGGTAAAACTTCAAAGCTAATCTCTGTATCCATAAAAAAAGCGAGTTTTTTTATATCCAGGTAGTTATTTTTGCCAATGCCTAGCACATAGTCTGGGAGATTATCGACAGCTTTAGCTTCAAGAAATATACTTTTTGCCAAAGAGTTATCGCTAGTAGCTATTACCACTCTTTGAGCTATCTTTTCATCAATTAGTTTCTTTGCAAGCATTAAAGCCGAAAAAGTTTTACCAAACGCCGTAGGCATTTCACAAACACAATATTTACTCTCTTTTACCCTCTTTGCCGCATAATCGACAAATTTTCTTTGTTCAGATCTAAGTTCCATTCTCTTTTCTTTTTTTATTGATAATATTATTATAATTTAAATTGACAAAACTTAATTTGTAGTGGTATAATAGCGCAATTTTTTTAAAAAAAGGAACAAAAATGGAAAATTTAAAAATATCATTTTTTTTAAATAGTCCTTTATTAATTGGCAGATTTAGCACGATCGATTCTATTTTGGTAAATCTTTACGTCAAGAGGCACTTTGGCAAAAATATAGAAATCGAAAAACTTTATGATTTTGACTTCATAGAAAAATATAAAGATGGTTATTGCGGATCTATCTGGTTCGTAGAAGAAAACGATCAAGTATCACTTGAAAATAGATGTATCGTTAAAAAGCCAGAGTATGAATATCTCAATGACAACAGAGCAAATAAAATAGAATATAGTATGGGTAGCGGTGAATTTAAAGCCTATAATATTTGGAACGAGCTTTTAAAAACCCCTAAAATTTACTTTTACGTTAGAGGTAAAAAAGAAATTATAGAAGATCTTTTGCAGGATTTAAAATTTATAGGTAAAAAAACAGCCATTGGATATGGCCAGGTTTCTTCTTTCTTAGTAGAAACAATCCCTGAAGATAAGTCTGTATTTTTAGCCCAAAATACTCCAGCACGACCAATTAGTGTGAAAAATTATCCATCTTTGGAAAACGCTAGGATCATTTACTATAATAGCAAAGTCCCTTACTGGGCAAATTGGAGTAAAGAGGCATGCTATATGCCAAATTCATCTCTAATAGAAACTATCTATCCGGGTAAAGAAAGACCAAGTATCGATGAAAAATATTTGAGTAAATACCACTCGGCCATAAATTTTGTATATGACGTTTTACACGAAGACAAAAATAATTGGCAAGAGATAGATCTAAAAGAGAAAGCGACCGCAAAAGATATAATTGTTGATGGAGAAGACCATCTTTGTGCGTTTTCAGGTGAGCAGTCCAAAGAGGGAATTTTATGCAAAAGCATAGAAAAAACACTTGGTTCAACTTTTACAGATTATGCCTTTTTAAATAGCTCTAGATTTGTGTCCAAGCAGACTTTTTGGACGCTTCAGTGTGGCGTTAATAGTAGGGTAGGTAAAAAGTCTTTAGGCTTTCACGTGGTCGATAAAAATGGCATAACTTATGTTATGGGCAAAAATAAAACCAAGAGCATAGAGCAGGCTATCAAAGATGCCTCATTGCCTTTTAATTTAGCACTTAAGACTACACCAAATAACCAGCACGTAGTTTTTAAATCAAATTTGACACTTTCTAAGGATCTTATAGCTTGCCAATACGGAAGTGAAACTTATTACTTTGGTTATGAAGAAGCAAAGGAGTGTCTAAAACGAGTTAATGAGATAATAAAAGATCATCCAATAACAAAAAGTCATCTAATACCAAACCCACAAATTGATGCACCTTTTATAAGCCTAAAAAAAGATGCAAGAAACAAAGATACTATCCTGCTAATCAGTGATTTTTACAAACAATATAGTAAAGATGTTAGGGTAGGAGCTTATATACTTACAATAGGAGAAAAATAAATGCGCATAGTTCTGACATTTACGGATGACGTAAGCGAGATAAAGCCTAGAGAAGTGCGTAATTTTTGTGGTTCTATTACAGAACAAAAATTTAATAGCATAATTATGTATCACGGCAACGATGCACCACCACTTATATACAAAAAACCACTAAAATACGCTATTGAAATTCTTTTTTATGAAAATAACTTCTTTGCATTTCAGCATCTTATGGAAAGGCTTGAGCAGCATAAAAATAATTTCTTTGGTAGAAAGATAAAAAAGATCATCCCCAAAGAAGATGGATATATGCCGCCGTTTTATCTTGGATCTCAAACGATAGAGTATTCTACTAGAACGCCTATCATAATAACTGCAAATAAAACTGAATATAATATGAAATACTATTTTGAGAAAAACGACAAAATTCAAGACTACATTTCATATAGAATAAAAAGAAATTTGGCTTATCAGCTAGAATGCTACACTAAATTTAAGCAAGATTTTGAAAATCTTGTCCTAAATTTCAAGGATTTTAGGGTTATTACAGAGAGATATAAAGAAAATATCAACTACATAGGGCTTTGGGCAAATTTTACATCTAATTATCAACTCCCTGAAATGATAGGATATAAAAATGGTCTAGGCTATGGACAATTGTTACAAAACACCAAAATAGATATCAAAAAATAAAAACCAAAGGAGATGTCATGTTAAAAGACTATAAAATCAAATTAGTCATAAAAACGGTTAGCCCAATCGCGATCATTGAAAACAATGATACCGAGCCAGGCGGAAACATTGTAACTCGCATTAAAAAAACTGCAACAGTTAATCAAAATAGCGACGATGGCAAGATAGAATATATCCCTTATTTGCCTGCAAATGGTATTAGGGGACTATTGCGCCGTTTAGCGACGAAAAAATTAGTTGATAAGGTAAAAGAGAATGAGAATATCGAAGAGCTAAAAGATACTGACATTCATGCAATGCTAAGTGGTAGCGGAGTAAGCAAGTCAGGGCTTAAATTTAAAGAGATCGAAGAGATTAGAGAAAAAAATCCGATCTTATCGCTATTTGGCACGGGCATATTAATAGCTGGAAAATTAAAAGTAGCAGATGCCATCCCACTAGACAAAGAAAATGCTAAAAACTTAGTTAAAAGGCAAACTTTTGTTAAGGTTGATGACATCTTAATGGGGACTAAATTTAGCCAGCTTTATACAAAAAAACAGATCGAGGATTGGGAGAAAAGTGTTGAAGAAAACTCTGAAGCACGTAAAAAAGACCGTGATGCTAAAAAACTAGCAAAAGAGATGGATAAAACATTTGATGAAGAAGCAAAAACTAAAAAATCATCCATACAACACTTTGCTCAAAGGGAGCATATAGTGTCTGGAGCGACATTTAATGGTGGTTTTTTCCTGGAAAAAGTTTCAAAGCTTGAGCTGGGTATGTTCTTGCATGCGCTTGAAGGCTTTATAGAAAATGGACGACTTGGTTCTAGCCAAAATATAGGCTTTGGTGTTGTTGATATACACATAGAAGATGCAAGCGAAAGTGCAAGCTTAACTATGGATAGACTAAGTGATAGCGACTATATTTTTAATGCCAAAATAGACGTAAGTCTTGAAAGCGAATTTGATGAAGCATATAAGGCTTATGCTGAATTCTTAAAAAGGGCAACTAAGGATAATATAGAGCTTATTTCTAAATTTTAAGTTCTAAATCGATACAATTTGGCTGATTTTCAGCCAAGGCTATTGTTGTGATAGTTAAGTTCTTTTATTTATCATTGTCAATTAAAATGTTTTAAATAATTTTGTGAAATTTTAAAATTTGATTATATTTTTTTATTTTTACAAGAATTTAAAAAATAATTGAATGATCTCAATAAAGCTTCTTAAAAGCTTTTAAGAATATCTACTAAAGGGGCAAGGTAGATAATAGACTATATATATTAAGTTGTTTTTAATATATATTTTTTACCCAAAGAGCTTCTTGCCCTATAATACGTAGATTTGTTGCTGTTTTAAACAATGTAGTGGAAGTTTAGAACTTTCGGTAATATCGCTAAAAGTCGCCGAATTTTCATCGTTTTAAACAATGTAGTGGAAGTTTAGAACTTATACACTTTTGATTTACATTATCCACTCCGTGCGGTTTTAAACAATGTAGTGGAAGTTTAGAACTGTTTCGCTCCGCCTTAAAAATAAAATTTGGGTCTAGTTCTAAACAATGTAGTGGAAGTTTAGAACAAAGATATAAAAGATTTAGGCACAAATTTACAAGGTTTTAAACAATATAGTGGAAGTTTAGAACACTCAAAGGCTTTCAATGCACTTGCTCCATTGCTACCGTTTTAAACAATATAGTGGAAGTTTAGAACCGATGGAATGGATGCAAACGCTGAAGGACTACGCTGTTTTAAACAATGTAATGGAAGTTTAAAACTAAACTCTTGCCTTACAAAAACAGCAAGCTCTATTATCGTTTAAAACAATGTAGTGGAAGTTTAGAACGCAGGAGGTGGCTCAATAAGTGATGCACTTGGTGCATAATTTTAAATAATATATTGAAAGTTTAAAACTACGAGAGCGAGAAAAAAGTAGCGACGTTTTTGTTGTTTTAAACAATATAATGAAAGTTTAGAACACAAGGACTGATCTTTGCGATCATTTGAAGATTAGTTTTAAACAATATATTGAAAGTTTAGAGCAAGGATAATCGACGTCATTTATCTTTTACAAAATGTTTTAAACAATGTAGTGGAGGTTTAGAACTACGATAACTTGGTATTTTTAAATATAGAAAAAGAGCGTTTTAAACAATATATTGAAAGTTTAGAACAGGACATGACCCCTTACGATAGCTTTGTAGCTAATGTTTTAAATAATATATTG
>NZ_CABPVA010000010.1:0-10761 GCF_902460595.1 Campylobacter concisus
TAAGAATAGTGAAAGGATATAGGGTGAAAGTATGTATATTAAATTTGTATTATTAAAAACTTTGAGCTTTCAGGTTGCCCCAAAAGCTCATATAAATGTTATTTTACTAGCTCGTAGCTGTGTTCTTTTGTGCCGTCGAGTAGATTTAAGACTTTGTAGCCTTTGTCGCTTAGCGTTTGAGCTAGTTTAGCGCTGCGGTTGCCGCTGTAGCAGTGTGTGACGATAGTTTTGTCTTTGTTTGCTTCAAGCACGTCTTTGTAGTTATCAACAGGCTCGCCGTCTGGGATGCTAATAGCGCCTTTCATATGTCCAGCATCATAGTCTTTTTTTTCTCTAACGTCGATGATTAGAACGTTTGGATCGTTTGCGATCTTTTTAAATTCCTCTGCGTTTATGCTGCCGAATTTAACTAGATCGTAGCTAAATTCTTTCACGCCTTCAGCGTTGCTAAGCTTGTTAAAGCCTTTTGCTTTTAGTATATCTAGTGCCTTGCCGCTGCGGTTGCCGCTATTACAGTAAAGCACTACGTTTTTATCTTTGTAGGCGCTTATCTCATCTAGTCTAGCCTCGATCTCTTCAAGAGGGATGTTTATAGCGTGTTTTAGGTGGCCAGCGTTATACTCGTCTACCTTTCTAACGTCGATAACAAGGTAGTCCTCTTTTTTCTTGTTATCAGCTTGTATCGCAGCTAGGTCAGCACCCTTAATTTTAGCGTCTGTTGGCGCTTTTGTATCGCTGCAAGCTGCGAGAAAACCTAGTGCAAAAAGCACAACTATACCTTTAACTATTTTACTTTTGACGAACATTTCATCTCCTTTTATTTTGATAAAATTTCACTATTTATTTTGCCTAAATTTTGCAAAGGTCTATCGGCGACCGCCGACTTTTAGGCAGGGTTGTATATGAAAATTTATTAATTCTGAATTAATAATAGACTTTTTTATGATTATTTTTTAAAAACTTCCGTAAGTTAAAATTATCCCAAGTGCCACCTTGGGATATTAAATTTAGCAACAGCATCCCCCGCCGCAACACTCATCTGTGCCGCTGAGAGCCTCTGGTACTTGTCCGCAACCGGCAAATGCACCAAAGTGTTTGCTTCTGTCGCCCAGCACTTCAAAATATCTTCCAAATCGCGTTTCTTGTACCATTGCCGCACTGTTGCCACATACACTCATCGGTAAGTCTTTTTCAAAATGGTGATGATCGTCGAGATCAAAACAATGCTCGCTACCCTCTATACCTCCACGGTAGATTGCTACTTGACCGTACTCCTCGCAGATATCTTCGATAAGGTCTGGAATTTTAATCGTGCGGACTGTGCGTGAACTGAATTTGATGTTGCCAATAAGTTCTTCAATTTGCGGATTATCGATCGAAGCACAAACAGAACTCATATAGCGAAAATCTTTCCAGCCAATGCCTTGCAGTAGTCTCCTAAAGTCCTCTATATACATAGCCCCGCCTAGACACTCTCCGCGTAAAATTCTATCGCTTGAGATATTTTCTGGTACACGACGATCGGCAAAAATATCTGAAAAATAAAGCTCGCCACCGCGCTTTAACACGCGCCAAATTTCATTAAAAACCGCTTCCTTGTAAGGCGATAAATTTATCACGCAGTTTGAGACGACGACATCTATATCGGCATCTTTGATTCCAAGGCTTGCTAAATCCTCGATATAGCCTTTTTTAAACTCGACGTTTGAACGTGTGTAGCCGAATTTTTGTGCCATTTCGTCTTGGTATTTTTGAGCAATCGCTAGCTGATCGTCGTTCATGTCTACGCCGATCACTCTACCTTTTTCACCCACAAGCTTTGAAAGTATATATACATCAAGCCCAGTGCCACAACCTAGATCTAGCACTGTGCAGTCCTCAAGTGCTAGTGGTATGGGCGAACCACAACCATAAAAGCGTGTCACGATCTCATCTGGGATTATTTCTCTAATCTTGCGTAGGTGTCTTGGCAAACTATCTGCGGCACACGAGCAAATTTTAGTTTCCATATTTCCCTCGTTTTGTAGCGTTATCTTGCTATAATACTCTTTGACTTCCTCTCTTATATCTTTCATTTTTTTCCTCCTTTATTTATATCCTAGTTTTTGAAGCGGATCGATAATCTTAAAAAGTCCTGTTGCGCAAATACTTGCAGCAAGTGGTGCAATAACATAGACGATGATTGCATCCGATGAAAAGGCTATCTTGTCCCAACCTACTATATACCCCACGATTCGAGGGCCAAGATCGCGTGCAGGATTTAGTCCAGCGTTTGTCATAGGACCGACTGTAGTGATAATGATTGAGACGGTAAAACCAATAAAAAGAGGCGCGATATTTACACTCGGCTTACCCAAATTTGAACCTTCTGTTAGCGAAAAAATTATCGCTATCAAAATAAATGTGCCAACACCCTCAGCAAACGCAGCTACTGGCATACTCACTACGCCGTTTGGAGTATTTGGAAAAATATTGCACCAAATCGCAGACGCTTTGCTTACCATACCCATATCTGCTGCATTTGTCGTCAAGAGGTGTGTTACGGAGTCTTCAAAAAATACCCATAAAATAGCTCCTGCTAATATTGCACCCACCATTTGTGCTATGACGTAAATTGGCATATCTTTCCACGGAGTGCGACCGCTTAAACACATCGCAAATGTTACGGCTGGGTTAAAATGCGCACTTGAAAGGTTTCTGCACGCATAGATCGCGATCGCGATCGCTACGCCCCAGATCATACCTATCTGAAACGCCCCATCTAAGGCACCGAACAAGCTTGCTGTCGCAAACGATCCAATACCAAAAAAGCACATCAAAAAGGTACCAATCGTCTCTCCTGCGATTATTTTACAAAAATAACCTTCGCAACTACAATCCTTACTCATCAATTCTCCTAAATTTTATTTTTAGTGACCACTAACTTAAATTTCATCAATTTTTAGTTAAAAAATTCTTGCGGCTCTTTTTCAGGCGCATCTTTTGGAAGGCCCTTTTCTTTAACTGGAGAGCCATCTTTCTTGCTCCACTCATACCAGCCACCTACATAAACGCCAACACGTGGCCAGCCAAGCGCTTTTGCGATGTAATATGTCTCAGCCGCCCTCCAGCCTGTGCCGCAGTGAAAAGAGACTGTCTTTTCAGGTGTTATGCCCCAAAGTCTCCAGCGCTCATCTATGATTTTATAGTTAAACATCGTGTTGTCTAAATTTCTAAAATCCTCCATTGCGTAAGGATTTGAGCCTGCGTAGGCAAATCTTGAGTTTGCCACATCGCCAGCCTTTTCTATATATGTGTAGCCGCTCTTTTTGCCAAGATACTCATCAAAACTTCTAACCGATGCGATAACGGCATTTTTGTCATCGACAAGTTTGCGTTCTTGCTCGTATGTGAAAACTACATTAGGATTTTTAGGGATTTGTACGCCAAATTTTGCCTTTTGTGGTGTAACGATGCCTGCTTCAAGAGGGCGATTTTCTAGTCTCCAAATCGTCTTTCCACCATTTAAAAATTTAATATTTTTCACGCCAGCATAGTCCATGACTAAAGCTGTTCTATTTGCAGCTGTCGTCGCCTTGGTCGTAGCGTATAAAATCACCAAAGTATCCTCGTTGATGCCTGCGTTTTCTAAGACCTCTTTTATGTGATCATCAGAAGGAAATCCCCAAAATTTTAGCTGCTTCTCAAGTGGGATATTTTCGTATTCTTGCATTGTTCTAGGCCCTGCGATGTGGTTTATATCATCAGAAGATAAATTTATCGCACCCTTGATGTGTCCGCTCTTATACTCATCTTTTTCACTTGGAAGCGAAATTTCTAAGATAACATAACGCTCGCCATTATAACTCTCTACCTTTTTGCCATCTAGCAGGTCTTGCACCCACTGCGCAGATACGTATGTTTCATAGCCTTTTAGTCGCTCCAGTTCTTTAGAGTTTGCGTTTATTCCACCTTTTAGAGCGTATAAATTTAAAAATCCTTGCTCTTTAAATTTATCATAGACCGCTTCGCTTAGATCATCGTCGGCATATAGGACGGTCTTTTTGCTTTTATCTATTCCGCGTCTTTTTAGCTCTACGCTGATTTTATCTTTGTTTGGCTCATAATCTAGCCACTGCGCAGGAAAATCGGTAGCTCCCTTTATATGTCCGCTTACACCGTTTTTATTTTTCCAGCCGATATATAACTCCTCGCTTCTAGTGTCGATAAGCTGGGCGTCGCTCCCTAACTCGTTAAAGCTGATAGTTGGTAGCTCTTTTGCAAAGCAGAACGTGCCAAATGCAAATAAAAACAACATTGTTGCAGCAAAAGCACTTTTCATTTTTTCTCCTTTAAAGAAATTTTGTTTTTAAAAATCCAAACGATTTTGTTAAATATATAAAAATAGGCAACCGTGCAAAAGCCTGAAAATAGATAAATTCTCGCTTGAGCTATGACTTTTTCTAGCGATATCGCAAAAGCCACGCCAGAAAATTCGTCGCCTGATAGCAAGGCATATATCTCGCTCGTGGCTATCTTTGAAAAAAGCGCCATAACCACGCTTGCAACGAGGATCTTTCTAAATTTGACCTCCCTTTTGCAATAAAACGCTATGATCGCCGCATTTACGACCCCAAGCACAAGCGAATAGCTAAAAAAGGCATCAGCAAGTCCAAATTTGATCATAAAACCCGTAAATCCAACGAGATAAAAAATGGATGCCACGAATCCAAAATATACGCAAATGATAAAAAGCCCTATGATGTTTAGATAGACATAGTCTGCGACATCAAAAAATATAAGTGACACAGCTGTAAATGCGCTAATAATCGCCGCAGATAAAAAGATTACGGCTGCGCTTATAAATTTTTCTTTTTGCACCATTTTTACCTTCTAAATACCGCGCAAGCAGCAAAAATATTTTAACTCTCCCTAAACTCTAAAATTTGATCCAAAGCCCTCATGCTATCCTTTATAGCGCAGGGGCAAATTTTCGCAAAAAGCCCTTTTTGTATTATCGCTTCAAGCTCGTCTGGCTTGCTTAGATCGTGTCCCAAGACCTCTTTACAGATGCTAGATTTTTGCGTTTTAAAATATATCTCTTTAAAGCGCGCCAAATTTGCATTATATTTTTCTTTATCATCGCCGTAAGCAAGCCCCAAAACTAGCACTGCCGCTAGATATGCACCACATACCGAGCCCTCCTGCATGCCGCCTAAGAGCCCAAAGCTAAGCTTCATAAGCTGCGCCTCGTTTGCACCTAGGTGCTGTGCGTAGCGTGCTAATATCATTTGAGCGCAGTTTTGCTCGGCAAATTTTTGCGCTATCTCTTCATTGCTCATCATTTTTTATCCTTTAAATTTACGCAAGCGCGCCGCAGCAGCTTGACCCAGCCCCTGCTGTACAGGCGTAGCAGTAGTCTCGAAAGACGATCTGTCTACCAAGCTCGCCGCTTTTAGCTAGCTCAAATATATCCTTTGCGCCGTGCGCCTTAAGCCCCTGCATCTGGTTAAAATCACAATCATAAAGGCTACCATCGTATCCCACTGAAATTTGCGCTCTACACATGATATTTTGTGCAGCATTTGGGTTAAAATTTGCTTCTAAAAGCTGCATATAAGGCTCAAATTTACCGCTTTTTTCAAGTGATCTTCTAAATCTGCCAATCGGCACGTTCGTGATCGTAAAAAGATGATCAAATTCCACGCCAAAAGCGCTTTTTAGCTCTCTTTTGTAGTCCGTTTCAAGCCCGGCTTGATCGCCTGGCAAAAACGCACCACCTGGGTTATAGACTAAATTTAGCACCAAATTTCCGCCCTTGCCATATCCTAGTGCATTTAGCCTCTTTAGAGCTTCTATGGAGCCCTCAAACACGCCTCGCCCACGCATGCCATCGACGTTTTCTTCGGTGTAGCAAGGCAGGCTAGCGACTAGCTCCACGCCGTGATCTGCGTAAAATTTAGGCAGATCCTCATAGCCCTTTTCAAGTAGTATGGTTAAATTTGTTCGCACGATGATGTGAGGCGTGATCTTAGCGGCCTCATCTATAAACCAGCGAAAGTGCGCGTTCATCTCAGGTGCGCCGCCGGTGACATCAAGCGTGCTAAATTTATGTGCGCTAATCGCTTCTAAAACAGCCTGCAAAGTCTCCTTACTCATCGTCTCCGTGCGCTTTGGCCCAGCCTCGACGTGGCAGTGCGAACAGGCGAGGTTGCATATCTTGCCTAGATTTACTTGTATCGTTGAAATTTTATCAGTATGCCTGATCTGCGGTGCTATGCGATCTGTGAAGTTCATTTTCTATTCCTTTTGTAAAATTTTAAACTGAGTACATTTTTTAGATAAGCGGTGTTTGGCGCTTCGTTTACGCCACTCATTACCGTGGCAATATGCTTGATATTTTTCACGCCATTTTTGGCGAAATTTCCGCAGCAAGTGGCGCAGTAGGTGTAGAGATTTGGCAAATTTTTATCCTTGACGGCTTGCGGATATCCTGCGGCGATTTGCGGCTCGCTACTTTTTGCTAGTCCACCAAGCCCACAGCAGTTTACATCCTTAAAGCTATTTTTGAAATTTGGCACGTACTTTTTAAAGGTCTCAAAAATAGGCTTGTGGATGCGCTCAGGGCAGGGATAAAAGATGTGTGCCTCCTCTGTGATCTCGCGGTTTAGACCAAGCTCTTCAAATTTCTCGTATATGGTTTTTATCTTGACATCCACCTTGTCTTTTAAAAAATGGTAGCAGTTTGGACAGGCCAAAATGAGCGTCTCTACGCCCTTTGCGGCAAAGAGCTCGTTTAGATGTGCCTTTGTCTTGTCAAAATTTGCATTTGCTTCAAAAAGGGGCTTGCCACAGCAGTCTATACTAAAATCAACCCCCAAAGGCTCCAAAATTTCGATGATCTTTCGTGTAGTTTCAGGCAAAAAGCCTGGGAAATTGCAGCCAAAAAACATTAGCTCGCGGCTCTTTTTGGGCGAGTTGTTGGCATAGAGATAGGGCGATTTTAAGAAATTTAGATAGCGAAACGGCTTTTTTATCTGCTCTCTGTGCTTTAGCGCGATCTCGTTGCCGCTGATGTCTTTTGGGCAGACCTTGTAGCACTCGTCGCACAAAAAGCAGCTAAATGCGAGATCTTTTCGCTTTGAAAAATCAAGCAAATTTATATCGTATTTGGTCAAAAACTCGCAGTGTTTCGTGCACGCTCCGCACTCTATGCAAAGCTCTGGCGGGTTTTTAATAACTTTTTGCGATCTCATCAGCGCTAGCTCCATTTCTAAATTTATACTGCAAAATTTGCATTTTTATGAGCGTTTTTATGACACCCTCGCGCCTAAATTTACGTGCGCTTGTGATTATATTTTGCCCTAGCTGGCAAAATTTCACACCAGATCTTTTTAGCTTCATACTTAGCTTATAATCCTCCATAATAGCTAAATTTTCAAAGCCACCAAGTGCGTTAAAAAGGCCTTTTCGTATAAAAATACCCTGATCTCCAAATGCGATATTTCTAAACTTTACGCGTAAATTTGAACCAAGTGCGATCAAATTTAAAAGCACTCCGCCATCATCAAATTTAAGCCTAAAGCAGCCTGCCTCACAGCGATCAAGCGCCCTCTCAGCAGCCAAAATCGCCCCCTCATCGCAAAATGCACTATCAGCGTGCAAAAAGAGAAGCTTCTCAAATTTAGCCACGCTCACCCCAGCGTCTAGCTGAGCGCCCCTGCCTTTTTTGCAAGGTAAAATTTTAAATCTCTCAGGCGTGAAAATTTTGCTCAAATTTAGCGTTAAATCAAAATTTTTGCTCTCATAGAAATTTGGCTCGCTAGCATCAGCAAATATCACTTCAAATTCACCTTTTTGAGCTGCCAAAATAGCACAAAAATGCTCCAAATTTTCGCATGGCTCGTTATAGATCGGAGTTATTACCGAGATCGCCACGTTTTGCTCTTATCTTTTTTGCGCCCCAGCTAGAAAGTGCCACGAGCACTACCATCAAAATGCAGGCGATGATAAAGCCGTTTGAGCGCATATCAAGGGCTTTTTCGCCCAAATTTACCATTATAAAAGTTGCTGGCACGATGCCTACAAAGGTCGCCACCACGTAGTCACGCAGGCTCACATTCATCACGCCGCATGCGTAGTTTAGGGCGTTATACGGCACAAGTGGCATTAGGCGAAGGATCAAAATTAGGCTAAATTTACCGCCAGGCTCGCCAAGCGTTTTTAAAATTTTGCTCTTTGAGTTTTGCGTGAAGTCGCTAACGGCGTGAAAACCCAAAAATCTTGCGATATAAAACATCAAAACCGAGTTTATCATCGCACCTATTATGGTGTATAAACTGCCGGCAAATAGCCCAAATGCCGCACCTGCAACGACAGCCAAAATCGGCACTGGAAATAAAAATATCGGCAAGATAGCAAAGCATAGGACATAGATCATCGGAGCAAATAGTACATGCTCGCCGATGAGCTCACGAAGCTCGCTAACGCCGATCTTTTGCATCAAAAATGCAGCCACGAGTATGATCGCGGCGATGATAGCAAATTTAAGCAGCCTTGTTTGCTTCAAGCTGCGCCTTTTTTGCCTTTTTATCATCTAAAATTTTCTTTGCGACATAGGCTACGATCGAGAAGGCAAATAGTATGGTAAGACTGATAAATAAAATTTTGCCACCGCCCATCAAACTGCCGCCAAAATACGAATATACAATCGTCGCAGGAAGCTGGCCGATACCAGTCGCCCAGAAAAATCCCCAAAATCTCATCGACGTAAGCCCTGCTGCGTAGCTTACTAGGTCAAAGCTCACAAATGGCAGCAAACGGCAGACGATGATCGTGTGCTTGCCAAATCTGCTAAAAAACTCGTCCGTAGCTGCAAGCGCCTTTTTGCCAGTTAGCTTTTCAACGACGTCGCGACCTAAAATACGTGCTATGTAAAAGCAAAGCGCAGCGCCCACCATAGCCGAGCTCCACGATAGCACAGCACCCCAGACCCAGCCAAATATCATCGCATTTGAAAGTGTGATGAGAAACGCAGGCACTGGCGCCATGATGCTTTGAAGCACCATCAAAAAAAAGCTCACGCAAGCTGCCGTCGTCTTGTCAAAGCTTTGCAAATAAGCATAGACTTCGTTTAGGTCAAATTTGCTAAGCATCACGACTGAGTCAGTGATCTGTTTGTTTACCGCAGGGATAAAAAAGTATGCCAACGCGACTATCGCGACGGCGACTAGGAGAAAAATTTGGGATTTTTTCATCTAAATTCCTTAAAATATTGTTGTAAATTCGACAAAAACTTGTCGCTAAGATAGGCTTTTATCTTGTTAAAAGTGTATTCGTTTTTAATGGCTCTAGCACCGTTATACTCGACAAATGCCATCGCGCACCAGCTTGTTCCTCGCAAGCAAGTCATCGTAAAATACTCTTTAAATTTTTGCCTATCTACCATTTTTTTCGAGTAGTTTTCATATAAATTTATAAATTTTTCTATCTCATCAGCACTAAATATCACGTCCGTCTTCCAAAACGTCGTCGTTGGCACACTAAAATGTGCCAGATCTTGCTCACGCTCGCCAATTATCGGCTTTTCCCAGTCGATGATGTATGAGCTCTCTTTACCGATGATGAAATTTGAAGAGTTTAGCTCGGTATTTATGATACAAGGCTCCTCTATCTCGCGCTCAAGGTCAAATTTCTTTGCTATTTTTAAGAAAAATTCGATCATCTCAGCGGTTTTTGGCTGGGCTAAATTTGAGTTTAGATAGACGTTAGCCATATTTTCGCACTCTTCAAACATCGCTTTTAATGGCTTTTGCGCGGTGATCAAGCTGTGATTTGACGGGATCTTGACTGCGTGCACGCTAGCAAGCAAACTTACCGCCGTCTCAAGATCGCTCTCGTATCTTAGTGCGCGCCCTTTTAAAAACTCCATACTCATCGCCCCTCGCGGTAAAAGCGGGCTTGGCTCGTAGTACTCTAACGGCGCTGGCGTGACCTTTGAGCTTTGTAAAATTTTAAGCGCATCAAATTCATATTTTATTTGATTTTCAAGCGCCATTTGCGACTTTGTATTTATGCGAAATACCTTTTGGCCGCCTTTGCGAAATTTGTAGTTTATGTTGTATTCACCGCTAGCAAGGGGTTTTATGGCACTTGGTCGCACGCCCAAGACGTAAGCGAAAATGTCCTCTTTCGTATCGATGTCGCGAAGCGGTTTAAATTTGACGTAGCTTAAATTTAGCTCTTCAAATTTAGCGCAAACCCCTTTGCACACGCTCTGCCTTAAAGAATAATCGCTTGAAAAAATCTCATCTTTTAGGCTGGCGCTTCTTAGAGCGATCGCGCAGTATCCGCCGTCAAGCGTAGGGGTGATAGCGGCGCCATTTTTGCTAAGTGCTTTAAAATAGCTATTAAAGCCTTGGGTGGTGAAATTTACAATGTCGCTGCCGATTAGTAAAATTTGCTCATATCCAAGCGCCTTTACATGTTTAAAGGCATTAAGCATTCGCTCGTTTAGTGAGCCCTCACTTTGGGCAATAAATTCATACTCATCGCCTAAAATTTGCTCTAAATTTTTAGCCTTATCGCTTGGCGTAAAAAAGATGAAAATTTTGACGTTTTTTAGTTTTTGAAGCTTGGTGTTTATATCTTTTAGTAAAAATTTATGTAAATTTGCTGCTTGCTGTGGCGTCAAAAAGTCAAGCAGTCTGGTTTTGGTCTTACCAGCGATCGGAGCTCTGGTAAAAAGTATCAGCGCTTTTTTCAAATTTTGCCCCTAAAGAG
>NZ_CABPVA010000011.1:0-6772 GCF_902460595.1 Campylobacter concisus
TATTAGATATAACGTTACAAATCCATATAAGACTTCTTTATTTTTAAAGCATCTTAGCAGTATAAAAACTGATGTAAGTGATAGTTATGGCTTGGCTGTTTATGCTAGGAGTTTTAAAAGCGAAATCCTGCCCGATAAATATAACGCCGAGTATTTACAGATAAAAAGCTACAATTCGACTTTAAATTTACTTCAAAAGCTTAACACTCAACTTAAAAATTTTAAACAATCTCAAAAATTTGTAAATAATAGCGTTGTTGATGATGTTATAGAAAATCTTGTAAAAGAGATCGCAAAGCTTCAATCTATGCTTCAGAAGTTAGCTTTTGATCTTGTTAAAAAAACTATTCCTGAAACCGAAGAAATTATTAAAAGTAATAAAGGCTTTGGCATTGATCTAGCTTTAAATTTATTCCCACAATTACATTTTAATCGTGATAAGTCTGAAAAGCAGTTTATTAGTTTTCTCGGTCTTAGTCCTAGAATTTTTCAAAGTGGTTCAAGCGTGCATAAAAGCCAAAAGATAAATAAAATGGGTAGTTCTAATATAAGACGTATTTTGTTCATGTCTGCTTTGTGTGCCGTTCGTTTTAATGAGAAATTTAAAGCACGCTATGATCGTTTAATTGCTAATGGCAAAAAGAAAATGGTTGCTATCGTTGCGGTTATGTGTGCGATAGTTCGTTATTTAAAAAGCTTGTTTCCGTTTAACGCTGAAATAAAGGCTATTTAATGCGAAAGATACATTATAAGCTTATTCTTTCAGTCCTTGAAATTTTATCAACTAAAAAAACTATGACAAGGGCTGATCTTTGCGATCATTTAAAGATTAGTAAGGCTTACCTTTCACAGATTATTGGCAATAGATATTTATTTAAAAATCAAATTTTTTCAAAAAGGATAAACAATGGCAAAAAGCACAGCTCCGTTAATGGATAGCACAAACGAAACACTTTATCGCGAAATTTATCAGTCGCTTAATCAAAACACTGATTATTTCGAGCAAAAGATAAAGGTTTTAAAAGTTAAGAAGATTGAAGGCAAACAAAAACTTGACAAGGACAATAACCCTATTGTAAATGAGTTTGGTGAGTTTGAAAGGTGGGATGATAGCTATGTCGTTACTTTTATCGCACTTAACAGCGGTGGCGAGCATACGACGAGAATAACACAAGAGCAATACTTAGATTTAAAAGAAGATGAAGTATATATTGCCAGTGGCAAGATTGATTATAGACTTTACAAGGATGCTTATAATTCAACCCCCGTTGTTGTTTTTAATAAATTTGTCCCTGCTATTGATAGCTTTGTCACGGCAATGCTAAAAATGGAGAGTATTAAAAACGGCTCAAACGCTTGAAAAATAGGGGCTAGAACTTAGCCCCACGCCTAGACTATCAGCAAGGTTAGGCGGGACAAGCTAAGTTTTACTTAAGGTTAAAGAAAATGATTTATAAAGACGATAGATTTAAAATACTTCATCAAGGTATCGATACTTTAGTAATTGGTGTTAATTGCACCGATGAAAAATATTTTGATACTAAATTTTCGGCTTTTATTCATAAAATTGCTATGCTTAAACAGCAGGCGCAAAATCTTCGCACATTTGGCGAAAAATATGTGCTTGATGATTTGGGCTTTGAATATGGCAATTTCAAAGTATCAAGTAAGGGTTTGGGCCAATATTTTGGTTATTTCGCAAATGATGATATATTTTGCACTATTTCAGACACAAAATTTAAGCCAAAAGGACTATACCATTTAAAAATTCAGTTTAGAAGTGTGTTTTTGCTCAAATATGGGCATATTAGGGCTTATGAGTTTGTAAATAAATTTTTAAATGATATATTTGGGGTTAATTTTCGTGTAAGCGTGCTAAGGCTTGATCTAGCGACTGATGTAACTGGGATAAAATATACTCCACAAGATTTCTTAAAATTTAGAAGTTTAAAGAGAATTTCTAATTACTCTGATCAATATAAAAAAGATGATGACGTTTTAATCATTGATGAGAATTCGGCTACTTTTAGCGATGTTGCCGAAATAAATGTAAATAATTTTATGCGTTTTACACGTTTTGAAGGTGTAAGTTTTGGCAAAAATCCGCACATGTTCAGGGTTTATGACAAAATCAAGCAAGTTCAAAGCAAAAATATATCTACTCTAATTTTTACTAAGTGGGAGATTAACGGATTTCATCCGAAAATCGATCTTTTTGTTTTTAGACATGAAGCAGAATTTGGACGTTTGGCGATTAAAAGGTTAATCCCTATCAATGAAGAAAACGAGATAAGTTATATTTTTAGCCATTTAGGGGCGTTTTGGTCGCAAGGGCTTAGCATCTGTAAATGGTATGATCTAACTGACGATGAAGTCAATCGCCTAACTGCTGGGGCTATTCAGTCTGAAAGTGTGCGTAAAATTTACCAAAGGTGTGATCTTGATACTAATCGGCTTAAATTTTGGGATTTTATCTCTACTTGGGGCGATGATAAATTTAAAGCTCTTACTTTGCATGATCTTATTCAGTCAAGAGATATCAAAAAAGCAAAAATGGCTTTAAAGGCTTTTGTTAGTGCAGTTTATACAAATTTAGGCGTTAGTGGTGAGAATTTTTTATATGTATTTACTGAAACATTAAAAGACCTTGAAAAGGACGGCTTAACTCTTCACGAATATGGATTATCAAAGCTTGCAGGTAATTTTTTAAAAAATGAAAAGACTATAAAAAATCAAAATTTAGATGTTGATAATCCGCTTTTTGATGTTTTTACTGCTTCTTTAAATGATTTTTTTGTTGCAATCTCTCAAATAAGAAATGATGATTATAAACGTCCTATTGAAACGGCTTTAAAGGTTATTCAATGAAAAAGTTAAATGCTTATGGTAGTTTAATAAGTGATCTTTTGCGTGGTGGCGATGAAATTTATTGCATTGATATTAAAAGCCCTTTTATTAAAAGGCTTTATGCTGAAAAGTTGGGCTTTGTTTGGGCTGATATTGTTGTTGGTAGCCGTCGATCTTTGTATTCTGCTTTTGACGAATTAAACGAGCTTTTTAAGCAGACAAATTTAAAAAAGCTTTTAGAAGATCACGGCTATTCGTTGCGAAATGGTCGCAAGTATATATTTGCTATTAAGCAATTTAAATTAGATTTAATTTAAGGAGTTTTTATGTCACTTCAGTTTTCTGATGTTGTTCGTGGTGCCGAATTACATTATTATTACGCTTCTACTGCTAAGGGGCGGATAAAATTCATTTTTCATCATGTATCTGATCGACCTTATTTTTATGAAACTTCTAGTATTCAATTTTATAAAAATACTGATACTAATACTTTGATGATTAAAGATTTTTCTTTTCCGCTTTATAATGGTAATAATGAATTTTTTAGTTGTGATCGTATGCTTTTTCGTGGTTTTGGTTTTAAGCCTTCTTTTGATTATTATGTTAGCGGGCTTTATCCTGAAGTTGATTATGGTACTGCCTCTTCTACTTTGAAAGCTGAGCTTGATTCTTTGAAAGACACTTTTGTAGATGGTGATAGACCTTCTTTTAAAGATTTATCTTTAAATTTAAATAACAATGGAAATCCCTTTGCTTCTTTAGCTCCTGGTTCTCTTGTTGCTGTAAGTGGTTTTACTAATTTGTTTCTTGTTAATAAGGCTTATTCTTTACATTTGAGTTCTTTTAAAATTATTGTTTTTTATGAGCTTTGGAGTATTAATTCCGCTTCTTCGAGATTAAATGAAATATTTTTGCAACGTCTTTTTTGCCCTGCTTCTTTGCTTGATCGTGCAAATTTAGATGATGCAAAACAATATAAAGAAGCTGTTTTACTTCGTTATATCTTTGGTGGCAATAATTTTGAAGAAGTAACTAGTTATCAAGAAGAAGACGGCGTTGATTTTAAAATTGGTATTGCTAATATTCTTGATACTCCACATATGGATACTTTATAATGCCAGCTCGTATTAATTCTAATTTTTGGTCTGCTCTAAAGAATTCAAATGATTTTAAGCCTTTTACAATTAATTCAGCTGATGTTACTGCTGGGGCTGGTGGTATCGTTGCTGGTGCTGCTTTGTTTGGTCTTAGTAAATATGTTGAAAAGCAGTTGCAAAATAGCAGTTCTTCAGATGAAGTTTTGGGTAATATCGTTGTTAAAAATAGTGAAGTTGTTTCATCTGCTAAAACTGAAAGTGAAAAACCTGCTCCTGCTGATGCTTCTAAGTTAGGTAATTTTTTGCCTAACACAAATTTACTTAACATTCTCGCTAATCAAAATCAAATTTTGCAAATTCTTTGTTATGGGTTGCTTTCTTCTTCTCTGCCTGCTTCTCAATTAACAAAAGATGATAAAAACGTAAATACAAATGATAAGAGTAAGGCTGAAGCAAATCAAGAAGCAATCGTTAGACGTGAAAATTTATATAGCCAACCTTTTACAATTAAGGGACGTGTTATAAAAGATAGTAATGGTTTTTGGCTTGACCCTATTACTCAAAAGTTTTACAATCCTATAACTGGTGATCGTATTTTTGAGAGCGATTTAACTTCTTTAAAAGCAGAAACTCATACAAATACAAATGCTGGCAGTGGTTCGGCTGTTTCGACTGATGTCAATTTTAAAGAAGTTTTAAAATCTCAAGCAAACATTAATAGTGAAATTTCTAAATATATATCAACTATTGGCGAAAATCAAAAGGTTTATAATCAAAATTTAGAAAAGCTTGTTGTTAATTCAAAGGGGTATTCGCAGGCTATAAAAGAAGGCTTGGCAGGTGTGAAACTTGATGCAAAAGTTGATGTTAAAAATCGTGTTGATGCTTCTTTAAGTCTTGATCGTCCTGTTGAAATTTCTTTGCCAGCTTCTTATACTGAAAATCAAAAAATACTTAGTGAAAACTCTACTAAAACACTTGAAATTTACAAAGAAAAGGCAGAGTATGATAAAACTTCTGTTGCTATTAAAGACCTTGACGGCAATACTATCGCAAAGGCTTCGCCACGTGAGATAGCTCTATCTCGTCAAGCTGTTCAAGCTCGCACTTATACCGATGAAAATAATTTTGAGCTAGATAATGAAGCTCTTGATCTTTTTGATTTGCCTATGCCAAATTTTAAAGACCTTTTTGATACTGAATTGCCTAGTAAAACTTTACTTAAGGATGTCAAATAATGGCTGAGAAACAATCTGAAGCAGGTAGAATTTTAAAACTTGGTATTGATGAGATGTTTGAAGACCTTACTTATAATGTCGCTTACGATCAAGTTTTAAAACGTTTAAAAAATAGTGGTATGGATGACGGCATTTTAAAAGATGCTATTAATAGCGGTATTACAATTATGTTTAGTGCTGCTTTAATGAAATATATTCAAATTCAAGAAAATGTAGTTAGTAAAATCATGTCTATTGTTTATGCTGGCGTTATTGCTTTACTATCTCCGCTTGGTCGGTATGCTAAAAATAAGCTTGGAAAGATTAAAGGAGCAAAACTTAATCGTATGATTGGCTTTTTAACTGGTAATTTTTCTGATCGTGTTGGTGTTGCTCAAGTTCTTGTTAATTGCGGTAACCAAATTATTAATACTAATAATTCTAATAGCTCTGCTTTACAAAACGCAAATGTTATTGTTGGGCAACGTCAGCACATTTTAGAAACTAAAAATCAAGAATTTAACTATGCAAAGGCTAAGGTTGATAATATAAATCAAACTTTGCTTTTTAAGCTTTTTAGCTCTCGTTTTACTCCACAAGATAAAGAAGTTCTAAGGCGTATAACTGGAAGTGACAAGATCGATATTGATGCTTTAAATCATGTTGCTGATTTTATGTTTGTTACTGATGATAGCGGTAATGTTTTGGGTCTTAGTGAGATGTTTATAACTATGATGAATGGCTTAGGTTATTTTAACGGAAAGGATAAAAATCGTGGCTCTTGATTGTGAAAGTGCATTTGCTAAAGAAATGGAAAAATTTGATACTTTGGGGGCTATTCTTGCTCGTATTGAGAAAATTTTAAATGATCACATCGTTAATAAACCTGAAGAGAAAAAAGATATTGGTTCTCTTGAAGAAACAAACCGACTTCTAAAAATTCTTTGTCAAGATCTTGTAGGTAAAGAATAATGGTATCTCTTTTGTGTGGGTGTTGTCCGCCTTTTGAGCCTTTTGTTCCTGCACTTTATCGTGCTGGTTATTTTGATTTTTCTGTTAATGACTTAACTAATGATGATGAATGTGAGCTAATGTTTCATAGTAACGTTTCTAATTATCAAATGGGGACTTTTCACATTAGTTTTCTTTTTTTTAATTGTCGTTTTTATACTTATTATGGTCGTTTCTGTAATGATCCTTCTCACCCCTTAAAGCCTGCTACTTATGCTGACTATCCTTTTAATTATAATCATCCAGATTTAGCGCCTGATCCTAAGGATATAAAATTTGAAGATTTTATTAAAGGTGCTTTTTTTTCTTTTAATGATCATGAAGAATTTAGATTGGATTTTCCTACTGTGGCTGAATTTTTAAATGTTTTTAATAGCCTTAACCCTAATATTTTGGTTGATGATTATGTCTTTTTTCTTGGTCCTAGAGAACCTTATATAAATGCTGATAATTATCATACTTTTGTTAAATTTTGTAAAGAATTTGCTCCTTTGTCATTTGACGTTGCTTATTCTCGTTTTAAAAATAGTGCGATAAATTCTTATAATGCTTTATTAAATTGTGTTCCTAATTTTTCTGATTTTTCAAATAATCTTTACA
>NZ_CABPVA010000012.1:0-5922 GCF_902460595.1 Campylobacter concisus
TTATAAAAGTATGTAAAAATCGGCATTTGCCATAAATTTAGATAAAATTTTATTTTAAAATTTTATTTTTTTGTAAGGATTTTAAATGGCAAAACAGAAAAATGATAGTAATCTATATGATAGTCTTGATCTATTTAGTATGGCAGATGCTCATCCAGAATACTTTGGAGGTAATCTCAATTCAATTATAGAAAAAACGATTGATATAGATGCACAGATAAATGAGATAGAAAATAGCTTATTTGAAACTATAAACACAACAGATGTTACACAAAATGAAGAAACCATAATTAATCCTATAAAAAAATTCAATAATACCTTTGAGGACCTAAAACTAAGCGATGCCCTAGAACTAGGTGGGGAAAAGGATAGATTTAGAAAAAATATTGCAGCAATTAAAACTACTAACGAAATTTACCCAAAATTAGATCTTGCTAAGAAAGGCGAAATAGAACTAAATATTACAAGAGAGCAACAGCTAACAATAGCTAACTTTTCAGGCTGGGGAGGAATAAATGGACTATTTGATGAACGCAATGAAAAATGGAAAGATGAAAGAGAAGAGCTCAAAAAGCTACTTAGCGAAAGTGAATATGATGCTGCTAAACGCTCAAATTTAACTGCATATTATACGCCTAAAAATATCGTTTCGGCAATGTATAAAGGTCTCGAAAGACTTGGTATTAATGCCGATAGAGCAGATTTGAACAAAGAAATTCTAGAGCCTAGTGTAGGAAATGGTTCGTTTATTACGTTTAACAAAAACGATAATTTTCATTTTACTGGTCTTGATATTGAACCTCTTACAATTAAAATGAACAAAATTTTATATCCGAATCAAAAAAATAATAACATTGGCTACGAAAAATTTATTTATGATGAGCAGTTTGACGCAGTTGTTGGCAATCCTCCATTTTTAGATGTCCCACTTTTTGATAATAAGCATCAAGATTTATATGGTTCAGCCCATAATTTCTTTATACAAAAAGCCACACAATACAGTTTAAAAGAAGATGGAATAAGTGCTTTTGTAGTAAGTCGTCACTTTATGGATGCTAAATACAATTCAGCAAGAGATGAGATAGCGCAAAATCATACTTTCTTAGGTGCAGTGCGTTTGCCAAACAATGTTTTTAAGCACACAGAGGCTGAAACAGATATCATTTTTCTACAAAAAGGCAAGCATCCTGAGTATAACAAAGAAATATCCAATATTAAATCAACTCAAGTAGCACAAGATGGCACAGAATTAAATCAAAGCATAAACCATTATTTTATTGAAAATCCCCAAAACATACTTGCTAAGCCAGTCTTGAGAAATGGGCAATTTGGAAAAGCAATTTTTTATGATCCAAAAGACGATATAAATTTTAGTCTTGATACAGCAATAGAAAATTTTATAGAAAATCAACTTCCTGCTAACGTATATAAGTGGAGAGAGCCGGCATCTATTATCGACTTTGCAATAGAAAGTTACGACGATGCCTATGACTATGTTAAGGATTTAAAAGAAAATAGCCTTTTAATCTATAATGATCAAATTTGCAAAATAACCTCGTCGATAAACGGAGAAATAAGAGCATCAAAAATTGAAGATTTAAGCCCCACCATCCAAAATAGAATTAAAAAGTATATACCTTTAAGAGACAAACTCAAAGAGCTCATTGCACTAGAGCAGACAGATATCAAAGACGATGATATAAAACTAAAGCAAACAAGAGAACAGCTTAATTTGTTACTAGACAACTATCATATTAGCGAAGGATTTTTATCTGGGAATAAGGCAGCATCATTTAAAAATCTAGATGTAGAGTTTAGCAAAGTCAAAGCTCTAGAAAAAAACTATAAAAAACCTGAACGTGCAAGAGATGGCAAAGAAGCCATAAAGGAAAGCTGCGAAAAGGCTAATATTTTACTTCGCCGAACAATAGGCTTTACTCCTGAAATTTTGTTTGACAATGAAAAGGATGGTGTATTAGTAAGCATGTATCAGTTTGGAAAGATCGATATAAACTATATTTCAAAAAAACTAGGAAAATCAAATATCGAAGTCGAAGATCAAATTATTGCAGAAAAACTGGCTTTTTACGATCCAGAAAAATTATCAAAAGGCGAAAGAGAGCTAATTTTTACTCCAATTTATCTTAGTGGAAATGTCAAGGAAAAATTAAAATCAGCAAAAAATCTACAAGACATTTATGCGGACTTAATGCAAAATAATATAGAAGAACTTAGCAAGGTCATACCACAAGATATTAGCTTTGTTGATATAGACACGAGGTTTGGCAGTTCTTGGATACCAATAAAATACTATGATGATTTTTTAAAGAACGAGCTAAAGACATCAAACTATAATAATGATGCATGGAAACTTCAAAATTTAGGTTCCATGGGCTGGCAAATAGACGGAGATAAATATCATCTTTCACAATATGCAACTTATAACTATTCCGTTGAAGTCAAAGGACTTACCACACAAAGACTAATTAATGGAAATTATGAAATACACCAAAATGTAGGTAACAATAAAAGCGTATATGACATTATAGAAAGTGCTCTAAATAATACACCTATAAAGATTATGGAAAAAACAAATGAGCCTTTGCTAGATAAAGAAGGTAATATTAAGAGAGATAAAGAAGGTAACATAGTCTTTAAACAAGTAATAAATCCAGAAAAAACAGCTGAAGCAAATGCGAAAGTTGAAATGCTAAAAAGCAAATTTAATGAATGGATATATAGCGACCGAGCTAGAGCAAAAGAACTAGAACGTATTTACAACGACAAATTTAACTGCTACGTTAAAGCCAAATTTAATGGAGATGGTTTAGAAATTTTAGGGCTTGATGGCAATATAAAACTTAGAAAGCACCAAAAAGATGCTATTTTTAGAAGCATGGTTCAAAAAAATATTTTACTTGATCACGAAGTTGGGGCTGGCAAAACATATGCAGCAATAGCTGCTGTTATGAAGCAAAAAGAGCTTGGGCTTGTAAAAAAACCTCTAATCATCGTTCCAAACAATCTTGTAACCCAATGGGATCAAAGTATTTTTGATGCATTTCCTAATGCTAATGTGCTAGTGGCAGACGAAAACTCTTTAAGCCCAAAAGAAAGAGACGAGTTTTTGGCTAAAGTAGCAAATAATGACTGGGATGCCGTTGTTATAAAATATACACAAGTAGAAAAACTACCAGTTCCTTTTGAAACACAAAAAAAGATACTTGACAAAGAAATTTATGAGCTAAAAGAAGCTCTTAGATATTACGAGGAACGTGATGAATCAACAAACAGACGTTCTGCACGTCAAGTTGAAAAAATGATAGCTAGAGTTGAAAAAAAAGTGGAAAAACTATTTGACGATAAAGCAAAATCCAAGACAATGGATTTTTCAATGCTTGGTGTTGATAGTATAGTGGTTGATGAGGCACATAACTTTAAAAATTTAGGCGTAATCTCTCCGATGAATGCAAAAGGCAAAGGAGCTAATACTTCAAGCAAGAGAGCATTAAATATGCTTGCACTTACTACCTATATTAACGACAAAAAAGATGGTAAAGTAATGTTTTTAACTGGAACTCCAGTATCAAACTCACTTAGCGAAATTTATAATATGCAGAGATATTTGCAGCCAAAAGAGCTTGAAAATTTAGGCATAGATAGCTTTTCAAATTGGGCTAGTAATTTTGCTGGTATAGATATTGCCCCTGTAAGAGATGCTAGCGGTCGCATAAAAATGGAAGCAAGGTTTTCATCACTTACAAACTTACCTGAGCTATCAAATATACTAAGCCAAACAACAGACACTATCACAAATGATGATATTAAAGCCTTTTCAAAGACATTTGTTCCAAATAAAGAAGTGATTTACGTAAAAAGTGAAAAATCTAAACGTATATCAGATTATATAGGGGAAGCTGATGAAAATGGAATTTACCCTAGATACTCAATTACTGGGCGACTTATTAGTATGGAAGGTGGAGGATATGATCCAAGCATCGATAACCCACTAAAAGTAACAAACGACGCAAAAAAAGCAAGTATTGATTTTAGACTAATAGATCCAACAGCCCCTGATTACCCAAATTCTAAAATAAATATCGCGGTTGATGAGATATTTAAAGAATGGCAAACTTGGGGTGATAAAAAGGGGACTCAGCTTGTATTCTTAGATGTTGGAACACCAAAAAGCACTAGTGATAAATCATTTAACTTAAAACTAGACGAGATATTAGCTAGAGAAGAGCAAAAAACAGAATATGTTGATGAATTCGAGAATATAAATGATACTTTAGAAAACAGCGAGGTATCAGTAGATGATCTTGATGAAAATGGAGAGGTTCTAAAAAAGGATGAATTTGATGATAGTAGATTTTTTCTTTATGGAGATATTTATAAAAAGCTAGTTGATAAAGGAATACCAAGAGAACAAATAGCATTTATACATGATGCAGTTAGCAACGAAGAAAAAGCGGATCTTTTTAAAAAAGTTAATGATGGTGAAGTTAGAG
The DNA here is from genome assembly GCF_902460595.1 of Campylobacter concisus. Taxonomy (GTDB): domain Bacteria; phylum Campylobacterota; class Campylobacteria; order Campylobacterales; family Campylobacteraceae; genus Campylobacter_A; species Campylobacter_A concisus_BL. The sequence goes on from NZ_CABPVA010000012.1 coordinate 4,512, forward strand.
TTCTTTTGGGCAGCCGTGCAAAAATGGGAACAGGAGTAAATGTCCAAAGACGCATCACAGCACTTCACCACATAGATTGTCCATGGAGACCAAGTGATATAACACAAAGCAATGGAAGGGCGATTAGACAAGGTAATCTCTTTTATGAGAACGACCCAGAAAACTTTATAATCAAAGAATTTAGACATATTACTCCTGGAACGTTTGATGAAAGGAACTGGGAGTTGCAGAGCAAAAAGAACGAGGCTATATTAAATTTCAGAAGAGGTGTCGTCGGAGAACGTAGTTTAAATGGCTTTGAGGAGGATTTATTAAATTCAAATGAGGCACGTGCGGTCGCCAGCGAAAATCCTCTCATCTTTACAGAGTTTGAATTAAATGAAGCTATAAAAAAAGAGAGAAATGAGCTCAAACGATATAAAGAACAAGTTTTTTCTAATGGTGAGGAGCAAGAGAAAAACAACATTAGAATGGCTAACATAGAGATACAAATATCTAAAATAGATATCATTAAAGATATAGTAAAACAAAATACAAGCGAAAACTTTACTTGTAAAATGAACAAATATAAAGCCTCTATTGCAACTGGTGGTTTTGAGCCAATAGTGTATGACTTTAATATACCAAAAGATAAAAATGGCACAGATACTAACGAAATAGAAATAAAGCAAAATCAAATGGCAGACATCTTGCAAGATAATATAAATTTACTATTTGCAGAAAAAGAGACGCCAAGAGAGGTTGCAGAATATAAGGGCTTTAAAGTTATTGGAGAAGTTACAAATACAGCATTTAATGGAAATATTATATTTTTTAAGCTCGTAAACAAAGAATACGATATAGAGTTAGAACCAAGATCTCTTGAATATAATGACGATATATCAAAATGTATTAGCGCAAGAGAACAAATTAGCCTTAGAGGCTTTTTTACAAGAATAAACAATGTCCTAAGTGATGAAGCCCTACAAAAGAGGCTAGAGAAAAATAAAAATGATCTAGAAAAATTAAAAGAATCAAATATTACTTTAAAAGAATGGTTAGCAAGCAACCAAGTTTATCCAAAGCAAGAACTTTTAAACAAACTTCAAAAAGACCTTGAAATTTGTAATTCCGAAAATGAGAAGATGATTGTAGACAGGCAGTATAAAAGTGAGTTTAAAAGTTCAGCACTAGAGGAATATAAAAATTGGGACAAAATTCAAAAAGAGAAGTTGCTTGAAAAGCTAAAAGAGCGAAACAATAATGATCAAGTAGAACGACCAGCATTTACGCAACCACAATATAAATTATCCAAACAAACAGAAGAAAAAAGCAGATCAATAGATACTGGCATCAGTCTTTAATATGGCACATTTTATAATTGTATTAAATAATTTAATACAATTATAAATTATTTAATATAGTATTAAAC
>NZ_CABPVA010000013.1:0-4613 GCF_902460595.1 Campylobacter concisus
CTAAAAATGAAAGAGAGCATACAACTAAACTTTTAACTAAAAGACGTGGATATAATTCTCAAGTCTTGATAAAAATTACTGGCAAGGATCAAAATTTTAATCAACTTAAAAGCCATATAAAATATATTAGCCGAGACGGCTTACTTGATGTTTTTATTAATGATCCTTTAGAAAGTGATAATGAAATTTTTATTAATGATATAAATGAAATAGCTGCAACATTCCAAGATGGGGTTTATGATATTCCCAATAAACATGATGTTGAAAAACTAAAATTAAAAGAAAAAAACGAGGTAGTGCATATGGTTTTTTCTATGAAAGGTGAAAATAATATCCCTGTCGAGGAAATTAAAAATGCTGCAATAAAAACCATTAAAGAAAGATTTTTAAATAATCATTTTATATTAGCAGTCCATCATGACACAGATAATCCTCATTGCCATTTGGATTTAAAAAGTGTTGATTGTAATGGAAAAAGAATTAAAATTTCTCCAGCTGATTTGGATATGATGCGTGATGAGTTTGCAAAGAATTTAACCGATTTGGGATATAAAGCAACAAATTTTTCTTATAAAAATAAGAAATTTTCTAAGAATAAATTTCCAGACGTTTGGGATGGACATAAGCCGCATCATTACAAGATAACTGGATATGGTGAAGCAAAATATAATTTTTCACTAGATGAGCATACCGAAGAGTCGTATTATGTTAAATTTGAGACAAGTAAAGGGAAAGAAACTATTCTTTGGGGCAAGCATTTAAGGCAGTTAATGAAAGATTATAATATTACAAATGGAGATTATGCTAGGTTTGCAGTAACTGCTCAGGAACCGATTGTAAAGAAAATTTATGATAAAAAAACTAAACAATGGTGCGAAAAAACTCTTTATAGGAATGTGTGGGATTGTTCTGTAGAAGGAAAGAGAGAAGTTGAATTGACTCCCCTCAGTGAAGCTGAAAAGAAAAAGACTGAATATAAAATTCTTTCCAGAAGTGACACAAAAGTTGTTGCTCCATCCTCGCAAACAAAAGATGTTAATCCAAAACAAAATAAAACTGACTCAAGCAAAGCTCAAATTTTACAAGCTAAACAAAAGGTTGTGGAAAATACAACAAATATTGATAGCAAAAAAGCTAATAGTCTTAATAAAAAAGATTTTAACAGATAGACACATCTGCTTGTTATCTTTGGGGATTGTTTTAATTATCTCTATTTCTTTACGGTATAGCCATAACCTACATGTAGTCATGCTAAAATTTTCAATTTTAGATACCCAGACAAGCTCATAAACTGAGCTTTCGCTTCATTTTCTAGTCTTTCTTTTTCGCTTGGCATAAGATATATTGCAACCGATACCGGTTTTTCACCCACTTTTTTGGGACGTCCAGCATTGCTTTTTTTCTTTTCATTACTATCTGCAGCACCAGAGTTTATAAATTCTTCCACATTGCTACTTGCTGCAATGTTGGCATTGTTTACAAATGCAAATCCATTTTTCTTATCCAATATTCCCATTATCTTTCCTTTTCTTTTGTATTCTTGGTTTCTTTTATTTTTATGACTCCACTTTCTACTTTTTTGACATATGCTATACCAAGTCTAGACAGAACGGCTTTTGAACTATCATTTTGCTGTTTTTGAGATTGTGTTGCATCTCTTTGTATTACTGGCTCTAGTAGAGTATTGATACGCCTTAATACATCTTGAGTATAAGTATCAGTTATGTGAATTTTGTCTTGTGATATAAGTTTATGTTGCAAACTTTCATCTTTTAAAAGTAAATTTAGTTCATCCTCGCCACAGTAAAAGATCTTTTCTCGTATTCCAAAAAGATTTTCTTTGCTAAATTTGTCAGGATAAGTTTGTAGTAGATACCCTAGATCATAAAAATCTCGAATTTTATCTCTGCCACTAAAAGCAACTCCTTTCATTTTTATAAGCTCATCCACACAATAGACGTTAACACCATTTATATTTTCAAAATTTAAAGTCTTGGATCTCAGTAGGTCTTTGTTTCTGCTACTAACTTCTATTTTTAGTGGATAGCTGCCGTAATGAGAGGTTGCACCATAATCTATCATTGCTCTAAAAACAGTGTCGGTATCTTTTTTAATATTTATATTCCAATTACTAAAATCTTTATGGCGCTTTAGCTTGTTTATAAAATTCATATTGTTGGTTGTGCAATCCAAATCAATGTCTTCTGAATATCTATTTAGCCCATAATATAAACTAAGTGCCGTTCCACCTTTTAAAACAAAGGTATCCCCAAGATATGGCAAAATTTCTTTTATAAGTTTAACTCTATCTTTTTGATATTGCTCTAGCATCTTTTATCCTTAAAATATAGCTTTGTTAATTCAAATTTCATAAAATCATCAACTTTTTTGTTTTTATTTATAAGCTTTAAATAGTTGAAAAGTTCGCTTTCCTCGTTATCATCCAAGTAATCTTGCACGCAGTTCTTGAGACCAGCTGTTTCGCCTTTATAGACTAAATCAGCTATCGCTCTTGCATAATTTGCTACATACTCTTCTTTATCAAGCATCTTTACATATCGCCTTTGTATCCCCAAAGAACCTAAAATTTCATTATTCTCGTAAGTTTTTATATTGTTTTTATTGGCAAAATAAAGCAGTGGATGCCAGTCGGCGATTGAACCATCAAGCCTAGGTATATTTAAAGCTTCCCAGCCAGATATGTATGCCATTATTTTTTTCTTCCTTTGATTTTAGCCTTTTAATTCAATATATTATATTATTTTAAACTTTATAAAATAATATAATATTGTTTTTAATTATTAGCAAAATTGACAAGTTCGTTAAAGAAGCCTTCGAAATCAAGCTTTGCGTTTTCGTTATCTTTGCAATATTCGCTCACACCCATTCCTGCTGAAAAGGCATTTCTATATGCCTCGCGTTCATAGATTATGCTATTTGCTAGAAAAATATCTTCTAACTTCTTTTCGCTAATATATTCACGTAGTGCTTCTACTTTTTTAGCTAGAAAAGGATTTGGTGAAGCTTTAGAGATAACTATTAGTGCCTTTGAATTCGGATTGTAAATTTTCGCTTGATTAAAAACTAGTATCATTTTGTTCAAAACGGCAATATCAAGATCGCTCGGAATAACTGGGATAATAGCAATATTGCAAACAGCTAACGCTTGTCTCATTTCTTGGCTATCACGTCCACCAGTATCAATTACTACACTATCATACTTTTGCTTTAAGCTTTGTATCTCTTTTAGCATCGATGATCCAAGTTTTGAAACAGCATTAAATAGTAGTGGTAAATTTGCATCAGCTCTAATATCAGTAAAAACATCTATACTTCTTTGAGGATCAGCGTCTACTAAAAGAGTGTCATCTTTCATAAGACCTAATTTTATGGCTAAATTTATAGCAATATTTGTTTTTCCGCTACCACCTTTTTCATTGCAGACTGCTATTACCATTTTTTATCCTTTAGACTATGCTTATTGTTTTTTAGTTCCGTATTTCTCGACTAATTTTTCCCATTTACTTGGCTCATTTCCCCATTTTTGAGTCAACCTTGATTTTCTGTCATATGCAGTTTGGCAGTTTTTCATTTGTGTTGTATTTAAATTTGCATTTTTGTTTAACTCGCACCACTGAACCAATTCTACTAGCAATTGTTCATTATCCCTTAAATATTCAAATGTATATTCTTTATCGCCATACTTAGATCCTTCGCCACAACCAATAAGCATGATTGTTGCTGCTGCACCAAGTGCAATTTTGCCTAGTAATCTCATCTTTTTTCCTTTGTATTAAATTATTTTTTACTATATTAAATTATTTTAAAATTTAATATATTAATAGTCACCATCTGTGACAAACTCATATTCTATTTGCCATTTTCCACCACCAAAGTGTAGATCGTTTTTAACTAATGGACAAGGTAAAAATGCTCCATCTCCTTGTGCTACCATTTCACTAAAACGAGGTAGTTTTTTTTCATCAAAACCATTCTCTAAAGCTTGATTTGAAAACATTAATCCCTCTCTTATTCTTTTTAAGAAATATTTATATCCCAACATATTGTTAAAGCCATGATGACTTAATACCTCATTCTTGGTAGCATTATTTTTTAGCCATTCAATGCTATCCTTTTTAACTAAAATTTGTAACTCAAAAAATTCTTGATACAAGATACCTTCATAAAGAAGTTGTTCTAAATCACTTTTTGCAATTTTTGCGACCTCTTTAAGCGAGTTAGCAAACTTACTGTCGGCAATTTGTCTAAACCATATTAGTGGAATTATCCTACGATTGCCTACGCCTAAAGACTCTTCAATGCCGCCATTACTGCTATAAAAAATTCCCCAAAATATTCTTTGACTAAAAAAATTAGCTAGTGCTTGATCTTGTTTTGCTACTAAGGCTTTTGTTGTGTCAAGCAGTCTTTCGTTTGGATAAAAGCCAAGCTTTTCGATAGCTTCTTCACCGATTTCTTCTATAAGGTGCGTATACCATACTCGAGCTGGAAAACTATTAGGATAATCTTGCGGTTTATTCGGCAGCATCTTTTCTCCTTTGTTTTAAATATAAAAGAATTCTAATATAAAAAAGTTTAAAATAATATTAAAT
>NZ_CABPVA010000014.1:0-1123 GCF_902460595.1 Campylobacter concisus
TAAGAGTTTTTTATTGAATACTTTTTAAGTTTATGCTAATATTTGGCGAAAAAATTAAGGAAGAATTTTATGCCAATTACCCCTAGAAATGATGCAACTTTTAAAGAAAACTTAATAGATATCATCAAACTATCATATAGTGCTGACATCAATAAGCCTTTCATCTCTGACGACAAGTTACTTATGGGATATAGCTTTAGCCTAAAGGACGATCTGGAGGCGATATGCGCTCAGATTTATGGTGCTAGCAAAGCAAAAGTTATTGAGGCTGTTAGAAAAACTATAACAAACACTACAAGCAAAATCGTGGTTTCAAAGATAGATACAGAAAAGCTTTTTAATGATATAAATAATGCTGCAAGGACCGCTTACGGCGCAGAGTTGCCTGAGTTTAAATTTAGCCAAGATGAGCAGTTAAATGCCATTTTAGAGTCAAAGCTAAAGCCACTAGCAGCTGATATACAAGATAAGCTAAGAGGATCGTCACTTGCAAATTTAGAAGAGGTTAAACTCACTTCATCTGGAACGTCACAGATCTCAAAAGAGCATGTAGCACTTCTTGCCCTGCTTCACATAAGTAGCAAGAAAAATATCGACCCAGCTTTAGCAAAATACATCAAGAGCAAAAGTCGCTTTAAAGCGTGGTTTTGGCTAGCTCACGAGAGCTTTAGCAGTGACAACCCGCACAACCTTAAACTTTTAAGACAAAAGATATCAGCTCAGTTTGGCCTTTACGAGTCAGACGAAAACAATAGAGCTCTAAGTGACTCATCTAGTGCCACTAGCATGGAGCGCGTCAGCTTTGGCGAGTGCATAGACATCTTTACCCACCTAAATATCTCTAAAGCTATGTATGTAACAAAACACAAAAACGGCAAAGAGCACAAAGAAGACGTCACACATTTAGAATTTATGCAAAAAGATGAAGAGAGATCAAACAATACCGCTTCAAAGTGTGAGGGGCTATTTAAGCCATTTGCCGATAAGCTAAATTCTCTTTTGAGCTCTGAGACATCAAAGAAATTTGAGACCGAAAATATCTACTGCGTAAATTTAACCTCCTCTTCAACCTCTAACGCTTCAAGGATAAATAAGCTCTTAAAAAGAAGAGAAGAAGAGCTTT
>NZ_CABPVA010000014.1:3793-8132 GCF_902460595.1 Campylobacter concisus
GTGAAAAAATTACAAATATATATAAAAAGCCTATTTTAATGTTTTTTTATCCGCCGCAGCCAGAACTAAAAGAGATAGAATATATGAAAAATATAAAATACAAATCTTGCACAATGGCTAGTTGCTACGACTTTGATTTTAAGTGGTTAAATAACAAAACTCTATTGGCTCAGATGTATCGACCAAAAAATAATCACAATCCTAATGCTATCTGTGAGTTATGGCTGTTTGAAGAAAAGGATGACAATATAGATGTGTATCATTTTATATCTTGGAATTTACCTGATTAATCATAGGCGATATATTTATGAAAATAATCTTTAAAATAATCTTAGCTTTACTTTTAGCTGTAAATTTATCATTTGCGACAGATGACTATGATAATAGTTGGGAGAAAAAGACGATACCTAAGAAGTTTTTGAGTCAAGGTTGCAAAACAATATCAAAAGACATTTGGAATGAAGGCAAGGTTTCTTATCGTCAAACCACTATATTAAATATGTACAAAAAGCCAATTTTAAATTTATATGGCGATCACGACCTAAAAATCAAAGACATAGGACATCTAAAAAATCTTAAATACAAAGAATGTAATAAAAATTTTTGTTACGACTTTGATTTTAAGTGGCTAAACAACAAAAGTCTTTTGGTGCAACTACATTTTCATGCTGATAAATATTCTAAATCAAGCTGTGAATTATGGCTATATGAAGAGTATGATGGTAGTGTGGATGTGTATAGTTTTACATCCAAAAATTTACCTGATTAATCATAGGTGATATATTTATGAAAATAATCTTTAAAATAGTCTTAGCTTTATTTTTAGCATTAGGCACATCATTTGCAACAGATGAGTATGATGACGACTGGGAAAGAAAGGCGGTACCTAAGAAGTTTTTAAATAAAGATTGTAAAAAGCTTGCTAAGAAAATTTGGAATGAAGATATGTATATTTACTATAGCACTACCATATTGGATATATGGAAGGATTATGTTTTAAAATTATTTGTCGCACCAGAACCAGAGCTAAAAGATATAGAACGTATGAAAAATATAAGATATACAGCTTACAACACAGATAAGCTAACTTATGATTTTGATTTTAAATGGATAAATAAAAATACTCTTTTGGTTCAGTTATTTTCCCCTAAAAGTGAGCGTAATCCTGACGACAGCTGTGAATTGTGGTTATTTGAAGAAAAAGACGACAAAGTAAATGCATATCATTTTATATCTTGGAATTTACCTGATTAATAAATTTATAAAGGACTAAGATATGAAATTTAAAAAACATTATTTTTATTTTTAGTAGTAAGCCTTAATTTATATGGATTTGAGCCTATGATGCCGAGCGAGTCTACCAATAAGGCATCTTATGGAGGATTTTTACAGGTTAATATTCTTATATCATGTGATGAAAACTATAATAATGGCAATTCAATTGCTCCTAGCTTTAAATGCTATGACGATAAAGGGAAATATAAATTTAAAGAGTACTCTTTAGAAGATTTAATATGCCAGTCAGACTATAGCTCTTTTAGAGATAACTACTTTGCTGATCTTTATAATCTAATCATAAAAGAAAAACCAAATTTAAAGGTTCAAGCTGAAAAGATAAATAGAGATAGGACAAAAAACAGTAAGAAAAAGTGCATAGCACGTAGTTATAAAAAATTTGAGGTAAATTGCAACGATACTGATGTTATGTCAAATACTATTCACTGCATAAAATCATACTACAGAAGCTATACTGCTAAACTAGCTTTACTTCTTTATAAAAACGACAAAGAGCTATTTAAGAGAATTTACGGTGAAGACTATGAGAAATTTAAAGAGGTATTTGAAGATACTTTAAAATATGTGCCTATACTTTACTCTGAAGTAGAGCTAAATGGTATTAAAAATACAGACAAAAATCCTTATGCTGAGTTTTTAAGAAAGTATGATGACTATACTGGTGATTATGATAGATACAAAATCCATGATCTAATTTATATAGTATTAGTGCAATACTCCCTAATAGATAAAAATGGCCACTTAGTTTTACCAGAGAATAGAAAAGAGGAATAGTGCATAAATTTTCTACAAAGGATTTTTAATGAGCTTAAAATTTATCTTAATCATAATTATCTTTGAAATAGGAATATTCTTACTATTTCTTTTTCTCAAAGCTCTATTTAAAAATATCTCTCAAAAATTTGATACGCTATTTTTTAAGCTAGTTTTATTTGTCACATTAAATGTTTGGATCGGATGTGGTTGCTTTTTATACAATACCTCAAAAGATCTTTTATATCCTACTTTTTGGGACCCAGATACTGGAGATTTTCTTTTTTTGCCTTTTATATCAGTGCTAATCTTAATAAATTTATCTTTAGTTGCAACTATTATTATATCACGCATCATTTACCAAATAATAATTAAATATAGGTAAAGGCAAGGAAATAGAATGAAAATTAAAATTATATTGCTAGCCCTGATTGCTAGTTTAAATTTAAGCGCTTTTGAGCCTTTAAGCTCTGAAAATGCTATCAATAAATTTAGTAATGATTTTTACCAACTAAATGATTATGATTCAAGCCCTTGGAGAGACTACGGTACAAAGAGCAAACCTAGCTTTGCCTGCTATGATACCAAAGGAAATTATAAATTTAAAAAATACTCTTTAGAAGACTTTATATGCCAGTCAGACTATAACTCTTTTAGGGATAACTATTTTGCTGATCTTTATAATCTAATAATAAAAGAAGCTCCAAATTTAAAAGAAAAAGCTCAAAAGGTAGCTAGAGAAAGGATAAAAGATAGCAAAAAAGAGTGCATTAGATACTCAAAAAAAGAGTATGACTATAGCTTTGTTGCTAAGTCAGCATTTTTTGTATCTGAAAGTATCTATTGCGTAAAGAATTTCTATAGAGAGTACACTGCTAAGCTATCTTTAATGCTTTACGATGATGATAAAGAGCTATTTAGTAGAATTTACGGCGAAGATTACGAGAAATTTAAAGAAGTATTTGAAGATACTTTAAAATATGTACCGATAGAAAATGGTAGCATACCAAGAGATGTAAAAAGAGCTGAAATAAATGACGACTTTTTACAAAAATACAAAAGTTACCACTATGATGACGACTACCCGCAGATAGATGACATGTTATATATCATGCTCGTGCAATACTCACTAATAGACAAAAATGGTCACTTAGTTTTACCTGAGAATAGAAAAAACGATGACAAAAACTAAATTTGTATACTTATTACTGCTTTTAGCTATATTTTCTAATGCCAAAAACTTAAGCATAGAAACATACAGCAAGGATAACAAATGCTCCATAAGTATAAATGATGAAGAGATTTATAGCAGGGAGTGCGAGTATGAGCTTGAACCAAATTTAATATTTTATACCAAAGTTAATAGCAGCGAAGTGTGGATATTTCAAGACATACAAAACTATGCTGCCTGCAGCGGACACGGCCCTTTAAGAATTTTTGAAAAGAAAAATGACGACAAGATAAAATTTCAAGGAGAGATAGATTGGTGCGCGAGTGTGCCATTTTTTGAAGTCAATGATAGAGGCATCTTGATAATAGACAAACCACACAAAAATGCACTAACCAACAACTGCGATCCAAATTTTAAAGGTAGCGGAAAACTATCAAATGAAAGAAAATATAAATTTGAGAATGGGAAGATCAAAAAGATATAGTTTTGCCTTTGTTAAATAGATATAATGCGCTTAAAAAAGAGTGGATAGATATGACAAACAAGATATTTATTTTTTATTTTATGGTGCTAGCTTTTATAGCGCATAAAGCCTGCGCAAAAGATATAAATTTAACGGGGATTTACAAGAATGAGCCTTGTAATATTTCAATAGAAATAGCAAAAAATACTAATAAAGCGAAGTATTTTTACAAGATAGTGGAAAATAATCAGACAAAATCACAAGGCTATATATCAAGCATAAAAAGCAATGGCGAAGGCGGATTTTACATAAAATTTAAAAAGATTGGCGGAGTGTATGAAAATGGTAGTATAGTCATACAAAACTATGGAAATTCTATGAACAAGTATAATCATTTTGAAGATTGCGATAGTAAATATTTAAAATTTGATAAATAGGGCTAGCGTGCGTGATTTTGTAATTACTATTTTGCAGTAAATTTTAATAGAAAGAACTTATGATAGTTTTTAGATTTTTTATTTTAATTAGCTTATTTTTTACTTTTTTTAAAGCCGAAGAAATAGGGTATTACTATGAAAATGAAAAATTTTTAATAGCTACTCCAATGTTCGAATGCGAGGGTGACATACATTGTACAAATGGTGGTTATTTTGGGG
>NZ_CABPVA010000015.1:0-4188 GCF_902460595.1 Campylobacter concisus
AAACAAAGACGTCGATGTTTTGGAATTTAATGTCTGTTTTGAAAAAGAGATATTTAGGGGTTTTGAAAAGGAGATTGCTCATCTAATCAACGTTAAAATTTTACACCAGGATATGGTGCCATATGAAATAAAAAAGAGCTCACAAAACATTAAAGAATCGCTAGAGAACTGGATTAGAAATAGAAAAATCCCAAAGAATAGAGAATTTTTTAATGAAATTCTAGCTAGTAGCGGCATAACAAGAGAAGATAATTTTATGGCCTATATCAACATATCCTTTGGGCTTTCTCTTAATGATTGCTATTGGGTGGTATCAAACGAGCAAGACTACAAATGGTCTGATTATAATTTATATAGCAATTCTTTCAATGAAACACTTGCGTTAGTTGCCTTTACTGGTATATCAACAAGACTAAAAGAGCTATCTGTATCTCCAGAATTAACAACAAATGGCATGTTAAAGAAATGTTGGCATAAAAATGAAAGTAGTGGCAAGATTGAACTATATAAAGGCAGCAATACAAAAAGCACAGAAGGCGGATATGAAGCATATTGTGAATATTATATGGCTCAAATCGCAAAAACACTAAATTTAAATGCAATAGACTATGATCTAGTCGCTTTCAAAAAAGAAATTGTAAGTTCTTGTGAGCTTTTTACCAGTGAAAAGTATGGCTATTTACCAATTTACTACTGCTTAGACAAGAGCGATATAAAGTCAGACAAACTAAATTTGATGAAAAGAATAGAAGAAATTTATGGCAAAGAAGCATTTGAGGACATAATGCTCTTTGATGCTTTAATACTAAATACAGATAGACATTTAGGTAATTTTGGCATGTTAATAGATAATGAAAGCCAAAAGCTAATTAAGGCAGCACCAATCTTTGATAATGGTCTATCCTTTTTAAATTTTATAGTTCAGGAAGAATTGAAAAACATAGATAGCTTGATGGAGGATAAGATAAGCTGGTTTGAGTTAAATTTTGATGATCAGGCTAAGATGTTTGCTATGCCAAGACATATAGGACGACTTGAAAAGTTATCTAACTTTAAGTTTGAGCGACATGAATTTTATAACCTAGATGAAGAGATCTTGCGAGTAGCAGAAAATTTCATATCAAAGAGAAGCCAGGCGATATTAAATATGGCCATTGATGCACAAAACAAGTTTTGTTAATTTCAAAAGTCATAAAAATAAAAAATATTTATTATCATTTTAAAAAACACGAACAACTTCTAGCATTGATGTTAGAAAAAAATAAGTATCAATCTTTTAATAATCTAGGCAATGAAGCAGAGATTAATTTGTATTTTGATCTGACCTTTAAAGCCTATGCGCTACCAAAACTAAAAACAACCTATTCAAATATTTCTTCACTGAAGTTTTTCATTCAAAAGAACAAAGAATAATTACTCCCTCATAAAAGAATTTTTTTGGAGATCCAAGCGATCTCCATTTTTTTTTAAAAACCCATTTTAAGAAATCTATTTTTGAATTTTTTGATTTTAGGTCGTGGAATTTGCCAAAAAAATGTAAAAAAATAAGTAAATTCTTTATAAGTTCGATGAACTAAAAAAGAAAATCACACTTCAAAACGTATTTCTATCAAGAAATCTATTTTTGAATTTTTTAATTTTAGGTCGTGGAATTTTTAAAAAATAATCATAAAAAAGAGGTCATTTTTTTGGGGGTCCATTAGACCCCCAAATAATAAAGATTATTTATTAATAAATATTATTGATTATTAGATATATATTTTAATAAATTATTATAATATATTATTAATTTTTAAATTAAAGATTTTTTTTATAATACAGAAAAAATATCATCTTCTGTATCTTCATCAGAGCCTGCATATTCTTTTTCAAACTCATAACCAGTTCCATTTTGGATATCTTCTTCGCTTATCACATCATCATCTGAAACTATATCGCTGTTGATGTAGTCTGTGTTGTCAAATTGTGCATGTAGCTCAATGTCCTCATCGTCTTCAGCTCTGATAGAAATGTTTTCAGGAGGTAGTTCGTCATTTAAAGAGTCGAAAAAGTATCTTTAAAATACTTTTCGATTTTAAGTTACTAAAACATAAATAATAGGTTAAATTTATAAGGAGCCCAAAATATGCCTAATACAGAAAAAATTATATGGCAAAAATTATTTATAATTTTGATTTAAACCATACTTTTAAAATAAAAATATTTTTTTCTGGGAAAAAATTTTCTAATATAATAAATTTTGTATCATTTTTTGGGAAAAATTAAGTAGGCAATAAGGCGAAAAAATGTAAATTCGTGTCAAAAAATGAAAAAAAGGACAAATATGGCAAGAGAGATTATAGACCTTGAAAAATCTCGTTCTACGAGTGCCAGGCTTTACAATCGGACGCAAGAGATAGTAGATAGCCAAACAGGTGAAGTAAAAACGATAGTAACAAGCTTTTTACAAAAAGAACAGTCAAAAGACGCATTTATAAAAGTATTTGTTGAAAACTTAGACTTTTTAGTTGAAAATCTTTCAAACAATGCTAGAACGGTTTTTTTAGTGATGATAAAAAACGTCAATTATAAAAACATCTTTAAATATGATAGTGATTTTGTCAAATACTTTGAAGAGAGAAAGATCCTAGCAAAATCAAGTGTATATCGTGCTCTGAAAGAGTTAGAAGATAAGCAGGCAATTTTTAAAATTAGTGAAAATGACAAGGATAAATTCGATATTATAGGTAAAAACTCATTTATGCTCAATCCACAAATCGTAGGCAAAGGTTCAATAAAAGACCTCAAACAGCTAAGGCAAACGACTGTTAAAACATTTAATTTCGAAACACTTGAGATGACAAAAGAAATTTTAACTGATGCAGCCTATGATGGTTTTGACAAGGTTTTGGCGGCCCCTGATGATTTTCAGATTGATAGCGTAAAGCAGATCCAACATTCAGCAAATAAGAGTGAGACTGAGATCGTGATATCAAAAAAACATGACGAGGAACCAGCCGAGGACAAGCCAGAAGCCATCGAGGTAAAATCTGAAACAACAAATGAAACAGCAAGCGGCGTAGAGAGCGATATTGCTGATATTATGAAATTTGTTGGAGTGTTTAAGGGTGATTTTAAAGGCGATGCTAAGTCACTTAGGGCTGCTAAATCAGATGAACTAAACCAAAGGGATGAATAATGAAAGTTTTTTTTGACCTAAATATTATTATTGATATTATTGATACTGATAGAGCAAATAACCAAAAAGCTGTTGCACTCATGCAAAATTTAATGCGAAATGGCACTGACATTGTTATTAGTGAAGATAGTATTAGCACACTTTATTACAATTTACGTCATTCAAAGCAAAAACAGCTTATATTGCTTGACTTTCTAGAAGTGATAACTCAAAAATGGCAGCTAGCAAGCTTTGGTGTCGAAACAATAAAGAAGGCTATAAAGTACTCTAAAAATTCTAACGCCGACTTGGAGGATGCATTGCAATACTTTTGCGCAGATAAAGAAGGCTGTGAAGTTATATACACATGCGATAAAAACTTCCCAAAAATTGCTATTGCTGTAAAAAATTATGATTAATTATAATTTCTTGGGAAAAATTTTGCTAGTGTGGTTAAATTTTTCCCACACAGAAAACCATTTTTCCCAGGCATGGGAAAATATAAAATGGCTACGGTCCACGAAATTACCGCACTTTAAGACCATTTTTTATAGCGTTTTCCCTTCTTATTCTTTTCTTTTTACCAGGGCTAAAAATAAGGTAAATCAAAAGTAAATAACTTTTGAACTTTTATAATTGTGCAATTATTTTTTTGCAAGCAAAAAAATCGCACAAAAATAAAACACCAAAAAAGAAAAAATATTAACATTGATTTATTTTATGATCTTTACTTTTTCTTTACTATAAAGTACTTTTTTACAAATGGAGGGTACTGTTTGTTTCTTTTTTTGGGAAAAAATTTTATATAAGATCAAATTTTGTGTTTTTTTGGGAGATTTTTTATTTCATAAGGAGATAATATTTGTGTTGTTGATTATGTTTTTATATCCTGATAGATGCTACTTGTTTTTACAAGATCAATAAAAACTTTGAACTTATTTTTATTAATCTTGTAAAAGTGTCATTGTAAAGAGGGATATAGAAACTTAGTATAATAACAAAGGAAGTTTTGTTTATTTTGATTTTTATAA
>NZ_CABPVA010000016.1:0-4111 GCF_902460595.1 Campylobacter concisus
TATAGATTCCTTATATGTAATAAGTAATAAAAAAATAATTGGTACTTTATCGACAAGTGATATTAGACGGGCTTTGATATATGGTGATGTAACTAATAATGATCAAGTTATAAAGGTAATAAATAAGAATTTTCATTATTTGGAATATTTGAAACAGTATAGCAAAGATGAGCTACTGAAACTACTTAGATATGGTATTTTACCAGTATTAAATGAGGATTTTGAATTTATAGAGTTTAAGAGT
Organism: Campylobacter concisus; assembly: GCF_902460595.1. Classification (GTDB taxonomy): domain Bacteria; phylum Campylobacterota; class Campylobacteria; order Campylobacterales; family Campylobacteraceae; genus Campylobacter_A; species Campylobacter_A concisus_BL. Next base: position 245 of record NZ_CABPVA010000016.1, read on the forward strand.
GTTAAGCAAATGCTAACCAAAAACAACATAGTTGTTTTGATGGCTGGTGGTTTAGGTAGTAGACTTGGTAAAATTACAGAAAAAATACCTAAGCCAATGTTAAGCATTGGTGGAAAGCCAATACTTCAAACTATCATAGAACAATTTAAAACATATATGTTTTCTAATTTTTATATAAGTGTTAACTATATGGCTGACCAAATCATTGACTTTTTTAATAATGGAAATACATTGGATGTTAATATAAAGTATTTAGTTGAAAAGCAAAAATTAGGAACAGCTGGGTGTCTTTGTATGCTTGACAAGGATAGTATTAGTGAGCCATTTATTTTAATGAATGGTGATATATTGACTAATGTAAATTTTGAAGATATTTTAAATTTTCATGAAACAAACAAATACGATGTAACAATTGCCACAATATCATATAACATTCAAATACCTTATGGAGTTATATCAAAAGAAGGCAATACTGTGCGTGATATAATAGAAAAACCGATAAAAACATATGAAACTAGTGCAGGTATATATGTTTTAAGCCCAAATGTTTTAAAATATGTTCCAGATAATGAAAAATATGATATAACTAGCCTTTTTGATGAATTAATAAAAGATGGTAAAAAAATAGGAACTTATAAAATTAATGGGTATTGGCTAGACATAGGAAAACCAGATGATTTTTATAAAGCCCATCAAGATTTTGCTTGCATGTTTCAGTAATAATATAGATAAAGGGATAACAAATGATTAGCAATTTTGATAAGTCAAATATTTTAAGAAAAAAGGCCTCTTTTTTAATACCAGGAGGAGCACATACCTACAGCAAGGGCGATGATCAATTCCCTCAGTTATCTCCGCACTCTATTGTCAAAGGCAAAGGTGCAAGAATATGGGATGTAGATGGTAATGAGTTTATTGATTGGGGAATGGGATTAACGTCTGTACTGCTAGGACATGCGTATGATCCAATACTTGATGTTGTAAAAAAAGAACTAGACAATGGTTGTAATTTTATAAGACCTTCGTTTCTAGAAGCAGAAGTTGCTGAGTTGATATCAAATCAAATTCCATCTGCAGAAATGGTTAAATTTGGTAAAAATGGTTCTAATGCCACTACTGCAGCCGTAAAACTTGCTAGGGCATATACAGGAAAAGAAATAGTATTAAGATGTTTTGATCAACCATTTTTTTCAATAGATGATTGGTTTATAGGTGATACTGAAATATCTAGCGGTGTTACACAAAGAACAAAATCTGAAACCAAACATTTTAAATATAATGATTTGGATGATTTAAAAAATAAAATAGATGAATATAAAAAGGCAGGTATAGCTTGCGTTATATTGGAACCGGCTGCCACAGAGGAGCCTAAAGAAGGTTATTTGCAAAATGTTAAGGATTTGTGTGAAAAAGAGGGAATTGTTTTAATATTTGACGAAGTTGTGAGCGGTTTTAGATTTCATCCAAGAGGTGCTCAATATTTATATGGAGTGACCCCGCACTTGTCTACTTTTGGTAAAGCAATAGCAAATGGTTTTTCTATTTCGGCTCTGGTCGGTAGACGAGATATTATGAAACTTGGTGGGCTAGAGCATGATCAAGAGCGTGTTTTTCTACTCTCTACCACTTATGGTGGCGAGACTCATCATTTAAGGGCTGCTCAAAAAAATATAGAAATATTAAATCAAAACAACTATGAGGTCACAAAGTATATTTGGGGTGTTGGGAAAAAAATAAAAGATAGTTTTAATAGTATTGCTGAAAAGTATTCTATTCAGGAATATGCCAAAATAATGGGAGTTGATTGCAGGCCATATTTTTATTTTAAAGATAATTTTATGAGAACACTTTTTCAGCAAGAAATGATAAAAAATGGAGTTTTAGCGCAATCAATCAATCCATCTTTTTCGCATAGAGATAGTGAAATTTCTCAAACAATTGAGGCATTTGAGAGGTCTTTAAAGTTGTTGGCTTTGGCTATAGAAACAAATAAGGTTAACGATTTGTTAGTTGGGCCACCCGTCAAACCAGTGTTTAGAAAATTTAACTAAAAGTAAAATTTATATAAGGAACAGCAGTGTTAAAAGATAAAGTAGTTGTCGTTACTGGTGGAGCTGGACTTATTGGTAAGGAATTTATAAAAGCTATTGTTGAAAATAATGGCATAGCTATCATCGCGGATATAAATGAAAAAATAGGACAAGAGGCAAAAGAGGCGCTATCTAAAGAGCTAAATTCAAAAAATATAGACTTTGTGAAGCTCGACATCACGTCTAAAGACTCTTTGGAGGCTTGTATAAAATATTTGCATGATAAGTATAAAAGGATAGATGCACTAGTAAATAATGCATACCCTCGAAACAAGAACTATGGAAGGCACTTTTTTGATGTTGAGTATAGTGACTTTATAGAAAATTTGGGACTAAATTTGGGTGGTTATTTTGCCGCATCTCAGCAGTTTGCAAGATATTTTAAAGAGCAAGGATATGGAAATATCATAAATATATGCTCGATCTATGGCGTGGTTGCTCCAAAATTTGAAATATATAACAACACAACAATGACTATGCCGGTTGAATATGCTGCCATAAAATCAGGGCTTATACACCTTACTAAATATATGGCAAAGTATTTTAAAGGGATGAATATAAAGGTAAATGCGCTAAGTCCTGGCGGTATATTTGATAACCAGCCAGAGCCGTTTTTGGAAAAATATAAAGATCAGTGCCTAAACAAGGGTATGTTAAACAATAGTGACTTAAAAGGCACCTTGGTGTATCTGCTAAGCGATATGAGTAGGTATGTAAATGGTCAAAATATCGTAGTTGACGATGGATTTAGCATATGATAGTGCGCTATAAAGAGGATCGTGAGAATTTTGAAGCTAGATGGCAGGAATATATCTTAGAAAATATTCACAGCCCAAGATATCTAAGCTCATATCTGGACTACATGAAATTTTATTCCAAAGATATACTTAGTGATGAAAGCTTTGTGGTTGTTGAGAGCAACAAGTGTGTTGGAATTTGTTTTTTGCCAGTAGAGCAAGCAAATAGCGTTGTCTCTATATCTTTGTCTGGATATTTTACAGTTGCTCCGCTTGCGATAAGCGATAGAGTTTATGACATAGTTTTTAAAGAAATTTTTGAGATAAGTAAAAACTATAATGTTGGCAAGATAATGTTTTATTTGGACTCTTTGGTTATGGAGTTTTTTAACAAATATAACTTTCTTATCAAATATGGCTTTATAGATGCTACTGGAAGCAACTGCGTGCTTGATCTTTGTAGTGAAAAAAGTACTTTGTGGACAAGATTAAGAAAGTGTTATAAGCCGTTAATAAATGGAATTTTTAAAAATAGTGAATATGATTTTGTTGTAGTATCTAAAGAAAATCCAAGCTACGAAATCCATGAGGCATATAGAGAGCTTCACAAAAAGGCTGCTGGTAGAGAAACAAGACCTAAAACAACCTTTGATAAGCAGTATGAAATGCTACAAAATGGCAATGCTACTATTATAGGATTAAGATATAAAGGCCAATTTATAGGTCTTTGCTATTTTTTACATACGAGCGAAGTTGTTGTATATATGAGCGGTACGGATGATCCAGAATTTACAAATATGAGAATTCCTATATATCACGCTATTTTGCAAAAAGCTACCGAGTATTTTCATGATATGGGTTTTAAGCATATGGAGTACTCTCAGCCTGCAGGGTATAACTTAGTGGATGGTTTTTTAGACTATTTAGACGAAAAACAGATAAATATAGCACATTTTAAAAGAGGTATGGGTACAAAAATGGTGCCACTATTTCGGGGTGTAAAATACTTTGATAAAAATTTACTCTTAAAAGATATAGAT
>NZ_CABPVA010000017.1:0-3947 GCF_902460595.1 Campylobacter concisus
TATAGTAAATATCATAAAGACCTATTAGATGATAAAAAAGTATTTTATAGAGTAATAATATATTTACTTTAGATCATAAGGCTCTATTATTTGCTGAATATTATTGATACAATAGTCCTGGTGAACCCACCACCTACTTTCAAGCTTTAAATTTCACTATTTTTTCATTAGATTTCAAAATTACCAAATTTAAAATTTATACTCGATCTTTAAACCACCACTTATGCCGTAGTTTTTATCATTATCAAGCATACCACTTAGCTGAGAAGAGAGAACCAAATTTTCGCTAAGCTTGATCTCTGAGTTTAAAGTAAGCTTATAGCTTAACTTGTTGTTATCAAGTTTGTAATCAACATACTCATTTGAATTATTAAGTGAAACATAAGACTTATCTTCTGAGTTATATACACTTTGCTTTACTAAAAATTGCACGCTAAATGCGTTTTTCTCGCTGCTTAAAGCGTATTCTACTCCTGCGGCCACAGCCACATTAAAGTCATTTATGCTCTTTTGATCATATCGGTCATCTTTAAATCCATCAATGCCGTTAGCGCCAAGCTCAAGTGCTAGTAGTGGCTTTATGCTTTGCTCATACTCGCCGCTTTTAGAGAGTAAAATTTTATATTTATAGTAGTTGCTTGAGAGGATGCCTCTACCTTTTGCACTAGCTTTTTGCGCCTCATCTAGGCTGCGTTTTGAGTTTATAAAGGCGAAATTTAGATTACTTTGTATTTCATGAGATCCTCTTTCAAAAAGCCCATACGCACCAAAACTATAAATTTTAGCATCATCTTTTAATATGTCTGAGCTAAATTTAGCCTTGCTTACTCCAGCGCTTATACCTAAGATGAACTCATCATAACCTCTGTCATAGCCGATATTTGTACCATAAAATTTAAGGTCGCCATCGCTTTGCCTATCCTTAAAATAAGCACCATTTACATTTGCCCAGAAGTTGTTTCTCTCCCTGCTAGCTTCTGCTGCTTCATAAGCCATCTTCGCACTTGGCATGATGTCACTTTCAAGTCCAGCTAGCTTAAACTGCGAGATATCAGCCTTTGCCCTTAGCTGTGTGACCTGAAATAGCCTAGAGTTCATCAGCTCGTTGCTGTTTTGCAAGGCTTTTATGCTCACTTTAAGAGCTGAAGTAGAAATTTCTTTCATATCTTTATCTGCTTTTCGTGCTAGTTTTCTTAGTGCCTCATCGTCGCCGCTTGAGATAGCTTGCACAAATTCAGGCGTGCCTTTTAGCATATTTAATATTTTATTTTCTCTTTGGCTAAATTTTAAAACCCTCTCTTGGACTATATTGGGTGAAACGGCTGGATTTTCTACCTTTTTGTCACTTAGCTTCATCTCGATCTTACCGCCATTTATAGCGTAGGTCATAAACAAATCCCCAAGTTTTTGCTCGTTGTTAAAGATAGCACCCTCATTTATGATCTTTTGTGCGCTTACTAAAGTATAGGTTTTATCAAGCGCCATGCCGCCTTTAAGTGCTGCAGTAAAATCAACATCAAATTTCATCCCAGCGCCAAGGGTTAAGACCTTTTTAAAGTCAAACACCGGCTCATTTTCACTGCCAAAGCTCTTTATCTTTAGGCTCTTTTTTATGAAGCTATCAGGCTCAAAGCCAAGCTTTTGCGCACCACTAACCTCTAAATTTTCTACCTCAAATTTACCATCGCCTAAAAGCACATATTTAGCCAAAGGTGTATCTTTGCCATTTACAACCAGCTCTTTTAGCCTAGTTGTGCCGCCTCCAACTCTTAGCAGGCTATCACTATCCATGACTATTTTATTGTCAAATTTAACGTCTTTAACAAGTAAATTTTTACTCTCAATATCCTGGCGGTACTTTAAGCCGTCATCATAGGTATTTGAGCCATCAAATTTATCGATATAGTGAGTTAGCTCGCCACTTAAATTTATGATCGAGTTTTTAGCCGTGATGTCGCCATTTAGCTTAGCATCTTTGCCTATGGTAAGCTCTGATGATTTAAGCTTTATGCCATCTTTTGCGCTAAATTTTCTCTCGTCCCAGTCAGGCTGAGAGAGTGTAGATGGGCGAGTTAGATCCATATAGGCTGGCTCGTTTAGACCAGCTGCGGCTATCTTGCTCTTTGCTAGGGGAGTTAAAACGCTAGCATCGCCAACGGCATGCGTCTTTGGATGACCTTGGAGCGTAACCTTGGCATTTTCCAGGCTCAAAGCACCATCAATGTCAAATCCTCCGTCAAAAACAAGCTCCTTGCCCTGCCCGCTATGTCTTAGCTCTATATTTTTATCGATGCTTGCGTGAAATATCGTATCTTTGCCACTTTCGCCGTTTATAGTAAGCGTCGCCCTTTGCGAGTTTGCATTTGTTATCTTCGCATCGCTTGAGTTAGCTGATATATTGTCAAAAGTCTGATCAAAGCCATTTAGATCAAGTGCTCCGCCGCCATTGCCAAAGAAAATTTTATCATTTAAATTTTCATCCACGCCAAGCCTTAAGAGCCCTCTGCCACTTGTTAGATAAATTTTATCAAAGGCATTTAAAGCCCTTAGCTCAACCACGCCATCTCCTAGCCTTAGTGGCTTGTTGCCACTTGAGCTTACTATCAAGCTACCTTTGCCTATCTTATGCACGCTTGCGTCTGAAGTGACGTTTAAATTTAAGCTAGCTCCCCCAGCTATGTCAAAACCTGCAAATTTCGCTATCTTGCTACCATTTGTGCTGTTTAGAGTAAAGTCGCCACTATTTACGACGATGCCGCCATGTCCTAAGTCTAGGTTGGAGTTTAGCGTGATATTTGAGCCATTTGCACTGCTAAATATATTATCTTTATTTTGCACTAGTGCGCTGCCTAGGACATTTACGCCACTTACTAAATTTTCATACCCTTTTTTATAGTCGTTAAAATCTCTTGCAGTAACGATAGATGCGTAGTTTTTATTGTCCTCAACTCCGGTTAAAACACCTACTAAGACCCATTTTTGAGCTACCGTGTCATAGACAAAAAACCCAGAGCCGCTATCTCCTGGCAAAAGTCTATTTCTAAAGCCCCTGTTTGAAGTCATAAATAGATAAACCCCGGGTTTGCTTACACTTGAATAATGAGTCTTATAAACTGCCGAGTACGCCACTCCTATCTCATTTACGCTTGCGCCAAGTGCATTATTTACTATATTTTGGTTCTCAAACTCAGTAGCACTCATCACCTCAGCAAAACCATCTGTATCACTTTTAGGCTTTTCAAGGGCAAGCGAGCCTGTGCCAGCCTCGTATGCAAGGATATTCCCACCGCTAGCTCCGCCGCTATTTTTTATATCCCTAAAACGATCTTCTATCTTTTTTGCATTAGCCTCATCTTTTGCTTGATCTTGGCTAGATATCTCCAAATTTGGCACATCCAAAGGATCGATCTGCCCTTCAACTATGTATTTTGAGGTTCGCAGATACGTTGTGTCTGCGCCATAAAGCTTTTGCGTAGAATTTGTCGCGTACTCATAGAGCGTGTTGCCAAACCAACCTCTGTTTTCATTAAAATTTGTAGCAGCTGAGGCAAGAAGTGTGTGATTTGCCGTCACCACAAAATTTCGCCCAAGGGAGGTGAAGTTGCCTTTATTGTTTCTTGCGTTGTTGTTTGGGATCTTATTAAACGTAAATTTAGCGCCGTTTCTTTGCGTAAATTCTAGCGGAGCATCTGTGGCTTTAAAGATGCCTTTGTTTTGTGCAAGATCAAGGTAATCTCTATAAAAATTTGTCCCTATATCCATAACCTGAGCGTCCAAGCAGCTACATAAAATGCTAGATAAAACAAGAGAAATGCTAAGATTATTTTTCAAGATAAACCTCCATTTTTAAGATAAATTCCATTTAAATCGCAAAAGGCATTATATACCTTTTTAAACCTTTTGATGATTAAATTCTTAATTATTTTTTAAACAATAAATTTACTTTA
>NZ_CABPVA010000018.1:0-3339 GCF_902460595.1 Campylobacter concisus
CTAAAAAATATTGAAGAAAAAAATTCCAAATATGATCTTTGCAGGAACGAACAAACTAGAGAAGAAGCTAGTTTGTCTTTAGAACGATTAATAAATGAATGCGGCTGCGAAAACATAAAAGCTAATGTTATTTATTTTGATGCATTTGATAAAAATTCACAATACATCTATGCTGATGAATACGAAAAACTAGAAGAGCTTGTAAATATTATCGACAAAAAATACCACATCTCGAACTATAAAACAAAATTTGCTTGTATACACTGGAATGATCACGAAGAAGAGTATCACTCACCAAAGGTCAGCATCCATAGAGTCTTAATAAAGGAATAACATGCCAACTTACAAAAATTTAAAATATATCAATGAAAGCAAAAATTCAATATTAAGTAATTTAGATAACAATTTACAAGAACAATATGCCAGTGACCTAGATCAAAATCTAAACGAACTCTACAATAATGAGGTTAGGTCGAAGATTGAAAAAATGGGGGATAAAAACCAACAAATTTCAGAATTTTTAAATGAAATGTATTCAAATGTTGATTACAACATGGATGAATTCGATCCAAAATACTTAAAAGAAAATAAAGAAAAATTTAAGGATATAAAAGGTGGCATAATCGCAAGTATTATTGATAGGAACAATAAAGCACAAAGCAACTACCAACTTGAGAGCTTTTTCGAAAAGTATGATCAAATTTTTGACAAGAATACACCTCATGATAAGATAATAGATAATGTTGCTAGTAAATTTCTAGAACTCAATGGAGAACTTTACAACAAAATAGAGCATGAATCAGTATACAACGAAGCCGAACTAGCTCTTAGTAAAACATTATCTAAAAATATAACTTCACGCATTGATATTGATACAAACAAAGATGGAAATTATCAAATAGATAAATTTAGTAAGTTGCTAGCTGCCAACAAAGAGTTTAGAGGAGATGAAAATATCGCCCTATTCCAAACTCTAAAAATGATGGATAAAGCATTAATGGATGAAAACAATAAGGATTTTAAAGCTATACATGAAAAAATAGGCTTTAACTTTACTGATATTAATGGAAAAACTATTCATATCAATGCAAGACTTGGCGAAGGACACTTTCAAAAAGACTTAGATCATTTGGTAAAGATAGGTTGCAATGATTGTGGTATAGGTAGTGTCAGCAAAATAGCTAATAAAATTTTTATAAAATCCACTGAAACAAACGATCTAATTTTAGATCAAAATGAAGAACAAAGCAAAGAGAGGGGCAAAGGATTAAATTTTAAAAATCCTGCAACAATTGATAATTTTGAAAAATGTTTAAAAGGTGGCATAGAAGCAACTGCAGCATTGGCTGAAAGCATAGGAGATGAAAGTATTACAGCTTTTACTCAAAATTTAAATCGTGTTGCTGGCATATCTGGTATAGGTAAACATATAAATAATATTGTATCAGCACAAAATAACAAAGAGGTAATAAATAGATTAGGCAAGGCATACACAGAAAAGGTCAAAAGTGGTGCAATAAAACTTCCAAAAGAAAAAGTTATGGAACACTCAAATCAAAAGAGTTTAGGCGCTAATAGATGAAATTTTTAAAACAATTTAAAATAATAAAATACTATAAAAAACTATTTATTATTATATTATCATTATCTATAATAGCGACAAATGTTTCAGCTATACCCAATGCTAATGAAAGTAGATACAATAAGCTCTTTTATAAATTTGGCAAAGAGTTTAATATCCCTCCGATACTTCTTTGGGCTATAGCAAAAACAGAGAGTAACTTTACCAATAATGCAAAGAATATTAACAACAATGGCTCAATAGATTATGGGTTGATGCAGATTAATTCAATTCATGAAACAACGTTAAAAGCTAAAAATTTAAGCATTGATGACCTATATAAGCCAGAAACAAACATTCAAATGGGAGCAATGATACTAAGAAATTGCATTAATAAACATGGTTGGGATTATAAAGCACTAAACTGCTATAACGGAAAAGTTGAAAATAATCCATATTCTCGTAAAGTTTTTGCAAATTTAAGAACTTTAAAACAAGCAAGAAGAGTAATTAAATGAACTTACACAAAGATGATACAAGGGCTTTTTTAGAATATCTTGGTTTTGACGTGGATAGCCACTATAAATTCAGGATGCGAGAAGATGAGCATACCGCTTCTGCTTCTATTGATCCAAAGAATGGCTATATTAAAGACTTTGGCAGTGGTTTTAGGGGTGATATAATAGCATTTTATAAGGAAATAAAGAATTGCGACGAAAGAAGTGCATTTTTAGAAGTAGCGGGCATTCTAGACAACTTAAAAATAGATCATGATCTAAATCATGGGCAAAAGACAAATATTGCTATTCATAAAAAAGCTATAAATGCTAGACCAATTAAAGAAGAACCCACAATAGATTATCTTGATGACGACATAGTAAAAAAATACGAAAATGAAAGGCGTGAGAATTTTACACGCTATCAAGAACTTTTACATAAACTGCTTCCAGTTTGCGACAATAATCAACGTAAAGAAATAGCTCAAAAATTTCAAATAGGTTACTCCAAAGAAGAAGATAGGTTGGTAATGCCATTAAGAAATGAGACTGGCAAGATCGTAACGCTTTGGAAATATAATCCAAATTTAAATATCAAATACACTTTTAGCAAAAATAGACCACGCTGCGCCTTTAATATCCAAGCATTAAAAGAATATATAAGAGATGATAGTCCTATATTCATAGCTGAAGGTGAAAAAGACTGCTTAAATATGTTGTCACGTGGATATAAGGCTATAAGCTTTGGGAGTGCTGCCACTCATTTAAAACAAATTCAAATTGATATGTTAAAAGATAGTTACATTGTTGTAGCATATGATTATGATGAGGCAGGGAAAAATGGTGCAAAGGCTTTAAAAGAGCAGTTAAATAACTCTTGTAAAGTTGTAGAAATAATAGAATGGGAAAAGATACTCAAACAAAACGGATTAGAAAAAGAGCTAAAGAAAGGATTTGATTTCACTGATTTTCTAAAACTTAGTGCCAAGGAGAGGGAAAAAAAACAAGGAATTAATAGATGACAGACAACAAAGAAAAAGATAATAGCCAATATAAACCAAAGAAAAGACAGGTTGTAATTTATTTAGAAGAAGATGAATTAAAATATTTAGACTATATCTATAATAAAAAATTCTTTCCAACTCGTGCCGCATATATTAGAATGCTTATTAATGAAGACAAAGAAATGAATGGCTATTAAAAATATTAAATATTTTAATATTGTATAAAAATATTTAATATTTCACATAATAATATATTGTTATAAAAGTATGTAAAAAT
>NZ_CABPVA010000019.1:0-2902 GCF_902460595.1 Campylobacter concisus
CTTCAATATATTTAGGTTGATAGTTCTTAAAAATGTTTATGACGTATCCTAAAATTTCTATTTTATTAAGTTCATTTTGAGAAAGTTCAATATTGGAGAAATCATCTTTGCTTGAAAAAAACTTAAGGTTTTGATTAAAAGGGTTTATACGGCAATACTTAATTAATACCTCATTATTAACTCTTAAAATCAAGAGGGCATTATCTCTTGGGATGTTATCTCTTACAATAATTAAAATATCTCCATCTGTTGCGAATGGAGCTGCCTTATTGTTTGTTACGGTAATAAAATTATAGTCATATGGCTTTGATAGATTAAATAGTTTTGAAAGAATTTTAATACTTTGTAAGTAAGGATCAATGCTTTCTTTTTGGTTTGCAAAATCGTATAGATCATCATAAATTGTGCAAATGCTTTCAGAATTAGCTCTTATTTGAAGCTTACCATTGTCAGTTTCAATATTATATTTGCTAATTGCAGTAGCTATATCGATATCTGTATCAAAGTAGTCAATTCCAAAACCAGTAGCTTCGGCAATCTTGTATTTGACTTGTATGGGAAGTGGGTTTATATTATTTTCATAAGAATTTACCCTAACTCTACTTATTCCGATCTTATCACCAAACTCACTCTGAGTAAGTCCATAGGCATTGCGTAATCTTCTTAGTTTGTCACCGCATCCATTTGTTTTCATAAATTTCCTTTTTTTATTTATTTTAGCAAATCTAAAATTATTTGTTAATGTATTAAGAGTAGTATAAGGTTGTGAGATATAAAATGATATTAGATTTTTTAGGAGGTTGTCTTTTTATGATTGATGTAGTAGATGAAAAAATAGAAAAAAAGAATGAATTTATTACTCCAGAGCAGTTCGAGGAATTATTTGGAATAAGCATAGATAAACAAACTAGGCTTAGATTTAGTGTAAATTATACTGAGAAACGTAAAGCAAAGATCCCTCCTTTACCATATATCAGAATAGGTAAAAGAATATTGTATAGACTAGAGAGTGTAAAAGAATGGTTAATAGAACAGGAAAGAAGATAATGATTTGCAGTAAAAGAAAAAAGGTTGTGATATGAAGCGGAACCACCACCATAGCCATAGCACAACCCACAAAAGCACTGATATTCTATCAAATAAAATCATAAATGTCAAGGAATTCACTGCTTTGGATATTGAAAATACTAATTTTGAATGGCTGATACCGAATTTCCTTTCAAAACAGAGCTTAAACATGGTATATGCTGGCGCTGGTGCAGGCAAGAGCATGTTTGCTATCCATCTTTGTAATTACTTAGTGAAAAACAATGTCAATCTAGATGAAATCGTTTATATGGATGCTGATAATGGCATTGATATATTACAGAGTAGACAAGTCGATAAAATTATGGATAATAGCAGTGGAAAAATAAAATATATTCTCTCTAACAGCTCGCATAGATTTACTATATTTAAAAAGTTAAACAGAGAATTTAAAGCAGGTGAAATAAAAAATCGACTTATTATTATAGATAGTATTAGAAATTTTATAAAAGGTAGTCTAAGTAAAGATGATAATATAACAAGATTTATGGCAGACCTGCAAGGATTGAGAGACAAGGGTGCTACCATTATATTCCTCCACCACCAACCTAAGCAGGGAATGGATAAAAACGATGAGAATTATAAAGGCGCTACAGCCTTTATGGATAGTGTAGATGAAGCTTACTATTTACAAAACGAAAGTGACAGCTCGATTTCTATCAACGACAATGAAATGATTGTTAGCTTAAAACCAAAGAAAAAGAGAAGCCATACAAAAGAGATGGTTGCTTTAATCGATACCAGGGAATTAGATCTAAAATTTATTGAAGATGATTTTATTGGGCTAAGCGACAAAGAAAAGATATCTTTGCAACTGGCACAAGAAATTATTGATCAAAAAGGTGAAATTTGTCAAAGCGATCTTGCAATAGCCATACAAAAACTTGCAAATAAAAACTACTATGAAACGGTTGGACGTAATACGCTTTGGAAATTATTTGACAAATTTGATGGAAAACTTTTTGATATTAAACGATTAAGAGGATATCAAAATTGTAATAAAAAGGTATTTGTGAGCAGAATAATGAATAAAACACCAAAATCAGAACAAGTAAATTTCGACGTTCATAAAGTCGAAGTATCAACCAATTATTTTGAAAGCGCAAAAGTAGCCAATAGCAACCAACTCTCTATAAACAAGAGCAATTTAAAGTTTTTAACCGCCATTCCTGTTAATATTGAGCCTATATCTAATGTTGATCAACATGGGTATTCAACGATACGAGCATCTGTAGGAAGCTATTGTGTAGATATTGAAATAATAAATAACGATCTTGATCCGCTCGTAAATGAGTTAAAACAATGTATAAAGGACTATGATAAGGAAAATTCGTATCCGACGTTTTTTGGCGGCGATGAACTATTAAATATTTTATTAAAGATTAAGACTATTAATGAATTAAAAATAGTTTTAAGAAGTGATGGCTAATGAATGATAGTTGATATCTTTTTTATTGGTTTTCTAATGGTCGTAATAGTATCGTTTTTAACCTTACTTACTTTGGGTTATTTTGATACAAGTAAAGAATAAATCAAGAAGGTTATTTAAAAATGATTAAAATTAGATATTTTTATAAAATATGCTCAACTATTTTATCCATTACTTATTCTTGTCTTGCAGTTTGTGGAATGTTTTTTCTTGTTCAAAAAACAATCAATATATTGGAGATTAAAAAGATATATCAAGAAACTGGACAATACCCTATTGAAGTTATTAATCCAGTAAGCTTGCAGCAGTTACACGATATAGTTAAGGATTTCAACGGAACAATCATATTTTCAGAAAGAGGAAAAATAGTTTTAAATAAATAGTGGA
>NZ_CABPVA010000020.1:0-2719 GCF_902460595.1 Campylobacter concisus
ACTTGGATAAGCCTAGTTTGTTCAATAAAAATATTACGAAAAAAAATAACAAGATAACACTTCTTAATTCTAGTATATATGCAGAAATCCTTAGTGAAGAGCAAGATCCAGTAGAAGAATTTGTTGATGGATTAATTTATCTTGCTAATAGAGTTAAAAGCGATGACAGTGAGGTTAAAAATTTCGAGGAGGCATCTAGTATACTAGTTAGCGAATATAATACAATAGAAAAAAGACTTTGGACTTTGATGGACAAACTAAAAGTTGCGTTAATAGATAGGGCAAATATTATATTAATTCGTGAAAATTTTAGCAAAAGAGATGAAGTAATAAAAACGATAGAAGAGAGTTTTGATGAGATCAAAAAAAATCTTAAGAAAGCTTCAGAGGATGGCGACACTTATATCAAAAAAGAGATATTTAAATTTTTTATGAGTTTTTTTGATATCACTGATTTTAAAAAATCGTTCGGCTTATTAAATATTGTGTCATCTACGCCAGACGCGTTGAAAACTACCGAAAATATCTTTAGCTCTATAAACAAAAGAGGTTCTTATGCTTTTTCTAGTCCGGTTATGAGTTTGCTAGCTACTAAGTTTGGTTTTATACTAGGACTATTAAATACAGTGTCGTTTAATAATATCTTAGTTTTTACAAATGACGATCAAAAGAGTGGAGCATTTATAGACTTTTCAGGATTTGATATAGCAGCCACCAACACAAAAAGTAATTATGATGAGTATATTGGAATTTGCTCCAATTTTTCATTAGAAGGTGATGAAAAAAGTCTATTTGATGCAAAGATAAGTAAATATGAAAATATAGACAAAAAGAATAATATATCAATATGCAAAAACGATAAGGATAATACCGAAGAGAGCTTACTTAAAAGGATAGAAGAGTGCGTGATCGCAAATAGAGCAAATTTTGTCTATATGCAATATCCATTTTTTAACTCTTTAAAATTTGCAAATCTTTTAAGAGATAAATCCTTAACCACAAAAGACAATACTCATAATACAAATAATAGTAGCGGTATCTCTAAAAACTATCTTGTTGTTTCGAATGCTCCTTCAATACTAAATGCAAAGCTAAATGAACATCTTTTACAAAACGTATTAAACTATAAGATAGTAGATAGTCTAAATAGAGCTGATGACAAGAAGGTGACCGATCCTAAGCAGCTAAATGGCACAAAAGACTACAGTCAGTACTCTATACAAATAGATGCCCAAAAAGAGGAAGATCTATACTTATTAAGCCTAAGCCCATTTACAAGGGTTGGCAAAGATAGAATTAAAAAATTTCAAAAAGATATAGATACTTTTAATGATTTTATGCAAGATAAGCAAAATCAAATAAATACGATTATGTACTTTGATACATTAAGTGAGAACGAAAAGCAGGTGGCATATAGATTTTTAAAAGCTAATTCTTATCTTGGACACATAAATAAGTATTTCAAAAATGCTAAAGACATGGAAGAGATAGTTAAGAATGAAAAGGATTTTTTAGATGCAAGTATAAAAGAATTTGAAACTTTCTTTTCAAGTATAAATTCTTCTTTAGAACACAGTGAATCACACGTTGTTGAAATACCTTCTTTGCAAAATTTAAATTCTATGATGAAAAAAAATGATGCTGTAATTAAAGTACCAGATATAATAGTATTATCTGATTATTATTATCCAGCTACTAGAGTATTTCTCTTAGTTATGGGCTACTATGTCATAAGACAAACATTTGATAATTCTATGATTAGTCAAAATTTTACTGTACCTGCTTATGAATCTATAAAAATATCTGACAAGTCATTTATGGTTTGTTCTGAGCACTCTTATTACTTGAAAGAAGACGGAGTCAAAGTGCCGATTTGCTTTTTTAAAAAAACAAAAGAGGATAAAATAGCAAAACTAAAAACAAACAAGGAAGAAAATAAAGAGATACAAAATAATATAATTTGTATAGAAGAGATAGTGGAAACAATAGAAAAAAGCCATGTAAGAGATATTGATCATGTATTAGATGATCATTCATATGAGGAACTAAAGGAACTTCTTAAAAATTATACAGGTTTAGATGGTGAGAGTGTCGAGGATGAAAAATTTACGAAAAATATCAAGCAGTTAGATGATGACGAGTATAAATATACGATAGATTTTGCAATGATATCCACACTAGATGATATTTTATATGACATATTTCCATTCTATGGATTTTTTATAGGTAAATCATATGAAACTATACTAAAAAGCATAACAAAGGCTTTCTTTTCGAGCAGCAAAGATAACCTTTTAAAAAATATTTTTATCGAATTAGTAGGAGAGCTTAAAACATTTAGTACATTAAATGAGTTGCCAGTTGCAAAAATAGTCAATAAGGATCATGGCAAAATAATAAAAGAAAAAAAGAAAAAAGGATTTATTGAAATAACTAAGGAAAAAAGCAACAAGATTCTACTTATAAATATGGAACGCACTAATAAAACTAAACGGAGCTTAAAAAATGCAAAAAAATGGATAGATGAATTTGAAGTAGGTGAAGAAATAAAAAGACAGATAGCTATAAAGGCAGGTAAAGAATTTGTAAAAAATAGCTCGATAACATTTGTAAAAGATTTGGCAAAGGCTGGATTTGGTTTTTTTGTAGATAGTTTTTTTATCAACACCTACGAACAACAAAAAAGATCTTATGAACTAATACTTCATAAGTATTTCAC
>NZ_CABPVA010000021.1:0-2602 GCF_902460595.1 Campylobacter concisus
CCAAGGGTATTACTACAGCCTTGATAGTATAAACTCTGCTTATATAGCAAACATCCTTGATAGTCTATATGAAGCAAGAAATGAGAGCATAAGTAAATTTAAAAAAGAGGCCAAAGATAAAAACGTAAAAGCTTCAGCTTTAGTAATGGCTAATAATATAGACCTAGACGCCAAAGGTAACATAAGCCTAGCTGGAAGCGTAGTGGCTGATAATATAAATTTAAACTCACAAAATTTAAACCTAAATCACCTAGAGCTAAACTCTAAAGATCTAAATTTAAAAGCTAATGCGGCAAATATCAACTCAAGTGAAATTTCAGCTAAAAATATAAACATAGATGCCAATAATATAAGCTTAGACAAAGAGTCGTCTCAGTTTAGCAAAGCTTCAAATTTAAAAGCAGATGAGAGCCTAAATTTAAATGCTAAAGAAAATTTAAACATCACTGGCACAGGCTTAGAGGCTGAGAAGCTAAATTTAAGTGCAGATAATATAAATATAAACGCCAAAGAGTTTGCCTATAGCCATAGCGCAAAAGAAAAAGGCGTAGAATTTAAGCAAAGCATCCAAACGCTAAATAGCGCAAATCTAGACGCAAAAGATATAAATTTAAACTCTAAATCAAATACCAACATCAGCTCAAGCAATCTAAGAGCTACTAACAAGCTAAATGTAGAAGCTGGAAATGATATATATGTAGTTGGTGCAAATACAAACGAGAGCACGGAGACTAAAGAGAAATCAAAAGGCTTTTTCTCTAAAAAAGAGTCTCAACTAATGGCAATAAATCAAAAGGTCATTAGCTCAAATTTAAACGCAGGTGATATTAGCCTAAAAGCTGGGGGTAATCTGGCTCTAGTCTCATCAAATCTAAATGCTAATAATATAAATTTAAACGCAGATGAAAACGTTATAGTTGATGCTAATCACAACGTAGAAGCAAGCCAAAGCTTTACTAAAAGCTCACGCTTTTCATTAAAACCAACATCTCTTTATGAAAGCAGCCTTCATCTACTTGAAAAAGGCGATAAAAAAGCAGTTGCTGCAAATTTAAACGCAAATGAAAACATAAATATAAATGCAAACAACATCAGCCTAAAAGGTGCAAACCTAAATTCACAAAAAGATATAAATTTAAATGCCAATAGCATAGAGATAACAAACTCTAATGATGAGAGCTATAGAAACGAAGTTAGTAAAAAGAGTAAGATAGGCTTAATCTCAATTGGTGAGCACATCAAGAATTTAAAAGCAGACCTAATACAAAAGCTAAATCCTATAAAAGATCTAAAAGCAAAAACAAAAGACACATCTATAAAAGTACCTGTCGCAAAAGCTAGCTTAGAGAACAAAAGCTCAAAAGAGAACTGGCTAAATGCAAACTCGTCAAATTTAAATGCAAATGGCGACATAAACCTAAACGCAAAAGATGATATAAATATAGTAGGCTCAAATTTAAACGCCAATGAAGCCATAAATTTAACTAGCCAAAACTCAAATATCAAGCACTCAACCAACCTCTACGCCAAAGATACATCAAGCAAAGAGGCGACTGGCACACTATCTATCACTGCCCAAAACGAATATGCGCAGATCGCTCCAGCAGCACTTGCTCTAAAAGAGGCGATTGCTCAGCTAAAAAGAGTGAAAAAAGAGTACGACAACTATAAAAAAGAGAAGTCAAAGCTAGAAGCTAGCCTAAGTGATATAAAACAAAGATATAGAAACAAAGAGGTAGGCATCGACTACTCTGATATAGAAGAAGTAAGCGATATCTTAGAAGAGTATAGAGACGAGGAGAAATACTTTAAAGAAAACATTCTTCTTGCAACTGAGAATGTAAATGCCAAGAATTTAGCACTTATAACCCAAATAGCAGCAGCTATTGCAAGCTCAGGCACATATGGATTTAGCGTAGGAGTAAGGGCTGATCTTGCTACCACTAAGCAAGAGAGCTCTTTAAAACAAACTAGCTCAAATAAGTCTAGTCTAAATGCTAAACATATAAATATAAACTCGACTAAAGATATATCTATCACTGGCTCAGACCTAGCATCAAAAGAGGATATGAGCCTAAGCTCAAACAACCTAAATATAAACTCTAGTGAAGATAGTTTAAAATATAAATCAAACACCAAATCACTCACAACAGGATTTGGTTTTACATTTTATGGGGCAAACTCTAGCTCACTAGAGCTTGGAACAAATAGCTTAAAACAAAGCGAACAAAGCCTAATAAACAACAACTCTCATCTTTACTCAGCTAAAGATATGAATATAAACACAGCTAATGACGCAACCATCAAGGGAGCAAATTTAAGAGCTGATGAGAGATTAAATTTAAAAGTAGGAAACAACCTAAGTCTAGAAAGCACCAGAGATATAAAAGATGCTAGCTCTAAAAGCAAGGGTATAAATTTAAGCGTAAGCTACTCTGGAGCAACTAATGCTAAAAACTTTGCATCTGGAGATAGATCTCTAAGCTCTGTTGGAGCTAGCTTTAGCAAGTCAAACTCAAATACAAAGATAAAACAGACAAACCTCTCATCTATAACAGCAAATGAGCTAAACGTAGAGGTAGGTAAAAACACTCATCTAAAA
>NZ_CABPVA010000022.1:0-2575 GCF_902460595.1 Campylobacter concisus
AAAATTATTTTAAGAGCAACAAAGTCTTCTGTAAAATTTTTTGTTATAAAATAAAACAAACTATATCCAATTGGCACATGTACTAAATATAAAGAGTACGATATGCTACCAAAAAAAGAGAAATTTAACGATGTATTTCCTAGCATAGTAGTAGAATAATCATCAAAGACAACACTATTTGTCAAAAAATGTGCGGCCAAAACAAATAAGATCGCCATACCTCTCATGATGTCAAATGATAAATTTCTATTCACCAACAATACTCACAAATTTATTTACAACGTCATTAATGTCGTATACATTACCATATTTTTGGCTAAGACCCAAACCACTACATAAATAATCAGCTATTCTATCAGTTTCGTTTAAATCAAAATAAGTAAGTCCATTTTCTTTAGCCACTCTTTTGCTTGCTCCATCTGGGGAAATAACCATAATAGGTGTTTTAGAACCAATGTAATCTACAAGCTTTGATGGGAAAAATATACTCTTATGCTCGCTTGGAGCATCTATCAAAACCAACAAATCAGCACCAACCATCAGCTCTAAACTTTTAAGATAACTTACACTTCCCTTAAATGATACATATTCTGCTATATCATATTTTTTTAATAAATTTGTTATAGATCTACCAAAACCATATATCTCAAAGATAAAATTTATATTCTTTCCGTCTTTCTTTAACTTATATATTGCCTTATATAGCGGCTCTGGTGTTCTAGCACCATAAAAACCACCGATATATCGCACTATCTTTTTACCGCCAAGTACATTATCTTTTCTTGGATATAGACTAGGATCATTTGAGTGCTCTAAAAGAGAGAATTTACTAGACAGAATCGGATATTTACTAGTATAAAATTCTTGTGTCTCTATGGAAGTAAATATGATCTTATCAGCGACATCAAAACATTCTTTTTCTAAAGCAACATTTTTTTGATTTATGCCTTTGTTGTAGCCATTAAAAATATTATCGGTCCACGGATCAGACTGGTGTGCTATCCACTTGCATTTCAAATATTCTTTTAATTGCCTGCCAAGTATATTTGTAGATAAAGGAAAAGAAAATGTTAGTATTAGGTCAAAATCACCACTTTTAAATTTATGAAATAAGCTTTGATATGCTTTTTTATGCCATTTTTTATATTCATCTGGTGTCTTATAAATACTTGGCATAACCCTACCAATAAAATATTTAATGTATTTATTTTTTACTACATCTTCTATATATATGACCTCTTTTACTTTATCAAAAATATCTGGGTATAAACTATTATCTGCCGAGGCGTTCTTTAAATTTGCAGTTACTACAGTTATTTCATATTGCCCTGATAACGAAAAATACCTCAATAATCTTCCTATTTGTATGGCTTGTGGAGAATTGAATGGGGGCAAGAAATAAGATATAAAAAGTACTTTTTTCACAAAAGAGACTCAATTATTTCATAAATTTTACTAGATGTTTTTCCGTCACCGTAAGGATTTTTTAAATTTTTAAATTTGTTATATTCATCAACATTTTCTACAAGCTTACAAACTTCATCTACAATTCTTGTAGTGCCAACAAGCCTCACAGTTCCGGCCTCTACAGCCTCTGGTCTTTCTGTATTATTACGCATAACCAAAACAGGCTTACCAAAACTTGGCGCCTCCTCTTGTATGCCGCCACTATCAGTCAAAATAATATATGCCTTTGACATGAGACATACGAAGCTTTCGTATTCAAGCGGATCTATCAAATAAACATTTTTTATATCTGATAATATTTTTTTAGCTGGCTCGCATATATTTGGATTAAGATGTAATGGATAAACAAAATCCATATCACTATATTTAAAAGCTAACTCTTTTATTGAGTTACATATATTTAAAAAATTATCACCAAAATTTTCTCTACGATGGCCAGTTATAAGGATAAATTTTCTTTCACTTGGCGTGTAATCTAAACAAGGAGTTGTGTTTTTTAACCTATCTATTGTAAAAAATAGCGCGTCTATTACACTGTTTCCTACTACAAAAACATTATCCTCATCTATATTTTCTCTTAATAAATTCTGCTTAGCCAGCAATGTCGGTGCAAAATGATACTTTGCTATTTTTGAAGTTAGCTGCCTGTTGACCTCTTCAGGAAATGGAGAATAAATATCATAAGTTCTAAGTCCAGCCTCTACATGAGCCACGTCTATTTTTTTATAAAATGACGCCAGCGATGCAGCAAAAGAAGTCGTTGTATCACCATGAACAAATACTAAATTTGGCTTAAATTTATCTAGTATCCTTGATACTCCTAGTAAAATTTTTGATGTTAGCTCGTCTAGTGTTTGATTTTGCCGCATAAGGTCTAGGTCATAGTCTGCCTTGACTCCAAAAAAAGACATTACATCATCAAGCATTTTTCTGTGTTGTGCAGTTATACATATTTTTGTATCAAATTTATTATATTTCTTAAAAAAAATATATATTGGCAAGATCTTAATGGCTTCTGGCCTAGTACCAATAATGAATAATATTTTTTTCATTTTATAATTCTCTTACCACTTTTTCTCTAAAACTATCTATATCTTTTAAGAGTAAA
>NZ_CABPVA010000023.1:0-2464 GCF_902460595.1 Campylobacter concisus
AAGTCAATTGGTTTGTATTGACAAATACAAATATATATTTGTCACATTTAGAAAAAAATATATGCAAAAAAAATATATGTTATTTATTTGAAAATTTTAATGCATATATGTCTGATGAAAATTTTACATACAACCTTGATAGCTATTGCGGCAGCTTATATAGAGATATATTGACAGATAAGCATGCTTATTTTACCAAGCCATCTTCTTATCAGATGAAAAACGTGTCAGTAATTTATAAAATTTGGAAAGAGTATTTGATAAATAATGACATCGGTTACATTGTATTTCCTGATGTTGAATTTGTGGAGGGAATGATACTTCTTGCCTTGTGTAAAGAGCTAAATATAAAGGTGCTTTACTATGTCAATGCAAGAAGCATTGGTAGATCTTTTTTTGCAAAAAGTATTAATGAAGAGTACTATAAAAGTACCGCTATAAACAATGACGTGGTTAGTGACTTTATCGCAAAAATAAAAAATTCTAATAAAAAAGCCTATGAGGTTACACTTGAATTTAACCAGGTGGAATATGACCACAAAATATCAAAATATGGTAGAACTAGCCTAGAAAAGCTAATATCATTTTTAAAAAATAAATTTATTTACGAAAAACACTATTTAAAAGAAGATATGTCTTTCGTAGTTAGGTTTAGAATGCGGTTTTTGGGCCTACTAAATAAATATAGGCGCTCAAGAAAGTACATTTATGAAAAATATGTAACAGTAAAAACTATAGAGATGTTGCCAAAGAAGTTCATATATTTCCCGTTGCAAGTAACCCCAGAATCTTCAATCAATAATTTAGAGCCATATTTTGTAGATCAGCTGCGAGCCATAGATCTATTACTTATGAATATAACACCAGATATTAAGGTTGTTGTCAAAGAGCACCCGATTTTTGCTGGAGAGAGAAGTGAAAAATTTTATAAAATTCTTTCTTGTAAACCAGGTGTGGAGATATCTTCGTTAGCCATATCAAGTAGCGACTTAATAGATAGCTCTATAATGGTATGCTCTGTGACCGGCACAGCACTACTAGAGGCAATGCTGCGCAATAAACCAGTCTTTCAGTTTGGAAAAACATTTTTTTATCAAGATCAGTTTGGATTTGACTCTTTTAGAAGCATGGCAAGTGATTTAAGGGCCATTATAAACAATGATAGAGAAAACAATATAGATTTAGTTATTGCAGATTTATATAGTGTGCTATTTGATTTTTATATAGAGCAGCCAGCTCAATACTACTATCAGCCAAGACCAGTTGCATTGATGGACGCAAATTTAGATAATACACTAAAAGCTATCTCTTTTTATATAAAAGGCATCTCTAAAGGTGAACTAATATAATGTTTGCTTCTTCTATAGAAAAAAGTTTGATCAGTACTTTGTTGTACCAGATATTTTCAAAAGGCATAGGCTATGGAAAATACCTCTTGTTTGCATTTTTGTTTGGCACAAGTATGCAAATGGATGCTTACAATATGGCTTTAACGATACTTGATGTATCTATGTTTGTGTTAGGACATGTTTTTTCTGTAGTTGGGATACCTATGCTGGTAAAATCTAGAAAAAAATCTTTTACAGCATTTAAAAAGTTAAGTGGCTCTATATTTATCTTTTCTTTAGTTTTGGCAGCGATTATTATAGTTTTTCAATATATATTTTTTTATGATCTAGTATCTATTTTAGCGCCAGGTTTTGATGATAAGAAAAGTGCCTTGTCTTATGAAATTTTTAAATACTTTTTGCCTATGAATATAGTCTACCTTCCGTATTTCGCTCTTATATCCTTTTTTAGATTGCTAAATTTATTTTCTATTTCTAACTTTTTAGATTTTTTAATCGCTATATTTTCTATTGCATATCTTGTTATTTTTATAAGTAGTGATATTGCTATCATTCCATTATCTTTGAGTGTTGCATATGTTGTTACTATATTTTTTGCGCTTTATTTTGCCATTAAGATCAAAATAATTGGATTTAGTGGCTCAATTTTTACACCATATATGAAAAATATGTATAAAAATATTGCCAAACTTTCGCTTTGGTTTTTGGTGCTGCAACTATATAGGGTGGTGGATAAGGGATTTGCCTCCTTGCTTGATAATGGAGCAATAAGTGCGTTAGTTTACGCTTCTATGCTTATTTCTGGTATGGGCTTTGTCTTTGACTTTGCTTATGTATATATCACAAAATTTTCAGAAAAAGAGGACAAGGCGGCAATGTTTACTCTTGCAATTAAGCTTTATATATTTTTAACATTGCCTGTCGTTGTATATTTGCTTTTTTATTCAAAAGAGTTTATCTCGATAATTTATGGAGGTGGAAAATTTGATAAAAACTCCATAGAGATAACAAGTTCTATTATTGTGATATTATCGCCATTGTTATTTTTGAGTCTTGTTAATGGTTTATTTCAAAGTTTATATCAGTCTTTGGAAAAATATGCTTATGTTATTTGT
>NZ_CABPVA010000024.1:0-2338 GCF_902460595.1 Campylobacter concisus
TAGATGAGTGTTTTTACCTACCTCTACGTTTAGCTCATTTGCTGTTATAGATGAGAGGTTTGTCTGTTTTATCTTTGTATTTGAGTTTGACTTGCTAAAGCTAGCTCCAACAGAGCTTAGAGATCTATCTCCAGATGCAAAGTTTTTAGCATTAGTTGCTCCAGAGTAGCTTACGCTTAAATTTATACCCTTGCTTTTAGAGCTAGCATCTTTTATATCTCTGGTGCTTTCTAGACTTAGGTTGTTTCCTACTTTTAAATTTAATCTCTCATCATAATCTGCAAGATTAGCTCACTCCAAACTCTATCCATTATTTTTCAAATTTTCCTTGCGTCTTTTTGAGCGAGACATTCTAAAGAATTTTGGCTTGGCCTCTTTGGTATTGTTCTGTGGTTTTACCAAATGCCTAATTGCCCCAAAAACAGCATAAAAACAAACCACAACAACAAGAAAGAGTGAGAAATTTGCTATAAGAGAGAAAATGCCCTCTGCTCCAGTGACACTAAAATATAGCCTATAAAACAAAAAAGCGATCAAGAATACAATCGCTAGGTCAAACAAGATATATAAAATAGACTGGATATTACCCCTTGTCTTAAATTTAAGATAGTATAAACTTGAAATAACATCCTCTATCAGCATCTTTAAAAATAGTAATCCTACAGTGTCAAATACCAGCCAATACAGCCATGTAGCGTTTGGCATAAAACCAATGTCAATTATTCTGCTAATAAAACTATTCATCTTCACTCATTTCTTTAAAAAGGCTATATTTTATAGTAGCTCTTACTACACTATTTGTTCCTTGAAATATAATACTACTTTTTGCAGCCTTTTCATGTTCGTCAATCCTATTTGTCAGTTTCTCTATTCTACTTTTAGATTTTGTGTTTTTTAACTGATCTTGCAATGTTTTTTTAGCACCTCTTAAGTTATTATATTTTTTTAAAGTATCAAAAAACCTAGGTGCGGTTGTAGCAGTTGCTATGCCTGAGTACAATAAACTACTATAATCCAATGTAAAATCACTAAATTTAATATTGTTTATATTATCTATCATGGTGCTTCCTATCTCCAAAAAGCTTTGATCTTTAAAGTTTACATTTTGCATAGCTTTATCTTTCACTTCCGTTACAACTTGAATAGTACCATCCACTCCAGCTCCTATTGTACCGGTTTTTACGCTAGTAGTTGCTGTTTCTTTTAATACAGCTTTAGATAATCCTTTAGCTGCCAAATTCGCTGCGCCACCACCTACTACAGCCGCAACTGCTTGACTTTCAGTCGGTATTCCATTTTTTAATTCGTCATCCTTATCTGGTGAGTTAAGATAAGTAGCAAACCATGCTAATGCTACAGGAATAGCAATCAGTGGAGCAAAATTTTGTTCTCCATTTTTACTTTGCTCTTCTCTGGCTCTTGCATACTCATTTAAAGCAGATACTACTTCATTGTATTTAACAACATCTGTTTCTCTTAATGTTTCTAGCTTTTTTGCAATTTTACCTAAATTTTGTTTTGCTTCTCGTATCTCATCCTTATAAACCATATTAAAGATTACCCGTATAGCTCCATCTTTAATTTGCTTGACTTCTTTTACTATATCCTTTTGCCCACTCTTAGTCAGCACCCTTAAATCCATACTACCATCTACATTTGAGCTTATGCTAGTATTTACTAGATCTTTTGTTAGTTTAGTTGTATCTCTATTTAGTCTTGTTAGATCATCAGAGTTATCTTTATCTGCTATCTCTATGTTACCACTGCCTAGAGTTGCTAGGTTTTTAGATAGTGTGTAGCTTAAATTTCTTTGGTTAGAGTAGTTTATTGACTTTAGACCAGAGTAGCTTGAGTCTGATTTACCTTGACCACTTTGACTAACTTTACTATCATCTTTTTTACCTACTGAGTAGTTAGCTCCTATGCTAAGAGATGATCCTTTGTTATAGCTTGTATTTGATAGGTTCTCATAGCTTAGGGTATTTGTTTTTAAATTTAGGTTGTGGTTATCTATAAAGGTATTATCTTTATCATACTCTCCTGCTGC
The DNA here is from genome assembly GCF_902460595.1 of Campylobacter concisus. Taxonomy (GTDB): domain Bacteria; phylum Campylobacterota; class Campylobacteria; order Campylobacterales; family Campylobacteraceae; genus Campylobacter_A; species Campylobacter_A concisus_BL. The sequence goes on from NZ_CABPVA010000024.1 coordinate 2,048, forward strand.
TAGAAGTGATCCTTTTAGATGAGTGTTTTTACCTACCTCTACGTTTAGCTCATTTGCTGTTATAGATGAGAGGTTTGTCTGTTTTATCTTTGTATTTGAGTTTGACTTGCTAAAGCTAGCTCCAACAGAGCTTAGAGATCTATCTCCAGATGCAAAGTTTTTAGCATTAGTTGCTCCAGAGTAGCTTACGCTTAAATTTATACCCTTGCTTTTAGAGCTAGCATCTTTTATATCTCTGGTGCTTTCTAGACTTAGGTTGTTTCCTACTTTTAAATTTAATCTCTCATCAGC
>NZ_CABPVA010000025.1:0-2185 GCF_902460595.1 Campylobacter concisus
GTTTTAAATAATATGTTGAAAGTTTAGAACTATATAGCCAAGAGAGCACGCTCATTCCCCACTTCGATTTTAAACAATATTTTGGAAGTTTAGAACAAAGAGGATAGGTATAAATGGCGTGGAATTTATAGTTTTAAATGGTGTAATGAAAGTTTAGAATTCCCCAAGCGCGCTTAAAATCGTCATCAAGCGACCATTTTAAATAATGTTATGCAAGTTTAAAAACGGCAACAAAATATGCCAGCCCAAGCTTCGCACGTTTTAAACAAAATTTGAAATTTTAAAAAACATTTTGATTGACAATCCCTGGCTTAATTTCCCTCTATCCGCCTCATCTCTTTCTTAACCATATCCCCAGTAGCGTCTGCATAGATCATTGTTGTCTGTATTTTTTTGTGCCTAAGAGCCTTTTGGATAACGCCTAAATAAGACGTGACTAGTATTATACATGCATTTATAGTAAGCATAGAAGTAAAACAAGCCACCAAAGTCTTTGTCTTTCACAACGATTAAAACGTATGACAAATTTAGGTAGTAATCTAATTTTTTGCAATTAACATCAAATCGCCAACGCTTTTCTAGCAAGCTCACTTAGCCACGCCGAGCGGTTAGAAGTTACGGCGTCAATAGCGTTTAAAACACCTTTTGGTATGGTTAAATTTATTCGAACTTTGGCGTTTTCGTCGATCGGCTCTGGTATTTTTATACCGTCAGCAAGTGCTGTTTCTATAGTAAATTTAAAAGCTTCTTCAAGCTCGGCTAAGGCTTCTTCTTTACTTTCGCCATCACCATAAAAAAATGCAATGCTATTAAGTTCAGGCATAAACGCACCCCAACCACCACCTTGGTTTTGTGGTATTTTTTTAAGCTCTATTTTATACGGTAGGTTTAGATAGTAGTCTAAATTTTTCATTGTTTGTCCTTTATGGCGTCTAAAACTAGCTTGACATAATACGTTTTCATCGGCTTTTTATATGGCAAAGTAAGCAAAATTTTACCATTTGTAAATTGATGATGTGAGCCTTTTATGCCACGTAAATTAAAGCCATTATTTAAAAGCAACTTTTCAAGTACTTCAAATCTTACATTTTTAGGATTATTTTCAAGCTCTTTTAATAATTTGTCATTTTTACTCAAATTTTTGCCTTTTTATATGTATATTATACATACTTTTTGCTTACATCACTCTTTTCATCTCTTTCTTAACCATATCCCCAGTAGCGTCTGCATAGATCATTGTTGTCTGTATCTTTTTGTGCCTAAGAGCCTTTTGGATAACGCCTAAATTTGTATTTTTCTCGACCATATTCATAGCAAACGAGTGCCTTAGTATATGGCAACCCCTTTTATTTACTATGCCACATTTTCTATATATACGCTCTAGTAAAGTATATACGCATTGCCTAGAAATAGGCTTGTCGCCATTTTTATTTGTAAATATATAGCTTTCAGGTGGGTATATGCTAGATAGCCTCTCAAAATCATCTTCTATATGGCTTTTTGGTATATATGCCGTTTGATACTCTCCACCTTTGGCTAGTATATTTATGTCATAAAATTCCCCGTCGTCACTCTCTTGAAAGTCGCAAAATTTAAGATTTAACGCCTCGCTTATTCTAAGTCCACTTTTTAGCATTAGTTTTATAAGCAATGAATTTCTATAATTTTTAATATATCTATATTCAGGTTTTTTAACCAGCTTATTTTCTATATAGTCTAAAATTTTATCTCTCTCGCCCTCTTTCATAAAATTTTCAAGCTTGCTCGTCTTTTTCTTTGCAATCTTATAGTTATCTAGTATTTTTTCTAAATCTATAAGCTTGTCATTATTATTAGTAATATACTTAAAGAAAATCTTTAAAATAGTTAAATAGCTAATCTTTGTTGAGCTTGATATACTTTTAGTCCTATTAGCAATCTTTTTGTGTTGTTTTTTTCTATATAAGTCATCTAACCATATAAAATAATCAGTTATATGCTTATGACTTAGATTATTAAAGCTAATTACATCATTATTCTCATAACAAAACTCTACAAAGCCATCAAGGCAATTTTTATATGTATTAATTGTGTTAATGCTCTTGTCTGCTATCTTATTATAAGAAATGAAACTATCTCTATAATTTGCCATCTCGTCTGCAAAGTCTAATTTCTCATTATTTTTCATAAAATTCTCCTTTTATTT
>NZ_CABPVA010000026.1:0-1905 GCF_902460595.1 Campylobacter concisus
ACTCTAAAGAGTGGGAAGATAAGACAACTACTCTTAGTGGTATGGGAGCTCTAATAATAACAGCCATCGTTACATTCCTAACAGCAGGAGCTGGAACCGCTGTAGCTGGAGCACTTGGAGCAGCAGCTAGTTCAACTACAGGTCTAGCAATATCAGCTATGACAACAGCTGTCATAGCAAACTCAACAGTCCAACTAACAAACAACCTCTTATCTCATGGTAAGGTAAAATTTGACGCATCATCCCTAGCTAAATCAGCCATTAGTGCAGGGGTAGGCTCATATGTTAGTAGCTATATATCAAGCATAGATACTCTAAGTAATACCAATATCATAAACACACCAACTTATACTTTCTCTTATGCAGACCTGCTAAGCTCTACATCAAACGCAGCAATAAACTCTGCTATCTATAAAACAAACTTTAAAGATGCACTACTATCAAATTTAATCTCTAAAGCAACAGATAATGCTTACAAGGCAGTAGGAAGCTACTCAAGCAATGAAGCAAATATAAACTCTAATGCATTATTTAAAGAATCAGGTCTAGGCAAGATAGCTCTTCACTCAGCCGTAGGAGCACTATCAGCAAAGCTATCTCATGAAAACGTTGCAGCTGGTGCATTAAGCGGGGCAGTAAATGAAGCAATCTCTTCTGCACTACATAAAGATACATCAAATATGAGCACTAAAGAGATAGAAGCCTATAACAACAAACGCCTACTAGCATCTCAGTTAATAGGCATAATAGCTGGAGGCATAGCTAATGGCGATAAAGGAGCAAACACAGGCTATAAAATAACCACAAGTGCAGATACTTATAATAGACAGCTTCATCAAAGAGAGATAGACTTTATAAACAATAAAAACAATATAGAAAGCTTTAAATCAAAACTACAAACTACAACAAATAAAATTTATAGTGATGATGAAGCAAAATCTATCCTAGCAAAAGCAGCAGTGTCTTTAACAGATAAATCATTTAATGAAACTTATAGACAAAGCCTAAGCTCAAATGATCTTTACAATATAGAACTAGCAACAAATTTCATAAAGCAAAGTAGCTTTTACAATACAACTCTAGATAATACAAATGCCTTTAATCCAGATAAAAAGCAGTATGAGGATAGGTATATCTATGCCTTAAATGCCTATAATAATGAAGATTTTTACAAAGACAATTTAATCGTTAAAACAAACCCTGGCATATTAGATTATACAAAATCAACCATGTATGGTCTAGGTGGATTTGCAGTAGGTGGAATTGAAGGACTTAATGATATAGGAAATATTATCTTACATCCAGTAGATTCAATAAACGGTTTAAATAATGCCTTTTATCACCCTATCCTAACAGTAAAAAATATAAATGCAGATATACAAGAATTTATGGCTAAAAATTTCGTAGATAGTATGATAGGTGATCAAAGCTCTATAAATTATAGAAATTATCACGCACTAGGTGAAAATATAGGTTCGCTTGGAGCAGCTGGCAAAGTAGGACAAATAGCAAAAAATAGCAGCAAACTACTAAATACCGGCAAAAGTGGCAAAAACAATATGCCAAATGATACTAAATCAACTACTACAAATTCAAACAATTGGAACAATAATGGTAATGATGGAATAGTTGTTGCTGGGGGAAGTGAGATTGTAAATGATATTACAAAAGAAAGTATAGATATAAAATTGAATAACTATCTTTTAGACCCAACACATAAAACAGGAGCTACTAAGGCTCAATGGTTTAAAGAAGCATTGGGTTTTACAAAAACAAATGCCGATGATTTAGCAAGGCAAATCAAATTTGATGAAAAAGTAGCAATAAAAACTGAATTAACACAATATGGACAAAAATACGAACAAATTATTCCTATCGTTGGTGCTAATAGTAAAAACATTGATG
>NZ_CABPVA010000026.1:4287-6086 GCF_902460595.1 Campylobacter concisus
CTGGCATCATTAATATATTTTTCCATTGTATTTTTTTGAATCTCATTTAATTTTGGATTTTTTAAACTATTTACTAAAGAATTTACTTCTCTTTCCAGTCCCTTTTTGGCATTAAGTAGTTTTTCTATATGCCCAGTATCTAGTATATCACCAGATAAATTTTTTCTAACTTTTAGCATATGATTTATCTCACTGATTTTATTGATACTTTTTAATTGACTAGCAGTTAGCTCAGCAACCACAACCCCATCACTACCACTATTTCCATTGTGTTTTATATTTGTGTTAGAAGTTGGATTATCTATTTTAGTAACATCACTAGTTACCTCACTAGGCTTTTTACCAAACCTATCCCAAACTGCTTTTCCAACTTTGTTTGTAATAGCACTAGAGCCAGTAAGTCCAGCTATAAATTCAGTATCCCTTGCAGTTACACTCTCATAGTCGCCTAATACTATATCTAGTTCGCCTTTGTCTATACCTTCTTTTATTTCACTTGGTATATTTGGGATATTAGCTAACACATTGACAAATTCTTTTGGGTTACTTACTAGATAATAAACTCCAGTTATTGTATCTTTTACAAGATTTATTCCACCTTTTGCAAACCCTGTTGCAAAGTTTGCTATATCATTACTAAGTTTTGTATCTACTTTTAGATTTTTATCATAGAATTCTCTATTATTAGTAAAACTATCTAGATAGACATACCTATCCTCATATTGCTTCTTATCTGGATTAAAGGCATTAGTATTATCTAGAGTTGTATTATAAAAGCTACTTTGCTTTATGAAATTTGTTGCTAGTTCTATATTATATAGATCATTTGAGCTTAGACTTTGTCTATAAGTTTCATTAAATGATTTATCTGTTAAAGACACTGCTGCTTTTGCTAGGATAGATTTTGCTTCATCATCACTATAAATTTTATTTGTTGTAGTTTGTAGTTTTGATTTAAAGCTTTCTATATTGTTTTTATTGTTTATAAAGTCTATCTCTCTTTGATGAAGCTGTCTATTATAAGTATCTGCACTTGTGGTTATTTTATAGCCTGTGTTTGCTCCTTTATCGCCATTAGCTATGCCTCCAGCTATTATGCCTATTAACTGAGATGCTAGTAGGCGTTTGTTGTTATGTGTTTTTTAATTATATTTTAAACTTAATAGTAATAATAAATTTTCATACAAATTCCCTAAAAAGATAAAGCCCAAGCTCGTCTTTCTTTACAAAATTCCTTACCAGACAATATAGTCCAACCCAAAACTCTTTCTGGTTTGTCATCTTTGTTGGTTAGATAGCCGTAACGGCATCCTTTTGGTCTTTCAAATTCGTATATATACCTATCTTCGCTATAAACCCTTTTATTGTTTTGTGCAAGTAAAATATTTGGATTTCCAATATTAGCCGCCAATGTTTCTTTAAACACTTCATAGCTTGGCTCACCTATATAACATCCACCAAAACTAAACATTGCCATTGCAAATAAAATAATTTTTTTAAATTTCATTTGATTTCCTAAAAAGACAAAGCCCAAGCTCGTCTTTCTTTGCAAAATTCTTTTCCCGACAATATAACCCAGTCTAAAACTCTCTCTGGTTTGTCGTCTTTGTTGGTTAGATATCCATAAACACATCTTGGGTCGTCGCCTTTAAATTTATAGATATATCTATTGTCATCATATATTTCTCTGCGATTATAAAAATTTAAAATCATAGTATGATTGGTAGGGATTAAAAAAATATTTCTGTTATCCTTAAACACTTCATAGCTTGGCTCACCTATATAACATCCACCAAAAC
>NZ_CABPVA010000027.1:0-1727 GCF_902460595.1 Campylobacter concisus
AATTTATAGTTATCTCTAAAAGAGATACATTTTATATTAGAATTTATCTCAAACGAGATATTGTCCTCTAATAAAACCAAATATATTTCATATCTAGGGTCTTTTGCTAATTCATTGGCTAAAACCGCCATAGATCTCTCGGCGCCGCCGCCATACAACCAGTCGTTTAATAATATTAGCCTGATTTTATCTTTCATTTATCATCCACTGCTTATACCATAGCTGAAATATCAAGAAAAGCCATAATTTATATCCAGATTTCTTTTCTTCATAAAATTCTTTTTTTAGCTTAATTACCTCTGCATGGCAAAAAATACCTTGGTCCTCAATAAAATCTTTATTAGAGCAATCATCAACAAATTTTTTTAGGTCACCATTTAGCCAATCCTCAAAAGGTGGAACAAAGCCATGCTTTGGACGGTCTAGTAAATTTTTTGGGATAAAATCATAAACAATGTCTTTTAATATCCACTTGGGGCCATTTTTTAGCTTTAGACTAGATGGAACTTGTGCTAAATATTCTATTATCCGCTGATCTAAAAATGGCTCTCTAGACTCCAATGATACAGCCATGCTAGCCCTATCTACTTTCATCAAAATTTGATACATATATGTTTGAAAGTCTACACACATTGACTTGTCGAAATAATCTCCATTTACACATCCAAATTTATCGTAAGATGTTTTATACTCAGAGCTATAATTTTTTATGAATTTTGCGACATCTTCCTTTAAAAAATACTGACTTGAAATTTTAAAAACACTTTCCGCTTTAGCGTCAAGTATGTTTATAAATTTTCTAAATTTTCCAGAAAAATTTGTCATTTTTTGCCCAGTTAGCTTTAAAAAAATTTTTTCCAATATTTTTATATCTAGCAATAACAAAAACGACTTAGCTGCTTTTTTAACAAAAGAGGGAACTTTTGATGATAAACGATATACCTTGTTTCCAATAAAATATTTTGGATAACCACCAAAAATTTCATCCCCACCGTCGCCAGACAAAACAACCGATACATGCTCTTTTGCAAATTTTGAAACAAAATAAGTCGGTATAGAAGAGACATCGCCCATTGGCTCGTCATTTATAACACAAAGCTGATCCACCAAATCTAAACAATCTTTTTGAGTAACATAATACTCGTAATGCTCTGTGTTTAAAAAATTTGCTATATCTTTAGCATATGGAGCTTCATCAAAATTTTTATTATCAAAACCTATACTAAATGTTTTTAGCTTGGCACTAGAATTTGACTGCAGTATCGCTGCAACAGCAGAGCTATCATATCCTCCACTCAAAAATATCCCAACTGGTACATCAGATACCAACCTATATTCAAAAGCAGATAATAACAATTCAGAGACTTCTTTTTTTATAACCTCATACTCTTTGTCTGTCTTTTCTTTATTATAGTATTCCTCTACGCTCCAATACTGCTTCTGGGTATAAGACATCGATCTTAAATCAAATTCCAGCATATTGCCAGCTGGGAGTTTATGGATATTTTCAAAAACAGAGTATGGTGCTGGTATATACGAATACTGAAAATATAGTCCTAGAGCATTTGGATCAATTTTTTTATCTATTTCTTTAATGCAAAAAAAAGATTTTAGCTCTGAGGCAAAGGCAAATAAACCATTTTTAAAATAATAATAAAATGGTTTCACACCCGCCCTATCTATAAAAACTTTTACTTTTTGATCTTTAACATCATAAATAACTATAG
>NZ_CABPVA010000028.1:0-1659 GCF_902460595.1 Campylobacter concisus
ACTCTAAAGAGTGGGAAGATAAGACAACTACTCTTAGTGGTATGGGAGCTCTAATAATAACAGCCATCGTTACATTCCTAACAGCAGGAGCTGGAACCGCTGTAGCTGGAGCACTTGGAGCAGCAGCTAGTTCAACTACAGGTCTAGCAATATCAGCTATGACAACAGCTGTCATAGCAAACTCAACAGTCCAACTAACAAACAACCTCTTATCTCATGGTAAGGTAAAATTTGACGCATCATCCCTAGCTAAATCAGCCATTAGTGCAGGGGTGCTATCTTATGCTGGTGCCGCCTTGGGAACAAATGCCCTAACACAGAATATGGATTTTTCAGATTATGTAAAAAATGCTACTATAAACGGAACGCTTCAGGGCATAAGCTCTGAGATAAATGGAGGAGAGTTTAAAAAGGGCTTTTTAACGGGTGTTGCGCTATCTATTATGAGCGATGCTTCGCTTCAGATGAGAAAACATGTGAAGGAAAATTATAATTATGTAGGAGATGGAAAATTAAGTGAAGGCCTAAGGGGTGATGGAGCTAAGATAGGCGGTAGTCACTTTGAAAAAGTATTTAAAAATAATGGCGATCTTTATCCTAGGGATATAGTTGCGCCAACTGGCGGAAGTCAAACAAAAGAAGGAATGCTGTTTGGTTTCCCTTACGCTAAAGGTTCTTTGGCAGACCATGCTATAGAACACTTTGCAGGACCACATGACTTTATGTCTAGCTGGAACTATGAAAATATAAATGGAGTTACATATCTAAAAGATAATGGAAGCTTGGTAAATATAGCAAGTGGTTTGCTTTTAGTTCCTGCCGCACCATTTGCAGCAGCACCATTTATCCAAGGACATTTGTCAGATATACAAATTTATAAAGATGTAAAAAAAGTAAGCAAAGATGCCAGAAGAGAAGTTTTAAACAAAGCGAAAGAGAACAGATGAAATTTAGAAATTTTATATTATTTATAATCACTCTGGTTGGATGCAGTGGTTGTTACTTTAAAACCGCAACTTACGAGATTTTTAAATACAAAAGAGATGGCGAGCTTTATGAGTGGAATAACCAAAATATCCCAAAATATCACAGTGAGCGTAGGGAAATATACGATGACAATAGATATATCTATAAATTTAATGGCGAAGATCCAAGATGTGTTTATGGTTATCTCACAAATAGAAATGACAAGATTGAGAAGGTTGTAGGCTGGGTTATATTGTCTGGAAAAGAGTATTGCAAAGAAACACCAGGAGTAGGGATGTGGATGTAGATAAGACTAACGACTTATGGAAAAATATATGAAATTTAGAAATTTTATATTATTTGCAGTCACTATAATCGGATTTGGTGGCTGCTATATAGGTGAGCCAAGCTATGAGGTGTTTGTGAAAAATATGGAGGCAAATTTAAGACCTCCAAGTCCGATACTTTCACATAAGAATAAACAAATTTATAGTAAGGATAGATATATTTATATAGTTGAATGGAATAAAGAAGGCTGTGTTGTTGGCTTTTTATCAAATAAAGACGATAAACCAGAGAGGGTTTTGGGCTGGACTATATTGTCTGGAAAAGAATTTTGCAAAGATAGGCAGGCATGGAGTTTGTCTTTTTAGGAAATCAAATGAAATTTAAAAAAATTATTTTATTTGCAAT
>NZ_CABPVA010000028.1:1680-2721 GCF_902460595.1 Campylobacter concisus
GCAGATACTTATAATAGACAGCTTCATCAAAGAGAGATAGACTTTATAAACAATAAAAACAATATAGAAAGCTTTAAATCAAAACTACAAACTACAACAAATAAAATTTATAGTGATGATGAAGCAAAATCTATCCTAGCAAAAGCAGCAGTGTCTTTAACAGATAAATCATTTAATGAAACTTATAGACAAAGTCTAAGCTCAAATGATCTATATAATATAGAACTAGCAACAAATTTCATAAAGCAAAGTAGCTTTTATAATACAACTCTAGATAATACTAATGCCTTTAATCCAGATAAGAAGCAATATGAGGATAGGTATGTCTATCTAGATAGTTTTACTAATAATAGAGAATTCTATGATAAAAATCTAAAAGTAGATACAAAACTTAGTAATGATATAGCAAACTTTGCAACAGGGTTTGCAAAAGGTGGAATAAATCTTGTAAAAGATACAATAACTGGAGTTTATTATCTAGTAAGTAACCCAAAAGAATTTGTCAATGTGTTAGCTAATATCCCAAATATACCAAGTGAAATAAAAGAAGGTATAGACAAAGGCGAACTAGATATAGTATTAGGCGACTATGAGAGTGTAACTGCAAGGGATACTGAATTTATAGCTGGACTTACTGGCTCTAGTGCTATTACAAACAAAGTTGGAAAAGCAGTTTGGGATAGGTTTGGTAAAAAGCCTAGTGAGGTAACTAGTGATGTTACTAAAATAGATAATCCAACTTCTAACACAAATATAAAACACAATGGAAATAGTGGTAGTGATGGGGTTGTGGTTGCTGAGCTAACTGCTAGTCAATTAAAAAGTATCAATAAAATCAGTGAGATAAATCATATGCTAAAAGTTAGAAAAAATTTATCTGGTGATATACTAGATACTGGGCATATAGAAAAACTACTTAATGCCAAAAAGGGACTGGAAAGAGAAGTAAATTCTTTAGTAAATAGTTTAAAAAATCCAAAATTAAATGAGATTCAAAAAAATACAATGGAAAAATATATTAATGATGCCAGAGATATAGTG
>NZ_CABPVA010000029.1:0-1651 GCF_902460595.1 Campylobacter concisus
GGCGTAGGCGTAAATAATAACGGCCTAGTTATAGCAAATAACAATATAGAGATAAGCCTTGATGGCGACATAGTTAATGCCGGCGCGATCGCTTCTAACAAAGAGGCTAAGATAGAGGCAAATACTATAACAAACAAAGATGAAGCACTAATAGCAGCCAAAGAGAGCCTTAATATAAAAGCAGACACTTTAGTAAATACATCTAGTCAAATTTATGCTAAAGATATAAATGTAGAAGCTAAAAAGCTGGTAAATAACTCAAGCTCACAGGCTAGGGTGGAGAAAAGCTCATTTGCTAAAAATTTAGCTCTAAAGCAAAGTGGCGAGAATAGATTTAAACTTGAAGAGGTAAATTTAAAAGAGATAAAAGCAAAGATCGAGGCTAAATTTAAAAAACTAGGCAAAGAGCTAAGCAAGCAGGAGCTAAATGCTGAAATTTTAAAAGAGGCTATAAGTAAAGATAGCACCCTTTATGCTCTAAATTTACACAAAGACTCATATCTATATGGCACATCTACAAAGGTATTTCATAACCTAAGACTAGACATAGATAAAAACGAAGTAGTACTTGATACTAGCAAAGCAAAAGACCGCGAAGTGCTAAAGAGAATTTATTACTCTATAAACAAAGAAATTTTAAATGAAGAAGATAAGGCAAATTTCATCCCAGGTAGCATAGTAGCAAGCAATGATATAAATTTAAAAACAGATGAGCTACTAAATGATAAGAGCTTTATCTACGCAGGCAACGACCTTGTGCTTGATAGCAAAGATATAACAAACGTAGCGCTAAATTTAAGAAGAGATGTTAGTAGCTTTAACGAATTTAAGTGGAAAAAGCAAGAGTGGAAAGGTAAAAGAGGAAAAATCTTTGGTAAAAAAAGATGGGTAACTAAAGGTGGCAAAGGTGCGGCGTTTAACTTCTCATACACAGATGTTGGTTTGCCAGCGGTATTTGCAGCGGGCAATAACATAGTAGGAAGCACACAAGACTTTTCAAGCTACGCACTAAATGATGATATAAAGCTAGCAAATATTGATCTAGATAAATTCTCTGAGCCAATATTTAATAGCCCAATCATCAAAAACCTAAATAGAAGGGTGAAAAACCAAGGGTATTACTACAGCCTTGATAGTATAAACTCTGCTTATATAGCAAACATCCTTGATAGTCTATATGAAGCAAGAAATGAGAGCATAAGTAAATTTAAAAAAGAGGCCAAAGATAAAAACGTAAAAGCTTCAGCTTTAGTAATGGCTAATAATATAGACCTAGACGCCAAAGGTAACATAAGCCTAGCTGGAAGCGTAGTGGCTGATAATATAAATTTAAATGCAGATAAAAAGATAAAGCTAAAAGGTGCAGACCTAGTAACTAGTAGAGATGCTAACATTGCGGCTAATGATATAGAGATAGATAGCTCTGATCTAAAATCTAAAAATCTAAGCTTAAATGCAAAGAATAATATAAATTTAGATCAAAGCAAATCTCAGTTTAGCAAAGTCTCTAACCTAGAGACCACAAATGATATAAATTTACAAGCTGGCAATGATATAAAAGTCTCTGGCTCAAATTTAGATGCGAGTGGAGATATAAATTTAAACTCAGGCAATGATATAGAGATAAAAGCAGATGAGTTTAGCTATACTC
>NZ_CABPVA010000030.1:0-1587 GCF_902460595.1 Campylobacter concisus
TATTCAGTCAAAATTTTATAGTTTTTGCCATCTGGCTCAAAACTATAAATTTGCTTAAATTTACCATTTACAGCTTTTATAAAAGCCTCTATCGTATCTCCAGTATAACCACCACAATCAACAAAAACTTCTTCATTACTAAATTTAACTACATCATCGAAGTATTGCTTTTTAAGATCATCTTTTACATCTAAAAGATAGTGATAGTCTTCAGTGAGTTTAAATTTTAATGCAGCTTTATAAACTTCTTTTGACTTTTTGTCACTAAGTAGATTATAAAGTGTAACGATACGTGAAATTTCTGGAGTGGTAAATACATGATTTAGCTCATTAAGGTCGTATTCTTTAAAGTCATTTAGTGCTTTTTTATTCATAGCACTATCGGATATTAGGCTTTTGCCAAGACTTCTCATGCTGTAGTAGTGCTTAACCCCCCCCCTATCATAAAGGATGTGTGGTATATGAGCAAATACTTCGCTATTTATAAAAATAACTGTATTTTCTGGATCTTTATAAAATTCTTCCTTTGATAACAACCTTGCTTTATCTTTGTATTTGTTATATCTTTGCAAATCTATGTAGTTATAGTCTTTACAATTTGCAAAAATCCCATCGCCACTTTCTCTCTCTGCTACCCAATCATATACACCATATATATCTACATCGTATGTTAGCTTTAAAAATTTAGGAAGCACTTTTAAGTAGTAACCAGTGCCAAGAACGATGAGCTTTTTATTTTTACAAAGCTCTTTAAAGTGCTCTGCTTTTTGTTTCTCAAAAGTGCTCTCAAATTTCCCATTTTGAGTATCAAAAAGAGCATCAACGATCTGCTTAAAATCAGCATCTAAGATATTCATATTTTATCCTTAATCAAACATTTGGTATAGCATAAACTACGGTTTCTGCCTGATAACATTCATAGTGTCTTATATATAGTTTATATTCTGGAACCCATTGTTTTAAAAGTAGAGGTATGTTCCATAAGTCATCAAATTTATGATATATGCTTATAGCTAGCTTTGGTTTATGCTTTATGATACTTTTCATTGTCCCTAGTAACGCATATGTTTCAAACGTTTCTATATCCATTTTTATATAAGTAGGTGGGATTTTTACTATATCGTCTATGGCACATACTTCCACTTTTCTGTCAGTAGCTTGATTGGTGCATGCTATAGCCATCTCTTTTCCTTGTAGATAAAAAGCACTGCTCTTATAATATACTCCAGCATCTATGGCTTTTATCTTATCTTTTTGTTCAAGTGTATTTATGTATTCAGTCAAAATTTTATAGTTTTTGCCATCTGGCTCAAAACTATAAATTTGCTTAAATTTACCATTTACAGCCTTTATAAAAGCCTCTATCGTATCTCCAGTATAGCCACCACAATCAACAAAAACTTCTTCATCACTAAATTTAACTACCTCATCGAAGTATTGTTTTTTAAGATCATCTTTTATATCTATTAAATAAGAGTAATATTCAGTGAGCTTAAATTTTAATGCAGCCTTATAAACTTCTTTTGATTTTTTATCACTAAGTAGATTATAAAGTGTAACGATACGTGAAATTTCTGGAGTGGTAAA
>NZ_CABPVA010000031.1:0-1571 GCF_902460595.1 Campylobacter concisus
ATTATAAATATTAATACACAAAACACAAATTTGAGAATACTTATTCTGCTATGATAAAAGATATAATTAATTAGTAACCCTCCATACAAAAAATAGGTATTTATTAGCAGGCAATACAACCACAAAAGCGATACATAATTTTCAAATAATGATAGAAAGCATTATTATTTTTATATAATAATATTATTATAATATCTAAATCATATAAAAATAATATTATATAAATATATTTTAGATATTATAATAATATTTCTAATTGACGCCCTACTTCGTCAATTCCTCTGCTATTATACAAATCATTAAAGTCGCTATATCCGCTAGAAATTTCTGTATCATTAAAATTTGGGATACATACACTTACATTTTTAAAATTATTTTTAATCTGCATTGCCTTTTCTTTTCCAATATTAAACCCGCTCTCTTTTTCTTTTTTGACATCATTATCAGCAGCAATTATGATATGTATATTACAAAACCTTGCAGAAAAATCCTGAACTACAAATTCTAAATTACCTACATCAAGTCCAACTATCACAGGAATCTTACAAGCTTCATGAACGCTTGTTGCAGTGGCAAAACCTTCACATATATAAATTTTATTATATTTTGATAAAGCCTCAATATTAAGTTTAGCTGAATTTTTATTGTAAATATCCATATCGTCACTTATAATAAAAAAATTTCCTCGTTTCTTAGCAAGAAGTTTTTCACCATTTTTCTTTTGCTCATTTGAAAGTAGGGCGCCTATCATCTTATTTCCATTTGGAAATATCCGTTGAAGCGACCAAAATTTTTCATTGATATCAAAAAGTGGCATAAGAAGATTTCCAAATCTATCCTGTTTTAAACCGTAATTTCTATAAACTCTTTTCTTAACAAAGTAAGCATGATTTAAAACAGCAAATTTTGCAGCTAAAAACTCATCAAGTAAAATTTTAGCTGTTTTTTTATATTCGTCTTCTAGTTCATTCTCCCTTTGTAACTGCTTTTGAATAAAAACTGTATTGTCATTTGCTAAATTCTGAGTTTTTTTACTATAAATAAGTTCATCAGAATAGGGCAATATGTCTAATGTCTCATATTTCCAATTACTACTAAATCCACTTTTAAAATTTTGTATAAACCCGGCTGGTGTACCATCTAAATAACCAACATACGCACCACTTTTTTGCGCACCCCTATCGCCATCTACTCTAACACGTCGCAAAATTCCATCCATTATTGGTGTGTCTACTTCAAGCCCAGCCGCATTTAAGGCAGCTTTAAATTTTAAAGATACGTCAGTAATATCAATTTGATACTTTTGAGAATAGGGCACTTTGAACTTTGTAATACCATCTGATAGTACAGTTTTTTTACTAGCTCCTTCTTTTTTATTTTCTTCAAGTAACTTTACTAATGCCTCAAAATCAAAAGTATCATAAATAAACCATCTTTTTTCGTCACTATCCCACATAGCCCCCATTGTTTTTGCAGTATTTTTTAGAGAGTAGGGTACATCAATATAAATTTTTTTTCTTTTCCTTGGCATATTAAAAACCTATCATATTCATAGTAATAAAATATTATTC
>NZ_CABPVA010000032.1:0-1523 GCF_902460595.1 Campylobacter concisus
CATTAGGGGCGAAGCTCCGCCCTAAGTGATATAATTTTAGAGTAGCCTTTAACAATAGAAGCCCAGATTTGCAGGGCGTCCGCCCCTGCAAATTGGGCGTTCTTGTCAAATTAATAAAAAACTCTTACCTTTAAGGTTTTGCACTAATAGCGCTAAATCTTATAATGTAACTCTAAACTTAAAAAATTATAAAAATAAGCTAATTTTTATTTTAAATTGGGGGGTTACTACGACACCCCCCAATGGGTGCTTTGTGCTTTGTGCCATAAGTTTTATTTAAGTTTTCTTGTATTACAATTCAAATATCAAAAAAAAAGAGAACCCGAAACACCTTTTTAAAATCTGGTTCTCTTTATTCCCGTTTGGAGGTTAAATTATGTCACAAGACAATAAAAATGTCAAAAAGAGAAATTGGGCTTTTGTTGCATACCCTGAAAGTATGCCAGCCAACTGGCTTGAAATATTACAAGAAACAGGCGCACCGATTGCTATTTCACCGCTGCACGATAAAGATTTGAATGCTGATGAACACGAGAAAAAGGCACATTATCATTTTATAATTTGTTATGGTGGTCCAACGTCTTTTAATGTTGTAAAGCGTCTAACTGATAAATTAAATGCACCTATTCCGATAGCTTTAGAGCAAATAAGGGGCTATTATCGTTATTTTACACACAAGGACAACCCAGAGAAGCACCAATATGATGAAAGCGAAATAAAGTGCCTTAACGGCTTTAAAATTAGTGATTATGTTGAACTTACAAGAAGCGAAGTATCAAAAATCAAAAAAGAGATTAGAGATATTATTCGCGGTAATTATTTGTCTGAATATTCCGATTTAATGGACTATCTCGATGCTGAAGGTATTTGGGAGCGAATAGAAGTAGCCGAAAATAATACGATACACTTTGACGCTTTATTGCGATCTATACGACACAAGAAAGGTTAAAAATGGGGTTTCCTAAGAAGCACGAACAAAGCGTAATACGCAGTGTTAGAGTTCCTAAAGTTATACAAGATTTTTTAAAAGAGTATTTTAAAAATAGAGATGATTTTACTGCTAATGATTTTATAAATTTACTTATTGAAAATTCCGACGAATACAAGAAATTTATTGCTCTTAAATCTGCAGAAGATAAGCAGCCAAAACTATTCGCATAATCGCTTCCTTAAAACTGGCATTTTTTTATTAATTTGACAAGTGCCCCCTTTTTAAGGGGTCAAGGGGATATCCCCTTGCGAGTTTCAAGGTATTACCTTGAGTATGCTCGCCTAGAATAAAAACATATTTTTTAACAATAATTTTGTCGGACATTTTTGGCGTTAAAGCCTATCCTGCAATCAATAAAAAAAGCTGGGGTATGGGGTTATTACCCCATAAGTGTGGCACATTAGGGGCGAAGCTCCGCCCTAAGTGATATAATTTTAGAGTAGCCTTTAACAATAGAAGCCCAGATTTGCAGGGCGTCCGCCCCTGCAAATTGGGCGTTCTTGTCAAATTAATAAAAAACTCTTACCTTTAA
>NZ_CABPVA010000033.1:0-1491 GCF_902460595.1 Campylobacter concisus
GTGTTTGATATAGCTACAAGCTCTGCGTTTAAATTTATGTCACTACCAGAGTTTAGGTTTGCACCTTTTAGGCTAAGAGCACTTTTGGCATTTAAATTTATATCACTTCCTGAATCTATAGTGCTATAAACTGCCTTATTGCTGCCATTTGCAACAAGATCAAAGCTACTCTTATAAAAGGCATTTGGATTTAAAGATATTTTGCTCTTTTTAGAAGCATGAGAGCTAGCCTCTACATTGTAGCCATTTTCAAACTACTATAGATCAAGCAATGATTTGAATTTTAATTTGACTCCGTTTTTACACCTTCAAAATTTCTAACTTCAATTGCCCATTTTGAGTTATTTTCATCTTTTAGCTTTCGATAACTACTGTAATATTTAAAAAATCATTATTATTTTTATCACAGTAATTTAACATTTCACTTTTCACATCGCTGATGAAATTCAATAATTTATTTGCTAATTCGTGATGTTCTTTGTAAAATTTATTAAAATTTATAAAAATTAACTTTAAATTATCCCTAACGCCTTGTTTATTTTTAACTCCACATTTATTATCTTCTTCTTTTATCATTAAAAATTCATCATAGCTAGCCCAACCGTCTTCTGGTTTAAATTCTTGCAATTCCTTAAAATGTAAATATTGATAGAATTCTTTAAATGTATCCCAATTATGAGTTGGAGGTAAATTTAATTTTAGCGATAAAAAATATAGCATCTTTTCTTTTATATTTTCTGGAATACGATTGCCATAAGCATAGTCCAATTCTCTAATATTATCAATTTCATCAAAATCAACTCTAACTTCTATCATTTAATACCTCCAAACATTTTATTTATCGTTTCTTTTGGCAATACACCAACTCTATAAAAAGGGATACCATTTCCATTTTGTCCATAATGGTTGTTTGAGTAATAATATGTTCCGTCACTTCCCACTACTATTCTATGAACATTTTTTGCTTTATCTACTGGTTCCACCCTGTATTCTCTATATTGTATTTCTTTTCCGTTAGATATAGATGGTAATAAATTTTCATAATTGTTATAGATAGAGCCATTATGTTTTTTAAGTTGTGTATTTGTTTTTATAGGTTCCTTAATAATATCTTGCACTGCTTTATTGATATTTTGTGCAAGTTCTCTATTTGGAATATTGCCAATGTTTGGTATATTTTTTGAAAAATCGTCTAAACCACTCAAGGTATTATTTATATGATATTTCGAAAAACTATCAACAATATCGTCAATAGGCTTTAAAGCAATATTACCAAACCTATCCCAAACTGCTTTTCCAACTTTGTTTGTAATAGCACTAGAGCCAGTAAGTCCAGCTATAAATTCAGTATCCCTTGCAGTTACACTCTCATAGTCGCCTAATACTATATCTAGTTCGCCTTTGTCTATACCTTCTTTTATTTCACTTGGTATATTTGGGATATTAGCTAACACATTGACAAATTCTTTTGGGTTACTTACTAGATAATAA
>NZ_CABPVA010000034.1:0-1390 GCF_902460595.1 Campylobacter concisus
CACGCGCATCTCGAGCCAAACTGATAGCGAGACTAAAAGCGCCGCGCTAAGCCCTAAAAGCAAAGCGCAAAACGCGTAATACAAGGCTCTAAAAGCTTGCATCAGTTTGCAACTCTAAAGCTGATCGCTACAAATGTGCCATCAGGCGGTAAAACGTCTTTGTTGCCGTGAAATACGACTTCACCACGCTTTTCAACTGCACCGTGAGTGTAGGTGTGGTTTGAGATGATGCCGACTGAGCAGCTATCTAAGCAAGCGCAAAAATAGCCGTGCGCTTTTGAAAGAGCCCGTAAAGTAGCCCAGCCACGAAAAATCCAGCCACGATATAGCGGTTGTGCACGCGCATCTCGAGCCAAACTGATAGCGAGACTAAAAGCGCCGCGCTAAGCCCTAAAAGCAAAGCGCAAAACGCGTAATACAAGGCTCTAAAAGCTTGCATCAGTTTGCAACTCTAAAGCTGATCGCTACAAATGTGCCATCAGGCGGTAAAACGTCTTTGTTGCCGTGAAATACGACTTCACCACGCTTTTCAACTGCACCGTGAGTGTAGGTGTGGTTTGAGATGATGCCGACTGAGCAGCTATCTAAGCATGCGATGCAGCCTGTGTTAAAGCTCTTTGCGGTCGCTTCGTTGCCGCCAAAACGCATGTCGATTGGTTTGCCGTTACTATCTGTGATGACTTCGTTGATGTCGTAGCTTTTTGGTGCGCCGTTCCATGTTACTTCGATCTTGATCTTGTCGCCTTCGACGTGTGTTTCAGGGCCATTTTTTAGAGTCATATTGTTGCCTGGTTTGGCGCCTATTTTTTTCATAGCTTGGTAGAAATCGTTTTGATTTGCAAGTGCGATAAACACAGGCTTATCGCCAAATCTTCCATCTTTGAAAACTACTGCGTGGCGAGTGTTTTCAGTAAGATACTTGCCATTTACCTTGGCTAAGATAGTAATAGTTTTAGCGTTTTCATCTACTACCATCGGATTTTGAGCGCTTACTACGCCAACTTGATCGTCGCTAGCTTGAACGCTTGCGGTAAAAAACAGACTAAAAATAGCCATAAAAATAGCTTTTTTAAACATATTAGTGCCTTTCTGTGAAGAAAATTTGAAATTTGATTTACGAAAACTTTAGAGAATTTGTAAATGTTGCAGGCGAACCTCGCCTAAAAAATATTTTTGAATTATATTTTGTTTAAAATAAAAAATTGTTTAAATGACATTTTGTTCATAATGCGCAAAAATTAGTATTTTTCATTGTTTTAGAAGTGTAAATGAGATATAATTTTGGGATTTTTAAGAGGCTGTCCCACTTTAGTAACTAAGTGTTCCACTCTTAAAGGAAATTTTAAAGAAAGGGAAAGAACAAAAGCATCACTGCTAGTGCCTAAAATAG
>NZ_CABPVA010000035.1:0-1373 GCF_902460595.1 Campylobacter concisus
TTAAAAAAGGAACAAAGGGAACAATTGTAATGAATTATAATACAACAGATTGTGAAGTTGAATTTTTCGATGAAAATGATAATGTAATTAAAATAAGTGAATTTGGATACACTTTGACATTAAATAAAAAATATTTAACATTATATAATTTGCCTACCACATCAAAAAGGAATGCAAATATATAAGGAGCTAAAATTCAAATGAAAAATATCTCCAAAATACGTAAAAATATAGATAGTAATTATATGGAAATATATGCTGATTATTTTGGCTGTTCCTTGCTAACGCTCTTTACGCAAGATAATTTAGAATTTGAAACAATTGAAGATGAAGTTGAAGCTTTCCTATACCTGTTAAAAAAATTTATTGATAGTGGGCTTATACTTGTTGTATTGCCACTAAGTGGAGAAAAAGAAAAAATTATTCAAAATATTAAATTTTGGGATACTACTTCGGATACGATAATAGAATATATAAGGCAAAAACTTCCTAAAAATTTAAATTCATTATATGGTAGAATTAACGATAATGATAGTTTTGTAAAATTTTGGTATAAAGATTGCCCAGATATTCGCTGGGTCAATAGAAAAACAGGAAAAATTTATTAGGATAACAAATGACTTATCAAGCCTATAAAAAACCAAATACAAATTAAGACTCAAATTTAAGTTACTAACTTTAAGTTTTGCATTTGTATTTTTGTATTTTATGATATTTCAAAGTTATGCTAATGTTACAAATTTCAATAAAAATGTCCGGGCTAACTACTCTGTGGATATCATTAAAACTTCTGGCTTGCTAAAAATAGAAGCACATTATCTTATAATATAGATCCAAAAGAGCTAATCAATGATATAAAAAATAACAAAGTGAAAAAAATACGAGTTATAAATGAAAATAAACTTAAAATTGATTTTGGTCGGATCATAGGCGAAGTAAAAAAATACGATGGTTCATCATCGCAAAATACTACTTGGGGAATAGTTCATATTGATAAAAATGGTGGGGCTCATATCGTTCCAGCATTTCCAGACAAATTTTGAGGTGTATTATGAAAAATATTTATTCAATACTTCTATTCGGATTGCATGTAGGTTTTTTAGGAGAAATACGACCAAATGTAAGAGGCATTGCCTTTGATTATGGAGATGATGGCACTGTTTATTTATATGGTTATTTAGACAATGAACCAACAGATGAAGACTATGATATTTTTTCGTATGCTTTAACTGAATTATATTCCGTATCGCCAGAACTAGATGCAAACGGACAATATAAAGAAAAAATTATATTAACAAAATAGAATGGGAAAAATATTAAAAAACAGCCACATTATATGGATTGGTTTTATATAAGATACGAAGATGATTAAA
>NZ_CABPVA010000036.1:0-1203 GCF_902460595.1 Campylobacter concisus
CTATAAAACCTTTAAAATTTCCATTTAATTCCAATCTAATGCCACGACCATCTGGTAATCTTTTTTCCAAAAATGTTATACCTTTACTATTTGTAACTTTCTTAAATTCCTGCTTTGAGATAGTTATTTTTTGCTACCTTTATTAAATATTAATAAAAACCCACCAATAATTAAAAATCCACTTATTGGTATATATAATAATGGATTTTAAAAATCATGAAAAGCACCTTGCGACCAAAATTGCTTAACAAACAACACTTTAAACCCAGCTACAATCATAACCAAAGCAAGACAATATTTAATCATTTTTATCCTTAAAATAATTGACTAAATCTTTAGCATCTTGGTAAAATTTGTCGTATGAATATATAATATTACCAACAACTCCTCCAACATACCATAAGCACTATAACTAGGAATTCCTGGTAGATAACCCTCGACAAAATCAGGTATAGCACTTGGATTTTTTATAAACCAATTTGAACCTTTATAATACATATCGCTAATTGGATTTAAACCTGGTTTCATAAATTCAGCTAAATTTGAATTCGTTACCACTTTTGTTCCAGTTTTTTGTAGAGCATTTTCACCTATCATATATAGTCCATCTGCTGTAGATACATAGTGATTTCCTTTTAGAGCATAACTTCCTTTATTGTATCCTATTTCTCGCAATATAGGCGAATTTGTCAAAGTGTCAGTTCCTACTTGAATGAAATTTTTATTTTCTATTGAAATAATTCCATTTTTTGGATTATATACCGCATTATTCGGTAATTTAGAAGTTGTTTTTTCTATTATATTTGCTTCAAGTTTTCTTACTCCGTTTACCACTCCTTTTGTGGTCGTTCTAGCTAATGCACCACCTCCCCAAATTCCACCTATAAATTCAAAATCTCTAGCGGTTGCGCTAGCATAATCTCCGAGCATAATATCTAGCTCGCTTTTCATTAAACCGTTATAAATGAGCGTATCTGCATTTGATACAGTATTTGCTACACCTTTGCCTGTTTCTACTGGATCTGTTGCTAAGCGGTATAGTCCTGTTGCAGTATCTACTAACAAATTTTTAGCACCAGTGCCAACGCCGCCTAAAAAGCTTAGTGTATTATCTAAATAATGAGTATCCACCTTTAAATTTTTATCATAAAATTCTCTATTGTTAGTAAAACTATCTAGATAGACATACCTATCCTCATATTG
>NZ_CABPVA010000037.1:0-1201 GCF_902460595.1 Campylobacter concisus
TCTATCTTGTATGCAGTAACACTGCAATTTTCAAATTTGCATTTAACTATATTCTAAAATTTAGCCTTTAGATATAAAAACACACCTTTACTGGTGTCTTTTTAACTATTCATATTTATTTGTTCTTCCATCTTATATGATGTCGCAATCCATCTTGCAGTTTCTAAGTCTTGCGGATCATGAATTGTGCTCTTTTTTTCGTATTTAGCATAGCAACTTTTAACATATATTCATCAGTAAGAGCAAAATCAAAAACTTCTATTTTGTTTCGTACGCTCTTTCTTTACAGATTTTGGGACAACAATGACATCTCTTTGAATTAACCACCTTGGCATAACCTGCCCTGTAGATTTATTATACTTTTCCCTATTTCTTTTAGTATATCTACATTAAATGTATCATTATCTCCTCTACACATAGAGGCAAGCCTCATGATTTCCTCTCCCGCTTCAAAGCCTAACGCGCCAACGTGAGTGTTCTCGCAATCAAAAATTCTCTTGCTAACGACGCTTTTTTCAATCACTTTCGTGTCGGCGTTTAGATTGTAAATTTTCCCTTAGTAAATTTACGCAAGCCCAGGAAAGCGTCTATCCAACACACATTTGACCTGCTCTAACCAGACCTTTTGCTCAACCTCGTCGCTATCCGCGACCACTCTAAACATCAGCCGCTCAAAAGTTTTATGCCGCAAACATTAAAAATACAGCTTTTTTAAATTTTCTACAGCAAGCCACCAAAAACCTCATTTTCTCTAGCTTCCTGAATGCTAGATTCACTAAAAACTACAGCGGTTGCGATATTTAAGAGCCCTACCGGAAACTCACCATTTCTATCACCCGATGCGAAATCACAAGCAACACCCTGCCTAAACACTCAGTTAATTCAGCCTTTGAGGCTGGTGGGTGGCTCGCCCACACTAGTTTGGATGGACAATTGAGTTTTCGATGTCTTTTTGATACGCTTTTAGTAGCTCGTCATCGCTTTTATCGCTTACGAGTTCGGCACCAATAATATCCGGATTAAATTTCTTCTTATACAGATCATAAAAAATTTAACCTTATAGCCGTTATTTTACATGATTTCTACCGCAACATTCGCGATGGCTGAGTTTAAGCTCTTTGCATAAAGATACGCTAGAATGATGCATATTTGTTTCATTATTTGTTTTTTCGTACTACTATTAAATTTCTAACTTTCTTAT
>NZ_CABPVA010000038.1:0-1171 GCF_902460595.1 Campylobacter concisus
AGCTTCAGGTTTAAACTCACCATTTTCTGCTCTTATCTTTAAGAGCTTATTTATCCTTGAGATATTATGGCTATTATCATCTTTTGTGGTGATCACATAGATATCTTCTAGCTTAAAGCTCTTTTTGGTTACATCTTTTAAAAGGGCATTTATCTTATCTGCGAAAAATTGCAAGATAGTGTTGTATTTTCTGTAGTGTTCATTAAAGTCAGCATTGCCATTTGAGTAGCCAGCTATAGTTCTATTGCCTTTAAATTCCTTAGTAGTCTCATAGGCTATAGCGTTTTGTAGATAGGTTATAGATGGTTCATCTTTATCTTTTATCTTTGCTACATTTAAAAGAGAGAATAGATCCAAACACTCTTCAAAGGATATTGCGTTTATATCTATATTTGCTAGTCTATTATTACTAATTGCTTCATTATTTGCATCACTTTCAAAAAGCCCAAATTCATTCGACTCTATAAATCTACGCTTAGCTATACCTATCTCATTGTCTGCATTACTTTTATATCTTATCTCATACCAAGCTCCAAAGCGGTTTTTGGCTCTTAAGTGAGCTTTTAGTCCATTTCCTACAAGGCTTGGATTATTATATGTCATACTCATTAAAGCTATATATTCTTTACTACCTATGCTATATTTATCTATTTTACTCTCTTGTGGGCCTATAGAGGTATAAGCGAGTTTTTTATTTAGACCATCTCTAAATATTTCAACAACCTCTGGCAATATATCGCCGATTTGGTCATCGTCTAACTTAAATTCACCAAATTTCGCACTTTTTCCATCTTCTGTCTTTATGCCCTCAAGATACTCTGATACCTTAGATCTTAAATTTCCATTAGTTTTTACCTTTACTCCATTAATTGCATTAAGTAGTCCGGTAAATTCTTCTTCATTCATCTTGGGTTCAGAGTAGATCTCGTCACAAACTTTTTTTAGTATCTCTTTTAAAGTTACATTAAAACCACAACCTATAGTAGCTATTTTATTAGTATCATAATATAGTTCATATATAAAATCTTCAGCCTTTTTTAATGTATCTCTTAGTTTATCTTTAAATTTACTAGCATTTCTCTCATTGATTGGCATTAAAACTCCTTAAACTGATTAAGATACTCTCTTATAAGCTTAGTATCATTTCTATCCTTAAATCTGCTTTGGATAG
>NZ_CABPVA010000039.1:0-1150 GCF_902460595.1 Campylobacter concisus
TATATATACAAAAGAATGTAGATATGTATCAGCTATCAAATTTTATAAAAAAGGGCTACAAATTTCTAAAAGGTTATTTGGAATAAATAATGTAGAAGTAGCAAATTTTTATAACGACATAGGATATGCGTTCTTGCTAAAAAAGGATTTTGAAAATTCTATAAAAAATTTTCAAAAATCTCTCGCAACAAGAATTAAAGTCTTAGGAGAAATTCACCAAGATACCGCAATATCATATTATAATTTAGGTGTTGCCTTTTTAGAAAAAGAAGACTATATAAAGGCTTTTGAGTTTAATAGTAAAGCACTTGAAATTTATTTAAGTATATATGGGAATAGTAGCACTAGTGTGGCAAAGTGTTACGCAAATATTGCAGCTATTTGTGAAGTAGCAGATGAGTATAAATTAGCAATAAAAAATTATAAAAAGGCCTATAAGATCAGCAAAAAGTTATTGTGAAATAAAGATCCTATGACAAATTTTTATTTTAAAAAGATAAGTGATATTAGTAAGATATTGCAAATTTAACTTTGGTTTTAGTGACTGCTTAAAAAAGTTTTAAATTCAGTATGGGGAAAGGACTTATTACATAAAGACCACTGGGAAGTATATAAAGATAAAAAAATCATACGAAAATGGTAAACGTTCATTTGATGTTTGGGAAGATGGTAGATTTAAGGGTAAAAAATGAAAACAGATAGTATATGTGAGCAATATTCAAAAGAAAAAATAAAAATAAATACTTGGCTAGAAGATGATGTCTTTTTTATACAAGGAGATACAAAAAGCTTAATGTTTTTATCTAACTTAATTAAAGCACAGGCAATGGAATTGAAAAATGACAATATTTGTATTGGTCCAAATTTAGCAGGAAATAAATTTTTTTCTAAAAAGGCTAAATTTGGAATTTTAATTCACAATACAGACAGTGCAAAATGAAAACGAAAAATTGCACTCCTAATATGTTAAATTCTTGGTTCGACAAATCACCAAAAAAGCCAAAAAATTATGATATAACAGAAAATAGATTATGGCTTTATTACAAAGATGCTTTGGAATTTATTAAATTTTTAAAAGAATATAATATAGAAATTATTGAAATTCAAACATCTATTTACAAAGCAAAAAAATGTAGCGAGTTAAATTTAT
>NZ_CABPVA010000040.1:0-1108 GCF_902460595.1 Campylobacter concisus
TCTGCAAATTTTAGTGATGTTTTTAACCAAAAAACCAAAGAAGAGAGCATTAAGCCAAGCCAAGAGCCAGCTAAATTTACTTATACAACTTCTTCACAAAACAGCCTCATCTCTTTAAATTTCAGTGATCTTCAAGCTTACGGCTACACAGTAGATAAAGCTGGCTTTATGGGAGCTGATTTTAACAAAGCAGCGGGCTTACCGCAAGACTTTAAAATCCATAAAAGCACACTTGATGAGATAGTTAGATACAACAACAAAACACATCTCTTCACACAAGATAGAAGTAAGCCTGCCTTTGAAAAGATAGACGTAGCTGATACTACAAAGCACTACTATAAACTTTTTAAAAGCATTGTGGGCGATGAAAAAGGTAGATATAGCGAAGCTGATCTAGCAAATTTGCCAAAAGGCTTTAGCATGGATACTAACCAAAAAACCTTTGGTAAAAATGCAAATTTCTTAAAAGATGTGAGCCTAATATCCGTTACAAATGTATATAAAACATTTGATCAAGTTAGTGATGCAAGGAGCGTTAGAGATGAGATTAGAGGCTTTGGAGTAAGCCACGAGGTCTATGAGCTAAATTTTAGCAAAGAGCATCTTGATGCAAAAGCCAGCGACGAATATACATTTAACCCTGATATGTCGGTATATCAAGCAGATGATACTTACAGCAGTGCTGGCGTGTTTGTGGGATTTTTAAAGAGCTTTAGTCCTATCGCCAGTGATAGTGGCGAGACGAAGCTTAGCGTGGAAGCAAGCTCTTACTCAAAGCTAATGAGTGAGCAAAGCTTAGCTGATGATATAGTGCCTCTCTCAAGGCTTTTGAAAAATGAGAAGATGATCAAATTTATCTTAGAAGAGCTACTAAAAAGGAATTTACTCACTTCAAAAGATGACAAAAGTGCTGGCGAGATAGTAGATAGTGTACTGGCTCATGCCACAAAGCTTCAAAATGAGACAAAAATCTAAATAGATAAATTTAAAAGGTGGCTGTCTTTAATCCATTAAGCCATCTTATTTAAAATTTGCTTCTTATCTATCTTTTGCATAAGCTCTAAGACGTCTATGCCTCTTTTTTCTTTGAAATTTAAAAGCTCTCTTG
>NZ_CABPVA010000041.1:0-1007 GCF_902460595.1 Campylobacter concisus
ATATTACAGAGAGTGATACAATTAGTATTAAAAATACACAATCCTCAAAAGAACTATAATTAACTCTCTCAACAATTGTAATAAAAATTATAAATGGACTTAAAAAGGAAATAATTCCAAAGAAGGCTAGGATCAAAGAATTAAAGAATTTATCTTTTTTATTCAATTTTTTACTATTAAAAATATAATAAATAATGATATCTATTGCAAGAAGTATAAAAATAATAATTTCTATTTTTTCTTTGCTAAAATTATAGTCTGTATAAACCATAAGAATAGCTATTACCAAGGTTGCTACACAAGAAAATAAATAGACAAACCAAATTACATTACTCTTAATATCTCGTATACAAAATGCAATAATTAATTGCATTATTGGCGCAAGATACAATACAAATAGCAAACTAAGTCCCGCTAGCGTCAATGAAGTCAGGATAGGAAAGATATCGCTACTGCTAGGCATTGGTATGTAGCCTATATTTTTATTAAGCACAAAATATATTATAAAAGGGGTCAATCCCAACAATGTTATTATGCTTTTATAGTGATTTTTTATAAAGTTAAATTTTTCTATAATAAATTTTAACTTTTGTTGATCTTTATACTCAGTACAGAATTTATCTAATCTGTTGTTTAACTTACTCTCTATTAATTTTAAGTGTTTATCAATTTCATCAATAATTTCTTTATTATTTTCTTTATTATTTTCAAGTAATACTATAAATCTTGAAAAATAATTGTTTGCTACAGAATCATTAACATCTTTAAGTTCTTTTATGGAATCGTCATATTGCTTAATATCTTCGGACTTTAGTTTTTGTAATATTTTTTTTTGTTTTATTAATCTCTTTGACTCTTTCTTTGTTTCCCAATATCTAAAAACTCCATTATTTTCTAATAGTACAATTTGCCTATAAATTTTTTCATCAAGGTCCTCTATAGATAGTACTGATTCCTTATAATTATCAAACTTTAAATTAACATATTTCTCTTTCTTCTTCAAAAGT
>NZ_CABPVA010000042.1:0-915 GCF_902460595.1 Campylobacter concisus
CGATGTATTTTTACTTGGTGGTGGAACGATTTTTATGGATAGTAATAAGGCTAGTTTTTTGATGATATATTTATCATTTTTTGTATCATATGCAAAAAGTACTGGAAAAAAGGTTGTTTTGATTGGTATAGGGATAGATATTTTAAGCAGTTTTTTTTCTATACTGGCAATGAAAAAAATATTATCAAATTCTCATTTTGTCTATTGTAGAGATGCTTTGTCTTTTCAAATAGCAAAAAAATTAAGTACAGCAGCTAATGTTATATTGACGCAAGATCTAGTTTTTGGTTCCTTTTGGAGTAAGAGTATTTTGAATGATGATGGCGTTAATCGTGAGAATAAAACAATAGGCATATCTTTAATTGATTATTCTGATAAATATGGTGAAAATTATATACCTGAGCTTAATAATATACTAAACGCCTATATTAAAAATGGTTTTAAAATAAAACTTTTATCATTTCAAATTAATACAGATAAAGCGGATAATTTATTTTATGAGCGACTAATGCATCATGAAGATATTGAGATAGTAAATTTAAATATTGGTAATTTTTTAGAACATTTTAATAGTCTTGATTATGTTTTAAGCATGAGATTTCATGGCATACTTTTGGGGATATTATTTCAAAAATATACTTTAGGTATCGTACATGAAGTTAAAAATCAACAACTATGTTTAGAAACCGGAGTAGATTATCTGTTTTTAAATGATCTAACATTAAATAAGGTAATGAATAGTGATTTTAGAAGACTAGATGCAGATATGTTAACCAAGTTGACCCTGTGTTCTGGTGTTAATTTTGATTTTATATCAAAGGGGTGAAATTTGAATATAGCTCTTTTTTCTCCGGGTGTATATTGTATATTTTTTAATGAACTAATTGACTATGCTAAAAAGAATAAATTTTGTAT
>NZ_CABPVA010000043.1:0-757 GCF_902460595.1 Campylobacter concisus
CTCTAGTAAGCTCAGACCTTTTTATTTTTAAAAGTGGATAATTTTCTTTTACGGCATCAATAATTTTATTATCTCTCTCTAAAAAGAACAAAAGTAAATTGATTGCTTCATTTAATGATTTTACCCCCATTTTTTCTTTTAAGGTTTGTAAAAAATTTAAATTCTCAACATCTAATCTAAAAGTTTTTAATTCTTTAGCCATAATTCAAAAACCCTCCATTTCCTATTTACCAAAAATTTTGCAAAGCAAAAATTACAAGAGCCTCGCAGAGTATTTGCCTTTTTCTCAAATATTTTGTATTACAAAATAGGAGAAAAAGGCTATCCTGCAATCTACTATTTTATGTAACTTTTTTTGCTTTTATTTCTTTATTCATTTTAGATTATAACACAGCTTTTATCAAAAAATACCAAGAATATGTTATAATAACAAAAAATATCAGACAAATAAAATAACCAATAAGAAGAAAAAGGTTATACATGAATTTGATATTCTGTTTTTAAATATAAACATCAAAAATTATCAAAGCATAAAAAGGAGCTATACAATGTCAAAACTTACAGCAGCAGAAAGACTTCTAAAGAATGAAGAACAACTTAAGAAACTTTCAGAGCAAAGAAAGCAATTATTAAATGCTATCAAAGAAGAAAAAGAGCAAAAATTTAAGGACATAGGTATAAAGATCATAAAAGCAGTTGAAACAAATGAGCAGTTTAAAATTGATTTTTTAAACCTTGTCAAAGAACACAATATAGG
>NZ_CABPVA010000044.1:0-751 GCF_902460595.1 Campylobacter concisus
CATGCAAATTCTGTTTGTAAAACTATTTTTAACTTTTTATTCACCGCAAACTCTTTTTTGAACTAGTCTGCAAAATTATTGATTTTTTACCAAAAACCATTCATCTTTTTTTACGCCAAATTCAAATTCTGCTTGCCCAAAGGCATCTTCTAAAGTCTCATGATATGTATCTGTCTGCTCTTCTCCAAATTTGTCAAGATAAAGCAAATAATATCCTTCATTGTCACTATACTTTACGATACTTAGTGCAAATGGCTTTGGCAAAAGAGTGTTGCCAGAATAGTGAATTGTTTTTGGTATCTGCCCCAATTGCACATTGTCCTTTAAATAAATCTTATAAAGTTCTCTCATTTTTCACTATCCCTAATAATTTCTACAGCCGTATTTTCTATTATTTTTCCGCTACTTTAAGTATAAAATTTAGCCTATCAACACTTGTCATCGCTTCAAATTTGCCGTCATCTAGTTTTATATAGCACCAGCTTAAAAATAGCAAATGCAAGAAATGATTTATAAATTTATTGATTTTTACAAATACTATATTACTAAACTTTATGCTCGGCTATCAATTTAGCATCTTCATCAAAGTCATTAATGGAATAACCTAATAAATTTAGTAAATTTACAGAACTTATAATTATCTTATTCCAAATTTCTGGCATTTCATATAAATCTGTATCCGTATTATTATTTTTACAAATAGTATCAAGTCTATTTTTATATTCTTTTATAGCTAGGAGCTCATTATTAT
>NZ_CABPVA010000045.1:0-705 GCF_902460595.1 Campylobacter concisus
ATAATATACCTATTAATATTGATGAAATTAATAAGCATGATGTATGCACTATGCTTATCCCAAATTGTATGAATAGTATATGTATTAT
This sequence comes from Campylobacter concisus, assembly GCF_902460595.1. Classification (GTDB taxonomy): domain Bacteria; phylum Campylobacterota; class Campylobacteria; order Campylobacterales; family Campylobacteraceae; genus Campylobacter_A; species Campylobacter_A concisus_BL. The sequence continues at coordinate 89 of NZ_CABPVA010000045.1, forward strand.
TGATGGACAACATCGTATTTATGCTCATTATGAAGGTTTGGAAACAGATAGTGATGAGTCTAAAATATCACAGTTAAGAAAAGAGTTACACTTATTAGTTACGGGTCTTATTTTTCCAAAAGGTATGTCAGATACTCAAAAAATAAAGATACAGAGTGAAATATTTTTAGATATTAATTCTAATGCTAAACCAGTATCTCAAGATGTATTACTACATATTCAAATGGTTAAAGATCCTATTTCGGATTTTGGTTTATCTAGGTCAATCATTGATCTCCTAAATAAAAAAAGTATTTTTCTAAATAAATTTGAAATGTCATTATTGGATGAAAATAAAATTAAAATTGCGTCAATAATTAAATTTGCGTTGCGTTATTTAATAACTTTAGACCCCAAGGATGGTAGAAAAAATCTATTCTTTCACTGGGATGGCGATAAAGAGGCACTAAAAAAAATGGATGATGCAACCTTGGATAAGTATAAAAAATTTTGTGTAGAAAAAATCTCAACATATTTTGAGGCAATAAGGAAACATTTCAATAGTGAATGGCATGATCCTAAATCTAAGATATTATCTGTAACATCTATAAATGGGTTTATTATGAGCTATCTTACAC
>NZ_CABPVA010000046.1:0-696 GCF_902460595.1 Campylobacter concisus
ATGTTTATTGCATAGGAGAAGATTTTATAATGAGTGGTCCAGAATGTTATGATCTTTATGAATTGTATAAATTTTACATAAAACATGAGCATAAAATATCACTTAGGGTTCTAGAACGCAAAGACTATGATAAATTAAACTCATCAAATTATTATATTGGAAACATTATGAAAAATAGCAAGCCTTCTTATATGCTAGATGATTTATTTGATTTAAAATATTTAAATAAAAATACATATGGAAATTTTTTCATAGAATGCACTGATATAATTAAGGAAAGAGTAGAATATGAAAAAAATAAAAGAATAAAAAATAATGAATAAAAGGAGAGTCAATGTTAACTTCTGTCGACAATTTTCTAAAATATAGAGAAATAAAAAAATTCCTATCTGATAATAGAATTGATTTTAATGGATTTGGAGGATTTAATGTCAACAACCTTGTTGTGCATGAATTTGGTTATTTATTGCGATATGTGTCTAAAGGTCATGTAGAGGTTTTTGATGATATAGAAAAAATCTACAAAGAAAAGGAGATGATTCTAACTAATATCAATAATGAGTGTGCAAAAAATATTTTGAGAGAAGAAGAAAATTTAAATGTAAGCCATGAAACCGCCATAAGTAATATGCTAGATTTAAAAGGCATCATTATAAAGATTTGTTCTTTAATTGAAAAATGCCACGAACTTAATTT
>NZ_CABPVA010000047.1:0-661 GCF_902460595.1 Campylobacter concisus
AATATGCTTATGTTATTTGTTTATCATTAATAGGGGTGCTAATAAATTTTGTCTTAAATTATCTTTGGATAAGTAAGTATGGTATCGTAGGTATAGCTTTGGCAACTCTTGTTTCAACTGGTGTTATTATAGCCCTAAATCTGCTGATAATTCATTATAAAGAGAATTTACATTTAAGCTATAAAAATATACTTTTTGAGTTTATGAAGTATTTGTTGGCAGCGGGTACCTCTTTTGTTACTATTAGAATGCTCAGTCTGCCATTTTTTGTGAGTAGTGTTTTGTTTTTTGTCTTTAACTATGTGATATTAGTTTTGTTAAGGAATGAATTTATAATAAGAATTTATAGCATGATAAGGAAAAGATAGTATGTGTGGATTGGCTGGATTTTGCGATTTTAATAAAAAACGGGGCATGGATAATTTAATAAACATGACAGACGTTTTACGGCATAGAGGTCCAAACGATAGTGGGTATGAATTTTTTGAAAATGAAAATTTTAATTTAGGCTTAGGCCATCGCAGACTATCGATACAGGATCTATCAAAACACGGACACCAACCAATGTTTGATAAAACTGGTCAATATATTACTATTTATAATGGTGAAATATATAATTTTAAAGAATTTTACGATGAACTCTTAGGTGATGGTGTTAAAT
>NZ_CABPVA010000048.1:0-646 GCF_902460595.1 Campylobacter concisus
CAAGCAGAAGACGGCATACGAGATTAGCTGCAGTATCCGGGCGAGATCAAAGTAAACGTGATCCGAGAAACTAGAGCCATAGAAATGGCGAAATAGGTCAAATTCAGGTAGAAAATGAGAGAAATTTTACTAGCGATTTTTTGCGTTTTAGCGCTCGTGGCAAACGACGAACTCGTGCTAGACGCATCAAATTCTTTTACGACGACGATGCATAAAAACTCGGACGCACCGGTTAAGGCTTTGCTCCAAAATGCAAAAGCGGTCGTCGTTTTTCCAAGTATCACCAAGGTGGGCTTTGTGCTGGGCGGTATGCACGGCAAGGGCGTGATGCTCGTGGGAAATCCGTATGCGCCAAGCGAAATGATGGTTGTGGATATCAGCGGCGGCAGTATCGGGTTGCAGGTTGGTTACGAAAATAGCTCGCTTGTGTTATTTATCCTGAAAGATAGCCTCGTAGCCGACATAAAAGACGCCAAAATTACGATAAACGCCGACGCATCGTTTGCGTTTGCCGATACGGGCAAATTTTATGGCAGAGTGAGCGATTTTAGCTTTACGAGCGATATTTACGCGTATACGGACAACGACGGGTTTTTTGCCGGGGCGAGCTTTGGCGGAGCGGTGCTAGCTAAAACTAACGACGCGC
>NZ_CABPVA010000049.1:0-601 GCF_902460595.1 Campylobacter concisus
ATGTCTAGTCTTAGGTTATGAAATACCTTTGTAGATGTGCCATATAGATATGAGTCTTTGTGTAAATTTAGAGCATAAAGGGTGCTATCTTTACTTATAGCCTCTTTTAAAATTTCAGCATTTAGCTCCTGCTTGCTTAGCTCTTTGCCTAGTTTTTTAAATTTAGCCTCGATCTTTGCTTTTATCTCTTTTAAATTTACCTCTTCAAGTTTAAATCTATTCTCGCCACTTTGCTTTAGAGCTAAATTTTTAGCAAATGAGCTTTTCTGGATTGCAAATTAATCAACTTTTGCAATAGATAAATCCAGTTCTGTTTGAAACAACATATCGTACCCTATTTTTCTCAATTCTTTCACTATTTCAAATCTATCATAAAAGAAATTCCTACAAGTATCATATTTATTTTTTTTCTTTGTTTGGATACCATATTAAATTTTTACTTGTTAATGGATAATCTTCCAATGAAAAGTCATGATATTGATTTGGCTCTACGCTTTGTTTGTCTGGATAAAATAATAATGCTTCGCAACCTAAAATTTCTATATTATGATTTTCTAAAAAATTCAAATATTCTAAACCATCTTCGTAATATAACCACAAC